>SVIF01000036.1 GCA_015069615.1 Clostridiales bacterium | reverse complement strand
AAGTAATTCGTTCGTTTGCGGGCAAAATCACTTCTTGCGTAGCGGATATGGAAAAGGGAACGATTACCGTAACGGGGCAAGGCAACCCGAACGTAGCGGTAGAAGTATACCGCACCTTCCCCCACGTGATTACGGATGATATTACCGACCTTACCTTGCTTGCAACCGTAGGTACGGATGATAGCGGGTTGTTTAGCGCAACTTTCCCCGTAAAAGCGAATAAGGGAACCAACCTTTCTTCGCAGTTCCTTGCCATTGAAAGAAAAGCGGAAGGCTATTTGCCCTTCACCCCCCGCGCAATCGTAGAAAACTGGCGGGAAATTTCCCCCAACCCCTACGAATTCACCTTGCCTAACCGCGAAGTATCCGTTCTTGACTACGGTGCGGTAGCGGACGGCTATACGGACGCTACCAAGGCAATTCAAAAGGCGATAGACGAAGTTTCCGCGCTTGGCGGTGGTAGGGTAGTAGTCCCCGGGGATGACTCCTTTTACGGCAAGCGTTACCGCGTAACCCGTTTGTACCTTCGTAGCAACGTAGATTTGCACTTAGAAAAGGGCGCGATTTTATGGGAAAGTGACGATTTGAACCACTACGACGTTCCCCCTGAATTTAGCCACAACGCGGCGGTAACGGGGATTAACTGGGCGGCAAACAGTCGTTGCGGAAACCTTCCCATCATCTATGCATACCGCGAAGAAAAGATTCGCGTTACGGGTAAGGGTGTAATCCGTTGTTGGGACCAAGCAAGCATTTCCCCCGACGGGCACTTCCGTTTTATCGGGGATAACGTTTGCGTAGGCTGTCAGGATAGAACGCACGTAACCCCCATTGGTATTATCGGCTGTAATCACTACGAATTAAGCGATTTCACTATGATTCGCAGCAGCGCGGCACACGTCGTATGTAAAGATTCTTCTAACGGCTTTATTGCCAACCTGTTGGTAAGTGAATGTAAATGTACGGGCGCAGACGGTATTTGGCCTTCGGGTGGCGAAAATATCAAGGTTGCTTTCGGCCGCTTTAACGTGAATGACGATGGAATCGCTTTGGGCGCAACGTATAGCGACCCCCGCGATTACTACTGGATGCCCGCATCCCCCGGAAAACATAAAAAATATTCCATTTATAATATGGAAGTAGAACACAGTTATTTCTATACCTTCTATTGGACGGGCCGCGCAATTTCCTTCTGCGTATGGGGTACGGATAACCCCGTATTATCCCGTTCGGCAATCAAAAAACTCACCGTTCGGGATACCATTTTACAAGGTTGCGTAGCCATTGGCGGTTACTTTGATAACCCCTATTACGGCATTCAACCCTACGATAACACCGAAACGGACGACTATTCACCCGTGCAAGAACTGTTGTTTGAAGATAACGATTATTGGAGCCGCACCACCTTCGGTCCTATGAAGGTAACGGGCGCGCTGATGGATTGCGATTTGCATTCCGCTGGGGACTTTGTTTACGGCAACTTTATGCGCCGTGAAGCCGAACAAAACCCCTATTGGATTACTAACCTTGCCAACTGGCATTTTGATACCGAAGAAGCGGTGCATGAAGAATCTTTTAACGGCGTTCGTTGCGGTTTTATTGAAACCAAGCGCGGTGCGGATTGCAACTTGTACCAAGGCTTGCACCTTTTGGGCGGCTATCACACCTTCCGCTTAAAATATCGCACGGATGGAAAAGCGAAAATGTTCGTTCGTAATCGCCGTACGGGTACGATTTTATACACGCAAGAAATTGTGGGCGATCCCCACAACTTTGCAGTAAAATCTCCTTGGAAGGAAGCCAAAATGACCTTCTATTTAGATAGAGATTTAACCGTGGACGTAGGCGTTTGGGCGGAATTTGAGGATTGTGCGCAAGTGATGTTTACGGATTGCAAAATGGACTAAAACCGCGTATATACTGCGTATTTCATCGTTACTGCTTTGCGGATTTGATTTTGGCAACCAACAAGGTTAGCCAAACCCAAACCGCGTCGCGAGCCTTGAAATACTTGCATCTACACGCTTTTAGCACTAACTTCTTGCTCGGTTCTAAACCACCTTTATAAAAACGAGCCTTGTCTTGCTTGCTTTTAACCCGCCTTTTCGGTGGGTTAGAAACTACGCGCTACTGCGTTTACTGTGTTTATTTTAATCAAAGGGAGATAGAGATATGAAACCTGAAATTTCGCGCAATTCGTTTGCAAATCGCAGATTATTACTGAATAAAAAGCGTGTGTTTGTGGATTTTTCCACCAAGGAAGCGGAATGTTTTACCGCGGGTGAAAACGTAATTAGCGTTACCCCTTGCGCCCTTCCTGAAAACGATGTAGTAACCGTGGGCAAAAAAGGCCTTCGCGTTATTTCCACCACCGCCACTTACGAAAATAAAACGGTGATTTACACCCCCAAAAAGGCGGTGGATATCAGCGAAACCCCCGCAATTAGTTTTGCATTTTCTTCGTACGGTGGGGATAAGGATTCGCAATACTTTAAGGATATGGCCGAAAACAAAATTTCCCAAGGCGCGCCCGATCCGTTGCTGTTATCCCACAGTTATTTAACCGCAACCGTATTTAGTGGGGAACAAAGCACAAGCCGTACGGTATTTTTAAACGCGTACGGATATAACGTGGTAACCTTTAACTTTGCGGGCGAAACCTTCCTAAATGCGGTGGATAAAATCACCTTTACCCTATACGCGGATGAAGAAGCCCCCGGTTGGCAAGGCATTATGACCTTTGATACCTTATTTGCGGGCAAAGTGATTGACCTAGGCTTAGAAAACAGCGGTATGGAAACGGATTTTATTTCCACGGGCAAAATCGCGCACCAAAACGGCGTATTGACTGCTAACGTGGAAAAGGGCGGGGAACTACAATTCCCTTCCATGCAAATGGCAAAGGAAACCATTTGGAACACCGAACTAGCGATTAAAAACACCTTGTACTTAAACGCGAAAACGGCAAGCGGAACTCTTTCCGCAACCCTTTATTGGGCAACCGAAGAAAGCCCCGCGTTTAGCGAAGATAAGGCTAAAGCCTTTACCTTTACGGATATTAAGGACTGGACGACGTTATACCTAAACATTTCGGATATTCCTACCGCAAAGGGCCGTTTAACCGAATATAAGTTAATCTTTAACGAAAAAACCGACCTATCTATCCGCAAAATTTCTTGGGAACAAGAAGAAGTAATTCGTTCGTTTGCGGGCAAAATCACTTCTTGCGTAGCGGATATGGAAAAGGGAACGATTACCGTAACGGGGCAAGGCAACCCGAACGTAGCGGTAGAAGTATACCGCACCTTCCCCCACGTAATTACGGATGATATTACCGACCTTACTTTGCTTGCCACCGTGGGTACGGATGATAGCGGTAACTTTACCGCAACTTTCCCCGTAAAAGCGAATAAGGGAACCAACCTTTCTTCGCAGTTCCTTGCAATTGAAAGAAAAGCGGAAGGATATTTGCCCTTCGCCCCCCGCGCCATCGTGGAAAACTGGCGGGAAATTTCCCCCAACCCCTATGAATTCACCTTGCCTAACCGCGAAGTATCCGTTCTTGACTACGGTGCGGTAGCGGATGGGTTTACGGACGATACCAAGGCAATTCAAAAGGCGATAGACGAAGTTTCCGCGCTTGGCGGTGGTAGGGTAGTAGTTCCCGGGGATAATTCCTTCTACGGCAAGCGTTACCGCGTAACCCGTTTGTACCTTCGTAGCAACGTAGATTTGCACTTGGAAAAGGGTGCGATTTTATGGGAAAGCGACGATATTAGCCACTATGTAAATCCCCCTATGTACGGGCATAACGCTACCGTTACGGGAATTAACTGGGTGGCAAACAGCCGTTGCGGTAATATGCCCCTAATTTACGCGAAACGCGAAGAAAATATCGCAATTTCGGGTAAGGGCGTAATTCGTATGTGGGACCAAGCAAGCATTTCCCCCGACGGACATTTCCGCTTTATCGGGGATAACGTTTGTGTGGGTTGTCAGGACCGCGCGCACGTAACCCCCATCGGCTTTCAAGATTGTTATTATTATTCCATTACGGACGTTACCCTTTCGCGCAGTAGCGCAATTCATATTAACACGCGGAACGGCAGATACGGCTTCGTGGGTAATATTTTGGCCACCGACTGTAAATGTACGGGCGCGGATGGGGTTGCATGTGCATCTTCCCAAGATATTACCGTTGTTTTTAGCCGTTTTAATATTAACGACGACGGCATGGCGATGGGCTCTATCTACAGCGACCCCCGTGATTACTACTGGCTACGCGCAAAGCCCGGCACCTACCGCGGTGTGAGGAATATCACCGTGGAACACAGTTATTTCTACACCTTCTATTGGACGGGGCGCGCCATTTCGTTTGGCCCTTGGGGAACGGAAGACCCCGTGCTTTCGCGCAGTTCCATCCAAAATATCACCGTTCGCGATTGCATTTTGCAAGGGAATTGCTCCATCGGTGGGTATTTTGATAACCCCTACTTTGGCAAGCAACCCTACGATAACACTGAAAAGGACGATTATTCGGCAATCAACAACCTTTTGTTTGAGGATAACGATTATTGGAGCCCCATCACGCTTGGCCCCGTAAAAGCAACGGGTTTATTGATGGATTGTGATTTGAAATCGGCAAGCGACTTCCAGTACGGTGATTTTACCCGCAGGGAACGCGAACGCATCCATAATTGGATCCCTGGCCTAGCGAACTGGGAATTTGAAACCGAAGAAGCGGTACACGAAGAATGTTTCGTGGATAAGCGTTGCGGTTTCATTGAAACCATGCGAAACAAAAATTGCAACCTATACCAAGGTTTATTCTTAACTGCGGGCACGCACACCTTTACCTTGCGTTACCGCACGGACGGCAAAGCGAAAATGTTCGTTCGTAACCGCCGTACGGGGGAAATGCTCTTTACGCAAGAAATCGTGGGGGATTGCCACAGTTTTGCAGTAAAATCCCCGTGGAAGGAAGCATCCTTTACCTTTAACCTAGCGGAAGATTTAACCGTTGACGTAGGCGTTTGGGCGGAATTTGATACCTGCGCGCAAGTGATGTTTACGGATTGCAAAATGGACTAAAACGCTTTATAAACTACGCGCTACTGCGTTAACTGTTTCAAAATACAATCTCGGCAACCAACAAGGTTCGCCTCGCCTGTATTTTTCACGAGCCTTGTATCGCTTGTTTCTAAACTGTTTTAGTTTCTCACGAGCCTTGTCTTGCTTGGTTCTAACCCGCCTTTTACGGCGGTTTAATACCTAGCGTAACGCCTTCGGTTGTGTCCAGTGTTACACCGTCGGTAACGCCCAGTGTAATTCCTTCGGTAGTACCCAGTGTTACACCGTCGGTTGCGCCCAGTGTTACACCGTCGGTTGCGCCCAGTGTTACACCGTCGGTAACACCCAGTGTAATTCCTTCGGTTGTGCCCAGTGTTACACCTTCGGTTGCGCCCAGTGTTACACCTTCGGTAGCACCTAGTGTTGCACCTTCGGCAACGCCCAGTGTAATTCCTTCGGTAACGCCCAGCGTGCCCGATGAACCCGTTGGGCCTTCGCCAGAAGAATTGCTTGACGAAGTAACCTTTAATAACTCCACGAAAACGTACAGTGGTGAAAACATTAAGTTAGAAGTGAAAAACTTGCCCGCAGGTGCTACGGTTGTGTACACGGTAAACCCCGCAACAACGGGTGCGGATAACGTAGCCGAATACGACGTAGTTTTGGGCGCAAGAAAGCCGGGCGTATACGGGGTAACGGCAACCGTAAGCCTTGGCGAAGCAACGCGTGAACTTTCCGCAGTGCTGACCATACGAAAAGCCCGCCTTACTGTAAAGGCGGAAAACGTGCAAAAAGAACTGTACGCACCCCACCCCGAATTTACTTATAAAGTTTCGGGTTTAAAGGGTGATGACGTATTCTATTTTGGGGAAGAAAACCCCAACGAAGGAGTGGAAGGGGGAGAATTCCGCGCAACCTTTACGGGAGATTTAGTGATTACCACCGAAGTAGACCGTTATGCTGAAACGGGCGGAGCAATCACCGTTACCCAAGCGCCCGAATCCGATTGCTACACCCTTACTTTGCAAAACGGATTTTTAAGCATAGCGCCTTTAGTAACTAATTTGGTGAAAGGAACGGCAGGTGGCTTAAAAATAAACGGTAATTACGAAATGACTTATAACGGCAAAGTGGTTAATTGGCAGGGCGTAAACTATTTCGGTTTACTGCGTACTTGCTATAATCTTGGCCAAGGCGTTGTTACCGAAGACCGCATTCAAAACGTTTTCCGCGGGTTAGAAGATTTAGCAGCGTACAACGTAAAGGCCATTCGTTTCTCCACGGCATTCTTCTACGAAAGTGAATATAAAAACTGTTTGATGCGCTACGATGAAGCCGCGGGCGAATACGTGGTGGATAAAGCTAAGGAAGAACAGTATATTTACACCTTAAAACGCTTGTATAATAAAGCCGCATCTTTAAATATCGGTTTAATCCCTTCGGTGTTTTGGACGATGGGGCACCATACGTTATTCCCCGGTGAAACCGAAAGCGACGCAATTGCCAACGAAAACGCAAAAAGTTATCAATTTGGCGTATATCTGCAAGATTTACTGTTAGAACATTTTAACGATCATCCCGCCTTGTTTATGTGGGAATACGGCAACGAATGGAATTTAGCGGTAGACCATGCAGCCATTTCTTCGGATACTTTAATTAAGGGGCGTTCGGCTTGGGCAAAACAAATTGCGGGGGCAAACACCGAATATAACCGCGTAATTGCCAGCGGGGATGCAACCCTTCGTGCTGCACAGTATCACCTACGCTATGAACAAAACTGGACGGAAGATACGATGTTGCAGTATGGCCAGGCGTTAAGGGAATTAAACTCGGGTATCACTGCGGTTTCTACTCACCTTTACCCCAACCTTCCCTTGGTACAATATATTACGATGCAACAAGCGGGCGTAGCAACTTCCGAACAAAAGGAAAAAATTGCACAAGATATCCGCAAGCAGTATTACGATAATCCCCAAGCGGTCATTGAACAAATGAAAACAGTTGGCTTGTTCGATGCAAACGGAAAGTTTACGGGTAAAATAGATCCGTTCAGCACAAAACTTTCGGATATGGATACGATGCAAGAACAGTTCTATATGGTGGTGGAAAATGCAAAGAATATGAAAACCACTTGCTACGTTGGGGAATTTGGGCTGAATCCGGATGCAAGTTATCTTACGGAAACCGCTTTGCAGCACAGCAAATACTATAACAGTACGCTTTCTAACGGAATGGTGATTAACGGGGAAGATTACAATCAAGGTCTTTCTCATACGCTTGCCGAAGAAGAAGGCGTGTACGTTCACGGTACGTATGAAGATATCTTGCAATTCTGCCAAGCAACAGCAATCGCGCAAAAGAATGCGGGTATGCCCCTATTGTTATACTGGAACTACGAATATAACGCGAATATCGATAGATTAAATGATAGCATCAAACGTTCCTTGGCAGGTAAGCCCGCCGGTTGGACGGATTATTCCACGGGTAGCCCGTACAGTATGTCCGTGCAACACCACGCAAAGGCACGCATTATATTAAGTGTGATTAAGGAAGTGAATGACGCGTGGGATAACGCATAAAACGCGTATATATCGCGTATTTCATCCTTTTTAGTACGAATTTGGACTTATTATAAGCGCGGTGGAGAAAATCTACCGCGCTTTTCTTTTTCGTTTTTTCTTCGTGTCATTCTGGAGCATAGCGATAGAATCCCTTGCCACCCCTTGCATAGGGGAGGCTTGTTTTGCTTGCCTTCCCTTGTGAGGGGAGGTGTCTTGCTAGGCAAGACGGATGAGGGGTAAAGCCTCCTCCTATGGGGGATGTGGCTTGCGATAGCAAGACGGTGGGAGTAAAAAATTCCTCCACCCGCTTTCGCGGGAGCCCCCTCGTAAAGGAAGCTTTTTCTCTCCCTCAGTCGGCTTTGCCGACAGCCCCCTCGTCAGATGGGGCCAAGAAAACCTGTCATTCTTCGCCTACCTACGTGATGGGCAAGGCGGAGAATCTAAAAAGAACAAAAACTCGGCTTATCCCAAGCCGAGTTTTTTATTTTATAAAAATACTTGATTAAAAAGTTGAAATATGGTATACTAAAGGTGCTCAACAAACTGAATAGGTGAAATTTGGGTTTATTTGTCTTTTAAGGGGATAAGTATACTCTTTTTGCCATACATACAGTAGTGAATTTGATAAAATGCAGATTCCCTTTATGTATGTATGGCTAAACCCATTTCACGTAAAGTTTGTTGAGCGACAATCGGGGTCTGCGTTTTAGTGCGTCGACTTCGGTTGGCGCACTTTTTATTTTTAAAGGGGGTTTTCCTATGAAAAGAAAACTTGTAATGTTGTTGTTAGTAGTGTGCTTTTCAGTGTGCGGTACGCTTGGGCTTACCGCTTGCGGTGAAGCAGATTCGCCCCAAAAACTAACTGCGCCCACCGTTACTTTAACGGGAAACGTGGCAAGTTGGGCAGTTGATTCAAATGCGGAAAAATTTGAAATTAGCATAGACGGGACTTTATCCTACATAGAAAATACCAAAACAAGCATAACGCTAAACGAGGGACAAACTTTCAAAATCCGTGCAATAGGCAACGGAACCGCGTTTACTACGGGGAAATGGAGTAATACCGTTACGTATATTGTTTCTTCTGTAGCGCCTTCGGTCATTCCGTCCGCAGTGCCTTCGGTGGAACCTACTGCCGTTCCTTCACCCACCATTCAACCCACAGTGCCCGGTGCAAGTCCTTCGGTTATTCCCACAATTCCACCGTCGGTACAGAATCCAATCCCTATGAATACCTGCGCTTACAGTGTTGTTTCGGCACCTATGAACAACGGGTTGGTTGTTATAGATTCTATTTCTGAAAAAGATCGCAACTATTACCTTGTGGATTTAGGATATGCTGTCAATGTTCCGATTTGGTCGGGTGGCGCAGTTAGATATAACAAATCGTTAACCAATCCGCCCCAGCTAACTTTTTCAAAAGGATCACAAACACAGTCTACTGTTGAGCAATCTGTTTCAGACACAATTTCAAAAACGGTTACCGATATTAATACGGGTAGCGCTTCTGTGGAAATCGGTGTTGAAATCGGGGATCCTTTGGGGGTACTAAAGGGTAGTCTAAAAACATCCTATTCCCGTCAATGGGGAACAACAACGGATAATACAAATTCTACAACAAGCGCTTACAGTACTGCAGAATCGATAGCAGAAACGTACAATACGGAAGTTGTGTTTGCCACAGGCGGTTACGGATACGGTTATTATCGGTTGGCGATGCTTGCGACTTGTGATATTTACGCTTATATTGAAACAAGTTGGGATAATACAGAAGTTTACAGCATTACGTATTCAACTTGTCCGAGAGATGATGCGGCATTAAGCATTGAATACAGCGAAAATGGTGTTTGGCAAAATAACACAACGGAGAAAATCACATTGCCCCAAGATTTTTTGACGTCATTGCAACTTCCGGACGCAATTTTGATAGATAATGAAATTATAGATGCAAATTGGGATTCCGAAGAATTTAGCACCACCGTTAATCAGGCGTCGTTCAGCGTTTCAACTCACACGCAAAACATTAACAATGCGCAATCCACGTCTTTTACTATTGAAGTGTCTAGCGATTACTTGCCTTTGATTGTTAGAAACTTGTTAGGTGTGGAAATCGTAGCATCGGGTGCAACAGCGTTACAATACCGTTCTGCCGCTTCAACTGCCACTGCAACAGTAAAGGCGCGTTTTGGCGAAGGCGATTATTCCGTTATTGCGGAACTTTCCGCCACGGGGGGTGGTTGGCCCGCTTTGTGGATAGATCCTGCATACGGAACAGCGGACAGTGAAGAAAATTTAACGTTAAGCACGTCATGTAAAGTGACCGAAAGAAACTTTGTGGTTTCGTTAGATATTATTCATTTGGTTCAGTTTGAAGAATTCCAAAATTGGGCGGGAGGTACTCATGCAGTTAATTTTGATTGCGATTTATCTAACGTAACGTATAGATTTTATATTGTACAATAATTCTTTACGACTTAATAAAAAAAGCCCCCTTGTGTAAAGGGGGCTGACAATTTGATCGTCTGAAGGATTGTAAAAAATCAGCCGTAAAGTAAAAGGCAAGCCCCGAAGGGTTTGCCTTTCTTTTTGCGTGTTTACCGCCGTTTACCTAACGGAAATCCGTTAGGTAACGGGAAGGAATCCCTAAAAGGGATTATTCCTTACCTGCCAAATTCTTATATTTTGCAAGGCGTGCGGTGTTTTCTTTTTCAGCGCGGTCAAACAATTCTTCCGCCATTTCGGGGTTTTGTTTTTTCAGCGCGGTGTATCTTGCTTCGCCAAGGATGAAGTCCTTATAGCTTGCGGTGGGTTCTTTGCTATCCAAGGTGAAGGGATTTACGCCTTCGGGTGCATCGGGGTTGAAGCGGTAGCAATGCCAGTAGCCTGCTTCTACAGCCTTCTTTTCTTCCAGCTGAGAATTGCTCATGTTAATACCGTGGTTGATGCAGGGTGCGTAGCAGATAACAAGCGAAGGTCCGTCGTATTTTTCTGCTTCGGTGATAGCGGTTAAGAATTGTTGATCGTTGTAACCCATAGCGCATTGTGCAACGTAAACGTAGCCGTAGCTCATTGCCATCATGCCAAGGTCCTTCTTCTTAACGCGTTTACCCGATGCGGCAAACTTAGCAACCGAACCGGTGGGGGTGGATTTACTTGCTTGGCCGCCCGTGTTGGAGTAAACTTCGGTATCCAAAACAAGAACGTTCACGTCTTCGCCCATAGCAAGAACGTGGTCTAATCCGCCGTAACCGATATCGTATGCC
>SVIF01000035.1 GCA_015069615.1 Clostridiales bacterium | reverse complement strand
TTCGGGCGTAACCTTCAGTGGCCTGATGGAAGGGTAAATTTAGAAAAAAAGCCCTTCGTAACGTATACGGTAACCAGCCGTATGGATTTAACGGCGGAAAGCACGATAACGGGTAACGTGATTACACACAACGTATTTGAAGGGCAAACCCCCTTGGGCAAAATTACGGATACTTACGAAGAAAACGGATGGACGCGCGAATTTTGCCTTTCCGTTCCCCTTTCTTTTTACTTTGAAAACTTGCCCGATTTCCCCCTTTACCACATTACCCCCAACCGCCTATATCAAGAAAACGGCGAACTGATTTTCCGCGAAAAAGCGGATAGCAACACGGGGCTATATTTTAGTGGCGAAAACTGCATTTTGCACACCGAACGCAACGAGCTATTAGTTACCGCCAAGGCGGGATCTTCGCGCTGGACGTTCCGCTTTGAAAAATAAGAATTCTTTTTTACCGCCTTTCCTTTGGGAAGGGCGGTTTTTTATAAAAAAACGTCGCTTCGCTTGTGCGAAACGACGCCAATTCGGAAAGTTACGGCTGAGAAATTTAAAAGAAAACCAATCGCAAAACCTCTCTAAAAGTTGGGGAAGGGAGAATTGTTGGCTAACATTTCTTCCCCTTTTTATATCCATCTACCGCAAAAACGCCTTAGGTCATCGGCGTTTTCCGAACTTTCGCCATTATTATACAAGAAGAATTCTTCTTTGTCAAGCATTTTAAGAAGATTTCTTCTAAAATATTGGTATGATGAACAAACCGAACGAAAAATATAATCAAACTACCACAAATGAGCGTTTCACCGCTGTTAGTAATATTGCGGAAAACATTAAGGATTTCCGCCTATCTAAGGGCATTTCGCAAAAAGTCCTTGCGGATGCGGTGGGCGTTAGCCAAAAAGCCGTTGACTACTGGGAGCGGGGCGTAAACGAACCCAAGGCAACGTATATTTTGCGCCTTGCGAATTTTTTTGACGTTTCTTGCGACGAACTGCTTGGTAGAAATCCTTTCTAAATATTTTTTGCATTTTTACCGCCTTTCCTTTTGGAAGGGCGGTTTTTTTGTGAAAAAAACTTATTTGTGTATGAAAGTACGAATATTTTCCTTGCTTTGGGTAAAAGATAAGGGTAAAGGCGAAAAGCCGTTTATTTTTATTCCGCTTTCGCGCGGAAAATAGGAGTTTGTTATGAAACGCGTTTGGTTTGGTTTTGTTTTACTTTGTTTGCTATTTTGCGCTACGGGATGTAGTTTTCCCACTTCCGCTACCGAAGTGCTGCTCCCCGAAGAATACTTGCGGATTCACGTTCGCGCGGACGATAATTCTTTCACCGCCCAACAAGTGAAATACGCGGTAAAGGACGGGATTGTGGAATACCTAACACCACTCCTTAAAAACTGTAAAAGCAAGGCGGAAGCAAAGCGCGTAGTTCTTGGGGAACGGAATAACCTAATCACCATTGCCAACCGCATTTTATTTGAAAAAGGGGCAAACTACACCGCAAGCGCGGAAGTGAAAAGCGAGGTATTCCCCACCCGCGTGTATCAAGGAATTTCCCTACCCTACGGCAGATACGAAGCGCTGATTATTTCACTTGGCAAGGCGCAAGGGGAAAACTGGTGGTGCGTGGTGTATCCCCCTTTATGTTTTTCGGGGGGCGGGGACGAGCCCGTAGAATACCGAAGCTTTCTTTACGATTTATTTACGAAGGGGTAATACCCCCTTTGATATAGGAGGAAAAATGAAAAAAAGCACGAAAACGGTTGCACTAATCGCAACCCTATGCTTGCTTGTTTCGGGGCTTACGATAACCGTAAGCATGAAACGGGCAATTCAAACCGAAGAACCCGCGGTTATCGTTGCCACGTATAAAGTGGGCAGTAGCGGTTCTACGGTGAAAACCATACAGCAAAAACTAAAAAACTGGGGGTATTACACGGGCGCGGTAGACGGCATTTACGGCAGTAAAACACGCGCCGCCGTGGTATACTTCCAACGGAAAAACGGCCTTACGGCAGACGGCATTGTGGGAAATAAAACCCTTGCCGCGCTGGGTATGAAAACGGGCAGTTCTACGGGCGGTACTACGGGGGGCAGTTTTTCTAGTTCGGACGTATACTTGCTTGCCAAAATTATTCACGCGGAAGCACGTGGAGAAAGCTACACCGGGCAAGTTGCCGTGGGCGCGGTAATTTTGAACCGCGTGAAAAACCCTTCCTTCCCCAACACCATTTCGGGGGTGGTTTACCAAAAGGGCGCGTTTACCGCTGTTTCGGACGGACAAATTAACTTAGCACCAAACGCAAGTAGCCAACGCGCCGCGCAGGACGCAATCAACGGCTGGGACCCCACCTACGGATGCTTATACTACTACAACCCCGCGGTTGCAACCAGTAAATGGATTTATTCCCGCCCCGTTGTGGTTACCATAGGCGAACACGTATTTTGCAAGTAAGGAGAAAAAAGATGAGCGAAAATAAAAAAGAAGTAACGAAGAACACTCGTTCTACCGCGCAAGGAAAACCTTCCACGGCAAAAAACACGAACGCGCAGATTAAAACGCAAGTGAAACCTTCCCTTTCTAAGCAAGGGGATTCGGGCGTAAAACAACAAGAAAAGCCCACCGCAAAAGCGCATGAAAGCACGCACGAAAAAAAGGTACGCGCAAAGCGGAAAGTAAACGCGCAGCAACGCAAAAAGAAAAAGGCGGAAATCCGCGCCGCCAAAAAGGAATTTAAGAAGAAACGCGCCATCCGCCGCGCCGAACTGAAAGCCGCGGCAAAGCGCAAAAAAATATCCTTAAAAAAGGAAAAGCAGGAAGCGAAAAAGCAAAACGCGCTTAAACGCGAACAGGAAAAACAAGCGCGGATGCAAAAAAAGCAAGCGCGCGTGCAAGAAAAACAAGCGCGCGTGCAAGCCAAAAAGCAGCGCAAGGCGCAAAAGCAAGAAAACGCGATGGCAAAACAACGGGCGCAAGCGCAAAAAGAAGGATTAAAGCAAGCCGAAAGCGCAAAAAAGCAAGCGGCGAAACAACAGCGCAAGGATAGCAAAGCGGAACGCAAAGCAGAACGTCGCATTTCGCGGGATAACCGCAATAAAAATAGGGCGCACGGAAAGCCCGGGCTGATTGCGGCGGTAATCGCCCTTTCGGTAAGCACGCTGGTGCTTGCTTCCGCCCTAACCGCTTATTATTTCAGTTCCAGCCGCCAAATTGCAACCCTAAACGCGGGATACGCCCGCGCGTATTACAGCTTGCAAGGGTATTTAGATAATATGGATGCGAACCTTTCTAAGCTGGCGGTTTCTTCTTCACAAAGCATGGGGCGGCAACTGACCACCGATATCGCCGTGCAAAGCGAACTTGCGGAAAACAGTTTGCAAGAACTTCCCTTGGGGGATGAAGCCAAATTTTACACCGCAAAACTGGTAAACCAAGTGGGCGATTACGCCAAGTTCTTGCAAAAGGAATTAAACGCGGGCACGTTGACCGAAGAAGAACGCGAAACCGTGCTTTCGCTGCAAAAAAGCACCACCGCCTTGCGGGATAAACTGAAGCGCGTGGAAAATAGCGGAAACGTAAGCAAAAATATAGCAAAAATGCTAAAAGCGGACGGGGAAATTACCAAAGGCTTTACCGAACTGGAAGAAAATTCCACCTCTCTCCCCCGCCTAATTTACGACGGCGCGTTTAGTGAATCCACCCTAAACCGCACCGAAGCGCGCGGACTTACGGGGGATGCCGTTTCTCGCACCCAAGCGGAAAAAATCTTTCGCAGTTTGTTTGCGGATTACGGGCTTAGCCAAGTAGAATATGCGGGCGAAAGCACGGGGGCGGCGTTCACCTGCCATTGCTTTACCGCAATGGATTCGGAAGGGGGCGAAATTTACGCGCAAATTACCGCTAAGGGCGGGCATCTTGCCCTTTTTGACCGCAACCAAAGTGAAAAAAGCGAAGGCGTTTCCACGGACGATTGCATAGAAAAAGCCCTTGCCTTTTTAGAAAAAGCGGGCTATGAAACTATGGAAGCGGTGTGGACGGATTCCTTCCGCGGCGAATGTACGGTAAACTGCGCCGCAAGTCAAGAGGGCGTTACCATGTACCCCGACTTAATTAAGGTGAAAGTGGACTGCGCGGATGGAAAAGTGCTTGGTTTAGAAGCGTATTCGTACCTGCTAAACCACACAAACCGCCAAAATTTAGTGCCCCGCCTTTCGCAATCGGTTGCCGAAAGTAAGGTTTCGGATACCGTTAACGTGGAAACCAGAAGGCTTTGCGTTGCCCCCTTGGGGGAAGGCGTAGAAGAACTGTGCTATGAATTCAGCGGTAAGGGGTTATCGGGCGAACTGTACTACTTTTATATCTCCGCCAACACGGGGGAAGAAGTGCAAATTTTCCGCGTAATCCAAGGCACCGAAGGCACGGTGCTGAGTTAGATGATATGAGATTCTATCACTACGCTTACGCTTCGTTCCAGAATGACAAAGTTGGGTGTTCCCCTGTGATGTCATCCTGGAGCGTTAGCGATAGGATCTCAAAAAAAGTACCGCCGTGGCGAAATCGCCACGGCGGTGTATTAATTTTTTTAGTAACTATAAATTGCTTATATTAAGTTGTCTTTATTCGGCTATCTTTTATTCGCCCGTATAACCCCACACCACGGGAATGACGCCATGATCGTCCTTTACATTCCAACCACTATCCCACCCTTTGGGTTTACTTGCCGCTTCGCAGTAAATGGTTAAGGAATAGCAATTATAGAACGCCACAGAACCTATGCTGGTTACGCTATTCGGTATCACGATTTCCGTTAAGGAAGTGCAAGAATGGAACGCCCATTCACCTATGCTGGTTACGCTACTGGGTATCACGATTTCCGTTAAGGAATCGCACCAATAGAACGCAGAATTACCTATGCTGGTTAACTGGCTGTTATCGCCAAATGTTACCGTGGTTAAGGAATCGCAATCATAAAACGCTCTATAACCTATGCTGGTTACGCTATTCGGTATCACGATTTCCGTTAAGGAATCGCAATTAGAGAACGCCTTAGAACCTATGCTGGTTACCGCATACGTGCTACCGTTATACGTTACGTTTGTAGGGATAGCAATGCTGCCTACAATATTTCGGGGTTGTTCTACCACTGTGGCAACGCCATCCTTTAACGCATAGCGAATGCCGTCTATTATTTTATAGATAGCACCGTCTGTAGCCACCTCGTTATTCTTGCAGTTCCAAACCACGGGAAGACTGCCGTAATCATCTTTTTTATTCCAATGCCAACTCCACCCGCTGGGCTCACTTGTCGCTTCACAGTAAATGGTTAAGGAATCGCACTTATAGAACGCACCCCAATCTATGCTGGTTACGTTATCAGGTATCACGATTTCCGTTAAGGAATAGCAATCAGAGAACGCCCTTTCACCTATGCTGGTTAACTGACTGTTATCGCCAAACGTTACCGTGGTTAAGGAATAGCAAGAAGAGAACTCATAATTACCTATGCTGGTTACGCTATTCGGTATCACGATTTCCGTTAAGGAATCGCAAAAAGAGAACGCTTGATAACCTATGCTGGTTAACTGGCTGTTTTCACCAAACGTTACCGTGGTTAAGGAATCGCAAGAATAGAACGCATAATTACCTATGCTGGTTACGCTATCAGGTATCACGATTTCCGTTAAGGAATCGCAAGAATCGAACGCAGAAGAACCTATGCTGGTTACCGCATACGCGGTGCCTTTATAGGTTACGCTGGCGGGAATAGTAATACTTCCTGAAATGCTCCGGGGTTGTTCTACCACCGTAGCAACGCCATCCTTTAACGCATAGCGAATGCCGTCAATTGTTTTATAGATAGCACCATCTTCTGCTACTTCGTTATTCTTGCAGTTCCAAACCACGGGACGGCCAGAGTTCCAACCACTACTCCACCCACTGGGTTCACTTGCCGCTTCGCAGTAAATGGTTAAGGAATCGCAAGCTACGAACGCCCTTTCACCTATGCTGGTTACGCCCTCTGGTATCACGATTTCCGTTAAGGAATCGCACCAATAGAACGCAGAATTACCTATGCTGGTTAACTGGCTGTTATCGCCAAACGTTACCGTGGTTAAGGAATAGCAAGAATAGAACGCTTCAACACCTATGCTGGTTACGCTATTAGGTATCACGATTTCCGTTATGGAATAGCAATTATAGAACGCACTCCGACCTATGCTGGTTACGGGGTAGCCCATGTATTTAACGGGGATGGTTACCGTGGTACTACTGCCCGTATAACCGCTTACATAATATGTGTTACCGTTTTTAGTAAACGTTAGCCCTTCGGTATACGGTTCCTGCCATACGGCATACAGGGTGTATTCGCTATCCGTGCCCATGGTGTATTCTGCACCGTTTTGATAGCGCACCGAACCTTCTGCACTGGTTGCCCAGCCAAGGAAGGTGTACCCCGTTTTGGTAAAGCCGTTGGCAGTTAAAACTGCCGTCGCGCCCGAACGAATTTGCATATCCACCATTTCGCCCGAAGTTGCGCCATTACCTTCAAATTTAAGCGTGTTTAGGTTACCTTGCCACTGCGCATTAACGGTGATACTTTGGGTTACGGGGGTGGTAAAATCGTAATCCCAACCCGTAAACACGTAGCCCGCACGCGTGGGGTTTTGGGTGGGCTGAGTTGCGCAAAAGCCGTTTTCCACGTACTGCGTTTCCACGCTACTACCCTGCGTGTTAAAGTACACGGCGTAGGTGGGGTTGCGCGTAATTACCACTGCGTAAGTTTTGGGAAAGCCCGTGGGCATGGTTACCACTAAGGAATATACGTTTTCCCCTTCGTAAAGGGAAACAAGGGTGGAAGTAAGTAAAACGCCCGTTCCGCCCATTTCCTTATATAATTGCGCAGAAACGCCTTGGGGAATATGAAACTTATCCGAAAGTTCTAATGTTGCTTGGCTGTTAGGTACGGTTACCGAAAACGTAGTGCCACTCAGGGTGAAAAATTCGGAGGTTACTTCGGTAGGTGCGGTACTGGGCGAAGTACTAACGCTGGGCGTGGGGGTGGGCTGGGGGTCAGAACTGCCCCCGCACGCGGTTAGCGTAAAGCAAAGCACCGTTACCGCAAACAGTAACGTAAGCAGTTTTGCAAGTTTTTTCATAGGTTTCTCCTTAAAACTTGAAATTTTTTGTTTTTTTATAAATAAAATTGTAGCACAATATGATAAATATTGCAAGTGTATAAAAGAAAAATTTGTTTTTACCCAAAATGCCTTTGGTTTAGATTCTCCGTGTTGCCCGTCAAAGTAGGTAGGCGAAGAATGACAACCATATTTCTTGCCTCCATCTGACGAGGGAGGTGGCTTGCGTTAGCAAGACGGAGGGAGAGAAACTTTATCGTTATTTACTACCCTTCCACCGCATAGCGGTCCCCCTCCCCTGACAAGGGGAGGCAAGATTGAGATTCTCCGTTAAGCCCGTCAAGGGGGTAGGCGAAGAAAGAAAAAACCTTCCCAAGTAAGGGAAGGTTTTAATCATGTGCAAAAAGCGTTTTTCGTTGTTATTAGGTAAACTGCGTTTCGTCCGGAAGGGCAACGATCAGTTTTTTCTTTAAGCGGATATCACGGCTACTTGCGCCCACGTACACGGTGAACGCGCCGTTTTCCACGTGCCAGTCTTTCAAGCAAACGTTGTAGTACGCAAAGGCGGATTTATCCAGCGTAACCGAAACGTGCTTTTTGCCCCTTGCGGGGATTACGTCCTTAGAAAAGGCTTTCAGTTCTTTTACGGGGCGCGCCACCCTTGCCGCCGCTTGGCCAACGTACACTTGGGAAACTTCGGCTGCGTCCATATCCCCTTCGTTATAAATATCGTAAGAAATCACGTAGTCCGTTTCGCCTTTCTTTTCTGCTTGCAAGTTTTCGTAACGGAAGTTTACGTACGAAAGCCCGTGGCCAAAGGGGTAAAGAACGTCCGCGTCCATTGCATCCGCACCGCGGTAGCCCACGAAAATACCTTCTACGTAACGATCCACACCGCAAGGGGTAAAGTTGATATCGGGGCAAAAATCGTCCTTTTCGTAAGGGAAGGTTTCGCTTAATTTTCCAGAAGGGGTGGCAGCGCCCGTCAAAAGGTCCGAAAGCGCGTAGTTTACCGCATCCCCTGCGTAGCCCGCGTACAAAATAGCGTTTACTTTATCTTGGAATTCGGAAGTATCCACCGCGCTACCCGCTTCAATTACCACGATAACATTATCGCAAACGCGCGTTACGTTGTCAATTAGTTGCAAGTGCTTGGGGTGTAGTTTGATATCCGTGCGGTTCATGCCTTCGCAAACTAAGGAGGTATCTTCCCCAACCACAACCACCACTTGATCAAAGCGTGCGGCAAGGTCCATACATTCGCGTGCAGCGGTAAGGCCGTTAAAGTGGGGTTCGGTTGCGCTGCGGAAGGTAACTTCCACCCCTAGTTTTTCGGCAAGCAAATCCTTTAAGTGGGGGTGCGTATGGCAGGAAGAAACTTCTGAAGAACCGCCACCGCAAGCTGCGGGGAATTCCGCCATTCTACCAAGAAGCAGTGTGGGAATTTTCTTTAACGGAAGGGCGCTGTTTTCGTTTTGCAAAAGCACCATACTTTCGGTGGCTATCGCCGTTGCTTTTTCTAAGCGTTGTTCTTCGGTAAATTCTAACTTTCTAAGGGGTTTCATATCTTGGATACGATAGATAAAGTTTAGCAAGTTTTCCACGCAGTAATCTACGTCCGCTTCGCTAATCCAACCGTTTTTAAGGGCGGTCATCACTTGTGCATCTGCATCCTCTTTCACGGGCATGCAAAGGTCAAGCGCCGCTTTCACGGATTTCCAACGGTTGTGGCAAGCGCCCCAGTCCGAAATCACAATGCCGTCAAAACCGAAGATATCGCGCAAGATATCTTTCAATAAATAGCGGTTTTCAGAAGTGTGGATGCCGTTTACTTTATTGTACGAACACATTACTGTGGTGGGCTTGGTTTCTTGCAGAATAAGTTCAAAAGGACGCAAATAAATTTCGCGCATTGTACGTTCGTCTGCTTCAGCGGTCATGGAAGATCTATCGTTTTCGCTATTGTTCAACGCATAGTGTTTTAGCGAAGTACCAACCCCTTTATCTTGCACGCCCTTGACGTATTCCACGCCCATAACGCCCGCCAAATAGGGGTCTTCGCTAAAATATTCAAAGTTTCTTCCGCACAAGGGGGAACGCTTAATGTTTACCCCGGGGGCAAGAAGAACGTCCGCATCGTGTTCAATACATTCGTCCGCAATCACCTTGCCGGTTTCGTACGCGCATGCGGGGTTCCAGGTGTTTGCCACGTTTACCACGTTGGGCATTGCGGTGGTTTTATATACCTCCCCACCCCAGTTGCCCGCGTTTTCACGCGAAACCATTCTAAGCCCGTGGGGGCCGTCTGCAACGAACACTTCGGGCAGTTTGCCGCTGAAAGTGTGTAAGCGCCATATGTCCTTACCCGTAAGAAGGCTAACTTTTTCTTCCAAAGTTAAATCTTTTACCGTTACTTTTTTCATATTTTTTACCTCCACTACCCGTTTGGGTGGGTCATCTGTTTCCATCATATCACATGTTTTTATCAAAAACAATGGCAAAAAGTGAAAAATCACTCTCATAAAGTGATATTTTGTCAAAGGGTAGGCTTTCCCCGCCCTTGATAGAAAAAGGGAAAGGAAGGGGTAGGGCAAGGCGGAAGGGTAAAAATTTTGGCGTTTTTTTCGCGCCCGCCCGCGGGCGGTTGACTTTTTAGAAAAAAGAGAGTAAAATACGCGTGTATGCAAAAGAAAATCCGTTTTAACAAAAACGGGGTTAGCCCCGTAATCTTTGCGCCCGTAAGCGCGGAAACGCTAAACAAATTGCGCGAAAGCGCGGATACGATTCCCTACCGGCACAGCAGTTTTTCGCCCACGCAAATTTATATGTGGAAAAGCGTGTTTCAGCCTACGGTGGCGTTTATCGCGGGTTGCGCGGTGTTTCGCTTCACCGAAATGGACGGCGAAAGCACCTATTCCTACCCCTACGCGGTAGAAAGGGAGGGTTGTGTGGAAGAAGCCTTACACCTTCTTTCTAAGCACGTGGCAAAAACGCAAACGGCTTTACGCTTTTTCGCCCTTCCCAAGGGGCAGGAAGAGGTGTTTACCCGCGTGTTCCCTTCGTACGCGCGTACGATAAACCGTGTGGAAAGCGACTATCTGTATTTGGCAAGCGATTTAGCCGAAATGCAGGGCAAAAAGCACCAAGGCGCGCGCAATTATATTAAGCGGTTTGCCGTGGCACATCCTACCTGCAAATTCGTGCCTTACACAGAGGCGGATCTCAAAGCGACGCAAGCGTTTTTTGACGAGTTTATTCAAAAATCCCCCCCCGAAAAAGCGGAAGAATCACATTTGGCAAAGGAATTGTTCCTTTCCAAGGAAGGGGGAAATTACCGCTATATCTTAAAGGAATCGGGCAAGGTATTAGGGGTTGTTCTTGGGGAAAAATACGGGGATACCATGGCGGTGCACATTGAAAAGGCACTACCCGAAGAAGTGGGCGCGTATCCCTTTATGGTGCAAGCGTTTGCCAAGGCGGTGAAAGAAAAAGCCACTTATCTAAACCGAGAGGACGACGTGGCGCTCCCTGGGCTTAGGAAAAGCAAATTGCAATACGCCCCGTGTGAAATTCTTCCCGCCGTGCGCGTCCGCGTTATTACCCCCGTGCACCTGTTAAAGGAAATCCCCACCCTAAAAGCGGGGGAATATACCCTTACTGCGTTTGCCGAAATAGATGAAAAGAACTACTACGATTTAGCCACGGACGACGAACTAAACGAACTGTTCGGCTACGACTACCGTGAAGATTGTACTAGCCCAGATAAAGGATATTTCGTGCGCGAAGCAATCCGCGCATTTAAGGAAAAAACCGCCCTGTATTTTGCAATTAAAAAGGGGGAAGAATTCTTGGGGGAAGCCACCTTAGGGGAATGGAACGGCAAAGGGGAATGTAACCTTTCGGTGCGCTTAAAAAGGGAATCGCAAGGCAAGGGCATTGGCAAAAAAGTATGCGCCGCGCTTGTG
>SVIF01000034.1 GCA_015069615.1 Clostridiales bacterium | reverse complement strand
CTTTGCAAGTCCCGACATTGTGTTCAGATTGAAGGCATCCTGAATGAGCAAACGGTCACCAATACCCATTTTCCGATTGAGAAGAAGCATCAGTCCCGACATAATGGTGATGATACCAAGACCGCCGATCTGTATAAGAAGCAATATAACAATCTGCCCGAACACGCTCCAAGTAGATACCGTGGGAAGTGTAACGAGTCCTGTCACACAGGTGGATGTGGTTGCCGTAAAGAGCGCGTCAAGATACGGCACGGCTTCTCCGCTTGCAGAGCTGATTGGCAATGCCAAAAGCCCGCTTCCCACAAGGATGGTCACAAGGAAACTGAGCAATATGATCTGCGTGGTCGAAAGCGTAAATTTCTTTTTCCTAACCATAAGTTTTTCCTCTAAAAAAGCATAAAGGAACCAACGTCCTCTGCAGTCAGCGGGTTCCTTTGTTATCGTTTATTGTAATACGATTATATCATAAAGCACACTATTTGTCAATAATTTTGGAAATGATTGTTTGATGAATAGCGATTAAAAAAAGAATACCTAATAATCCAATGAAAAAGGGCAAATACCCCTATTTTTGCAATAAAAAAGCCATAATACCGATATTTTTCGTATCAATATTATGGTTTCTTTATGGTGCGAAGGACGGGACTTGAACCCGTACGGATATCCATACGCTCCTTAGACGTACGCGTCTGCCAATTCCGCCACCCTCGCAAGCGTGTTTAATTATACAACACCCTTTTTGTTTTGTCAAGAAAAACGATAGTGTTTTTCGTATTTATTTTTAAGCTTTTGCACTTTTTGAACGTAATTTTGGGTTTCTGGGTAAGGAATTTTGCTTAAAATTTTGCCATCAACCGAATACTTGGGATTTTTTAGCCATTCCCCCACGTTTCCCTCCCCCGCGTTATAAGCGGCAAGAAGGGTGGATTCATCTAAAAAACGTGCGCGCAAGTAAGAAAGATATCTGCAACCCGTGCGGATATTGTATTCGGGATTCGTTAAGTAACTTTCCAAATAATCGTAGCCGTTGCGCCCCGCAATAAATCCCGCGGTTTGGGGCATAATTTGCATAAGCCCCACCGCCCCTTTTTTGGATACCGCGTTCGCATTAAAACCACTTTCCGCGTAAATTACCGCAAAAATAAAAGCGGGGGAAAAGGAATTTTCCTCCGCGTACCTTTTCACAAGTTCGGTATAGCGTACGGGATACGCATGCGATATATACGCGGGGCGCAGAGAAAGTACGCTAAATAATAAAAAGAAAACAATTAAAAATTTTTCAAAAACTGTTAAGAATTTTCGCAACTTCTTCCTGGATACGGCAAAGGAATTTTTCTTTTGTTTCGCCGTTCACAATTACAGTATGCGCGGAAAAATCCGTATTAGAATAATCAATTTGATTTTTTATGCGAAGGCGCACTTCTTCTTGAGTAGTCCCATCCCTTTGCGCGGCGGAATTCACCCGATCTTCTTCCCCACGCATAATCACCCACACACGGTCAAAATCCTTTTCCGTTTGGCTTTCAAACAGCAAGGGGACTTCCGCAAATACCAAGGGGCAAACCTTTTCCGCTTCGTTCATTTGCCCGTATAAATCCTGCATAATGGCGGGATGCAGGGCAGCGTTTAGTTTTTTTAGTTCTGCTTCATCCGTAAACACGGTTGCGGCTAAGGCTTTTCTATCCACTTTCCCGTTTTTTACAGCATGCGGAAACAAGGGCGACAAAATTTCCGCGCCCTTTGGGCCGTTGACTAAATTCCTAGAAATTTCGTCCGCCGAAAATACGGGATACCCCATGCTTTTTAATTGTTCGATGGCAAGGGTTTTTCCACTGCCAATGCCACCCGTAATTGCTATTTTCATATCTTTCCTACTTGGCTTCCAGCCAGTTTTCTCCTTCGCCCACTTCCACGGTTAAGGGAACGGCAAGCGTTACAACGCCTTCCATTTCTTCCTTTAAAATACGGCGAACGGCTTCTTCTTCCCCCGGGGCGGTATCCACAATCAGTTCATCATGGACCTGTAAAATCAGTTTGCTTTGCAAATTTTCCTTTTGCATACGTTTAAAAACCGCAAGCATTGCCATTTTAATAATATCCGCAGCCGCGCCTTGCAAGGGCATATTCATTGCAGCGCGTTCCCCAAAGGCGCGCAAGTTCCCGTTAGAAGATTTCAGTTCGGGGAAGTATCTTCTTCTACCCGTAAAGGTGGTTAAATAGCCTTGTTCGCGCGCTTTTTCCACGTTTTCATCCATATAGGCGCGAACTTCAGGGTAAGTTGCAAAATACGCGGCGATATAGTCCTTAGCTTCCTTAACACTGGTTTTAATATTGGCGGCAAGCCCATATTCGCTAATGCCGTAAATCACGCCAAAGTTTACCGCTTTCGCGCTTCTACGCATAGCAGAAGTTACTTCGCTATCAGTAACGCCGAACACGTTTGCGGCGGTGGCGGAGTGAACGTCCACCCCGCGAAGGAAGGCTTCGGTAAGCCCCTTGCAGCCCGAAAAAGCAGCAAGTAGCCGTAGTTCAATTTGCGAATAGTCCGCCGAAAGAATTTTACCTTCCGCAAAACGCGAAACGAACATTTTTCTTAATTCTTTCCCTTCGTCCTCCCGAATGGGGATGTTTTGCAAGTTGGGTTCACGGCTGGAAAGTCTGCCCGTGGTGGTTATCGTTTGCAAAAAGCGGCTATGCAGTTTATTTTCCCCGTCAAGCAAGGGGGAAATGCCACTTAAATAGGTGGAAAGCAATTTTTGTTTTTGGCGGTATTCTAAAATCAAAGGCACTACGGGGTGCTTATCCGCAAGTTCGTCTAACACTTCCTTGCCCGTAGCGTAACCCGTTTTAGTTTTTTTACCCTTGCCAAGTTGTAGTTGTTCAAATAAAACCACGCCTAACTGTTTGGGCGAATTAAGGTTAAATTCCCCCGTGTACGCGAAAATTTCGGACTGAATGCGCGCGGTTTCCTTGTCAAATTTTACGGTTAGGGCGGAAAGCGTTTTAGTATCCACCGTTACACCGCTTTTTTCCATTTCGTATAGCACGCGCATTAGGGGAAGTTCAATTTTTTCGTATAAATCCTGCATCCCTTCCGCGTAAAGTTTTTGATATAATTCGTAAAAAGAACGGGTGAACGCAAAGGCAACCGTTTCCGTAGGAAACGCGTACCCTTCCATAACGTCCGAAGCCTCCTCCGCTTTTCCCGAAGGCTCTACCAAATATTTTAGCACCGAATAATCGCGTACGGTTGCGTTTACCGTGATACCGTAGCGTGCGGCTCTGCCTAAAAAGGTTTTTCCATCGTAAGTTAAAAGTTCGTTTTCCTTGTTTGAAAGAAATTCCTTCATTCCCCCATAGATATCCCCTTCAAACGCACCTGCATCCAGTAAGGTTTCTTTCATGGGAATTACGCCTTCCACACCGTTTGCGTAGAAATAGGCTTGCTTTTCGGTGGGGATAAAGGTAAGTTTTTTGGCACTAGCAAAAGCGGTTGCAATTTCGCTTGCCGAAGTAAATTTTAGGGTTTGATTGAGTGTCAATTCTTCCAGTTTCGTATGCGTGGGCTGTTGGGGTTCTTCCTGTTTCTCCCCCCGTTTCGCCGTTTCCGTTTTTTCCGCGGGTTTTTCTTCCCCTTCGGTAAACAAGTTTTCCTTTTTTAAGAAGGTGAAAAACTGCAAAGAACGGAAGGTTTCCCGTGCTGCTGCGGGCAAGGGCAGACGGAATGCTAAATCGTTTAAGTTCAGGGGCAATTCCACACCCGTATCAATAGTGGCAAGGCGGTAGGAAAGGTAGGCTAAATCCTGATTTTGTTCCAATTTTTCCTTCAGTTTGCCTTTGATTGCGCCAATATTTTCGTAAACGCCGCTTAAACTGCCGTAGGTGATTAATAAATCCTTGGCGGTTTTTTCCCCAACGCCGGGAACACCAGGGATTCTATCCGAAGCATCCCCCATTAAACTTTTTAGGTCAATAATTTGGCAAGGGGTTAACCCCGTTTTTTCGGTAAAGTTTTCCGCCGTGTAATCTTCGGTTTCGTGAACGCCACGCTTGGTGAAACATACGGTGGTAGTTTGGTCAACTAGTTGAAAGCTATCCTTATCCCCCGTGTAAATATCCGTGGGTAAGGCAAACCGTCTTGCCGCCGCGCCGATGATATCGTCCGCTTCTATCCCCGCTTGTTCGTACGTGCATATGCCCATAGCGTGCAACACTTCCTTCATAAGGGGCACTTGGGGCACTAAATCGTCTGGCATGGGCTTTCTACCTTGCTTGTAGCCATCATACATTTGGTGGCGGAAGGTGGGTTCTTTGCGGTCAAACGCTACAAGAAGGTGCGTAGGCTTTTTTTCACCGATCACCCTAAGTAGCATATTTACAAAAGCAAAAACCGCGTTGGTGGGCACCCCTTCTTTCGTGGTAAGGGGGGGCGTTGCGTAAAAAGCGCGGTTTAATAGGCTGTTTCCGTCAATTAAAATTAATTTTTGCATAAGTTAATAAAAATCCTTGTGAAAAATCCTTGCTTTTTTATTTTTTTTGTGTTATAATCTACCCGTTCCTTTGCCGAAGTGGTGGAACTGGCAGACGCGCCGGACTCAAAATCCGGTGGTAGCGATACCGTGTGGGTTCGAGTCCCACCTTCGGCACCAAATTGCTCCGTTGCGCTTTGTAACGGAGTTTTTCTTTTTCCTTCTAATGAAGGAATGCAGAAAACTCTTTTTATTGCGCAACGGCGCTATTCGTGCGCGTTTGTGGGATACCGAAATGACGTGACGCTGCGGCTTTGCCTTCGCTAATCCGTCGCGTATAAACACGCTCCTTGCGAGCCCACCTTCGGTTTTTGAAATGAAGGCAGAAAACTCTTTTTATTGCGCAACGGCGCTATTCGTGCGCGTTTGTGGGATACCAAAATAACGTGACGCTTCGGCAAAAAGCCTTCGCTAATCCGTCGCGTATAAACACGCTCCTTGCAGGCCGTCATATGATGAACTTCCTTTGATGGACAAAGGTTGCCGAGGGCCCCTCAGGGTGTCGGCAATGACCCACCTAATCTTCTTAGTATTTTTACCTTTTTCTACTCCATTACATTTTGTAATGGGGTTTTTTAACCGAAAAATTACACCAAATGCACGCCGTTGATAACCAAAGAAAATTCTCTATCTAAAAATTCGGCAGCTCGGCGACACATTTGCATTCTTCCAAAGTAGATTTCAAAATAATCCATTACCGAGCAAATTTCGGTGTTAATGGTGATATTTAAGGTGATAAACCCCCCGTTAACGGTTACGAAACTGCTTTCCGCGGCTAAATTCACCCTATCGTGAATATTCGCATCCTTGGGCGGGATAGAACGCACCGCTTGGCGCACGCGACTTTTGTGCACGTCCGCTTTATCCGCTAAAATTAGCGCGGAAGAAATTCTGCTTACGGGCGTTCCGTGTTTTTCATCATGATTGCCGATTGCCATCATAACTTCTGCGGCGGATTCGTACCCAAGTCCCATGCGGGTTAAAATACCGTAAGCTAAAAGCGCCCCCGATTGCGCGTGGTCCACACGGTTCACCGCGTTGCCTAAATCGTGCAAATATCCAGCGATTTCCGAAAGGGTTATTTCATATTCGGTGCCACCGATTTGGCGCATAATTTCCCCTGCGGTTTTGCTTACGATACGGCAATGCCGTTCGGAATGTTCGGTAAAGCCAAGCGCTTCAATTTGCTTGGCGGAAATATCCATAATGGCTTTTACTTCCCTATCCTTTTTTACGTCCTGTAAAGTAATCATTGTTCCTCCTGACTACGGATGAACGTCTCCTTTTCCTTGCGGAAGGCTTTAATTTTTGCTTCAAAACCGTTATCCGTGGGCTGATAATACTGCCTATCCTTTAATGAATCGGGCAAATACTGTTGGCGAACGTATCCCCCGTAATTATGTGGGTATTTATAGTTGTTTTTTTCCTTTTTTTCTTCCTTGCTTTTATAGGATACGTCCCTTAAATACATGGGGATTCCGTCGTCCCGCGTTTTTTGCGCGTCCTCCTTTGCGGCATACATGGCGTTTACAACCGCGTTGGATTTGGGCGCTTCGCATACGTAAATAATTGCCGCGGATAAGGGAATCATCCCTTCGGGAAGACCGAGTTTTTCAAAGGCGGCGTACGCGCTTTGGGCGACAACCAAAGCTTGGGGGTCTGCCATGCCTACGTCCTCAGCCGAGTGAACTAACAATCTTCTTGCAACGAGTAAAGGATCGCAACCCCCTTCAACTAAACGTTGCGCGTAATATAATGCGGCGTTACTATCGCTTCCGCGCAAACTTTTGCAAAAAGCGGAAAGCACGTCGTAATACAAGGTTTCATCCACCGAAAGCGCTTTTTTTTGCGAAGATTCTTCCGCATCGCGCAAGGTTACGCGGATTACCCCGTCCTTATCAGGAGGGGTGGTTAACACCGCCATTTCTAACGCGCCGTAAGCGGAGCGCAAATCACCGCCTGCGGTAAACACGATATGGTTTAGGGCGGCATCTTCCATTTCCACGGTATAGTTGCCAAGCCCCTTCTTTTCGTCCTTTAAGGCTTTTTGCAGCGCGCCTTTGATTTCCTGCCCCGTTAAGCGTTCAAAACGGAATACGCGGCAACGGCTAACGATAGCACCCGTCATGGAAGCGTACGGGTTTTCGGTAGTAGAACCGATGAAAATGATAGTTCCCTTTTCTACCGCGGGAAGGAGCGAATCCGACTGCGCTTTATTAAAGCGGTGGCACTCATCTAAAAGCAAATAGGTTTTTTTACCGAACATTTTTAGGTTGTTTTCCGCTTCTTCCACCACTTTTTTTACGTCCGCAACGCCCGAGGACACCGCGTTGAGTTTGGCGAAATTGCCTTGTGTACTATTCGCAATTACGTTGGCAAGGGTGGTTTTTCCACAACCCGGGGGGCCCCAAAAGATGCAACTGCCAAGCCGATCCATCATAATGGCGCGGGATAGCATAGACGTGGGGGAAATTAAGTGCGATTGCCCAACGAATTCCTTTAAGGTGGTGGGACGCATGCGTTCCGCCAAGGGGGTGGCGGCTTCCGATTTGTGCATAAAGTCAAATAAATCCATAGGTATTCTTCTCCAAAATAAATTATACCATACCTTTGCAAAAAAAACAAGGGGGAATTTTAAAAAATTATTGGCTACGTAACCCGAAAAAAGTTGATAGCGCAAAGGGTGATTGATTCCATAACAAAAAAATCCGTACGAAAATTTCGTACGGAAAATTAGATAAAGAAAACGAGACGTTCTATAAGCCGAGTTCTGTCTTGGACGACTATCTATCTAGACCGGACGTTGCCGCACGGTTCAAGCGAACTAAAACGGAAGCGCCGGCGGGCCGCCGGGACTCGCTTCCCCGTCTTGCTCCGAGTGGGGTTTACAGGGCACCCTTTGTCGCCAAAGGGTCGGTGAGCTCTTACCTCGCCTTTCCATCCTTACAAACAAAGTTTGCGGTTTATTTCTGTTGCACTTTCCTTAGGGTCGCCCCCATTTGCCGTTAGCAAACACTCTTGCCCTATGGAGCTCGGACTTTCCTCGTTAAAAACAAATTTTACCGCAGCCGTCCGAACGTCTCGATTTCCCGTTTATTTTAACACAAAACGGGGAAAAATACTAGTGTTTTACCATACTTTTTATATAAAAGGGGGAATTTTTATGCAACCTGTGGCATTTTTGGTGGGCGCATCATCCGGAATCGGGTACGAATTTGCAAAAATTTGCATGCAAAAAGGGTATGCGGTGATGAACGCAAGCCGTACGCCTTGCGATATTGACGGGGTTACGAATTACACCGTAAACGTGAAAAACCGCGAAGAAATTGAGGAGGCAGTACGTGATATCACCAAACGGAAACGGCGGATTGACCTGCTGGTTTATTTTGCTGGCATCAGTATGGCTGCGCCCGTGGAACACGCCGAAGAAGAGGATATTTGCGAACTGTACGACGTAAACTACTACGGTTTTTTACGCGTGGTTTCCACAGTTTTACCCGTAATGCGTGCGCAAAACCGCGGAAAAATTGTGGCGGTTAGTTCGCTTGGCAGTGTACTACCCATTCCTTTTGACACCTTTTACAGTGGAACGAAAGCAGGGCTGAATTTAGTATGTGAAACGCTGAAAATGGAACTTTCTCCCTTTCGTATCAAGGTGTATTCGGTGCTTTTGGGGGGTGTAAAAACGGGCTTTAGCGAAAAGCGAAACGTGTATGCGGGCGCGGGGGCGCGACTGTACTATGGTAAAATGAAAAACGCGGTAAAAGCCCTTACCGAAACCGAACAAAAGGGTATGCACGCGGAAGTTGCAGCGAAAAAAATTATGCAGACAACGTATAAGAAAAATCCACCCCCCTTAATCGTTATCGGCGGAAAAAATAAGTTTTATTATCTTTGCGCAAAGTATTTGCCCCGCAGATGGGTATGCGGATTGCTTTCCAGAAAATATAAAATTTAAGCAAAAAAAATGCCCCACACCGTAATGGTTTGGGGCATGATTTTTATTTTACTTCTTTAGAAGTCGTTCTTACTTTTTGGAAGAATAAGAAGTGTGCAATACGTGATGCGCAACTTTGCTACCGGGTTCACCCAAGAAGGTTTCATACACTTCTTTCACAACAGGGTTATCGTGGCTCTTGCGAAGTTTTGCATCCGCATCTTGCTTATACAGTGCGGAAGCGCGTTTTGCCTTATAATCTTCGTTATTGCGAACGAAAGCATCCATTAAGGGTTGACCGCCACCGTTTACGCAACCGCCGGGGCAGCACATAATTTCAATGAATTGCGCGTCGCAAGTGCCGTTCTTAACCGCTTCACAAATTTCCTTTGCGTTGGTAAGACCGGATGCTACCGCTACGTTAACGGATAAATCACCTGCTTGATAGGTTGCCTTTTTGATGCCTGCGGTACCGCGAACTGCTTCAAAGGTAACGTTTTCAACGGGTTTGCCCGTGATGGTTTCAACCGCGGTACGAAGGGCTGCTTCCATAACGCCGCCCGTTGCACCGAAGATAACGCCTGCGCCCGTGAATACGCCAAGGGGGTTATCAAATTCGCCGTCTGGCAAACGATTGAACATGATACCGTTTTGCTTAATCATCTTAGCAAGTTCACGCGTGGTGAGTACTGCGTCAATATCCGCTTCCCCGCAAGCTGCTTGGTTGGGACGAAGTTTTTCGCCCTTCTTTGCGGTACAAGGCATGATGGATACAACGAACAGTTTTTTGGGATCTACCCCAAGTTTTTGCGCATAGTAAGTTTTTACCAAAGCGCCGAACATTTGTTGGGGAGATTTGCAGGTGGAAAGGTTGGGAATCAGTTCGGGATAGTAGTGTTCCACGTAGTTGATCCAACCGGGGCTACAGCTGGTGAACATGGGAAGCGCGCCACCGTTTTTGATACGTTCGATGAGTTCGTGCGATTCTTCCATAATGGTCATATCCGCAGCAAAGTTTACGTCAAACACCTTATCAAAACCAAGCAAACGAAGGGCGGAAACCATTTTGCCTTCCACGTTGGTACCCATTTCGTAGCCGAATTCTTCGCCAAGACCGGCACGTACCGAAGGAGCGGGGCCAGCAACAACGATCTTTTCGGGATCGTGGATTGCCGCCATAACCACGTCAATTTCTTCTCTTTCATGAAGCGCACCCGTGGGGCAAACGTTGATACATTGACCACAAGCTACGCAAGAAGTGGAAGCTAGGGGCATTTCAAACGCGCTTAAAATTTCGGTTTTGAAACCGCGCTTGGTAGCGCCGATTACGCCGATACCTTGGGTGTTTTTACAAGCAGCAACGCATCTTCTGCAAAGAACGCATTTACTGTTATCGCGAACCAAATAGTGGTTTACGTCCACTTGCGAAGCGGAAACTTCCCCTTCGAACGCGTGCATATCGCAGCCGTATTCGTAGGAAAGACGTTGTAATTCGCAGTTGGTGTTTCTGGAACAGGACAAGCAGTCCTTTCTATGGTTGGAAAGCAGAAGTTCGATGGTGGTTTTTCTGCTTTGGCGAACCTTGGGGGTGTTGGTGAATACTTCCATGCCTTCCGCTACGGGATATACGCAGGAAGCAACCAAGCTTCTTGCGCCCTTTACTTCAACAACGCAAACGCGGCAAGCGCCGATTTCGTTGATTTCCTTTAAGTAGCAAAGGGTGGGGATTTTAATGCCGATACTTGCAGCCGCGTTGAGTACGGTGGTGCCGGCAGGAACGGATACGTCCATTCCGTCAATTTTTAAATTAACCATTTTTACGTCAGCCATTGTATTTTCCTCCCTTAACCTCTGGAAATTGCTTTGAACTTACAGTTAGACAAGCATACGCCGCACTTCACGCACTTATCCGTATCAATGGTGTACGAAGGAAGCTTATGACCGGGCGCAACGTAATCCGTTTTAACGATAGCGTTAACCGCACAATTTCTTGCGCAAAGACCACAACCAATACATTTATCCTTATCAATGGAGAAGGTCAAAAGGCTCTTACATACGCCTGCGGGACAACGTTTTTCCTTAACGTGCGCTTCGTATTCGTCGCGGAAGTAACGCAAGGTGGAAAGAACGGGGTTGGGAGCAGTTTGGCCAAGACCACACAAGGAGTTATCCTTAATATATTGGCACAATTCTTCCATTTTATCCAAGTCTTCCATGGTTGCTTTCCCTTCGGTAACCTTGGTAAGCATTTCATATAAGCGCTTGGTACCGATACGGCAAGCCGTACATTTACCGCAAGATTCGTCTACCGTGAATTCCAAGAAGAACTTCGCGATATCAACCATACAGTTGTCTTCGTCCATTACGATAAGACCGCCCGAACCCATCATGGAGCCGATGGCAATTAAGCTATCGTAATCAATTTTGGTATCGATTAAGGATGCGGGAATACAGCCGCCCGAAGGACCACCCGTTTGGGCTGCCTTGAACTTTTTGCCGTTAGGAATACCGCCGCCGATTTCGTACAATACTTCGCGAAGGGAGGTACCCATGGGAACTTCTACAAGCCCGGTGTTAGCGATTTTACCGCCAAGTGCAAATACCTTCGTACCCTTGCTCTTTTCCGTACCCATAGAAGCAAACCATTCTGCACCGTTTAAGATGATTTGGCAGATGTTTGCGTAAGTTTCTACGTTGTTAAGCAAGGTGGGCTTGCCGTACAAA
>SVIF01000007.1 GCA_015069615.1 Clostridiales bacterium | reverse complement strand
ACCACGCACAACACGGGGGTATTCCGCGTATATACGGATACCATGAAAAAGGCGCGCCACGCGGGCGTTTTAACGGGGCTTCCCGATGCATATGCGCGCGGACGCATTATCGGCGACTACCGCCGTGTTGCCCTTTACGGCATGGATTTTTTAATCAAACAACGTCAGGAAGATAAGCGCCGTATCGGTATGCGCGATATGAGTGAAGAAACCATTCACCTATTAGAAGATATCCAAAAGCAATTGGAATTCATGCACGATTTGGTGGAAATGGCAAAGGCGTACGGTTGCGATATTACCCGCCCCGCGCTAAACGCTACCGAAGCGGTACAATGGCTATACTTCGGTTATCTTGGCGCAATTAAGGAACAAAACGGCGCGGCAAACAGTATCGGCAGAATTTCTTCCTTCTTGGATATTTACTTTGAACGTGATTTCAAGGAAGGAACCTTGGATGAAACGGGCGCGCAAGAACTAATAGACGATTTAGTTTTGAAAATGCGTTTGGTTCGCCACCTTCGCACCCCCGAATATAACAACTTGTTTGCGGGCGATCCCGTTTGGGTAACTTGTTCGCTTGGCGGTATGGGGCTAGACGGTAGAACGTTGGTTACCAAAACTTGTTTCCGTTTCCTAAACACCTTATACAACCTTGGGCCTAGCGCAGAACCCAACCTTACCGTACTTTGGTCTACCGCCCTTCCCGAACCTTTTAAGCGTTATTGCGCAAAGGTTTCGGTGGATACGGACTCCATTCAGTATGAAAACGACGACGTAATGCGCAAGGATTTTGAGGACGATTATTCCATCGCGTGCTGTGTTTCCGCAATGAAAACGGGAAAACAAATGCAATTCTTTGGCGCGCGTTGTAATCTTGCGAAAGTGCTTTTAATGTCCCTAAACGGTGGTAAGGACGAACTATACGGCGAACAAATCGCGCCCGAAGGTGAAGTTTTTAGCGAAGAACCCTTAAACTACGAAAAAGTTTTGGATTCTTTTAAAAAGTACGCTTCTTGGATGGCAAACTTGTATGTAAACACTATGAACGTCATCCATTATATGCACGATCGTTACGCTTACGAACGTTTGATGATGAGCTTCCACGACGTAGAGCCCGAACGTTTAATGGCGTTCGGTATCAGCGGACTTAGCGTTTTAACGGATAGTTTAAGCGCAATTAAGTACGCAAAGGTAACCCCCGTGAAGGACGAACGCGGGTTAATCGTAGATTTCATTACCGAAGGGGAATTCCCCAAATACGGCAACGACGATAACCGCGTGGACGAAATTGCCAAGTGGATTACCGAATATTTCTACCAAGAACTTTGCAAAACCAAAACCTACCGCGGTGCAAAGCATACCCTTTCTATTTTGACCATTACTTCTAACGTGGTATACGGGCAAAAAACGGGTTCTACGCCCGACGGTAGAAAGAAGGGCGAACCCTTTGCTCCCGGCGCAAATCCCATGCACGGTAGGGATAGCGAAGGCGCACTGGCTTCCTTAAACTCGGTGGCAAAAATTTGTTATGATTGTTGTCAGGATGGGATTAGCAATACCTTCTCCATCACGCCCAGCGCACTTGGGAAAAACGAAGAAAACCGCGTTAGTAACCTTGTAAACGTGTTGGACGGCTACTTTGCGCAATCCGCGCATCACTTAAACGTAAACGTGCTGAACCGCGACAAGCTTGTGGACGCAATGGAACATCCTGAAAAATATCCTTCGCTTACCATCCGCGTTAGCGGTTACGCCGTAAATTTTAATAAACTGACCAAGGATAAACAGTTGGAAGTTATTTCGCGTACCTTCCACGAAAAAATGTAATGGAAGGAAAAGTACATTCGTTTGAAAGTTTGGCGGCGGTGGATGGAACAGGGCTTCGCTACGGAATTTTCTTCGTGGGCTGTCCCTTGCGTTGCGCCTACTGTCATAACCCCGATACGTGGAACGCCCAAGGCACGCCCTATACCGCGGAAGAACTGCTAAATAAAATTATCCGCTTCGTTCCCTATTTTAAGGAAACGGGGGGCGTAACTTTTAGTGGGGGCGAACCCCTTTTGCAAGCGGAATTTTTATTAGAACTTACCGCCTTGTTAAACGAACACGGTATTCGCTACGTGGTGGATACTTCGGGTTCCGTGCCCTTAACCGCTTCCGCAAAGCAAGTGCTAAAAGGCGCGCAAACGGTGCTTTTGGACGTAAAATTTGCAAGCGAAAAGGGGTACCAAGCCTATACGGGCGGTTCTATTACCCCCGTAATGGAAACCTTGCGTTTCTTGCAACAAGAAAACGTGCCCACCGTGGTGCGAACCGTGGTGGTTCCAAACATAAACGATAGCAAGGAACGGCTTGCGCCTTATGTAGATATTGTTCGTGGGTTTCCTTGCATAAAGGAATACGAGCTATTGGCGTTTCACACCATGGGCTTTCAAAAATACGAAAAATTAGGGATTCAAAATCCCTTAGCGGGAACGCCCGCCTTACCCCCCGATCGGTTAGCCGAATTGCAAGCCTTTGTAAACGAAAAGTTGAAAGGGGAGTAAAGGAGATAATTATGGTACAACACGTAGTATGTTTTAAGTTAAAACAAGGCGAAAGCGTGGAAAAGGCGAAGGAAGTGCTTCTTTCCATGCAAGGCAACGTGCCTATGCTTCGCGGTTTGCAAGTGGGTGTGGATGAATTGCATTCCCCCCGCTCGTACGATATTCATTTAACCGTTTTGTTAGACGATTTTTCTGCGTTAAATGCGTATCAAGTGGACGAATACCACGTTTCGGTAGTAAAAAAACACATGCACGCAGTAGTAGAAAAAAGCGTTGCTGTGGATTTCACCATTTAATCTAACTAGTAAAGGAGAAAACAGTTATGGAAAAGAAAGGTATCGGTACCGTATGCGTACAAGGGGGCTATACGCCTGGCAACGGTGAACCCCGTCAAATCCCCATCATTCAAAGCACCACCTTCCGTTATGAAACCAGCGAAGATATGGGGAAACTTTTTGATTTGGAAGCAAGCGGATACTTCTATTCGCGTTTACAAAACCCCACGGTAGATACCGTTGCGGCTAAAATTTGCGCTTTGGAAGGCGGAACTGCCGCAATGATGACCTCCTCCGGGATGGCGGCAAACTTCCTTGCCGTGTTTAATATTTGCACGGCAGGCGATCACTTTATCACTTCTTCGGCTATTTACGGGGGGACGTTTAACTTATTTAACGTAACCATGCGTAAAATGGGGATTGATGTAACCTTCGTTTCCCCCGAAGTAAGCGAAGAAGAATTGCAAGCGGCTTTCCGCCCCAACACTAAACTCGTGTTTGGGGAAACCATTGCAAACCCCGCCCTTATCACTTTGGATATTGAAAAATTCGCACGCGTGGCGCATAAGAACGGCGTTCCTTTGATTATTGATAACACCTTCCCCACGCCCGTGCATTGCCGCCCCTTTGAATTCGGCGCGGATATCGTAACCCACGCAACCACCAAGTATATGGACGGCCACGGTAGTTCGGTGGGTGGCGCTATCATAGATAGCGGTAACTTTAACTGGATGGCGCACGCGGATAAATTCCCCGGTCTTTGCACGCCCGATGAAAGTTACCACGGGATTACCTATGCGGAAAAATTCGGTCAAGGCGGTGCGTATATCACCAAAGCTACCGCGCAACTGATGCGCGATTTAGGCGTTACTTGCGCTCCCATGACGGCATACTACGTAAACTTAGGATTGGAAAGTTTGCACGTTCGTATGAAACGCCACGCGGAAAACGGCATGGCGGTTGCAACCTTCCTTGAAAACCATCCCAAGGTTGGTTGGGTAAATTATCCCGGCCTTGCTTCGTATAAGGGTAAGGCTTTGGTGGATAAATATATGCCAAACGGCACGTGCGGCGTTATTTCCTTTGGTGTAAAAGGCGGTAGGGAAGGGGCTTCGCGCTTTATGTCCACATTAAAAATGATTGCCATTGAAACGCACGTTGCAGACGCGCGCAGTTGTTGTTTACATCCCGCAACCGCAACCCACCGTCAGTTAAGTGATGAAGAATTGGTTGCTTGCGGCGTTCTTCCCGATATGATAAGAATGTCTTTGGGCTTGGAAGATGCCTCCGATTTAATCGCGGATATTTCGCAAGCTTTAGAAAACGCATAAAATTCAAGGCTTTGTAATAAAAGCCTTTCACAAGAAAAATCTAAAAAGGAGGTGCGGTATGCCCATTAAAATTCCCAACGATTTACCCGCGGTGCAAACGTTAGCGGGGGAGAATATCTTCGTGATGACCGAAACGCGCGCTATGACGCAGGACATCCGTCCCCTTCGCATTGTGCTTTTAAACTTAATGCCCAAAAAAATTGAAACGGAAACGCAAATTTCCCGCATTTTGGGAAATACTCCGTTGCAAATTGAACTCACCTTAATGCGTATTAAAACGCACGAAACCAAAAATACCAGTAAGGACCACCTGCTTTCCTTCTACAAAACCTTTGATGAAGTAAAAAACGAAAAGTACGACGGGCTGATCATTACGGGCGCACCCGTAGAACAAATCCCCTTTGAAGAAGTGGACTACTGGCCAGAACTGTGCGAAATTATGGATTGGAGCGCTTCTAACGTGCATAGCACGTTTCACATTTGTTGGGGCGCGCAAGCGGGGCTGTATTATCATTACGGTATTCCTAAATACGCAATGGATAAAAAGGTGTTCGGCGTATTCCCGCATAAGGCGGATTACGCGCAGTCCATGCTTCTTCGTGGGTTTGACGACGTGTTTTACGCCCCCCATTCCCGCCATACCGAAGTGAGAAGGGAGGACGTAGAAAGGGTGAAAAACCTACGCGTTTTGGCTTCTTCTAAGGAAGCAGGGCTGCATATCGTTGCCGAAAAGGGCGGTAGAAGGTTCTTTGTGTTCGGGCATACCGAATACGATCCCTACACTTTGGATGCGGAATATAAACGCGATTTAGCGGCGGGGCTTCCCATTGAAAAACCCGTAAACTATTACGAAGGGGATAATCCCGAGCTTCCCCCCGTGGTTACTTGGCGTGGGCACGGCAACTTGCTGTTTACCAACTGGTTGAACTACTTTGTGTACCAGTCCACCCCGTATGATTTAACCAAATTAGAAAAAGCAGAAAAGTAAGGTAAACCCGTGGGAATTCCCACGGGTTTTCAAGGAGAAATAATGAAGATACTCATCATCCGTCACGCGGATCCGAATTATGAAATCGATGGGTTAACCCCGAAGGGGGAAGTGGAAGCGGAATTGCTTGCCAAATATATGGTAAACCGCCCCTTAGACTTTGCGTATATGTCCCCCATGGGTAGGGCACAACGCACCGCGGAATACACGTTAAAAGCAAAAGGGATGCAAGGGGAAACCATGCCGTGGCTGGCGGAATTTTACTATCCCGCTTATAATCCCTACAAGCAAAAGGAATCCTTTATGTGGGATTATTTGCCCTCCTATTACGCCCAACATCCCAATTTGTTTCAGCCCACCACGTGGCAGGAAACGGAATTTATCAAAAATACTACCATACCCGAAGGGTATCGTTTCGTAACCGAAGGGTTGGACGAACTGATGAAAAAGCACGGCTACGAAAGGGAGGGGATGTTATACCGCGTGCATAATAGCAATACGGATACCATTGCCTTCTTCTGTCACTTCGGTTTGGAATGTATCTTGCTTTCGCGTTTAACGGGTATTGCCCCCGCCAGCCTATTACACCATTTCTGCGCCGCGCCTTCTTCGGTAACCACTTTGGTTAGCGAAGAACGGCAGGATGGTATCGCACAATTTCGTTGCCTTTCCTTCGGTAGTACCGAACATTTGGCGCTGGGTGGGGAAGAACCTTCTTTTTCCGCGCGTTTTTGCGAAATTTTTGATTCCCCCGATCGCCACTAATTTTTTTGTGCCTTTGTGTAAATCGTAAATTCTTACGAAAAGAAAGCGTAACTAAAACAAAACCGCCCCGAACGAAAATCCGTTCGGGGCGGTTTAGTATAAATAGTTTATTTTTTTGCGATTTCGTATAAAATTACCTATTTCTTCTTAAAGACGCTAAAAATTCGTCCACACTGCGGTTTGCAATCAAGCGTTTGGGGAAGTTCATTACGCTGAAAAACGCTTCCGCCGTTGGGGTAACGCCCACAAACTCTCTACCGTGGCTATCGCTACCAACCGAAACGGGTGCGTTATAGCGCTTGCACCAAAGTAATAGTTCGGCTGTTAGCGCGCGGTTATCTCCGCGGTATCCGCCTTCGCGAATACTTGCTTCGTTAATTTCAATCAAAACGCCCGTTTCTTTCGCGGATTTTACAACGGCGCGTAAATCCAAGGGGTAAGCAATATCCGCAGGGTGCCCCAAAATATCGCAACCGCCCCGCTCCATTAAATGTATTAAGGTTTTTGTGTTTTCGGTAATCCCTGCGTTTTTATAGCACTCTTTATGTAGGGAAGCAACCACGTAATCCAATTTTTTATACAGTTCGGGGGAAATATCCGTTTCCCCGTTTTTAAACACGTTTGCTTCCGCGCCAATCAAAATTTTAACGCCCGCACGCGTTCTTGGGGAAAGCAGTAAACTGCGAAAACCGCTTTCGGTACAGCCGTTTAGCATACCGCTTGCGTGTTCGCAAATACCAACGGCGGTCAGTCCGCGTTCAAACGCCTTTTTGGCTACGTCAATTACGCGGTCGGTCGTATGATGTCCGCTTGCGGCGGTATGTACGTGCGCGTCAATCGTAAACACGGGCTTGCCTCCTCCTTTTTTCGCGTGGGTGCGCTTATTTTTCCCTAAAAAGCGTCCTTGTAAAAGAACGCAATCTCTCTTATAGCATTTTACGGCAAAAATTTGGTTTTGTCAAGGGTTTTGGCAAAATTTCCACAAAAAATCACGCAAAAACCACACGAAAACAACACAAAACAATAAAAATCAAAAAAAACGGGCAAAATTTTTCGTTTTTCTATTGACAAACTTTTCCCTTGGGTGTATAATGTTTACGACTAAAATTATAGGGTGCCCGTATGCGCGCTGACTCGCGCGTGTACGTGGCCCAAAAAAATTCTCCCGCAACACTTAGCGGAAAGGAGAAATCTTATGGCAAAATACGATATTTCGGACGTACAAAAAAGCCCGCGTATCCCCGCGCTTATCGAACGTATGTACGCTAAAATGCCCGTGATTGAAGGGGCGCGTGCGCGTTTAATTACCGAATCCTATAAGGAAACCGAAGGCTTACCTTTGGTGCTTCGTCGTGCCAAAGCGTTTGAGCATATCTTAAAAAATATTCCCATCGTGATTCGCGAAGGGGAACTAATCGTTGGTTCTTCCACTATCGCTCCCCGCGGTTGCCAAACCTATCCCGAATATTCTTTTGAATGGTTAGAAGCGGAATTTGAAACGGTGGAAAAGCGTTCTGCCGATCCCTTCTATATTTCGGATGAAACCAAGGCGGAACTGAAAGCCGCTAACGCGTATTGGAAAGGCAAAACCAGTAGCGACCTTGCCCTTTCGTATATGAGCAAGGAAGCCAAGGATGGTATCAACCATAACATTTTCACCCCCGGCAACTATTTCTATAACGGGGTAGGGCACGTAACCGTAAAATACGAAGAAGTGCTTGCCCACGGCTTTGAAGGGTATTTGGATAGAATTAAGCAAGAACGTGAAACCATGCGCGTTGGGGATGCGAATTATTGCAGAAAGTCCAACCTTTTAACCGCAATGGAAATTTCGTGTAACGCGGTAATTCACTATGCAAACCGCTATGCAAAACTCGCGTTGGAAATGGCGGAAAAGGCAACGGGCGCACGCCGTGAAGAATTGATTCAAATTGCAAAGAACTGCGCAAACGTTCCCGCAAAAGGCGCAAAAACCTTCTATCAAGCGTGCCAAAGTTTTTGGTTCGTGCAACAGTTGTTGCAATTGGAATCTTCGGGCCACTCCATTTCGCCCGGGCGCTTTGACCAGTATATGTATCCCTACTACAAGTCTTGTAGGGAAAACGGCTTAACGCGCGAATTTGCCCAAGAATTGATTGACTGCATTTGGGTGAAATTAAACGACTTAAACAAGTGCCGCGACGCCGCTTCGGCAGAAGGCTTTGCGGGTTACAGCTTATTCCAAAATTTAATCGTAGGCGGGCAAAACGAACAGGGTATGGACGTAACCAACGATTTATCCTTTATGTGCATGAACGCATCTATGCACACCATGTTACCCCAACCTTCTCTTTCGGTGCGCGTTTGGAACGGCACCCCCCACGAATTTATGTTAAAAGCGGCGGAAGTTACCCGCACGGGTATCGGCCTTCCCGCTTACTATAACGACGAAGTTATTATTCCTTCGCTGATGAGCCGCGGCCTTACCTTAGAAGACGCGCGCACCTACAACATTATCGGTTGCGTAGAACCCCAAAAAGCGGGCAAAACGGACGGTTGGCACGACGCAGCGTTCTTTAACATGTGCCGTCCCTTAGAACTAGTGTTCAGTAACGGCGTGGACGCGGGCGTACAAATCGGCCCCAAAACGGGGGAAGTGGAAACCTTTACCACCTTTGAAAAGTTCTATGATGCATACAAGGCACAAATGGAATTCTGGATTGAGGCCATGGTAAACGCGGATAACGCGATTGACGTAGCGCACGCCGAACGTTGCCCCTTGCCTTTCCAATCCATGATGGTGGACGATTGCATTAAGCGCGGCTTAACCATGCAGGAAGGCGGCGCGGTATATAACTTTACCGGCCCCCAAGGCTTCGGTATCGCGAACATGGCGGATAGCCTTTACGCGATTAAGACCTTGGTTTACGATGAAAAGAAATATACCTTGAAGGAAGTAAAGGAAGCGCTTGCCGCTAACTACGGCGTGGGTGCGGACGTAGAACAAACCGCAAAAATCGCGGCTATCGTTGCGGCGCAGTTAAAGGCGGCGGGTAAAAACGTAAGCGAAAGCGAAGTGGTTCAAGTAGTGCAATCCTTAACGGGTGGCGCAAACGCTGCTAAATACGCGCAACTTAGAAAGGATATTGAAAAAATTCCCAAGTTCGGTAACGATATTTTAGAAGTAGACGCGTTTGCAAGGGACGTTGCGTACACGTACACGCGCCCGTTACTAAAATATAAAAACCCCCGTGGCGGTCAGTTCCAAGCGGGCTTATATCCCGTATCCGCGAACGTGCCTTTGGGTGCGCAAACGGGTGCAACCCCCGACGGCAGACTTGCGGGTAGACCCGTAGCGGACGGCGTTTCGCCTTCTGCGGGTAAGGACATTTACGGGCCCACGGCGGCAGCGAACTCGGTATCCCGTTTGGACCACGGTATCGCATCCAACGGTACGCTGTTCAACCAAAAGTTCCATCCCAGCGCCCTTGCGGGTAAAAACGGTTTGGAAAACTTCGTTGCGCTTATTTTAACCTACTTTGAACAAAAGGGTAGCCATATGCAATTTAACGTAGTTTCCAGGGAAACTTTGTTAGACGCGCAAAAGAACCCCGAAAAGTACAAGCATTTGGTGGTTCGCGTAGCAGGTTACAGCGCGCTGTTTACCACCCTTTCGCGTTCGTTGCAGGACGATATTATTAACAGAACCGAACAAGCTTTCCGCGGCTAAAAGCGGCAAAGGATTATGCAAGTAAACGAAAATCAAAAGGGAAGAATCTTCGATATTCAGCGGTATTCCATCCATGACGGACCGGGGATTCGCACGTTGGTCTTTTTGAAAGGCTGTGTGCTTCGTTGCCGTTGGTGTTGCAATCCTGAATCCCAAGAATACGCAATTCAAACCATGAAACAAGGGGGAGAGGAGAAAATCGTTGGGCAGGACGTAACCGTTGGGGAAGTGATGGAAACGGTACTGAAGGACCGTTTGTATTACCGCCGTACGGGTGGGGGAATTACCCTATCTGGCGGGGAATGTCTCTGTCAACCCGATTTCACGCGCGAACTACTTAAGGCGGCAAAGCATCACGGTATGACCACCGCCATTGAAAGTATGGCGTGCGCGGAATATAAGGTTATCGAAAGTATCTTACCTTATTTGGATTATTATTTAATGGACATCAAGCATATGGACGAAGAAAAGCACTTGGCTTTTACGGGCAAACGGAACGGCTTGATGAAGGAAAACGCGAAAAAGGTGGCGGAAAGCGGACTTACGAATTTAATTATTCGTATCCCCGTAATTCCCACGTTTAACGCAACCCCCAAGGAAATTCGGGATATCGCGGCATTCGCTGCTACCCTTCCCGGGGTAAAGAAACTGCACTTGTTGCCCTATCATAGGTTAGGGCAGGATAAATACGCGGGGCTTGGTAGAAGGTATGAAATGGCGCATATTACACCCCCCACGGCGGAAGAAATGGAACCCCTGTTGCAAGCGGCAAAATCCGCCTTCCCCTACGAAGTGCAAATCGGAGGCTAAGTTATGAATTTTGAAGATTTAATCCGTTCGTCGGATGAAAAATTGCGTATCGTTCAGGAATTAGTTCCCGGTAAGCAAATCTCTATCGCGCACGTAATTGCCAACCCGGACGATATTCTATATACCAAATTAGGGTTAGATCCCACCAAGGAATATAAAAAGGAAGCCATCGGCGTAGTTACCATCACCCCTGCCGAAACCGCAATCATCATCGCGGATATCGCGTTAAAATCCTCGGGTGCGGAACTTGGCTTTGTGGACCGTTTCTCGGGTACCTTAATTTTAATCGGTACGGTAAGTGAAGTGCTTTCCTCCATCACCGCTTTAGTGGATTACGCAAAGGACGTGCTGGGTTTTACCGTATGTCCTATCACGAAAACCTAATCTCATATGCGGAAAATGATTTTAATGGGGCGCGTGGGTTGTGGCAAAACCACCTTAACGCAGGCGCTTCGCAGCGAAAAAATTCATTATCACAAAACGCAGTATATCAATAACTACGACGTGGTCGTGGATACCCCGGGGGAATACGCCGAAGAACGCACGCTTGCGCACGCGCTTGCCTTATATTCTTACGAATGTCAAGTGGTTGCGCTTTTAGTTGCTTCTAACGAGCCGTACTGTATTTTTCCGCCCGGTTGCGCGGGAACGTCCAATCGCCCCGTTATCGGTATCGTAACGAAAATTAACGATAAAAATGCTAACGTACCTGCGGCTACTACTTGGCTGCATATGACGGGAATTTCCAAAATCTTCTACGTGGATAGCACCACGGGGGAAGGTCTTGCCGAAATTTTTGAATATTTGGCGGAAGAAGGGGACACGCTTCCTTGGTTAGCGCGTCAATTCCCCCAAAACAAACAAGAAACCACATAAAAACCAAGGCTTTCCAACAAAAAACCACAAAAAATCAAAAAAAATTTAAAAAAAGTATTGACTTTGTTTGGTTTTTGTTGTATAATGGTATCAAAGAACGGTGGAAAGGGGAGCATATCGCCTTTTTGCAAGTTTCAAAGATAAAAAAATATCATATTTCATAGGAGAAAAAAGATATGGTAATGGTAAACGAATACGAAATCAAAAAACAAATTTGCGACATCGGTAAGCGGATTTACAATCGCGGCATGGTTGCTTCTAACGACGGTAACATTTCCGTTAAGTTAAACGACCATGAATTCCTTTGCACCCCCACGGGCGTATCCAAAGGTTTCATGACCCCCGAATACATCTGCAAGGTTGACGAAAACGGTAAAGTTTTACAAGCAAACCCCGGTTTCAAACCCTCTTCCGAAATTAAAATGCACATGCGTGTGTATAAGGAACGTCCCGACGTTAAATCGGTTGTTCACGCGCACCCCATGTATGCAACCAGCTTCGCTATTGCGGGTATTCCTTTAACGCAACCCATCATGCCCGAAGCGGTTATCGCGCTTGGCTGCGTTCCCATCGCTGCTTACGGTACTCCTTCTACCGAAGAAATTCCCGATGCAGTTTCCGAACACGTTCAATACTTTGACGCAGTTCTTTTGGAAAACCACGGTGCGCTTACTTTCTCTGATTCCTTGCTTTCCGCATACCACAAAATGGAATCCGTAGAATTCTACGCACGCCTTCTGTTCAACGCTAAGCTTCTTGGCGGTCCCAAGGAACTTTCCAAAGAACAAGTAGAACGCTTGTACGAAATCAGAAGACAATTCGGTATGACCGGTCGTCACCCCGCTAACCTTTGCCCCAACGCGAAAGCAGGTCTTCCCAGCTGCCACAGCTGCGGCGGTAACTGCACCTGCCACGGTGAAGGCAAGGCGGACGATAGCGCATTGATTGCTGAAATTACCAAAAAGGTAATGGCACAACTCGGTAAATAAGTGATGAGTTACGACCTGAATCAGGTGGTAGAACAGGTAGTAAAAACCGTTCTTTCCACCGAAAGCGGGTTGACCTTGCGTCAGGCGGAAGCTCTTGCAGCCGCCGTTGAAACGCGCGCGAAGCAAATGGGGATGAAAGTCGTCGTTGCGGTATGTGACGAAGGCGGAAATCCGTTACTGCTTCATAGGCAGGAGGGCGCGTTTATCGCAAGTTGCGACATCGCGCAAAATAAAGCCTACACTTCGGTTGCCTTACAAATGCCCACCAAGGATTTAGCGTCTTTGGCGGCGCCGGGCGGTAGCCTTTACGGCATCCAATTCACCAACAACGGTAAAATCGTTATCTTCGGCGGGGGCGTACCCTTAATTAGAAACGGTAAAATCGTGGGTGGGTTCGGTGTTTCGGGGGGAACTGCCAAACAGGATACCGAACTGGGCGACTATGCAAAACAATTTTTTGCGGAGGAGCTTTTATGAACGAACAACAAGTTCATGAAATCGTGAAACAAGTCATTGCTAAAATGCAATTGACGGACGTACCCGAACAATTGGGTGTTTTCACGGATATGAATAAAGCCATTGACGCCGCGAAGGAAGCGCAAAAAACCGTTCGTAATATGACGATGGATGCTCGCGAAAAAGTAATTGCGAACATTCGTAAAAAGACGGTGGAAAACGCGGAAACGCTTGCCCGTATGGCGGTGGAAGAAACCGGCATGGGTAACGTCGGGCACAAAATTTTGAAACATCATTTGGTAGCGGAAAAAACCCCCGGTACCGAAGATATTACTACCGAAGCGTGGTCGGGGGACCGCGGTCTAACTTTGGTAGAACGCGGACCGTTCGGGGTAATCGGCGCAATTACGCCTTGTACCAACCCCAGTGAAACGGTTATCTGCAACACCATCGGTATGTTTGCGGGCGGAAACACGGTTGTATTCAACTGTCACCCCGCAGCCGTTAAAACATCCAACTTCGCGGTAGATATGATTAACCGCGCAAGTTTGGAAGCAGGCGGCCCCGCTAATATCGCCGTTTCCATGGTGAAACCCACAATGGAAAGCAGTGCTATCATGTTAAAGCATAAGGATATTCACCTTATTGCGGCAACGGGTGGCCCCGGCGTTGTTACCACCGTACTTTCTTCTGGCAAGCGCGGTATCGGCGCAGGTGCAGGGAATCCCCCCGCACTTGTAGACGAAACTGCGGACGTTCGCGCGGCGGCAGAACATATTGTAAACGGTTGCACCTTTGATAATAATCTTCCCTGTATTGCAGAAAAGGAAGTCGTTGCCGTATCTTCGGTAATAGACGAACTGATGCACTACATGATTGAAGAACAAGGATGCTATCTTGCTTCTAAGGAAGTGCAGGATAAACTTACCGCTACCGTTCTTACCCCCAAGGGGTTGAACCGTAAGTGCGTAGGCAGAAGCGCAAAAGCCTTGCTTGCTATGGTAGGGATTGATGTGCCAGATAATATCCGTTGCATTATCTTTGAAGGGGAAAAGGAACATCCCTTAATTGCAGAAGAACTGATGATGCCCATCTTGGGTGTGGTTCGCGCGAAAGATTTTGAAGACGCGCTTGAAAAGGCAGTTTGGCTGGAACACGGCAACCGCCACTCCGCGCACATTCACTCTAAAAACGTGGATCACCTTACCAAATACGCTAAGGCAATGGATACGGCAATCTTGGTTAAGAACGCGCCTTCTTACGCAGCGCTCGGTTTTGGTGGCGAAAGTATTTGCACCTTTACCATCGCTTCCCGTACGGGCGAAGGCTTAACTTCTGCAAAAACCTTCACCAAGGCAAGAAGATGCGTTATGGGCGATAGCCTGTGCATCCGATAAGGAGAGAACAATGAGCAATATTAACATTGAAGAAATCGTAAAACAAGTTCTTGCGAATATGAGTGGCACTTCGGTAAAGGCAAGCGCACCCGTAAGCGGCGGTGCAATTCCTTCTACCGCGCACGTTGCTATGCTCGTTGAAAAAGAACGTTTTGAAATTAAAGAATATCCCATGCCCGTGGTTGGGGACGACGACATTTTGGTTCGCGTTGAAGGTTGCGGTGTTTGCGGTACGGATGCGCACGAATTTAAACGCGACCCCTTTGGTCTTATCCCCGTGGCTCTTGGCCACGAAGGTACGGGCGAAATCGTAAAAATGGGTAAAAACGTACAAAAGGATAGCGCGGGTAAACCCTTAAAGGTTGGCGATAAAGTCGTAACTTGTATGATTTTCAAGGATAACCCCGATATCACGATGTTTGACCTAAACAAACAAAACGTTGGTGGCGCAGACGTATACGGCTTGCTTCCCGACGACGACATCCACTTAAACGGTTGGTTTGCGGACTACATTTTGGTAAGAAAGGGCAGCACCGTGTTCAACGTTTCGGATTTGGATTTGGATTCCCGTATCTTAATCGAACCCTGCGCGGTACTTATCCACGCGGTAGAACGCGCGAAAACCACGGGTATTCTTCGTTTCAACTCCAGAGTAGTGGTACAAGGTTGCGGTCCTATCGGTCTTATTTGTATCGCAGTTCTTCGCACAATGGGTATTGAAAATATCGTAGCGGTAGACGGGGAAAACAAGCGTTTGGAATTCGCTAAGAGAATGGGCGCAACTAAGTCCGTAAACTTCAAAGACCATAAGGGGATTGAAGCCCTTGCGGAAGGCGTTAAGAACGCGTTCGGCGGATATTTGGCGGACTTCGCGTTCCAATGCACGGGTAGCCCCGTGGCGCACGCGAACATCTATAAGTTCATCCGTAACGGCGGTGGTCTTTGCGAACTTGGCTTCTTCATCAACGGTGGGGATGCAAGCATTAACCCCCACTTTGATATCTGCGCAAAGGAAATTACCACGGTTGGTAGTTGGGTTTACACCCTTCGCGATTACGCAACCACCTTTGATTTCTTAAAACGCGCAAAGGGCATCGGTCTTCCCATGGCAGACCTTATCACCCACAAATACCCCTTGGAAGAAATTAACGAAGCACTGAAAACCAACCTTGCAATGCAGGGCTTGAAAATTGCAATCGTTAATAAATAAGGGTACCGCGTATGGCACAAGCAGTTGGTATTTTAGAGGTGTACGGCTTAACCGCCGCGTTCGTTGCAGGGGATGCAGGATGCAAAGCGGCAGACGTAACCTTGGAAGTGTTTGATAGAAACAAACCCGCTAATGCAGACGCGCTTCCCGTTCCCCTTATCGTAATTATCAAATTCCGCGGGGAAGTAGCAGCAGTTCGCGAAGCGGTAGCGGCAGCAGTTGCTGCGGCAGAAACCGTTTCGGGCGTAATTACGCAACATATCATTCCGCAACCTACGGAAGATACGGCTAAAATGTTCAAAATCAGCGGTTTAGATAAATCCTGATTTAGATAGAAGGCTTTGCTAAATCAGCGGAAAACCGTTGCAAAGCCAAAAGAATTAAAAGAAAATCGGAGGAATAGAATTATGGCACAAGAAGCATTGGGTATGGTAGAAACCAGAGGTTTAGTAGCAGCGATTGAAGCAGCAGACGCAATGGTAAAAGCAGCACAAGTAACGTTAATCGGTACCGAAAAGATCGGTAGCGGTTTGGTAAGCGTTATGATTCGTGGGGACGTAGGTGCAGTTAAGTCTGCAACCGAAGTTGGCGCTGGCGCTGCAGCAAAACTTGGCGAACTGGTAGCTGTTCACGTAATTCCCAGACCCCATAACGACGTTGAAAAAATTCTCCCCACGCTTGCGTAAGGGAACCGTAAAAATTTGCGCGTAACAACGCGTAAGCAGAAGGAAGGAAAAAAACATGGCGTACGGCTTTATTGAAGTTTCGGGCGTTTGCGCCGCGGTAGACGCGCTGGATATTATGTGCAAAACCTCTAACGTGCATCTAGTTACGTGGGAACGTAAAATGGGTGGCAGATTGGTTACGCTCGTAATTGAAGGGGAAGTTTCCGCAGTTGCGCAATCGGTAGAAACGGCGGCGAACAATTGCATTAAAAAGCCGGTGGCGAAGGCGGTTATCGCAAATCCTCACCCGGAAATTGTGAAAATCGCGAAAATCAGCGCGGCAAGAATGGAAAAGAAAAACGCCCAACAAAAACCGCGTGCGAAGGCTGCGCCCAAAGCGCAAGCATAGTAACGCAACCGTTTCCATAAAGGAAACACAACTTACGAAAAACTATTCGGGTGCAATGCCCGAAACATAATAAAATTGTATTAAATTTGGAGGAGTTCAAAAATGGCACAAGAAGCATTGGGTATGGTAGAAACCAGAGGTTTGGTAGCAGCAATTGAAGCAGCAGATAGCATGTTAAAAGCAGCTAACGTTGTTTTAGTTGGTACCGAAAAAATTGGTAGCGGCTTGGTAAGCGTTATGGTTCGTGGGGACGTAGGCGCAGTTAAAGCAGCAGTAGAAGCAGGTTCTGCTAACGCAGCAAAACTTGGCGAACTCGTTGCTACGCACGTAATTCCCAGACCTCATACCGACGTTGAAAAGATTTTACCCGCTTTAAAGTAAGGTAAAAACGCGCGGAATTTCCGCGCAACAAGTTCTTTTCACCGATCAAACATAACATACGAACGCTAAATGGGGGCGCAAAATCCGCCCCCTTGGCGAAGTATGGCTAAAAAACGGTAAAAAAGGCGGGTTTTCCGCCCTAAAAACATTTTTCACTAAGGGCTAATAAAAGCCTACAATATCGTATTACTTTTTTTCGGAGAACGCTTATGCAAGAAGCAAGTATTGAAAAAATCACAAAACTCGTTTTAGAAGTTTTGGAAAAACAATCTAGCAGCGGTGGTTACGCAGTACCTATCGGGGTTTCCGCACGCCACGTACACCTTACGCAAGCAGACGTGGAAACGTTGTTTGGTAAAGGCTATCAACTGACGAAAAAGAAGGAACTTATGGGCGGCCAGTATGCATGTAACGAACAGGTTACCATCGTTGGCTTAAAACTTCGCGCTATTGAAAACGTGCGCGTATTAGGGCCCGTTCGTTCGCAATCGCAGGTAGAAGTATCTGCAACGGACGCAGTAAAACTTGGGGTAAAAGCACCCGTAAGACTGTCCGGTGATTTAGCAAATTCCGCACCTATTGCCCTAGTTGGGCCCAAAGGTTGCGTTTATTTACAAAACGGCTGTATTGTGGCTATGCGCCACATCCACATGAGCCCCAAGGATGCGCTTGACGCTGGGGTGAAGGATAAACAAGTCGTTTCGGTGCGCGTGGATAACGAACGCGGTACTACGTTCAACAACGTAGTTGTTCGCGTAGATCCCACCTTCACCTTAGAAATGCACATTGATACGGACGAAGCGAACGCTGCAAAAATTGCAACGGGAACGTCCGCTTACATTGTTTAATTCCGTAAAATTTTACGGTAGGAGAGAGCCATGATTATCGGCAAAGTAGTAGGAAGCGTAGTTTCCACCCGCAAAAATGAGAATTTAGTGGGTAGCAAGTTTATGATTGTAGAACCTATCCCCAGCCTTCGCGTGGATAATCGTATCGTTGCGGTTGATAACATTGGGGCAGGGATTGGCGAATACGTTTTGGTTGTGCAAGGCAGTAGTGCGCGTTATGGCGTAGGTGATCCTAGCGCTCCCGTAGACGCAGCAATCGTTGGTATTATTGACGACGGCAGTAATTTAGAATAATCCCACCCATCACCTAGTACATAAGGCTATATTTTTACGGAGGAAGGTATGGAAAAGGCAGAAATCGTTGCGCTATTAAAAGAGAACGGTATCGTCGGTTGCGGCGGTGCCGGTTTTCCCACGCACGCAAAGATTGACGAACGCGCGAAAACCATCATTATGAATTGCGCGGAATGCGAACCGCTGCTGAAATTGCACCGTTCGCTTCTTTCCGCATATCCGCACGAAATTCTTTCCGCTTTTTATGAAATCGGCAAGGCCGCGGGTTCTACCGAAATGGTAATCGGTATCAAAAAATCGTATACCTCCACCATTCGCGTGTTAAACGAACATATTTCCGCTTTCCCCGGTATGCGTATTGCTACTCTGGATAAAATTTACCCCGCGGGGGATGAAGTGGTTTTAATTTACGAAGCCACGGGTAAAGTCGTTCGTCCGGGCGGACTTCCCATTGAACAAGGCGTTGCCGTGTTCAACGTAGAAACTTGCTACAATTTATATCGCGCTATGCACGGCGAAGCGGTTACGGATAAACTGGTAACCGTAACGGGGGAAGTGAAAAATCCCGCAACCGTGTATCTTCCTATCGGCAGTACGGTAAAGGATGCAATCGCCCTTGCCGGCGGCGCAACCGTTAAAAACCCCGCTTTCATTATGGGCGGCGTTATGATGGGTTCGCTTGGCTCCGAAACCACTTTAATCACGAAAACTACGAACGCAATTATCGTTCTTCCCGAAGATCACTTGGTGGTAAGAAAACGCCAGGAAGATCCGAAAGTTTCCTTACGCCGCGCGGCAGCAAGCTGTTGCCAGTGCCGTATGTGTACGGATTTATGTCCCCGCCATGCGCTTGGCCATCCTATTCAACCCCACTTATTTATGCGCGCAGCAACTTGTAAGGACGTACAAGATCCCAACATCTTCTTAAACACTTTCTTCTGTAGTTCTTGCGGTCTTTGCGAAATGTATTCTTGTTTCCAAGGCCTAAGCCCCAGAAGTTTAATGGCGCAATACAAAGCAGGTTTACGCGCGGCAGGGGTTAAGCCCCCGCAAGTACAAGCGGCTTCCTTCTCGCCCGAAAAACGCGAACTTAGAAAAGCGCCCGTAGATCGTTTACTTGCAAGATTAAATTTAACCAAATATAACGTAGAAGCCCCCTTGGATATGAACATTGCTAACGTAACGCAAGTTCGTATTCCTATGCAAATGCACATTGGCGCGCCCGCAATTCCCACCGTACAAGTGGGGGATACGGTAACGCGTGGTCAAATCATTGGCAAGGCAGGGAACGGCTTATCCGTAAACATTCATACGTCCCTTTCGGGAACCGTAACGGCGGTAGACGGTAAATTCGTTACCGTGAAGAGAGGTTAATTATGGCAAAAGCAATCGGAATGGCAGAATATAAAACCGTATCGGCAGGTGTGTTCGGTGCGGATGCAATGGTAAAAACCGCGGATATTGATATTATTGAAGCGGAAACCGTTTGCCCCGGTAAATATATCGTTATCGTAACGGGTGAACTTTCGGCGGTTGCCGCAGCGGTAGAAACTGCAAAACGCACGCGCGAAGAAGAACTCATTGATACCTTCGTTTTAGGGAACCCCGACGATGCAATTTTCCCCGCAATTTACGGCGCAACCGAAGTAAAGGAAATCAATTCCTTAGGCATTATGGAAACGTACGATGCGGCGGCGATTATCGTTGCGGCAGATACGGCGGCAAAAACTGCGGACGTATCTTTGCTGGAAATTCGTATGGCGCGCGGTATGTGCGGTAAATCTTACGTTATGCTTACGGGCGAAGTTGCTGCGGTACAAGCGGCAATTGATCGCGCGAAGGATGCAGTTGCCCCCCGCGGCATGTTCTTGGATAGCAGCGTAATTGCCCGTCCGGATGCCCGCATCGTTAAACACTTACTGTAAGGAAATCACCGCGCGTAGCAAAGCGCGGTCTTTTTCAATTAAAGGAAAATATATACGCGCAAACGATTGCGCCCAAAGGAGCAGGAAATGCTTGCTATTGAACGCAGACACCATATTCTAAATCATTTACAAGAAAACCGTAGGGTTTTGGTTGCCGATTTGGCGCAAGAATTTTCGGTTTCAGAAGAAACCGTTCGTCGCGATTTAGATAAGTTAGAACAGGATGGTTACGTGGTAAAAACCTACGGTGGCGCCTTTTTGAAAGAAGAAAGCAACGTAGAACTTCCTTATTTCGTCCGTAAAAAGAAAAACGTAGTTGCAAAGCAACTGATTGCCGAACAAGCCGCAACGATTGTTGACGATAACGATTCGGTGTTTTTAGACGGTAGTTCCACCGCGTTATTCATTGCGAAAAAACTGAAAGGCAAAAAGAATTTAACCGTAATCACCAACTCGGTAGAAGTTCTTGTAGAACTTGTAGACGCCCCCGACTGGAAGGTAATTTCCACGGGCGGAACAATGAAAAGCGGTTCGTTTTCACTCGTTGGCGGTAGGGCAGAATCCACCGCAAGGGATTTTAGGGTGGATAAAATGTTTTTTTCCGCAAAAGGTGTGGATCAAAAGGGTGGTATCACGGATGCGGACGACGAAAACTCTGCGGTAAAACGCGTGGTAGCACAATCGGCGAAAAAAGTATATCTTTCGGTAGATACCAGTAAATTCGGCAAAGTCAACTTTGCAAAAATTACGGATTTTTCTATGGTGGACGGGGTAATTTGCGAAACCAAGCCCTCAAGCGATTGGTTGGAATTTTTTACCCAAAACCACATAACTTGTTTGTATCCGGAGGCGTAAATTATGCAAACCAAACTGATTGCATTTGCAAATAACAAAGGGGGTAGCGGTAAATCCACTACCGCTGCAAACGTAGGATATTCGCTTGCGGAAATGGGAAAAAAGGTGCTGATGATTGACTGTGATATGCAGCTGAATTTAACCCTTGCATTTTTTCCCGAAGAAGAAGTAATCCAAATGGCGCGCGGCGAAGAAAACTTGTACTCCGCCGTAAAAAACGGAAAAGATATTTCGGAAATCATTTGCAAAACCCCTTACGAAAATATTGATTTCGTTCCTTCTTCCACCCTTTTATCGGGCATTGAATTTGAACTGTTTACCAAATGGCAACGCGAATTCGTGCTTAGAAATTTATTGAAAAAAACGGTGGAAAGCGGGGTTTACGATTATATTATTTTAGACGCGCCCCCCACCCTTGGCGGTTGGACCATGAATATCTTAATCGCTGCGGACGCGCTCGTTCTTCCCGTAGAAGCAAGCCCTTGGGGGCTATTCGGTTTGGCTAATATGTTGGATTTCGTTCAACAAGTAAAAACCGTTTCCCCCGATATCGACCTTCTTGGGGTGGTGGTAACCAAAGTGGATACCCGTAAAAACTATTTCAAGCAAACCCTTGCCGCGCTAAAAGAACAGCCCGATTGCAAAGCGTTTGAAACGTATATTCGCTTGGATGCAAACGTGGAATGGGCAGAAGATGCTTGTAAACCCGTTGGCGCGTTTAAGAAAACTTCGCGCAGTGCGGAGGAGTATAGAAACTTAACTAAGGAGATTGTGGAAAGATGTCAGTAGGAATTAGCAGTTTAGCACGTGCGGGCAAAGGCCCTGCAACCGTAAAACTTCCCGAAACTTCGGTAATTAAAGTCCCTGTTTCCGTAATTTTGGATACGCCCAAGGGCTTTCAAAAGGATACCCGCGCATCCGCTGAAGCGCAAGTAAAGGCGTACGGCGTAACCGAACCCGTAGTTGCTTGGGCAAAGGGTAGCGAATTGTTTCTTTTAAGGGGCGCAAACACCTTACAAGCGGCAAAAGCGCTTTCTATTAACGAAGTTCCCGCGGTAATCCTTTCGCTGGATGAAACGGCGGCCAAGGCTTTCTGTAAACAAATGAATGCAATTCCCAAAGCGGAAAAAGCGGCACCCGTGCCTTCTATTCACGAAGAAAAATTCCGCGCGGTAAAATCCGTAAAAACCGACCTTCCTTATTACCTTTTATAATTCTAATCACTTGATTTGTTGTAACTTTTCTTACGAGACGGAGTATATATGAAAAAATTCGGCATTAAAACAACCGTATATTTTGGGGAAGATGCCCTTGCTCGCTTAACCGAAATTGAAGCGAAAAACGTTTTGGTAATTGCAGACCCCTTTATCGTAAAAAGCGGTATGATTGATTTAATTACCGCAAGATTAAAGCAGGCGCAAATCCCCTTTAACGTTTTTGCGGACGTAGTTCCCGACCCTCCCGTTGATAAAGTGGTATTAGGGGTTAAAAGCGTGCTTGATTCCCGCCCCGATTGCTTGGTTGCGGTGGGCGGCGGCAGTGCGATTGATAGCGCAAAAGCAATTCGTTCGTTTGCGGGCACGTTGGAAGAAGGGTATTATCCCCGCTTAATTGCAATTCCTACTACTAGCGGCACGGGAAGTGAAGTTACTATGTTTTCAGTAATTTCGGACGTGGCCAACGAACGGAAAATTCCCTTGCTTTCCCCTGATTTGGCGGCGGAAGAAGCCATTTTGGATGAAGTTTTAGTAAAATCCGTACCCCCTGCGGTAACCGCGGATACGGGGATGGACGTATTTACGCACGCGTTAGAATCGTACGTAAGCTTGGATAACAACGAATTTTCGGCGGCGTTTGCGGAAAAGGCGATTGAAATTATCGGTATGTTCCTTCTTCGTTCGTATCACGATAACAACGATACGCACGCAAGAAGAAAAATGCACGTTGCTTCTTGCTTAGCGGGGCTTGCGTTCAACTCCGCAAATCTTGGCTTAAACCACGCAATGGCGCATCAATTAGGGGCAAATTTCCATATTGCCCACGGGCGCGCAAACGCAATTTTGCTTCCTCACGTCATTTCTTTTAACGCGGATATCAACCGTTACAGTAAAAGCAAGGCGGAATACCTGCCCTCGGTAAGAAAGTATTGCACGGTGGCAAGAACGCTTGGCGTGCAAGCCTTTAACGAAGTAAACACCGTTAACTCCTTAGTGGGTTGGGTGGAATTTATGTTAAAGGAAATGAATATTCCCTTGCGCATTAGCGAAATGCTGGATATAACCAAGGAAGAATACGAACGCAGAATTCCTTCTATGGCAAAAAAGGCGATGGAGGATGCTTGTATGGAAACCACCCCCCGTAAGCCTACCCAAGAACAAATTGAAAAAATCTACCGCAACTTGTGGTAAGCGAATAACGCAAATCAAAACTTTACACACCCCTTGCAAAATTGCAAGGGGTGTGTTATACTGTAAAGGATAAACGCTATAAGAAGGGAGGTAATATGAAACAACTTCTGTTACCAAAAAAAATTGTCAGCGCAAACGGCGTGGAAAACGTCCGCGCGTTATATAAGAAACAACCCTTAACCCCCGTCCTTCGTTGGGATGAAGGGTGGGAAAGCCAAATCGCCCGCGCAAACGTGGGTGCAACCCTTCTTTTGGACTTCGGTAAGGAAATGCACGGCGGTATTCGTATGCTCCTTTCACGGGCTAAAAACGGCACCAAGGCGCGTATCCGTTTTGGGGAAAGCGTGGGGGAAACCTATGCCGAACTTGGCGAAAAAAACGCCACTAACGACCATAGCCCACGGGATATCACCGTGGAACTTTCCGCTTTTTCGGATTTGACTTTCGGGCAAACGGGTTTCCGCTTCGTTAAGATAGACTTTTTATCGGGTGGGGAATGTTGTTTGCAAAATGTTTTCTGCGAAAACCAAATTTTCGCGGGGAAAATGCAATACCGTTATCAAGGAACGGATAAAGAAATTGCGCAAATTTTCAACGCAGCAAAGCGCACGGTGGATTTATGCGCATCCACCCCCTTCGTGTGGGATGGGGTAAAGCGAGACCGGCTAGTTTGGGTGGGGGATTTGCACCCCGAAATGCTTGCGCTTACCACCCTATACGGTAAAATTCCCCAAATAGAACGCTCGCTTACCTATATCAAAAATCAAACGCCCTTGCCCGCTTGGATGAACGGCTACCCCGCGTATTCCCTTTGGTGGATCATCGTTTTGGCCGATTACGTTCGCGAAACGGGAGCGCTAACTTATGCGCAAGGGCAAAAAGAATACTTACTTGCTCTCGTATCTTTCTTGGGGGAACACGTCAGCCAAACGGGGGAATTATCCTTTCCCGATTATTTCTTAGATTGGCCCACGTGCGGAACGCCCGATGCCAAGGAAGGGGTGCAGGCCCTTGCCCTATGGGCAATGCAAAAGGCGGAATATTTACTTTCCGCATTAAATGAAAACCCACAAAGTGCCACCGAAATCAAGCGCCGTTTGCAAGCCTACGTGCGAAAACCCACGGATAAAAAGCAAGTCATCGCTATCCGCTATATGGCAACGGGCAACTTAACCGAAGGGGAGTATCAAACGCTAATTAAAGGGGGAGCAAAGGGTCTATCTACCTTTACTGCGTATTATATTTTGAAGGCGATTGCAAGCAAAAACCCCCAAACGGCAACGCAAATTATGAAGGAGTATTACGGTGGTATGCTATCCCTTGGCGCAACTACCTTTTGGGAAGATTTCAACGTGGAATGGTTGAGTGGCTCCGCCCCCATCACCCGCCTACCCAAAACGGGGGAACGGGATATCCACGGGGATCACGGCGCGTTCTGTTACCAAGGCTTTCGCCACAGTTTATGCCACGGCTGGTCGGCCGGCGTAATCAAATTTATCAAAGAATACTGTTTCTAAATAACGCACTTACCGGCAGCGCAGAAATTTCTGCGCTGCCACCGTTTTTATAAAAATGCACATATTTGCATACGTATTCACTATTATGCATTGCGTAGCGTTATAAATCAAAAATTTGTATTATTATTTGAAAAAAAGTGTGTATTTTGTGGCGAATATGGTTGAAAAATACTAGATAATGTGGTATAATCACCTTCATAAGGAGATTTTTTTATGACGGAAAAGAGATATGATGCCGGTGATATTGAGATTTTAGAGGGGTTAGAGGCAGTACGCGTTCGCCCCGGTATGTATATCGGCTCTACGGGAAAAACGGGTTTACACCATATCTTATGGGAAATTGTGGATAACGCGGTAGACGAAGCCGCCAACGGTTTCGCAACCGAAATCCGCGTTTCACTGAATAAGGACGGCAGCGCTTCGGTAGAAGATAACGGGCGCGGGATTCCCACGGATATTCACCCCAAAATGAAAATTTCGGGTGTAGAAGTAGTTTTCACGCAACTTCACGCAGGCGGTAAATTTGATAACCATAATTATAGCTATTCGGGGGGCTTACACGGGGTAGGCGCTTCGGTAACCAACGCACTTTCCGAATGGCTGAAAGTAGAAGTATACCGCGGCACGGTATATCGTATGGAATTCCACAGCTACTACGACGCGGAAACCAAAAAATATCATTCGGGCAAACCCGTTGCGCCCCTTACCAACACGCGCAAGAAAACGGATAAAAAGGGTACGTACGTTTGCTTTAAGCCGGATGCGTCGGTATTTGAAACCACTCGCTTTGATTTTGACGTGGTTTCCCGCCACTTAAAGGAAGTTGCCTTCCTAAACAAGGGCTTAAAACTGACGTTAGTTGACGAACGCACTGAATCCCCCCAAACGGTAGAATATTGCTACGAAGGGGGTATCCGCGATTTCGTTTTGGATATCAATAAGGATAAAACCAAACTGTTCCCCACACCCATTTATTGTAGCGGGGAAGTGGACGGTATCAAAATTGAATTTGCAATTCAGTATACGGATGCGTACACGGATACCATTATTTCTTACGTAAACAACATTCCAACCCCCGAAGGCGGTATGCACGAAGTGGGTTTTAAAGCGGGTTTAACCAAAGTTCTTAACGATTACGCCCGTAAAGAAAAAATCTTAAAGGAAAAGGACGAAAACTTCCTTGGGGAAGATTTTCGCGAGGGCATTACTGCTATCGTTTCCATTAAGATGAAAAACGTGCAGTTTGAAGGGCAAACCAAAACCAAACTTGGCAACCCCGAAGCACGCCCCGCAACCGAATCCTTTACCGTTGCTTCTTTGCAAAACTTTGCGGCAGAACGCGGCAGCGGCGTGGTGATGGATGCAATTATGAAAAAGGCGCAAGGCGCGGCAAAAGCTCGCTTAGCGGCGAAAAACGCAAAAGAGCTTTCGCGCAGTAAAAACGCCATTGAAAGTATCAATACGCTGGGTAAGCTTGCATCTTGTCGCGGTAAAAAACCCGAGCAAAACGAACTGTTTATCGTAGAAGGGGATTCCGCAGGCGGTAGCGCAAAGCAAGGTCGCGATAGCTTATTCCAAGCGATTTTGCCCTTGCGCGGTAAACCCTTAAACGTAGAAAAAAAGCGCATTAACCAAGTTTTGGAAAACGAAGAACTGCGCACGCTAATCAGTGCGCTCGGTACGGGTATTGCGGAAAAATTTGATATTGAAAAACTGAAATATCATAAGATAATTATTTTGGCAGATGCCGATCAGGACGGGGCGCACATCCGTTCCATCCTGCTTACCTTCTTCTACCGCTATATGAAGCCCTTGCTTGCCGCAGGGCACATCTATATCGGTATGCCCCCACTTTATAAAATTTTCAAAAAGGACCGCGTGGAATACGCATACGACGATAAAGAACTACAAGCGAAAATTGAACTTGTGGGTCGCGGTTATCAAATTCAACGCTATAAGGGCCTTGGGGAAATGAACCCCAAACAGCTTTGGGAAACTACTATGGACCCCGAAAGCCGTAGTTTAATGCGCGTTAGCGTGGAAGACGGGGCAAGAAGCGAAGAACTCATTTCCACCCTTTTGGGGGATAATATCGTCCTTCGTAAGCAGTACATTTCCGAACACGCAAACTTTAACAAAGTGGACGAGTTCATTAAGTTGAAAAAGTAACCGACAAGGAGAAAGATTATGGAAAACGTAGCAACGAAAGGAATCATTGTCGGTAGTTTAGAAGAAGTCCTTCACACTTCCATGATGCCCTACGCAGAGTACGTTATTTTGGAACGCGCACTTCCTAGGGTAGAAGACGGCTTAAAACCCGTACAAAGAAGAATTTTATACACCATGTATAACGAACTGGGCCTAACCCCCGATAAGCCGTACGTAAAAAGTGCGCGTATCGTAGGGGATTGCCTTGGTAAATTCCACCCTCACGGTGATACTTCGGTTTACGAAGCCATGGTTCGCATGGCGCAACCCTTTAACACCCGTGAACCCTTGGTGGACGGGCAAGGGAACTTCGGTTCGGTGGACGGGGACTCCGCCGCGGCAATGCGTTATACCGAAGCGAAGATGAAACCCATTGCCTTGCAAATGCTTCGCGATATTGAAAAGGATACGGTAACCTTTTCTCTAAACTACGACGACAAGCAATTAGAACCCGATATGCTTCCTAGCCGTTATCCCAACCTACTTGTAAACGGTAGCAGCGGGATTGCCGTTGGGCTTGCAACCAACATCCCCCCCCATAACTTAGCCGAAGTGATTGACGGGGTTTGCGCGTACATTGACCGACCCAAGATTACCTTAAAGGATATGATGAAATATATCCCCGGCCCCGATTTTCCCACTGCGGGCTATTTAATCGGCGGGGACGAACTTGTTCAAGCGTACGAAACGGGGCGCGGTAAAGTTACCATGCGCGCCAACTATAAAATTGAAAAAAGTTCCAGTGGCAAAAATTCCATTGTATTTACCGAATTACCTTACCAAGTGAATAAAACCAACTTAGTAAAACGCATTTCGGATTTAAACGAAGAAAAGAAAGCATCCTTAGTTGGAATTCAGGATATTGCGGACGAATCCGACCGTTTGAACGGCGTTCGTGTAGTTATCAAACTGAAAAAGGACGTAAAGCCCGAAACGGTAGTTGCGGATTTATTTAAGTATACCGATTTGGAATGCACTTTTGGTATCAATATGGTAGCCATTGCGGACGGCAAGCCCCAACAGTTAGGCCTGCTTTTCATTATCGGACACTACGTGGAATTCCAAAGAAAGGTCGTACTTCGCCGTTCTAGATTTGATTTAGATAAAGCGAAAAAGCGTTGCCATATTTTGGAAGGTTTGGTGATCGCGTGTAATAATATTGACGAAGTAATTCGCATCATTAGAAAAGCGGAAGACACCGCAGCCGCGCGCGCAAAACTTCGGGAACGCTTTAGCCTTTCGGAAGAACAGGCGCAAGCGATTTTGGATTTAAAGCTGTACCGTATCAACAAATTAGAAGTTTATAACTTGCAAAATGAGTTGGAAGAACTGAAAAAACGCATTGCGGAACTTACCGAAATCGTAACCCACAAGGAACTACAAATGGCAATCGTAAAAAAAGAACTGTTAGAACTGAAAAAGCAGTTTAAGGACGAACGCCGTACTAAAATCGTGGGCATGAAGGAAAAAATTCGTACCGAAGTGAAGGAAGAAGAACCCGAAAAGGAAAACTTCGTGCTTGCGTTAACTTCGCTTGGCGGTGTGAAAAAGATGACCGAACGTGTGTACGGCAACGCAAAGAAAAACGTTAGCGAATCCACCACTCTTTCGGAGCTGTTCCGTTCGGTAGTGCGCGTGCAAACGGGGGACACCGTTCTTTGCTTTACCGACCGCGGCAACTGTTACAAGATTCCTTTGGAATCTTTGCCCGACGAACGGTATAAATCCAAGGGAACAGCGTTCAAGGCGTTGGTGAAACCCGAACCGGGCGAAAAGCCCTTAACTTTGTTTGCGGTAAACGAAGGGAAAATGCCCCGCGGTAGCTTACTTTTCTTTACCCGCCTTGGCAGAATTAAGGCTTCTTTATGGGAAGAATACGCCGTACAAAAACAATCCTTCCAAGCAGTAAAACTGAACGAAGGGGATAGCGTAATCAGTGTGGAAGAAGACCGCGCGAATACTACGCTTCTGTTCGTAACCGCAAGGGGTATGTGCTTAAACGCAACTAAGGCAGACCTTCCCTTGCAAGGCAGAATTGCAACGGGTGTGGGCGGTATTCAAGTAGACCGCGGGGATATGGTGGTTTACGCTTCTCAAATCGGGGAAGGGGGCGAAGTGGTAGTGGTTACCACCGAAGGCGCGTTTAAGCGCGTTGCCGTAAGCGATATTGACGCGCTTGCCCGTAACCGTAAAGGCGTGAAGATTGCAGACCTTACGGACGACGAGGACGAAATTTTATTTATTTCGTACGTAACCACCCCTTACGAAATTGCCGTTGAAGATATGACGGGGGAAATTTTCGGGCTTTCTACCGAAGATATTACCATTGAAAAACGCACTTCAAAAGGAAAGGCGTTGAAAAACGTACGCGGTTTAGAAATCAAGGATTGCTACCCCGTACTCACCTTAGGGAAGAAATAAGAAACTATATAAAACGTAAAACCGTTACGGAAAAATGCTCCGTAGCGGTTTTTTTACGCCTAAAACGCATATAATCGTAAAAGAAAAATAATAGGATGGTGTAAAGTATGGTGTGGATCATGCTTCTTTTGGGATTAGTGCAAGGCTTAACAGAGTTTTTGCCCGTTTCTTCCAGTGGGCATTTAACCTTGTTTTCGGGACTATTTGGCAAGCTAACCAAAGCGCAAACTCTGTCTGCCGAACTTGCCGTTCACGTGGGAAGCAGTATTGCCGTTATGGTAATTTACCGCAAAAAAATATTTTCTATGCTAAAAAAGGGGAATAGAAAATATATTTTTTACTTAATTTTAGCAAGTATTCCCGCAGGAATCGTCGGGGTTTTATTCCATGCGCAACTTGAAAGCCTTTTTGGGGGCGGAAGCGTGGGATTCGGTTTTTTGTTTACCGCAGTTTTATTGCTCATCACGCAAACAATGGCACGCCAACAAACGGGGGAATCACTTTCATATAAAACCGCGCTTAGTATGGGCCTTATGCAAGCGGTTGCTATTATCCCTGGTCTATCTAGAAGCGGAAGTACGGTGTTCGGTGGTACTCTTGCGGGGGGAAACCGGGAAGAAGTTGCGGATTTTTCTTTTTTAATGAGTGTTCCCGTGATTTTAGGCGGCGCGCTGTATCAATGCCTTTTTCACGGGGGCGGCGGTTTATCTTTCCCTTTGCTTGGGCTGGGTGTGGTTTCCGCCTTTTTCGCGTCTTTCGTTGCGCTTAACCTTATGAAACGCGTTATTGCCCGCGCGCGTTATACGGGTTTTATCGTATATTTAACCGCACTTGGGGTGGCCACTTTATTATTTCGATTTGCTATTTAATAGCACTTCCGTTTGGTATTGCATAAGATGAAATAAGAGGTGCTTATGGATTCTATGTTTGGTACGGACGGAATTCGGGGCGTATACGGGAAAACCGTTACGCCGCGTCTTTTTTATGCGGTTGGTAAGGCACTTGGTGGCCTAAAACGCAAAGTTAAAATCGTAATAGGAAAAGACCCGCGTCCTAGCGGGGAAGTGTTAGAATCGGCATTTTTAGCCGGTTTTTTTGCGCGTGGGGGCGTTGCGGGAAAGTTGGGTATTGTGCCCACCCCCGCGGTTTCTTACCTTACGCCATTTTACGGGGCGGACTTTGGGGTGGTAATCGGGGCTTCGCATAATCCTAGCGAATATAACGGGATGAAACTGTTTGGGGCAGATGGCAAAAAACTTTCTACCGCACAGGAACAAGAAATCCAGTTGCGCATACAAAAAGAATCGCGTACCCAACGGGTAAATCATACGGGGGAAGTTTTTCGTGTTTCTACCACGCCCTATCGTGCGTTTTTAAGCAAGGGTTCTTCCTTAAACGGCTTAAAAGTTGTGCTGGATACGGCAAACGGATCCACTTCGGATTTTGCTGCGCGCGCCTTCCGTTCGCGTGGTGCAACCGTGTTTACGGTAAACCGCAAGGGAAAGGGGAAAATGATTAATTTCCGTTCGGGCGCCACGTACCCTGCGTGTATTTCTGCATTCACGGTAAAAAAAGGTGCGGATATCGGCTTTGCCTTTGATGGGGATGGGGACCGCGTAATTGTTGCAGACCGCTTTGGAAATATTTACGACGGGGATGATTTACTGTATTTGTTTGCGCGCGAATATCATTGCGATAGGGTGGTTGGTACCGTGTTGACCAATGCGGGGGTGGAACGCGCGCTAAAAGAAAGGGGAACGATCGTATTCCGTGCACCCGTGGGGGATAAAAATGTTGCCGCCATAATGCGCGAAACGGTTGCTCCTTTGGGGGCAGAAGGTGCAGGGCACGTGCTGTTTTCTAGCCATCTAACGGGAGATGGCGTGTATACCGCCCTTCGTTTTGCTGAATTGATGCAGATTCGCGGGGATTCCCTTTTCCGCCGGGGGGAATACCGCAAATTTCCTTGCGCCACGAAAAATATTCCCTTGCCCCTTAACTTAACTAAGTTGAAGGAGGCGATTCAACAGCAAGAACACTGCCAGCCTTTGGTACGGATTGTGGTACGCCCTTCGGGTACCGAACCCGTGCTTCGCCTTTACGCGGAAGGGGAAAATGAGAAGGCGTGTAAGGAATGTTTAGAACGCATCAACGCAGTGATTTTAGGGGGGGAATAACCGTGTGTGGAATATTTGGATACGTGGGTGGTAAATCTGCGGCAAAAGAGATTGTCCAAGGATTACAGGCGTTAACCTATCGCGGCTACGATTCGGCAGGTGTTGCCGTGCAAAATGATTACGGAACGCAAATTAAAAAGGGTGTTGGTGCTATTTCGGAAATAGCGGGCGTGGCAAGTTTAAGGGGTAAAGTTGGCGTTGGGCATACCCGTTGGGCAACCCACGGGGAAGTAAGCGTTAATAACGCACATCCCTTTAGTTACGGCGGGTATACCGTAGTACATAACGGAATTATAGAAAATTATGCTGAATTAAAACGGGAGCTCACTGCCAAGGGTTACGTTTTTCAATCGCAAACGGATAGCGAAGTTATCGTAATGCTACTGCATTTTTATCGCGAATACCCTTTGCTTACCGCTCTAAGAAAAACCGTCGAGCGTTTAACGGGTTCGTACGCAATTGTTGCGCTTTCGGATAGGGATAAGGGCAGTATCGTTTGCACCCGAAAAAACAGCCCATTAATTATAGGGCTTGGAAAGGAAGAAACGTTTATCAGTAGCGACGTTCCCGCCCTATACGGAAAAGCGTATCAGTATACCCCTTTAAACGAAGGGGATTTTGTGTGGGTTCATATGGGCGGCATTTCTTTTTACCATGGGGAAACGGAAGTTTTCCCTAAGTTGTATTCGGTAAACGAAAACGCGTCTTGCCACGAAAAACGGGGGTACGCGCATTTTATGCGTAAAGAAATAGGGGAAGTGCCCAATGCCGTAAACAATACTCTTACTTTGTTGCGCGGGCAAGAAATTGCCCTAAAACGCGTTTTTTCTAACGCAACGCGCGTTCTTCTTACGGGTTGTGGAACGGCGTTTCATGCGGCGGTTTTCGGCAAATATCTATTATCCCGCGCTTTAAAAATTCCTACGCAAGCGGAAGTTGCTTCGGAATTAAGGTATTCGGGGGAAAAGGTGGAAAAATCTTGCGTATGTATTGCTATAACCCAAAGCGGGGAAACGGCAGATACGTTGCGGTTACTGCAATCGCTGAAAAAGCAAGGTCATAAAAAACTCATTGTCATCACTAACACTCCCCGTTCTTCGGTTACGGCGTTTGCGGATATCACGCTTTTAACGGGGGCCGGGCCTGAAATCGGGGTGGCGGCAACCAAAAGTTTCACTTCCCAACTTGCGGCGTTTACGTTTATCGTTCAAGCGCTTTCGGGCGAAAGGGGGGAATTCATCACCCTTCCGAAACTGTTAACCAAAACCTTGCAATTAGAAAGCGAAACGAAAGAAATTGCTAGAGAGTTGCAAGGGCAAAAGTCCGTATTTTTTTTAGGGCGAGATTTAGACTATCCCTTGGCACTAGAAGGTAGTTTAAAACTAAAAGAGGTTTCATATTTGTTTTCGGATGGATATGCCGCGGGGGAATTGAAACACGGAACCCTTGCACTAATAGAAAAAGGCACGCCCGTTATCGTGTGTCTTACCCAGCCTCGCCTAGCCGAAAAAACTCTGAATGCCCTTCACGAAGTATCGTGTAGGGGGGCAAAGGTATTTTTGATTACGCAGTATGAAAAGTACTCGGGTGTTTTGGGGGTGGAAAAATGTTTGCTTCTACCCCCAAGTTCCCCCCATTTGGCACCCCTTTTGTTATCCGTGCCTTTACAGTTTTTGGCGTATCATACGGCGGTGCTTATGGGAAGAAATCCTGACCGGCCCCGAAATTTAGCCAAATCGGTAACGGTAGAATGAAACCCAAATTTTTTTGCAAAAAAAATATATACGTAAGGTATACTTTTTCTTCCGCGGCACATACTATAGGCGTTAACGGAGGTATAGTTATGAGATATAACAGTGGCGAAACAGCCCCCAAAACGGGCAGTTACAAAGTCGTAAACGAAAACGGTAGGGAAGTAAACCGCGTTTATTTAAACGAAGGCGATACGTTTCCTCCTACGTCTTGTTCGCAGTGTCATTACGAAGACTAATTTACGGCAAATAAATTTTAGCGCGGCAACGGTAAGTTGTCGCGCTTATTTTTTTAGTGCTTATGAAAGAAACGCTTGCTTTTAAAAAAACTACTTGCTTTTTCTTTGGATGTATGATATGATTATTTTATAACTTCTCGCGAAAAAAACAAAGGCTGTTTTAGGAAATTAAAACAAGGAGAGGAAGTAAAATGATTGATCGTTATTTTCCGAACACAAAAAGTGCATTAACCACCACGATTAACGATTTTAAGGCGATATATAAAACCATAAAATACGTTTCACTGTTTTTCACGTTTGCGTATTTAGCGTATCTGTTTATTGCAAAGGTTGGGAATTTTTGGGTGAACGTTGCTTTAGCAAGCGTAACATTTATCTATTACGTATTTTTCGTGTTTTCTGTTAAACTACAAGGAAAGGCCATGCAATCCGCCAAAAAGGTGGTAAGAAGAATATACCACTGGCTAAGAATTTTAGTGCGTGCGGTATCCCTTGGTATTCTTCTTTACGGCATGGCTATTGAACCGCAAGCGGCAACGCCTATCAGTATCATTTTGGCAACCATCACCGTTATCGTCTGGGTGTTGCAAGTGATTTTTGAACTAATTTGCAATCTTTTAGAAGTACATAAAGATTTAATTGTAGAAAGCGTAATTACCGACTGGAAAAGTGAGGAAGTGCAAAAAGCAAAGCAATCTGTGGAAAAGGTTGCAAATACTGCCGTTTCTATTGTGAAGGGAGTTTCCAAGACTGCGAACGTAGTAAATAGAATATTGCACCCGTTTAAAAACAGGAAAAAACAGCAAGAAGAATTAAAAGAAGAATCTGCCGTAACCGAATATCTTTTAGATGACGAACCATCTCAAGAATAAATTATAGTATAAAAAAGCCCCCGCCGTATTATCCCGGAGGGGGCTTAGTTTTTATTATGAAAACAGCGGATTATTTTCGCATTTGTTCAATTAAGCGGGAAATAATACCACGTTTTACTAAAAGCAAACATACGGCAAGGCAAATGATAAAGTCGGGAACAAGATATACCACTTGGTAAAGTAAACTGTAAGCAACCGCGCTGTTTGCGGGAAGGTTTGCCCAAACTGCACCCAAATCAAAGTAGATAACACCCGAACCAAAATGCATTAAAAATCGCCAAGCATATGCGCATACGCAAGCAAGGGAAATGCTTAGTAATTCATTCGTTGTTTGTCCTGCTTGTTCTTTTTTTCGTTGCATATTACCAAAAATGCCAGCAAAAGCAATGCCGATAAACGCCAACGCGTAATCTAATAAAAAGGTAACGGGGGTTAAGATGTAGGGGGATTGAACGAACTGCAAAATGCCGTAAACGAACCCCGTAACAAGCCCGCTGGTAAATCCAAACGCATATGCATACAGCAAAATGGGAACGAAGGATGCAAGCGTAATGCTACCCCCGTAGGTAACGGGGGAAACTTTCACGTACGAAAGTACGAAGGAAAGGGCAACGCTAAGCGCCGCATACACCATTTTTTTTGTAGAAGTTACGTTTTTGCGGAAAATAGCCAGTAAAAACACAACAACGCAAAGTACGGCGATAGCAATTACGGAAATCGTAGTTACCGTTTCGGTGGTAGCTTCGGAAACCGTTAAAAGGGAATAGGGAAACATAAAACACACTCCTTTTCGCCGCCTTTTTGGGCGCGGCTTTCCGCACGAAAAAAAATTATGCGGAAAGGAAATCCGCATAAAAAACCGCAACTAAAAATAGTGCGGGGTAATTTCTTTGCATTTCCTTTCGGGGATAATCCCAACAGGTTCAAAGGGTATAATCTCAGCCACTTGCGTGGCACCCCCAGCGACGATATTATGAAATTATTTACAGTATACGCAAAAAAAATAGAAAAGTCAATTGTTTTTTCTTAAAAAGTATGATATAATTTGAAAAAATTGAAAAAAGGAAGAAGTATCGCAATGAATAACTTTTTTGCCTTACAATCGCGAATGCGCCATATTCGCCGTTGGGCTTTAATGCGCAGCAGTGAAGAAGAAAACGTAATGGAACACACCCAGCAGGTAGCAGTGTTTACTCACGCCCTTTGCGTGATTGAAAACACCCTGTTCGGCGGGAATTTAAACGTGGAAAAAGGGGTGATGATTGCACTTTATCACGAAATGGGAGAAGTAATTACGGGGGATTTACCCACGCCCATCAAGTATTATAACGAAAAAATCACTTCCGCCTATAAGGAAATGGAACGCGCAGCAACGCAAAAAACTGCGGATATGCTTCCCGAAGAATTAAAGTCCGCGTTTACCCCGTATCTTCTTCCCGACGAAACTTGCGCTGAACACGTATATATGAAATATGCGGATAAACTTTCGGCGTACTGCAAATGCTTGGAAGAAATGAAAACAGGAAATCAGGAATTTGCCCGCGCTAAGCAAAGCATTGAAAAGGAATTAAAGGGATATAAAAACCGCGCGGTAGATTATTTTATGAAACATTTTATCCCCGGGTTTACTTTGACTTTAGATGAGTTAAACGTTTAATTTTTGTTTGCATTTGAATAGAAAAACGGCTTTCCTTTTTGGGAAAGCCGTTTTTACGTGAATTTTTGTTTTAACGCTTAGCGTTTTTTGCCAAACAGCATTACCGAAGCAAGGGCCATAACCGAAGCAAGGAATGCTAAGGTTTGCGCGGTTGCTTTTCTGCAACCACCCGATTTAGCAGGGGTGGCAGAAACGGTGGGCTGAATTGTGGGGTTTTCGGTGGGAACAACCGTGGGTGCCAAACTGGGTTGAGTTGAAGGGGTAGCAGTGGGAACAACCGTGGGTGCTACACTGGGTGCCACGCTAGGAATAAGCGTAGGAGCAACACTGGGTGCTACCGTAGGAACAACGGTGGGTACCACGCTGGGAACAACCGAGGGAACAACGCTGGGTGCAACCGAAGGAGCCACACTGGGAACAACCGTAGGTGCAACACTAGGCACAACCGTAGGTGCAATACTAGGAATTACCGAAGGCGTTACACTAGGAGCTACCGTAGGTACAACGCTAGGTGCAACCGAAGGAGCCACACTAGGTACAACCGTGGGTACAATGGTAGGTGCCACACTAGGAATTACAGTAGGCACTACCGTAGGAACAATGCTAGGTACAACCGAAGGAGCAACGCTAGGTACAACCGAAGGTACAATGCTAGGAACAACCGTGGGAACAATGGTAGGTGCCACACTAGGAATTACAGTAGGCACTACCGTAGGAACAACGCTAGGTACAACCGAAGGTACAACGCTAGGTGCTACGCTGGGAACAACCGAGGGTACAACGCTAGGTACAACGCTAGGAATAACCGAGGGAACAACGCTAGGTGCCACGCTAGGAATAACCGAGGGAACAACGCTAGGTACAACGCTAGGAACAACCGAGGGAACAACGCTAGGTGCTACGCTGGGAACAACCGAGGGAACAACGCTAGGTGCTACGCTGGGAACAACCGAGGGTACAACGCTAGGTGCTACGCTAGGAACAACCGAAGGAACAACGCTAGGTTCTACCGAAGGAGTTGTAGAAGGGGTTACCGAAGGTTCGGGTTCGGGTTTGTTGATGGGAATACGAACGACGTCCGTCATTCCTGAAAGCGCGGTAACGGTTACTTCTAACACGTCACTGTATTCCGCAGAAGCCCAATCGTAGGATACGGAATTTACGTAATCTATGGAGGTTAACGCGCCCACGCTATCCATTTGCACGATGGTAAAGTGGGATTTTCTTAAAGTTGCGCCGCGTTCAATGAAAGTTCCGTTTTTATAGTATGCATACGCAACGGGATTTGCTTTGTTGACGTTGTTAGAAAGGGCAAGTGTTTTATCCGTAAGGCAACGCATTACTGCTTGCGCATAAACGCGGGCGAAATAATCGTTGGGGTGGTTGTAGTTGTTGCCCGAAGTATCACGGTAGTCTTTGTAATATTCTCTAGATGCATCTTGCTCTAAGGTGTAAGAGTAGAAGTTTTGTTCCAAAGCCCCGGGAACACGGTTCATACCCATCATAGATAGATGCAACGCGGTAATATCACAGAATGCAACGCCGTTTCCCTTATACGTAGCAAATACGTCGGACATCCCGATTAAGCAACCCATAGAAGATTGATATACGTTGCTGGTCATGGGGGAAAGAACAAGGATTTCCGCGTTGGGAACCAAAGATTTTAATCCGCTGATTACGTAATCGTAGAAGGCTGCTTTATAATACCAAGCGGAAGTTCCGGAGTCGTTCATACCAAAAGCAAGGATGATAAGATCGGGATCGTAGGGAACAACGTAGTCGCGCATAGAAGCGTTATTGCCGACGTTTTCAAATCCGCCATGTCCGCCGATCGCGTATCCTGCGCCCGTACCGCCAAAGCCGGAGTTTTGTAAGGAAACGTTTACGTTAGGATACATTGCGGTAAGCGCGTCTTTTAACATAAACGCCCAACTATCCATAAAGGGTGCAACGTCAAAGTGCCCCGAAGCACTGCAACCTTCGGTAATGCTATCCCCAAAGGTTACGATTTTTAAGTCGCCACCGTTTTGTAAAATGCTCGTCGTTTTGGGTAGGTTTGCCGTTTGTAGCGGGGGAGCGTTCAAAGCGGTCTTTTGGGTAAAGGTGTAAGTAACTTTAATTTGGTTAACTTCCCAAGCGTTATCCGCGTGATAACCAACGTTATTAGATACGAACGCGCCGTTATCGTAAACGGATTTGTTCATAACGGGCATGGTGGTGGTTTCGGGAATTACAAGTTTGCCGTCTGCGGAAATGCTATAATCCTTACCGGCCGTATAAACTACGGAGTTGTCTGCCTTTTTCACTTCCACAATGGTGGAAATTTTGTGAAGAAGGGCAACCGTTTGCGCTTTGGTGCCGTTTGCATTACCAACAAGCCAAACGCCTTCTTCGTAAGCGGTGTTGCCTTCCCAAACGGGTTGCAACATTTTTGCAAGGTCGTAATCCGCTTTTCCGTAACCCGACCAGTTTTCGTAGTTGAAGTAGGAGAAGTCGTCTGCAATGGCAAAGCCGGAGCCCGTAGAACTGTCGTACGCGCGGAAGAAATCCATGGCGGCCGAAGAATTTACGTCGTCTAAAGCCACCGTAAACTGATAATTCGTACCGCTAAAAGCAGGCATAGCAACGAATTCGTTGTTTACCGAAATTTCCAAGTTGTTGCTTCTGTAATACGCAAAAACCGTAAAGAATTCGCCGTAAGAAATGGGAACGTTGTATCCGCCGAATTTTCCTTGCGCGGGGTCAATCTTAAAGGCGTTATCCCCAAAGGAAAGGGTTGCCGTGCCCGAATCAATTTTCATACGTAAGGAAACCGCCGCATTTTTCTTAATGGCATCCTTTTTGGTGGTTAACGCAAGGCCCGAAGAACGGGGCATAACGAATTCCCCCGTTTTCGTGGTGTAGGGCTTTTGGTTGCTGCGCCAAATGTTTGCGTCTAAACTGTTAAATTCTTCGTTAAACGCGGTAAAGCCCGTACCCGTCATGGAAACGGATTGCACGCTAAACGTTTGGTCCTTTTCGCAACCGATACCGATACGCGTGGTGGAAAGGTTTGCCGCCCAATCGGTAATCGCATGATAGGTGTAAATGGAATGTTGGTTGGGTGCGTTATTACTGAAAATTACGTTCTTTTGTTCTTCGTTTACCTTTGCGGAAAGGTTAACGAAGGAAGAATCCGAAGCTTTTTTCATTGCGAAAGAAAGCTTGTTGGATGCGTAAGTTATTTTCAAATCAATTACGTCGCCTAGTGTGTAATTGCAACCCGTAAAGGTGTTGTAATATGCGGTCAAACGTTTATCCTTTTGCGTAATGGAAACGCCGGGGGCGGAACCAAAGGGGGAAACGCGCAAATAGTATTCTAGGTTTTCCCCTAAATACAGTTCGGCAGCGCTTTCGGTTACCGTAAGGCGAACGGTTAAATTGAAGCCGTTGTTGGAAAAGACCTGAACGGTGGAAATAATTCCTTCACCGCCCGTCGTGGTCAAAGAACCGTCCGAAACGGTAAAGGGAACGCCGGTTAAATCCGTAGTGCTTGCTTTTGCTGAATTCTTAGGAATGAACAGTAAGCAAAGGAAAACACATATGGCAAGTATCGCCGATAATACGGAAAAGGTGAGTTGGTAAGAGAGTTTTGTCATGCCGTAATCTCCTTTATATGGTATTGTACGTATAGAATACGTAAAATCATTATAACAATATTTTGTAATAAAGTAAAGCGAATATGTTATTTTTTCATAATAATCCTAAAATAGAAAAGAAAAAAGAATTATGCAAAGAAAAAAGCAGACGTCTTTATCAGATGCCTGCTTTTAAATCTCATACTAACGTTTTTTGCCGAATAACGTTACCGAAGCCAAAGCCATTACCGAAGCAAGAAAAGCTAAGGTTTGTGCGGTGGCCTTTCTACATCCGCCCTTTTTTGCGGTGGTAGGCACAACGGTAGGTTGCACGGTGGGGTTTTGGGTGGGGACAACCGTGGGTGCTGCGCTGGGTTGAGCCGAAGGCGTAGCAGTGGGAACAACCGAAGGAATAGTGCTGGGCGCTACGCTAGGTACAACCGAAGGCGCAACGCTGGGCGCCACGCTAGGTACAACCGTAGGTATAATACTGGGAACAACCGAAGGCGCAACGCTGGGCGCCACGCTAGGTGCAACCGTAGGTACAACGCTGGGAACAACCGAAGGAATAACGCTGGGCGTCACGCTAGGTACAACCGTAGGCACAACACTGGGAACAACCGAAGGCGCAACGCTGGGAGCCACGCTAGGTACAACCGTAGGCACAACGCTGGGCGCCACGCTAGGTACAACCGTAGGTACAATACTGGGAACAACCGAAGGCGCAACGCTGGGCGCCACGCTAGGTACAACCGTAGGTACAGTACTGGGAACAACCGAAGGCGCGGCGCTGGGTTCTACGCTGGGGGTTAGGGTAGGTGTTGTGCTGGGTGTTACCGAAGGTTCGGTTATGGGGATTTCTACGGTGGTTGTTAAACCGCTAAAAGCGGTTATCGTAACCGTAATGGAAGTGTTGCCCACTGCACTGTTCCAGTCGTAGGAAATTGAGGAAAGTGTATCCCCGGCAATTAAACGGTAATTTTCATCCGTTTGCAAAAGGGAAAATCCCGAACGCGAAATGGTTTTGCCGCGTTCTATGGAAGGCGCGTTTTTATAGTAGGCAAACAGTTGCGTGTTTTCGGTGTTTACTGCATCGCTCGTAGCTACGCGCTTGGTAGTGATTGTGTTTAATAAAGCTTGTGCGTACACGCGGGAAAAGTAGTCGTTGGGGTGATTAAAATTGTTTGCGGTGGTATCGCGATAATCTTTGAAATATTCTCTATTTTCGTCTTGGCTAAGAAGATATCTGTTGTATCCGCCTTTTTCTTCTACTGCGTTTCGCTGCATACCCATCATGGAAAGATGCAGGGCGGAAACGTCGCAAAAGGCAATGCCGTTTTCTTCGTAAGTTGCGTAAATGTCCGACATAGAAGCAAGGCATCCCATTCCCGCTTGATATACGTTGCTCATCATGGGGGAAACGATAATAATTTCGGTGTTGGGAAGCAGTTGTTTCATTCCGTTAACCAAAGGATCCCAGCATGCGGCTTTATAGTAGAACGCATCCGTTCCGGGGTCGTTCATACCGAAAGCGATAATCAGTAAATCGGGGTGGTAGGGGATTACAAAGTCGCGAAGCAAGGAAATATTATTTCCGTTTTCAAATCCGCCGTGTCCGCCAAGCGCATCCCAAGCGCCCGTTCCGCCGTAGCCCGAAGATTGTAAAGTAATATCGCTGTTGGGATACATTGCGGAAAGCCCTTCGGTTAGTAAAAACGGCCAGCGGTCTTGGTAGGGGGCAACGTCGCTATTGCCCGAAGAACTTGCTCCTTGGGTAATGCTATCCCCAAGAGTTACGATTCTCAACGGTTCGCCGTTGTTTAATTTTTGGGTGGTTTGGGGAAGTAGATTGCTCTTGTTTTGGGGAACGGCAAGGGTGGTGCTTTGTCCGTGCATATAGGTAACTTTAATTTGGTTTACGGGGAAAAGAGCATCCGAATGCGTACCTACGCCGTTATTGATATACATGCCGGCATCATATGCCGCGCGTGTCATTACGGGAATACTTGTCGTTTCTGGCAAATAAAGTTTTCCGTTTTGCAAGGAATAATCTTTGCCTTCTTCAAACACTTTGCTGTTATCCGCCATGCGGACTTCAATGATTTGCGAAATGGGGTGCAGTAGGGGAATGGTTTGCGCTTTCGTGCCGTCCGCATTACCAACCGGCCAAACGCCTTCTTCGTAAGAATAGGTTCCTTCCCAAACGGGGGTAAGCAATTCGTATAAGTCGTAATCGCTTTTTTTCACGCCCTGCCAGTTGGCGGTACATAAGTACGAAAAATCATCCGCCATTAACAGCCCTTTAAAAGATGAAGCGTTGATTGCGCGGAAATCGTCAATAGCGGCAGAAGCATTCACGCCGTTTAATTTTAGGGCAAACGTAGGGTTGGAACCAATAAATTCTTGCATTCCTAAAAATTCGCCGTTAAAAGTTATTTCTAAGTTTTTGCCACGGTAGTAGGCGGTAAGAATAAAAGATTCGCCGTAGGAAATATCCGCATCATAATTACCTATTTTTTTAAGTGCGGGATTGATGGTAATTACGTTATCCCCAACACAAACGTCAACCGTGCCCGTAAGCACTTTCATACGCAAGGAAAGGGCAACGTTTTTGCTTACCAAATCTTTTTTTGCCACAAGGCAAACTTCGGAAGAGCGGGGCAGTAAAAGTTCCCCCGCAGGCGTAATGGAAGGGGAAGTATTCTCTCTCCAAACAACGCTGTTCAACTCGTTAAAATCTTCGTTAAAAGATAAGTTTTTGCCCGTTAAGGAAAGGGATTCAACCGTAAACGCGTAGTCGGGCTGTGTGCCAAAGCCAATGCGCGTGGTGCTTAAATCCGCATCGTATTCGGTAATCGTTTTGTAGCCTAAAATATAATTGGCTGCAACGTTCGGGTTTGTGTAGGGCGTTCCGCTAGAAATTGCGTTTGTATTTAAATAGTTTACCTTTGCGGAAAGGGGCGTATATTCCGCTTCCGCGCTTTTTTTCATAGCGAAGGCAAGTTTTTTATTCGTATCGTCGTAGGTTAAGCGAACGTCAACTTTCTCTCCTTCCACAAAATCACAACCCGTAAAAGTGTTGTATTTTACGGTTATGCGCTTATCCTCTTTCGTGATAGAAATTCCCGATTTAGAGCCTAATGGGGATATGCGCAAATAGTATTCCAGATTTTCCCCCAAATACAATTCGGTTGCGCCCGTGGTTACGGTTAAACGTGTTTCTAGGGTAAAGCCCGTATTCGTAAACGCTTGCGCGGTGGAAATAATTCCTTCGCCTACAATCGAATTTAACGCGCCGTTTTCCACTTGAAAGGGAACGCCCGTAAGGGTGGTGCTTGCCTTTGCTTTTGGGGTTAAGGTAAAGGGGGTAACCGCCAAACAAAGCGCACAAGCACAAGATAAAATCCAAAGAAGTAAGGTGTGTGTTTTTTTCATAATAACATCTCGTTTGTTAGGGAATTAATAATAAATTATTAATAAAAGTATACCATATGCGCGTGTGTAAAACAATATTTTTAAAAAAATTTTCGTTGGAAAATTTCCTTTTATGAAAAAAATACATAACTTTTTTCCATAAAATATAAGAAAAAAGATAAAAACGCACCGAAAACCGGTGCGTTAAATTGTTTTTCCTATGTTTTTTGTCAGTGCGAATCTACAACGGGGTCGCAAGTTAAGTTTACCCCAAGTTTGCGGAACATTTTTTCATCTCCGTGGGTTAAAAGAACGGTAGTATGCACTTCGCAACCTTTCAGTTGGGGCAACGTTTCCATTGCTTTTTTCGCGTAAGGATTGGTTGCTGCGGAAACCGAAAGGGCAATTAACATTTCGTCCACGTGTAGGTTCGGGTTTTTGCTACCAAGGTAGGAAACTTTTAATTTTTGGATGGGTTCAATTGCTTCGGGACTGATAATTTTCATTTCGTCGGGAATACCTGCAAGCACTTTCAGCGCGTTTAAAATCATTGCACTTGAACAGCCGAATAACGTTCCCGTTTTTCCGTAACACATTGTGCCGTCAGGCAAGGCGATTGCGGCGCAATGGCATTTTTTCTTTTTCGCCATTTCTTCGGCAAAAACTGCAGAAGCGCGTTCGCCCACGCTAATTTGGTTTGCTTCCATTAAAAGGCGAATTTTATCCGATTCGGTGCTTTCCTTATTGCCACGGCGTTCGTTCATCAGCGCCTTGTAATATCTACGGATTACTTCTTGGCGGGAAGCCTCTCTCACCACTTCGTCGTCCGAAATAGCGTAGCCGGCCATGTTCACGCCCATATCCGTGGGGGATTTATAGGGCGAAGTTTCCATAATTTGCCCGAAGATTGCGTTAAGTACGGGGAAAATTTCTACGTCGCGGTTATAGTTTACCGCAGGCTGGCCATAGGCGGCTAAATGCCACGGGTCAATCATGTTTACGTCGGATAAATCCGCAGTCGCCGCTTCGTACGCAACGTTCACTGGGTGGTTTAAGGGTAAGTTCCAAACGGGGAAGGTTTCGTATTTCGCGTATCCTACCTTATGCCCGCGTAAATGTTCGTGATACATTTGGCTTAGGCAAGTTGCCATTTTTCCGCTACCCGGCCCGGGCGCGGTTACGATAACCAAATCCCTAGAAGTTTCCACGTACTGGTTTTTGCCAAAGCCTTCGCTACTTACAATATGCTTTACGTCGTGCGGATACCCCTTGATGTGGTAATGGCGGTATACCTTAATCCCTAATTTTTCCAAGCGCTTTTGAAAGCCTTTCGCCTGCAAATTAGATTCGTTAAATTGGGTTAAAACGATACTACCCACGTATAATCCGTACGAACGGAACACGTCAATTAGCCGTAAAACGTCTTGGTCGTAGGTAATGCCAAGGTCGGCGCGTACCTTGTTTTGTTCAATATCTGCGCTGCTGATGGCAATTACAATTTCAGCTACGTCTTTCAGCTTGCAAAGCATTTTAATTTTGCTATCGGGCGCAAAGCCGGGAAGAACGCGTGCCGCATGATAATCGTCAAACAGTTTTCCGCCGAATTCAATATACAGTTTGCCCCCGAAATCCGCAATGCGCTGTAAAATCTTTTCGGATTGCAACTCTAAATATTTTTCACCGTCAAAACCTAATTTTTTCATATTCGTTTAACCTTCAAAAGTTATATCTTATCCATTATAACACGCTTTTTATATTCTTGCAAGTTAAAAAGGGGAAAAGGGGCGAAATTTGAAGAAAATATTTTTTTGGAAAGCGCCCGTCCACCCCCTAAAAAACTTGCGCGCGTGCGAAAAATATTGTATAATATAATAACTTTTATAATGGAAAAGTTTCGTCTGCCCGCCGATTCATGTTGCGGGCGTATAAGGAGAAAGGGAAATGTTAAGAAAACTGGCGCGGAGTATCAGGGACGTGAAAAAGCCCGCAATACTTACTCCGATACTTATCGTTGGGGAAGTTGTCATGGAAATTATGATGCCCCTAACTATCGTTCGCTTGGTTGGCTATATTCGTGCCGCCGAAGGAACGGGTTCCATGAAATACGTAATTATTTGCGGCGTACAACTACTTTGTATGGCGCTAATTTCCTTACTGTTCGGCGCGCTTGCGGGGAAAACCGCCGCAAAAGCTTCTACGGGCTTTGCAAAGAACTTACGACACGATTTATTCGTATCCGTGCAAAACTTTTCTTTCTCCAATATTGATAAATTTTCCACGTCCAGCTTAATCACGCGTATGACTACGGACGTAAACAACGTGCAAATGTCCTTTATGATGATTATCCGTACGGCGGTACGCGCGCCTTTGATGATGATCAGCGCGATTATCGCGGCGTTTTCCTTGCATCCCACCCTTCCGTGGCTGTTCGTGGTGGTGGTACCCCTTTTGGGTTTAGCACTTGGTATGATTATTAAGGTGGCAATGCCCCTGTTTAACCGCGTATTTAAAAAGTATGACGCGTTGAACGCCTCTATCCAAGAAAACGTAAAGGGTATGCGCGTAGTAAAAGCGTACGTTAGGGAAGATCACGAATGTGAAAAATTCGGCACTGCAGCTGAAGAAGTAAAGCGCGAATTTACCCGTGCGGAAAAGGTAGTTGCCCTCAATATGCCCGTAATGAACTTCTTCATGCACGTAAATATGCTGGTTATCGCCTTTTTTGGCGCAAAACTTATCATTAACGGAAATCCTTCGGTGGCGGGGAGCATCAACGTAGAAACCCTTTCTTCTTTATTAACTTATTCCATGCAAGTATTAATGAGCCTGATGATGTGCTCTATGATCTTCGTGCAAATTGCAATCAGCGTGGAATCCGCCCGCCGTATCGTGGAAGTGTTGGATGAAAAGGCGGAAATCGTTAGCCCCCAAAACCCGATTACGGAAATTGCGGACGGCAGTTTTGCTTTTGAAAACGTTTCTTTCAAGTATCAAAAGGGCGCGGAAAAATACGTGCTTTCGGATATCAATTTAACCGTTCCTTCGGGTAGCACCGTGGGAATTATGGGGGTTACGGGTTCGGCGAAAAGTTCGCTTGTGAGCCTTTTGCCCCGTTTGTATGACGCCACCGAAGGTGCGGTTTACGTAGGGGGCAAAAACGTAAAGGAATACGATATCGTTGCCTTGCGTGATGCCATTTCGGTAGTACTCCAAAAGAACCTTCTTTTCTCTGGTACTATTGCGGAAAACCTTCGTTGGGGTAATCCCAACGCTACGGATGAAGAATTAGTTGCGGCTTGCAAAATCGCGCAAGCGGACGAATTTATCCGTACCTTTCCCGAAGGCTACGCAAGCCATATCGAACAAGGCGGTACTAACGTTTCGGGTGGGCAAAAGCAACGCCTTTGCATTGCGCGCGCTATCTTGAAAAAACCCAAAATTTTGATTTTTGACGATTCTACTTCGGCAGTAGATACCAAAACGGATGCGTTTATCCGTAAGGGCTTAAAAGAACAAATTCCCAATACCACCAAAATTATTATCGCGCAACGCGTAGCTTCGGTTATGGATGCGGACGTAATTTTGATTATGGAAGGGGGCAAAATTGCGGCGCAAGGCACGCATGGGGAATTGATGCAAACCTTCCCCCCGTACCGTGAAATGTACGAAGCGCAAAACCGCGTAAACGAAGAAGGGGGTGAAGCGTAATGGCAGGTCCCGGTGGAATGAGAAGGGGGCCCGCAGGCGCGAAAATGCGCGCGCCCAAAGGCACCACGAAACGTTTAATAGGTATGTTATTTAGGGAAAACAAATGGTACTTGATTGCCGTTGTTACCTGCTTAATTATTTGCTCCATTTGCGGTTCGGTCGGCGGTATTTTTATGAAAAACTTGTACGACGCGATTGAACTTGCCTTAGTGGATAGATCTGCGGGCTGGAATCAAGTTCTTACCCTAATCGGCATCATGATCGGCGTGTATTCGCTTAATATTCTTTGCGCGTTTATTCACACCCGATTAAACGCCGTGGTTACGTATAAATTCTTAACGAATTTGCGTAACAAAATGTTTGAAAGGATGCAAAAACTTCCCGTGCGCTATTTTGATTCGCATACTCACGGGGAAGTCATGAGCCATTACACCAACGATATCGACGTATTATCTCAACTCGTATCCCAAAGTATTCCGCATTTATTCCAATCGGTTATCACCATCACCATTTTGTTTTGCACTATGGTGTTTTACAGTTTGTGGCTTACGATGGTGGTTTTAATCGGCGTGTTTACCATGCTAATCGTAACCAAAAAAATTGGGGGTAGAAGCGCAACCTTCTTCCTTTCCCAACAACGTTCGGTTGCCGCGGTGGAAGGCTTTGTGGAAGAAGCCATGTCCGGTCAAAAGGTGATTAAAGTGTTCAACCACGAAAGCTCCGCAATTCAGGATTTTGACCGCGTAAACGAAGAATGGCAGGGTAACGCGTATAAAGCAAACAAATTTGCAAATATGTTAATGCCTATTTTGAATAATATCGGCAACTCCCTATACGTTCTCGTTGCGTTTATCGGTGGTACGCTTCTTGTTCTTACCAAAGGACAAATGGCAAACTTATCCTTGGAAGCAGTGTTTGACAGCGGGTTTACAACTGCAATGAACGTACTTTCCATTTCGGTTTGTATTTCCTTCTTGAATATGACCAAGCATTTTGCAAACCAAGTAAGCCAAGTTTCGGGGCAAATCAACGCCGTGGTTATGGCGCAAGCGGGCGCAGCACGTGTGTTCCAAATGATTGACGAACTGGAAGAAACGGACGAAGGTTACGTAACTTTGGTCAACGCTAAATATGATGAAAACGGCAACTTAACCGAAACTAAGGAACGTACGGGCATTTGGGCTTGGAAACATCCCCATAAAGCGGAAGGTACCGTTACTTACACCCGTTTGGCTGGGGATATCGTGTTGGATCACGTGGATTTTGGGTACGTTCCCGAAAAAATCGTGTTGCACGACGTAACGCTGTACGCTAAACCCGGGCAAAAGGTTGCCTTCGTTGGCGCAACGGGCGCGGGTAAAACCACCATTACCAACCTAATCAACCGCTTTTACGATATTGCGGATGGTAAAGTAAGGTACGACGGCATCAATATCAACAAAATTAAAAAAGCGGACTTGCGCCGTTCCTTAGGCATCGTATTGCAAGATACCAACCTATTTACGGGTACGGTTATGGAAAATATTCGCTACGGCAGATTAGACGCAACGGATGAAGAAGTGTACGCAGCCGCCCGCCTTGCTAACGCGGATGATTTCATCCGCCGCTTACCCAACGGCTATCAAACCATGCTAACTGCGGACGGGGCAAACCTTTCCCAAGGGCAACGGCAATTACTTTCTATCGCGCGCGCCGCGGTAGCGGATGCCCCCGTAATGATTTTGGATGAGGCAACCTCCTCCATTGATACTCGTACCGAAGCGCTTGTGCAAAAGGGTACGGACCAGTTAATGCAGGGTAGAACGGTATTCGTAATCGCTCACCGCCTTTCCACCGTGCAAAATTCGGACGTAATTATGGTGTTAGACCACGGTAGAATCATCGAACGTGGCAGCCACCAAGAACTGATAGCGCAAAAAGGGAAGTATTATCAGCTTTACACTGGCGCCTTCGAACTAGAATAAAACACGCTATAAGCATCGTTCTGCTTCGTTAACTGCTACGAATTTGGACTTCAATAACCAACAAGGTTAATTTCACCCCAAATTCTCGCGAGCCTTGCATAACTCGCTTCTATCGCGTTTTATTTTCAAGTAATCTTTTAGCCCAAACGGCTAGGACTTCCTCGTCTTGCTTGTTTCTCCGCTTTCTTTGTGTAGTGTAATCATGCTCGGTTCTAATCTGCCTTATAGGAAAGTGAGCCTTGCATAACTCGCTTCTATCGCGTTTTATTTCTTACAACGAAAAGCAAAAGCCTTTCCAATGCGGAAAGGCTTTTTTGTGTCATTATGTCATTCTTCGCCTACCTGCTTTGACGGGCAAATCGGAGAATCTAAAAAAGAACGACCCCGCGTGAAAAACGCGGGGATGTGTGTTTTATTGATGATTTTTCTTTTTCTGTTCTTCTAAACGCTTTTGTTCTGCCTTATAAACTCTCACGTCAAAATTTTTCGGTTTTTTAAACCTGAATTTTCCTTCCTTCATTTGATAAAACATTTTCATTAAATCCATTTCTTCAAAACATGTTGTTTTAACGGTGTATGGGGCATTAACGCCATCAATTATTTTATATATATCACCACTCAAACGATCTAATATCTCTAATGTTTCAGTTTTATCGTTATAAGTGCTAAATGTCATTTCACGATTGTATGCTTTTAGGTGAGTTTTATCATAATTTTCTTCCATTAGAAGTTTGCTAGATTTTTCAACTTCCGCAGTGCTTTCCTCTCTAGTTTCACAGTAGCTTATTCCTGAAATTTTGTAGGTGTATTCAAATCTTTTTAGTTCATTGTTGTAGTGATGCTCAACACATTCAACATGATAAGGCAAAAAGCCTACTTGGCGGATGATGTTAGGGTCGTTAACGTCAGAAACGTTAAACACATCGTTGAACACTGCCAAATTTTCAGCCGTGTTTGCTGGTAGTTTAAGGTCGATTGGAGTAGATAAATAAGTGCTTTCCTTTTCTCTCATTGTGTCAACTATTTTTTGCATTGCGTCTAGGTAATATAATATATTCCCACTTTCTTCCGCTTCAGCGAGTGCGTTATAGTAATCTATCATAACTTCAAAAATAGCATAAGCGTAGACATTTTTGCCAAGTATGTCTTTCCCTTCATAAAACACCTTAAGATCCACACTTTCTTCGTCTGGTTCCATAAACTGAACTTGTGTTATCTTATGATCATTAAGAGCGTAATATTTTCCAAAAGTCGCGGTATTCATTTTTTCACCCAAGCTTTCATCTAATTGCTCATATTTGTGTTTAGCTTCGCGGTTGTACGCGCCGCTGCCTTGGGTAAAATAGATAATCAACCACACGCAACTAAGCATCAGCAGGGCAGGGATAAGGGCAAACAAAATAACCTTTACGTACCAGGGCTTGCGTTCTAAACTTTTCCCATTTTTCCCGTTTTTTGCGCGCCGCTGTTCTTCCCATTCCACAAGGCTTAGCTTATCTTCGGGGTGGGCGGTAGCATTTGTGTTGTTTTCGTTTTCCATATTTTTTTCTCCTTTATTTCAAGAAACCGCTTACGATTACTTCTTCGGCTTCTTTTTCGGTTAAGCCAAGCGTCATTAGCTTGGTAAGTTGTTCGCCTGCAATCTTACCGATGGCGGCTTCGTGCACCAGTTCGGCATCCACGTTAGCGGCGGTCAGTTCGGGGATAGCCGAAACCACGGCGTTATCCATTAAAATTGCGTCGCATTCGGTATGCCCGTGGCAAGGGGCGTTTCCGTTCATGCGGGAAAGGAAATTTTGGCGACTGTTTTCCTTGGCAACCGAGCGGGAAACGATATCCGCCGAAGCGCCTTCGCCGTTCAAATCTACCGTAAAATCCGTTTCGGCGAACTGGTTACCGTGCGTCATAATATTTTCGCGCACAAGCAAGGTTGCGCCTGCCCCTGCGGTTGCTTTCGTAACGCGTACGGTGGAAGCAATCCCTTTAATTTGGGTGGTTTGCATTTCCATATGCGCACCTTCTTCCAAGGTGATTTCAGTGGTGGGGTTCATTACGTTGTTGCTTTCCCCCGTTCCTTCGCCGTAGTGCTTTTCCACGTACAAAATTTTGGCGTTTTTACCCACGTGAAAGGCGTGAATCCCGTCGTGTCTACTCACTTCGGTACCGCAGTTGTGAATCCCGCACCCCGCAACGATTACCACGTCCGCGTTTTCCCCAATATAAAAATCGTTGTACACGCTTTCGGTAATTCCGCTTTTGGAAAGGATTACGGGGATATGCACGCTTTCGTTTTTGGTGTTCGGCTTAATGATGATATCAATGCCCGGTTTATCCGTTTTTTGCACGATTTCCACGTTGGCAGAAGAATTTCTTGCTTCCGCTTGCCCGTTTACGCGGATGTTATACGCGCCTTCGGGGATTTTATGAAGGCCTGCAATTTCTTTTAAAATGTTTAATTCAATTTTATCCATTTCTATGCGCCCCCTTTAATTCATTTTTTCGGTTAGGGTGGGGCAGGAACTGCTTTTTAGTAAGTGGGGTAGCATTTCTTCGTTTGTGCCTACGCCCGTCAGCTTACCTTCCGCAATCACCACGATTTTATCCGCAATGGAAAGGATGCGTTCTTGGTGTGAAATAATCAAAATATGCCCTTGAATTTCACGGCTCATACGCTCAAACACCGCAATAAGGCTTTGGAAACTCCAAAGGTCAATGCCCGCTTCGGGTTCGTCAAACACCGAAAGCTTTACGCCACGCGCAAGCACGGTTGCAATTTCAATGCGTTTTAATTCCCCCCCGGATAAACTTGCGTTTACTTCGCGCGAAACGTAATCGCGCGCGCAAAGTCCAACTTCGGAAAGATATTTGCACGCATCCGCCGTGGTTAAAGGTTTGCCTTTTGCAAGCGAAATTAAGTCGTGTACGGTTACCCCTTTAAAGCGGACGGGTTGTTGAAAAGCAAAACCGATGCCCGCCTTCGCGCGTTCGGTAACGTTTAAGCCCGTAATATCCACACCGTCCAAAATAATTTGTCCCGAAGTGGGCGTAATAATCCCTGCAATAATTTTTGCCAAGGTGGATTTACCCCCGCCGTTCGGCCCCGTGATGGCGGTAAAATGCCCGTCCACGGTCAAGGAAACGTTATCTAAAATGCGTTTCGTAACGCCGTTTTCGGTTACTTCGTACGTAATATTCTTCAGTTCTAACATAAATTTTCCTTTTGGGCAAGCTTGCCCATATCTATTCGTGGTCATTATACCATACTTTATTGCCCTTTTCAAGCAAAACCGACCTTCTTTCGCCCCGAAAAGACAAATTTTTCTTTAGACAAAGAAAAAGATTGACATTTTTTGCCCTTGCCGTTATAATTAAGAAAAAACACGGAAGGTGAAATTATGGATAGAGTGCTCCGCGCAAGGGAATTTTTTAAGGAAGGATACAACTGCGCCCAAGCAGTTTCTATGGCTTTTTGCGATTTGTTTGGGGAAGAAGAACAAACGGTTGCTTGCGCCGTTTCGGCGTTTGGCGGTGGGTTTTCGCGTATGCGCGAAGTATGTGGGGCGGTAAGCGGTATCACCTACGTGGTTGGTAGAATGGAAGGGTATTCGGACCCCCACAATCTTTCCGAAAAAAAGCGCGTTTACGGCATTACGCAAGAACTGTTAACCGCTTTCACCCGTGAAAACGGCAGTATCGTTTGTCGTGAATTATTAAAGCCCGTTGGAATTGTGGACGGTGATAGAAGGGGTAGACCTTGCGAAGACCTAGTTGCAAGCGCCGCCGCGCTTTTAGCCGCCCGCTACTGTAAGGACTAACAAAAAATAAGCAAAACTTATCCGCTTTCCACCGAAAGCGGTTTTTTATTGCCCCGTAGCCGCATAGGTTAGCAAAAAGGGGGCGTTATGTTAGAATTTTTATTGCTTTTATTTGGAAAACTGGCATTTTTCACGGGGCTTGTTAGGGGTAAAAACGCGTTTCCACCCCCGCTTTCCCCAGAGGAGGAAGAAGAATTTTTTAGAAAATACCGCGAAAAGGGGGATGACACCGCCCGGCATAAACTGATTGAACACAATTTAAGATTAGTGGCGCATATTGTAAAGAAATACGCTGGCTCGTACGACACGGACGATTTAATTTCGGTGGGAAGTATCGGGCTAATGAAGGCAGTTTCTACTTATCAGCCCAGCAAAGGTACTTCGCTTGCCACGTTTGCGGCGCGTTGTATTGAAAATGAAATTTTAATGCTGTTTCGTGCGAATAAAAAGTATAAAAATGAAGTATCCTTAATGGAGCCCGTTGGCACGGATAAGGACGGCAACGAACTAACCTTAATGGAACTTTTAACGGGCAGTGAAGAAAGTGTATTTGAACAGGTAGATACCCGTGTTTCCGCCCGTAAAATCATGCAAAAAATGAAGGAAGTTTTAACCGAAAGGGAGTATAAAATTTTGGTTCTGAGATTCGGCTTAAACGGTAATCCGCCCTTAGCGCAAAGGGAAGTAGCCGCCTTACTGAAAATTTCCCGTTCGTATATTTCCCGCATTGAAAAAAAAGCGGTGGAAAAACTTAGAAAAATTGCAGAAGAATAGGTGTTGCGATTATGATACGGTAAAGGAAAACGCCCCCCGTTTGCAAGCTGCAAACGGGGGGCGTAAATTTTTTGCCGTTTTTTCTAGAAGAAAGGAAAACTTATTTTACGATAAAAATTCTTGCATTAAATCTACGCCGCTTTCCACGAATACGCCGCTGTTTTTCGCGCCTTCTTCGTCGTAGGCAAACGCATTTTCTTTTTCGGCATTGCTTCTATAAATTAGGAAGGGTACGGGGTCCGAACAGTGCGTTTTAATGGCAATGGGGGTGGGGTGATCGGGTGCAACCAAAATGGTAAAATCTTCCCCTGCCGCGCGCAGTTTTTCCACCACCGTTTTAATTACTACGCGGTCAATTTCTTCAATAGACCAGATCTTGTGTTCTAAATCCCCTTGGTGGCCGCATTCGTCGGGCGCTTCCATATGTAAATACACGAAGTCTAAACCATTCAAAAGAGCATCCGCGCACGCATCCGCTTTCCCTTGGAAGTTGGTGGTGTAGTTTCCTGTAATATTCGGCACTTCAATTACCTTCATATCCGCCAAAATGCCAACGCCGCGGATAAGGTCTACTGCGGAAATTACACCGCCTTTTAGTCCGCGCAATTCTTCAAACGCGGTAAGCATGGGTTTGGTGCCTTCCCCCCAAAACCAAAGGGAGTTTGCAGGGCGCTTACCTTCCTTAACGCGTTGCACGTTGTAGGGGTGCGCGCTAAGAAGTTCGTTGGATTTTTTCATTAACGCCAACAGTTCTTCCGCGTAAATGCCCTTGGGTAAGTACTCTTTTACGGGTCTATCCGAAATATCGTGGGGCGGGGTTAAATCGTTGCCGATTTTCCCGTTATCAATTACCAAACAATGGCGGTAGGAAACCCCCGCGTAAAGCTTGTAGCGTTCGTTTTCCAAGTGTGGCTTTAAGTATTCAATCAGCATGCGTGCGTCTTCGGTATGAATTTCGCCTGCGCTGTAATCCACCATGGTTTTATCTTCGTAAGCGCCCCCTTCCGAAAGGGTTACAAGGTTTGCGCGCAAGGTGGTATCCGTGGGCTTTAAATTAATGCCGATGGAAACCGCTTCTAACGGACTTCTGCCCGTGTAATAAATTTTAGGATCGTATCCCATTACCGAAAGGTTTGCAACGTCGCTACCTGGCTTCATGCCAAAGGGAACGGTACGGCAAAGCCCAACCTTACCGCGCGCCGCTAAAGCGTCCATATTCGGTTTTTTCGCCACTTGCAAGGGGGTTTTGCCGTCAAGGGCGGGAATGGGGTAGTCTGCCATGCCGTCGCATAAAATTACCGCATACTTCATAATAAAACTCCTTATATCGTCAGTTTATCGCTTAAACTCTTTGTAGCCGGGGTCGTTTCTTAAATCCCAGTCAATGGGCGGTTTGCCTAGTTTAAGTAGAATTTCGTTCGTTTTGCTAAAATGCTTGCAACCCATAAAATTGCGCGCCGAAAGGGGGCTGGGGTGCGCGCATTCCAAAATAAAATGCTTGTTTCGGTCAATCAAAACCTTTTTCGCCCTTGCGGGGTTGCCCCACAAAAGGAAAATTACGGGGAATTCCCGATCCGAAAGTTTTTTAATAATCGCATCCGTTAGCCGTTCCCAGTTTTGCCCACGGTGGCTATTCGCTTGCCCCGCACGAACGGTTAAAACGGTGTTCAAAAGCAAAACCCCTTGCTTTGCCCAGTATTCCAAGCACCCGTAATCGGTGGGGTTTTCAATCCCCAGGTCGGTTTTCATTTCTTTGTAAATGTTTAGTAGGGAAGGGGGTGGTTGTACGCCCGGTTTTACCGAAAAGGAAAGCCCGTGCGCTTGCCCTTCGTTATGATAAGGGTCTTGCCCCAAAATCACCGCGCGAACCCCGTCAAAAGGGGTATACCGCAAAGCGTTATAAATATCGAACATGGGGGGATACACTACGTTTTGTGTGTATTCTTGTTTCAAAAAGGAACGTAAATCTTGGTACCAGTCCGAAGAAAATTCTTCGCTTAAAACCTCGTCCCAACCGCCGCCGATGGGTTTCATTTCCCTTCCCCCTTTTTTCTTTTAATTGTAACACAAGGGGCATGAAAAAGCAACCGCTTTTATATGTAAAAAACAATATTTTTTATAATTTTATTTTTTTGCGAAAACCCCCTAAAATGGTTGTCTACACAACCAAATAGGGGGATAAAATATGCTATACTACGGATACTAAAAAATATGGATGGACTACAATTATGAAAAAGACCAAATTCGTAACCAAACTACTTTCCGTACTTGCGCTTTGCGTAATTGCAATCAGTTCGCTTGTTTTAGCGGGGTGCGGAAAAACCCCGAAAGACGTAGCGATTTATATGCCCGACGGCGCGCCCGCCTTGGCGTTTGCTAAACTGATGCACGAAGATAGCCAATTAGGCGAAAAGGTAACCTACACGGTAGTGAACGCAAGCGATATCGGTGGTAAGGTAGCCACGGGGGAAGCCTCCGTTGCCCTAATGCCCGTTAACGCGGCGGCAAAACTGTGCGGAAAAGGGGATAAATATAAAATTCTTTCGGTAAACACGCACGGCAACTTGTATTTGCTTGGTAAAGAAGTAATTACGGACGTACAAGCCTTAAAAGGCAAAAAAATCGGCGTTGTGAACCTTGCCAACGTACCCGGGCTTACCTTCAAAGCTATTCTGCAAAAAAACCAAATCGCGTACACCTCGGATGAAAGCGCGCTTACGGATAACAACGTATACTTAAAAGGGGTAGAAGCAACCCAAATCGCCGCGTTGCTTAATGCAACGGGTAATGCAAAATTAGATTACGTGGTTGCGCCCGAGCCCCAGGTAAGCAAGTTAACCACCGCTGCGCCCGTAATTAAAAACGTAATGTCCTTGCAAGCGCTGTGGGGGGAAGATTCCTATCCCCAAGCGGTGCTTGTGGTTAAAAAAGAACTTGCGGAAAATACCGCGTTCTGTAATCAATTGTTAAACGCGCTTACCGAAAGCGCAACGTGGGTAAAAACCAACGGGCAAGCCGCTTATGCTGCGATTGCCAGCCACACGGCGGAAGGATATTCCACCACGCTAAACCCCGCGGTTTTAACCGAAAACGCGATTACCGGTTGCAATATTAAGGTGGTAAAAGCTAGCGAAATGAAGTCGGTAATCGTAGATTATCTTGCAAAAATTATGGCGGTAGAGCCCACTTCTGCCGCAACCGTTTCGGACGATTTCTTTTTATAAGAGGTAATATTTGAAAGCAAAGCAAAAACAAATCCTGTGGTCGGTTTTTTACCCCGCAGTCATCCTAATCGGGGCGTTCGCGCTATGGGAAATTTCCGCAATTTTAGCGGGTAGCGAATTTATTTTTCCTTCGGTAGAAAGCACGCTGAAAGCCTTCGTTTCCCTTTTAGGGAAAGGGGAAACCTACGCGGTGCTTTGGGGCTCGGTTTACCGTACCTTAATTTCGTACGGAATCAGCCTTGTGGTTGCGCTTGTTTGTATGCTGCTTAGCGTGCAAAGCTTGCATTTTCGCAAACTGATAACCCCCGTGGTCAACGCCCTTCGCGCCCTTCCTACCATGGCGGTAACTTTAATTCTTGCCATTTGGGCGGGCCCAAGGCTTGCGCCCGTAATCGTGTCCCTTCTCGTTATTATGCCTACGGCTTACGCTTCCTTTTACGAAGGGGCAATGGCGATAGAAAAGGACGTGCTTTCCATGGCGCAAATTGACGGCGCAACGAAAAAGGATTTAGCCTTGCGCTTTACCTTACCCCTTTCGGTTATTTATAGCCGTAGGTCGGTATCCGCAACTCTTGCCCTTAACTTAAAACTGATGGTGGCGGCCGAAACGCTTGCGGGAACGGCGCGCTCCATCGGGCACAGTATGATGCTTTCTTCCATTTACTTTGAAACCGCCACGCTAATGGCGCTAACCGTAATCACCGTATTTTTATCCTTGCTTATGCAATGGGGAATGTACCGTTTGCTGGTGCTTATTACCCCTTCCACGGGGGAATAGAAAACGGGCAAAATTTCTAAAACAAAAAGGGCAACCGCGCGAACGGTTGCCCTTTTTTCAATTGGTTTTTATTGATCTAACATTACGTCCACACCGCTGGGGGTATAGATGAAAATTTTGGGTTGAATTTCGTACATAGAACCGCCCAAAGCAATGATAGCGCCACTTAAAATATCGCTAACGCGTTGTGCGGTGCTTTCCTTAATTTCGTCCAAATGCACGATGGCAGAAGCGTGTTTTCTAAGCCTCTCAATAATTTCTACCACTTCGCTATAACTTTTGGGTTTGTAAACGGCAACCCCCCCTTGCGTTTGTTCCACGGGGCGCGCGGCCCCACGGGGCATTGCAATATCTTCAAATTCCCGTTCGTTTGCAGCGTTTTTGGTCAATCTGTCAAAAATACTCATACGTAATTTCTCTCCCCAAATAAAATTCTTCCCAAGCGGATTTCGTTAGAACCGCAAGCAATGGCAATTTCGTAGTCCCCACTCATTCCCATGGAAAGGGTGGTAAAGCATACGTTTTCCGCGCCTTCGTACGCGGTTTTTATCTCGTCGTACGTTTTACGTACGCTTTTACATATTTCGGTTAATTCGGCTACGTTTTCCGTATCGGGCAACACCGCCATCAGTCCGCAAACTTGAACGCCGGGCAAAGAAGAAGCGTACTTCACCGCTTCGGGAATTTCGGCTAGTGCGTATCCACCCTTACTTTCTTCGTTTCCGCCGTTAATTTCTAATAAAATTCGGGTGGTTACCCCCGCTTTTACGCTACGCTTGGAAATTTCAAGTAGCACGTCATCCCGATCCACCGATTCAATCATATCCACTTTGCCAATTAAGTATTTTACTTTGTTGGTTTGTAGCCTTCCAATAAAACGGTAGGGAATACCTTCTAAATGTACCGCGTCGTATTTTGCGGTAAATTCTTGCGCGCGGTTTTCCCCCATAACGGTTACGCCCTTACGGTAAACGGCAATAATTTCTTCGGCGGTACGCGTTTTACTTGCGCCAAGCACCGTAACTTTTTCCCCTTGCGGGTTTACGGTTATTTTTTCTAAAACGGATTGTACTTCACACATAAAAACATCATACCCTTTTTTCGTTTTTTTGTCAAGTATTTTTCTAAAAAACAAGCTAGTAAGCGGGGCAAAAAGGGTTATCCTTTCGCGCACGCGCAAATATTTTCGTAACTTTTAGTAAAAACTATGGACAAATTCGCGCGGGCGTGATATACTATACTGCGAATCACAATTTTTATAGAAAGGTGAATGATATGGAAAATACGCAAGAAAACTTAATTTTACAAGCCGAAGAAGGGCAGGAGTTTATCCCTGCAATCCCTTTGCGCGGTACGGTTGCTACCGTTGGGGGGATTACCACCATTGAAGTGGGTAGGGAAAAATCCGTTGCTGCGGTAAAAAACGCAATTGAAAGCGGCGGTAAAATTTTCTTCGTTGCGCAAAAGACGGACGAGACCGAAGCGCCCCAACTTTCGGATTTGCATTTAATGGGCGTAGTGGCGAAATTAAGCCCCAATATCGGAAAAGGTAGGGGAACGAACATTCGCATCACGTTTGAAGGAATTACCCGCGCTAACCTACTGGAATTTTCAACCGAAGGCGCGTATTTCCGCGCGCGCGTCTTGCCCTGCGCGGACGTAACTGGCAACGAAGAAGAAACGTTGGTTGCCCTTCGCATGGCGAAAAACGCACTGAAAAAATGCCCACAAAACCCCATGGGCATGCTTCCCGACGATATGCTAAAGGCAATGCAAACAGAGGATGCTCATAAGTTCGTTTATTACGTTTTACGCAAACTGAATTTGCGTAGGGACGATAAGCAAAAGGTGTTAGAAAAGGATTCGGATACGGATAAACTTATCGCCCTTTGCGCGGCACTGGAAACCTTCCTTTCCATCGTAGAACTGGAAAAGAGAATCGGGGAAGAAGTAAAAAAGAACATAGACGAAAACCAAAAGGAATATTTCTTAAGGGAACAAATCCGCGCCATCCACAACGAACTGGGGGATGACGAAGCGGAAAACGAAAAAATCGTTCAGCAAATCAAAGAAAAGAAGATGCCCGAAACGATTCGTGAAAAAGTGCTGAAAGAAATGGCGCGCTTAGACAAAATGCCCCCCTCCGCACCCGAAAGCACGGTCATCCGCAATTACGTGGACTTGGTTTTAGAACTTCCCTTTGGGGAAAGTACGCAGGATAATTGCGACCTCCTTCACGCCGAACAAGTGTTAAACGAAGACCATTTTGGTTTGGAAAAGGTAAAACAGCGCGTCATTGAATACCTTGCGGTACACGCGTTAACGGGGGAATTGAAAGGCCCCATCCTTTGTTTCGTAGGCCCCCCGGGGGTTGGTAAAACTTCTATTGCGCGCTCAATTGCGCGTGCGCTTGGCAGAAAGTTCGTTCGTATGAGCCTTGGCGGTTTGAAGGACGAAGCGGAAATTCGCGGGCACAGAAGGACGTATATCGGTGCAATGCCGGGCAGAATTATTTACGAACTTCGTTCGGCTAAAACTAATAATCCCGTGTTCTTGTTGGACGAAATTGATAAAATTTCTTCGGATATGCGCGGTGATCCCGCATCCGCCCTTTTAGAAGTGTTAGACCCCGAACAAAACTCCACCTATCGCGATCGGTACTTGGAAGAAGAGTTTGACCTTTCTAACGTCATGTTTGTATGTACGGCAAATACGTTGGATACCATCCCTGCGCCCCTTCGCGACCGTATGGAAATTATTGAACTTTCGGGTTATACCACCGAAGAAAAGGTGCAAATCGCAAAAAAATATTTATTGCCTAAAAAGTTAAAAGAACACGGTTTAACGCAAACCGCGGTAAAAATTACGGATGGGGCTTTCCGCCGCATGGCAGAAGAATACACCGCCGAAGCGGGCGTTAGAAATATGGAACGTACGGTGGCGGACGTATGCCGTAAGTATGCGGTAAAACTAGTTAAAAACCCCGATCTTTCCGAAACTACGGTTACCGAACGCAGTTTGGAAGGCTATTTGGGTAAACCCAAGTACACCCTTTCGGATTCTTTGAAAAAGGACGGTGTCGGCGTATGCAACGGCTTGGCGTGGACGGCAGTCGGTGGCGTTACTCTAGAAGTGGAAGTTAACCTAATGCAAGGCAAAGGAGATTTGAAACTAACGGGAAGTTTGGGGGACGTAATGAAGGAATCCGCCCAAGCGGCGCTTTCATATCTTCGCGCCAACGCGGAAAGTTTCGGTATTGACCCCGCCCGTTTTGAAAAAACGGATATCCACATGCACGTGCCCGCGGGCGCAACCCCTAAGGACGGACCTTCGGCAGGTATCACCATTGCAACCGCGCTATATTCCGCGTTTACGGGAAAAATGGTGAAAAAATCCGTAGCCATGACGGGCGAAATTACCCTTCGCGGTCGGGTTTTACCCATCGGCGGGTTAAAGGAAAAGGCGCTCGCTGCAATTCGCAGAGGGATCACCACTGTAATCGCGCCCAAAGCCAATGAAAAGGATATGGAAGAAATCCCCCCCTATTTATCTAAAAAAGCGGAATTTGTTTTCGTGGAGGAAGCGGAGGAAGTATTCCGTATCGCCACCTACGGGGAATCGGTATGATAAAAATTACGAAAGCGGAATTTATCACTTCCGCAGCGGATGAAAAGGGCTTTTTAAAAAGCGAAAAACCCGTAATTGCAGTTGCGGGAAAATCCAACGTGGGTAAGTCTACTTTTATCAATATGTTGGCAAACCGCAATAAGCTTGCCAAAACCAGTAACACGCCAGGGCGTACCCGCCTTGTCAACTACTTTGATTTCGGAGAATTCGTTTTGGCGGATTTGCCCGGCTACGGATTTGCACAAGTCAGCAAAACCGAAAAGGAAAAGTGGGGTAAAACCATGGACGCGTTTTTTGCCCGCCAAACTTCTATTGCGCACGTTTTGCTCCTTGCGGATATTCGCCACAATCCCACTGCGGAAGATTTGCAAATGGCAAGTTTTTTGCATCACTATGCAATACCCTTTACCGTGGTTTGCAATAAATCGGATAAACTAGGCAAAACGCGGATCAAACCTCGCGCAAAGGAAGTAGCCAACGCCTTTGCTATGGGGGAAGGGAACGTGATTGCTATTTCCGCCGAGAAGCGCGTGGGTACCGAAAAAATATTAGAATTATTAACAAATGTTCTTCTTCGTTTTAGCGAAGAACCGTACGTAGACGAAGAAGAAACTGAAAATTAAAAAGGGGGCAAGAACTTTGCGTGAAATTCCTGAAGTAGAAGCGGTTATCCGCGGTTATATTACGGCGCTTTCTCAGGAAACCGAAACCTTAAAAACGGCAAGCGTAAAGAAAACGCCCCTTTATAACGGATTGCTTTTAAGCAAGGACGAAGAAGAATTTTTATACCGCTTTGAAACTGAAACCGAGCAGTTTTTGTGCGACGGCACCCCCGTAACGGTGTTTACCGCAAACGGATCGGTGCAAGGAAGCGTGGTGGAAGCGAACGGGTTTGACGTAATTTTGGCGCTTCCCTGCGAAATTGACGTAATAAAGGTTGAACTCTCCGCATCCCCTTGGTTTTTGTTGCAAGATTTATGCGGTAGGTTGGAAAAAATGGTAAAATCGTCGTACGAAAGCGAACTATACGCAACGCTGATTGAAAAGCGCAAAACGGGGCTTTCGGAACACGGAAAAATCGTAACGGGGCAGGAAAACGCCTTTCAGGCATCCCAAAACCGCCCCATTACTTTTCTTTGGGGCCCGCCGGGTACGGGTAAGACGTACACTTTGGCGGAAATTGCTTACGCCTATTACAAAAAAGGGATTCCTACACTCATTTTATCGCACAGTAACGTGGCGGTGGATTGCGCGCTAGTAGAACTTGCCAAACGCTTAAATAAGGCGGATGAAGGCAAGGTTTTGCGTTACGGCAGGCATAGAAAAAAGGAAATTGAAAGGGGGAATATCACCCTTTCTTCGTACGAACTGGCGTTAAAGGCGGACGAAAATTTACGTGCCGAACAAGAACGGTTATCCCGTGAACGCAAAACGGTTACCTTTTCGGATTCGGCAGAACTGGAAAAGCAGCGTTTTGCCTTCCGCAAGCGCGTGGCGGAGCGAGAAGAATCCCTTGTGGCGGCTGCTTCGGTGGTGGGGGCAACCTTATCCCGCGCCGTGGTTTCGGACGTGTTAAGCAAGCGCAAATTCGGCGCCGTGTTGATTGACGAAGCAAGTATGTGTTTCGTTCCACAAATTTTATACGCCTCCTCCTTGGCTACCCGCAGGCTTGTGGTGGTGGGAGATTTTCGCCAATTACCCCCTATCGTACAAGATCCCTTTGCAAAGCAATCTTTGGGGCAGGACGTGTTTCGCTTTTTGGGCGTTGTTCGCGGAAAACAGGTATGTTATCATCCGTGGCTTGTGATGTTAAATCAGCAGCGCCGTATGCACCCTGAAATTGCCGCTTTGGTTTCCGAACAAGTGTACGGGGGATTGCTTACCACCGCGCAAGGCGTGGAAGAATTGCGCGAAAACACGGTGGAATCCATGCCTTTTTCGGGGCGCGCTACCGCCCTTTTGGATATCGGCGATACGTTCAACGTGTGCGCACGTACGGAGGACGGTTCCCGCTTTAACTTGCTTTCCGCTTTTATTTCTTTTCATCTTGCGTTGCGTTCGGCAGAACAAGGGGTGGAAACGGTAATCGTTGCTCCTTACGCGGCACAAGTACGACTTCTTCGCTCGTTGCTGGCGGATTTTCCAAGCCCCCTTATCACCGTTTCTACGGTACACCAGTTTCAGGGCAGCGAAACCGAAACTGTGATATTTGATACAGTGGATTTTTTACGCCAACCCAAAGCGGGATACTTGCTTTCGCAAGAAAGCGAGGAGGATGACGTAGCCTTGCGTTTACTAAACGTAGCGGTTACTCGCGCCCGCGGAAAATTTATTTTGCTTACTAACGCGCGGTATTTTGCCACGCGGTTACCACAAAGTTTCACTTTGCGCAGTTTGATTTCGGATTTGGTGGTAAAGGAACGTGTCTTTACCCCCGATCATCTGTCTTCTTTATACGAACCCGTTACCCTTCCCGAACTGCAACTGGGGTTCTTCGGTGGGGATTTCCCCGCGTTTTCCAAGGAATACGGGGAATGTTTGGAAATTATTTACGGGGCAAGAAAGGAAATTGATCTCTTTATGCCCGACGCAGAAGGGGATGGCGACCTGCTGCCCCAAGTGGTGGAAGCCTTAAATAATGCAAAAGAGCGTGGCGTTCGCGTGCGCGTGTATGCGGAAAACTCTAACGCCATGCAAAACTTTCTGGCCGTGAAACGTGCGGATGCCGCTATGTTTCCCTTGTTGATTGCGGATGGAAACACCGTTTGCTATAACCCCTTAGGGGCAACGAAATGGCTTGCCGTGGGGCATACTTCGCCCACCCCGCTGGCCCTTGCCTTTTGCGGTAGAAAAACGGTGGAAACAGTAAAAAGCTTACTGTTTTCCATGCAAAAACGCGGGGAAACCACCCCACAAACCGAACTCTTCGGCTTAAAGGAAAACGCGGTTGCGGATACCGAAATTACGGGGAAATCCGCCTACACTGCGTATTCGTACTGCAAAGGATTTGCAACCGACCAAGGGTTAGAAGGGTATTTTACCTTTTTGAAATTGATGAAAAAGCGCTTTGCGTTCCGTTTTGTAAAAACCAAATTCGGCGCGGAATGTTGCTTTAACGCAGAAGACGTATGGCTAAACTTTTTCACTAAGGATGCGGAAGTTTCCTTCCGCGTGTTAAACGAAGGGTTTACCGACCTAAACGAACTATTATCCGCCGCAAATAAGCGTTACGGTGGAAAGGAAATACAATGATTGAAACATATTTAGCACAACTTAATGCCGAACAGGAAAAACCCGTAAAGGATACCGAAGGGGCAGTTTTGGTGATCGCGGGCGCTGGCAGTGGAAAAACCCGCGTGCTTACCACCCGTATCGCGTATATCGTGCAATCCTTAAACGTTTCGCCCGAACGCGTGCTTGCCATCACCTTTACCAACAAAGCGGCAAACGAAATGAAGGAACGCCTTGAAAAAATGGAAATTGATACGGACGGAATGTGGGTATGCACTATCCACTCCATGTGCGTTCGCATTTTAAGAAGGGAAGCTTCCGTTTTGGGCTTTGATTCCAACTTTTCCATTTACAGTGAACAGGATAGGGAACGGGTAATTAAGCGCATTTTAAAAGATGCGGAAGTTCCCGAAGAAAGTCGTGAAAAAATGCTCAAATCCGTTAAATTCCATATTGCGGAAGCGAAAACCAAGGGCTATACCCCCAGGGAATACGCTGAAATGCACGCGGATGAGGATAAGATAGGGGAAATTTGTCGCTATTACGCGTTATACGAGGACGAACTGAAAAAATCCAACGCGATGGATTTTGACGATTTGTTGATACATACCGAACGGCTGCTTGCCACCAGCGAAGAAGTACGCAAAAAATACGCAAACCGCTTTTTATACGTACACGTAGATGAATTTCAAGATACCAACGCGGTACAGTACCGCATTGTAAAGCATTTGGTTTCTGTGCACGGTAATTTGTTTGCCGTGGGGGACGACGATCAAAGTATTTACGGTTGGCGGGGCGCGGAAATTAAGAATATTTTGGGTTTCCCCAAGGATTTTCCGGGCGCAAAAGTATATAAGCTGGAAAGAAATTACCGTTCTACGGCAAAAATATTAAACGTAGCCAACTGCGTGATTGCGGAAAACAGCCAGAGAAACCAAAAGGAACTTTGGACGGATAAGGACCGCGGTGCGGAAGTTATGGTGCAAGTCAGTAGGGATGAAAACGCCGAAGCGCGCTTTATCGCCGCGAATATTCGCCGCGCGCTGGATAACGGAGCAAGCCCCGCGGATTTTGCCGTTTTGATGCGCGTAAACGCCCTTTCGCGTACGGTAGAACAAGCCTTTGTGGATTACGATATTCCTTACCGCGTTTACGGTGGCTTTAAGTTTTTTGAAAGAAAGGAAATTAAGGATTTATCCGCGTATTTGCGCATTATAAACAACCCCTTGGATAATGAAGCGGTTCTTCGCGTTTTGAACGTACCGAAACGCGGTATCGGGGATACCACGGCGGAAAAACTACTTGCTTACGCCAACACTTACGGGCTTTCGGTGTTTGATGCGGTAATGGAAGCGGATGCAACGGGCATCAACGCGGGCGCGGTGAAAAAGGTTGCGGATTTCGGTAGTCTAATTCGTTCCTTAATGATTAAAATGCACACCCTTTCCCTTTCGGATTTGGTAAAAGCAGTTATTACGGATACGCAGTTTTTATCGCAATTTACAGAAAATACCGAAGAAGACGAAAACAAAAAGGAAAACGTATACGGTTTTTTGGGCGCGGTGCAAGAATTTGAAAAAGAAAATCCGGGCGCAACGCTTGCCGATTACTTAAACTCTATCACGCTATCTGCGGATACGGATGAACTTGGGCTTACCGAAAGCGTATCCCTTGCCACTGTTCACGCGGTGAAGGGGTTAGAATTTGCCACCGTATTTTTAATCGGTTTAGAAGAAAGTTTATTCCCCGTCAGTCGCGCTATGGATAGCAGGGAAGAATTGGAAGAAGAACGGCGTCTTATGTACGTTGCCGTTACCCGCGCAAAAGAAAATTTGTGTCTATGTTCTTCCGAAACCCGCTTTTTGCACGGGGCTAGAAGCGGATATTCGCGTTCGCGTTTTTTAAAAGAATGTATTCCCGCGCTTGCCGAACGCGAAGCAAGAAAACTTGCTGGGCAAACCTATTCGGCGTATAGCGCGTATAACGAAAAACGCAGTTCCCCCTATCAAAATTCTTACGCGAAAGCGGGGAATTTGCAACGTATAACCTTGCCCGAAAAAAAAGAACAGGGAAATTTTGATCCTTCTTCTTACTTCGGTGCGAAAAAAACGATAGCGCAAAGTACGCCCAAAACGGGATACGTTACGGGTGGTAAAGTGGCGCATCCTAGATTTGGGGAAGGTACGGTAATTGAGGTGAAGGAAGGCCCCAACGGTGGCACGGTTACCGTGGCGTTCCCCGGTGCTGGGATAAAAACGCTAGCGGTTGCCATCGCGCCCCTAAAAAAGTTGTAAGGTAACGTTATGAAAGAAATGAGAGAGTTAATTGATACCCTTAACCGCTACGGTTACGAGTATTACGTTTTGGATAACCCTTCGGTTTCGGATAGGGAGTACGATAAACTGTACGATAGGCTACTTGCCTTGGAAAAGGAAACTGGTGTGGTAGAACCCGATTCGCCTACCCGAAGGGTAGGTGGGGAGCCCCTTGCCGCTTTTTCTAAGCACGAACATATTCAGCCACTTTATTCTCTGGATAAAGGGGTAACAGAACAGCAAGTTCGCGATTTTTGCACGCGCGCAGAAAAAATTGCAGGCAACTGCGATTACCGCGTGGAATATAAATTTGACGGGCTTACCGTGTGTTTAACCTATAACCAAGGCAAATTTTTGCGCGCAACCACCCGCGGAAACGGCACCGTTGGTGAAGACGTAACCGCGCAAGTGTTAACCATTCCTTCTTTTCCTTTAACCATAACCTATCAAGGTTTGGTGGAAGTAAAGGGGGAAGCGGTCATTCGCCTTTCGGTGCTTGAAAAATATAACGCTACGGCGGCGGAGCCCTTAAAAAACGCGCGGAACGCGGTTGCGGGGGCAATCCGTAATTTAGATCCCAAAATCACCAAAAGTCGCAACCCTGAAATTTGTTTTTACGACGTAAATTATATAGAAGATAACAGCATCCGTTCGCAGGACGAAGCCGTTGCTTTCCTAAAAGAAAACCGCTTTCGTGTGTTTCCCTTCTACCGTGCGGCGAACAATGCGGAAGAATTGATGCAGATTATCAACGAAATTGACGTTGAGCGCAAAAAGTTGGACGTATTAACGGATGGTGCAGTTATCAAAATTAACGATTACGCCACCCGTGAAGAATTAGGATATACCGAAAAATTTCCACGCTTTGCTATCGCGTATAAGTTTGAAGCGGAAGAAGTGGAAACTATCTTGCGTGAAGTCTTTTGGCAGGTGGGCAGAACGGGAAAACTCACCCCCCTTGGCGTAGTAGATCCCGTTGATCTTGCTGGGGTAACCGTAAAAAAGGCAACCTTAAATAATCTTGGGGATATTGAGCGCAAAGGCTTAAAAACGGGCGCAACCGTACTCATTCGTCGCAGTAATGAAGTAATTCCCGAAATTTTAGGCGCAGTATCCGTACCCGAAACGGCAACCGAAATTCTTCCCCCAAAAACTTGCCCGTACTGCGGCGCAACCGTTGTGGAAGAAGGGGCAAACCTTTTTTGCCCCAACGTATCGTGTGCCCCTCGCGTTGCGGCAAAACTTGCGCATTTCGGCAGTAAGGATGCAATGAATATCGAAGGATTTTCGGAAATGACCGCCTCCCTTATATATGAAAAATTAGGGGTAAGTACTTTTGATGGGTTATACCGATTAACCCAAGAAGATTTAGGCGCGTTGGAAGGATTCCAAGAAAAGAAAACGGGGAATTTACTTTCTGCAATTAACGCTTCTAAAACCCCTACGCTTTGGTCGTTTATTTACGCGCTAGGTATCATGGGCGTAGGCAAAAAAACCGCTAAGGATTTAGCCAAGCGATATGGATCCCTTTCCGCGCTAAGAAAAGCGGATAGGGAAGACCTATTAAACGTGGATGAGGTTGGCGAGGTAATTGCTACTGCCGTAACCGAATATTTTTCTGGGGAAGGCGGAAGGGATGTAGATGCTCTTTTAACCGTGGGCGTAACCCCCGTGGAAAAGGAAGAAGTGGTAAACGGCCCCCTCTCGGGGGAAATCGTGGTACTTACGGGTAAATTACCTTCGTTAACCCGCGGGCAAGCCGCCGCGTTGATTGAACAGGCCGGCGGGGAAGTAGGTTCTACCGTAACCGCGGCTACTACTTTGGTCGTTGCGGGTGAAGATGCAGGTAGTAAGTTGGAAAAAGCCAAAAAGCGCGGGATAAAAATTATTGACGAAAACGCGCTGAAAAACCTACTAAACCCTTGAAATTTTTGCAAAAAAATGGTATAATACGCAGTAGGAGATAAAATTATGTACAGTATGACTGGCTACGGCAGGGCGGATTACTCTGCAGAAGTAGATTTAACGGTAGAAATCAAAACGGTAAACAACCGCTATTTTGATATGAACTTAAAAGCGCCCCGCGTTTTTTTGGCGTTTGAGGACGCCGTAAAAAAAGCAGTGCAAGCCAAATTTCCCCGCGGACATGCAGATGTGTTCGTGTCCTTCCGTGATAAACGTGAAAGGCCTATAACCGTAACCACGGATACGGCGCTTGCGAAAGCGTACGTTGCCGCGGCAAAATCTTTAGTGGAAGCCACGGGCGTTAGGGAGGACGTAACCGCGGTTACTTTACTTCGTCTTCCCGAAATCGTAAAAACAGAAACGGAGGAAGGGGATAACGAAGTGCTTCTTCCTATTTTGCTTTCCACGGTAAACCAAGCCATGGATAAGCTGTGCGAAATGCAAAAAACCGAAGGGGAAAAACTAAAGCAGGACATGCTTTCGCGCGTTGCCGTGATTGAAGAAACGGTGGGGAAAATTGCCTTACGCGCCCCCCAAATTTTAGCCGAACACCGCGAAAAAATGCTTGCCCGTATGCGTGAAATTTTGGCGGGCGTAACGGTGGATGAAGGTAGACTGCTAACCGAAGCCGCCGTGTTTGCAGATAAATGCAACGTGGATGAAGAACTAACCCGTTTGGGTTCGCATATCGCACAATTCCGCGAAATCGTAAAAGGGGAAAACGTTGGGAAAAAGTTGGATTTTTTAGTGCAAGAATTCAACCGTGAAGCCAACACCATTTGTTCCAAGAGTAACGATGGGCAAACCACCGAATACGCGCTTTCGCTGAAATGTGAAATTGAAAAAATAAGGGAACAGGTGCAAAACGTACAATGAGTCATCATGGTTTACTATTGGTGCTTTCGGGCCCTTCGGGGGTTGGGAAAGGCACGTTGGTTTCCTTACTAACGGAAACGGATAAAAACGTAGTGGTTAGCGTTTCGGCTACCACGCGCGCGCCTCGCGCAGGGGAAATACACGGCAAAAGTTATTACTTCTTATCGCAAGAAGAATTTGCCCGTATGGAAGGGGCGGGGGAGTTTTTGGAATTTTCCCACCACTTCGGCAACGGATACGGCACCCCCAAGCAAACCGTGTTAAACGCCATGGCGGAAGGGAAAACCGTACTCTTAGAAATAGACGTAAACGGCGCGCTTGCGGTAAAACAAGCAATGCCCGAAAGCGTTTTAATTATGATTGCGCCCCCCGATTTTAAGGCTTTGAAGGATCGCCTAACTAAGCGAAACACCGAATCGGCGGAAGTGATTGCAAACCGCATTTCCCGCGCCGCTTTTGAACTTTCCAAAACCGAACTGTACGATTACGTAGTGGTTAATGATAATTTAACCGAGGCTTTGGAAAATATTCAAGCAATCATTTTAGCAGAAAAAAGCAAAACCGCCCGCAGCGGCGAAACGATAAAGAAAATTATGGAGGAATAAAAATATGATTAACGAACCTTCTGTGGAAGAATTAGTAAAGAAAATTGGCTCTAGATACGGCCTTTGCACCGTTTGCGCAAAACGCGCGCGCCAAATCATTGACCAACCCAAGCCTTTAGGCGAAGAAGTGGCTCCCCGCACCGAAAAGCCCATTACTTTGGCAGCCGAAGAAATTTTAAGCGGTAGAGTAACTGCAACTAAGGACTAACAACGCAAGAAAAGTGTTCAACGGCGCGCCGTTGAACATTTTTTGTGATGAAAAAAAGGGGAAAATTTCCCCAAAGAAAGTAGTTAAAAATACCAAAAAGGAGGGGGCAAGGCAATGTTCTATCGCGTAATCGTGGATATTCAAGCAAAAGACGTAGACCGTATTTTCGATTACCGTAGCGCGGAAGAAATTTCCGTGGGTAGCCGTGTAACCGTACCTTTTGGCAAAAAGGAAATTGAAGGATACGTTGTTGGCGTATCCGAAACCACCCAAGTCCCCTTGGAAAAGATAAAGGACGTAATTCGCGTGGTGGATTCTATTCCCGCCATTACTCCCGAAATGCTGGAAGTAATGCACTTTATGTGCGCGCGATATCACGTAACTTCCGCAACGGCGCTTAGGCAGTTTTTGCCTACCGAAATGCGCCGCGGCGTGGTAAAGGAAAGCGTTTTATACGCGGTAACGGTGAACCCCGAATTTGACGCGCAAAAGTTTATCGCAACCGAAAAACGCGCGAAAAAGCAAGCGGAACTGTTAGCCGTTTTGCTTCGTGGGGAAGCCGAATTTATCCTTTCGGAACTAAGAAAAAATCACGGCGCAACGGTTGTCAACGGCTTAATTGACCGAGGCGCGCTACTAGTTGCCGAAAAGCAAAAAATGCGCACGCCCATGAAAGGTTTGGGCGCGCCTACCGCCCCCCTCACGTTAAAGCCCATGCAAGAAACGGCCATCCGCAAAATTTTAACGGATGAACGAAGAACGCATCTTCTGTTCGGCGTAACGGGTAGCGGGAAAACCGAAGTATACCTTCGCTTGATTGAAGAAGCAAAAGCAAGGGGCAAAACTGCCATTATGTTGGTACCCGAAATATCCCTAACCCCCCAAATGTTACAGCGTTTACGTTCGCGCTTTGGGGATAGTGTGGCCATTTTACATAGCGGGCTTTCCGCGGGTGAACGTTTTGACGAATGGTGGCGGCTCCGCCGTGGGGAAGCAACCATTGCGGTTGGGGCAAGAAGCGCGGTTTTTGCGCCTTTGGAAAATGTGGGCATAATTATTGTGGACGAAGAGCACGACGGCAGTTATCAAAGCGATAGCAACCCCCGTTATTTCACCAAGGAAATTGCGGAAATGCGCGCCGAATATAACGGATGCAAATTAGTGCTTGGTAGCGCAACCCCTTCGGTGGAAAGTTATTTACTTGCCAAGGAAGGCACCTACCAAATGGTAACCATGCCTTCACGCGTAAACACACGCCCCCTTCCCGAAATGATTTTCGCTGATATGCGAAAGGAAGTAAAAAGCGGAAATCACACCTTGTTTTCTTCGGTGCTGAAAACCGAAATGGAAAATGCGCTTAGTGAAGGGAATCAGGTAATTTTATTTTTAAATCGCAGGGGATACTCTTCCTTCGTACAATGCCGTACCTGTGGCTACGTTGCCACTTGTGAGGATTGCGACGTATCCTTAACCTATCACGCCAAATCCGCAAGGCTAAAATGCCATTATTGCGGGGCGCAATACCGCATGCCTTCGGCTTGCCCTTCGTGTGGGGCGAAGTTGGAATTCGGCAACGTGGGTACCGAACGCGTTTGTATGGAACTGAACCAGTTGTTTCCAAACGCTAAAGTCCTTCGCATGGATAACGATACCACGCAAAATAAGGAAGGGCATTACCGCATTTTAAAGGCGTTTTCGGGCCGAGAAGCGGATATTTTGGTGGGCACGCAAATGATTGCCAAGGGGCACGACTTTCCTATGGTAACTTTGGTGGGCGTTTTGGATGCGGATATGGAACTGCATTTTTCGGACTATCGCAGTGGCGAACGCACCTTCCAGCTCGTTACCCAAGTTGCGGGCAGAAGCGGCAGGGCGGAACGCGCTGGTAAAGTGGTTTTACAAACTTTTACCCCCGAAAACTATGTTTTAGACTTTGCAAAAAGATATGATTACGTGGGCATGTGCGAATCCGAACTTGCCCTTCGCAGGGAAACGTTATTCCCCCCGTTTTGTACCATTCTTCGCATTTTAGTTAGTGGAGAGGACGAGCGGAAAACGATTGAAGTAATAAGAAAAATTTACGACGGGGTAGCCGCCGTTTACGATAGGAATAAGGAAGATTTCTTATTTTTCCATAAATCCAAAGCTCCCTTGTTCCGTTTACAAAATAAATACCGCTATCAAATTTTGATGCGTGTTAATCCTAACAACCGTAGCGTGATAGATGAAATTTATCAAGTTGCGCTTCCCGCGGCAACCGCTACCGAACAGGTTATCGTGGAAGAAAATCCTAAAAATATGAATTAAAGGTGGAAAAAACTATGGCAATTCGCAATATCGTGCAAGAAGGCGATCCCCTTCTTCGAAAAATCAGCAAACCCGTAGAAGCGTTTGACGACCGTTTGGCTACGCTTTTGGATGATATGAAAGATACGGTTAAAAAGGCAAAAGGCGCAGGGCTTGCCGGGCCCCAAGTGGGCGTGCTGAAACGCGTCTGCGTAATTGACCTTCCCGAAGGGTATTACGAATTCGTAAACCCCGTAATTCTATCCGAAAAAGGAAAACAAAAGGGGCAGGAAGGCTGTTTATCCGTTCGCGGAAAGTTTGGCTATGTGGTTCGCCCCAAGCAAGTTACGGTGGAATATTACAACCGCCTTGGTGAAAAACAAACGGTAGTTGCCGAAGGCTTTTTTGCCCGCGCATGTTGCCACGAAATTGACCATTTGGACGGCGTTTTATACGTAGATAAGGCTTCGGAGGTGTGGTTTGATAAATAACGGTAAACAAGCAAAAATCGTATATCTCGGTACCCCCGATTTTGCGGTTGCGCCATTA
>SVIF01000006.1 GCA_015069615.1 Clostridiales bacterium | reverse complement strand
TACTTCCCAAACAGCCTATGCAATATTTAACCGGAGAATTTAATGAAGAAGTAGTAAATATCTTAGACTCTTATCAATTAGATTTGGATATTCATTATTCTCAAATTACCCCCCAACGTGTTTCTTTATTACATCAAAAAGACATTTTGGTAAATTGCTGGACAGTTGACGATAAGAACGAAGCGCTTAAGTTACAAAAAGACGGGGTAGACTTTATAACCAGCAATATTTTAGAATAAGAAAAACCTAAACAACAACCTAGTTTCAAATAAAATTTTTACATAATACGCTATTTTTTGCAAATACTGCTACCGTTAAGGAGAGTTTTATGCATCTAAAAAAGCGTTTTATTCCAGCACTCCTTATATTTTTAGGGGTGCTGTTTTCTTTTAATGGAATATTTTCTACAACCGTATCTGCTTCCACAGAAATGGTTTACGCAGGGGGATTTCCTGCTGGTTTTTTGTTACAAATGGACGGCGTTCAGGTGGTTGGATTATCTGACGTTATTACGAAAGACGGTTTAAATTCACCAGCGAAAAAATGTGGGCTTAAAGCTGGAGACGTAATTGTAGAATTTAACGGACATAAAATAACGGAAGCCTCCGATATTGAAAAATATTGCGCAGTATTTCAAGGGAAATGCGCACCTATTTCCTATTTTAGAAAAGGGGAACTATTATCCACCACTATTGAACCGGCCAAGGATTTTGCCTCTGGGGCTTTTCGGTTAGGTGTTTTAATTCGTGATAGCATTTCTGGAATCGGCACGGTTACCTATGTTCGGCAAAACGGATCTTTTGGCGCGCTTGGGCATCCCGTGTTCAGTGAAAATGGGGAAATTATGAAAATTGCGGGCGGAAAAAGCTTTAAATGCAGTATCATAGGGGTAAACCGCGGGGAAAAAGGTGCCCCAGGGGAACTTCGCGGTTTATTTTATAAAGAACAATCGCAAGGCGCAATTTTAAAAAACACACAGTGCGGAATTTTCGGAAAATTTGATATTTCAGATTTTAAAACAAAAGAATTGTTTCCCGTTGCAAATATTTCAGAAGTAAAAATAGGAAAGGCCACAATTATTACAACAATTGACGGGGAAACCCCTACGGAATATGCGATTTCTATTGTAAAAATTGACCGAAATAATAAAGATAATAAGAATTTTGTCATTAAAATAACGGACAAAGATCTTATAAATGAAACAAACGGTATTGTTCAAGGCATGAGCGGTAGCCCCATAATTCAAAATGGTAAAATAATTGGTGCCGTTACTCACGTTTTTGTAAATGATCCAGAGCGTGGTTACGGAATTTCAATACAAAAAATGCTACAAGAAGAAATTTAGGATAAGCTGTTAAAAATGAAAGCTATAGTTTTTGCATACTGTATTGTATGAAGAACTATGGCTTTTTCTATAAAACAGTTTCACCAACCGCGCGCGATTGCCGTGCTTTTGTAAAAAAACACTTACTGGTTGCTATTTTATCCTTAATTTGGTGTATATTAGGAATTGTTTTGGGCATAATAGAGTGCGGAAAAAAGGGTGCCGAAGCGTTTGTTGTGATTTATGGAAATCGTTTTTACCTAATTGCAACCCGTAGCGCCGGGATAGGTGGTGTTTTTTCTACTGAATTCATTGTTGGGATTCTTATAATTAGTAGCATCTTATTAAGTACGTTTTCACGCTATTTATTGTGGGTTTCAGACGTCCTCTTTTCCGTTGCCTGTTTTTTAAAAACAATTACCATTGGATATCTAATGATTGAAGTTGGTGTGATATCTAAAATTCTTGCCATTACGGTTTTAATACCATGTTTTTTGTTGTTGATTGCATGGTATTGCTGTTTTCATGCAGCCTCATGTGAATTTTGTCCGTTTGGATGGAAAATGGGTGGATTTAAGCGTATGTTCAAATGTCATAATTCACACCTAATCTTTTTTATCCTTATTTTTATTGGCATTGTTGTTTTACAGTTTTTGTTATTTCTTTTCTTTTGCGTTCTTTTATAAATATTGCGCCTATAAAATTTTCTCTTTTACACATACTACGCGTAAAGGAGATTTTTTTATGAGAAAATTACATTTTAAATGTTTGATAACCGCCTTAGCTATCGGCTTATTCCTTCAATCTTTTTATCCTATGCTAAATAGGCATATTAACGTAGCAGCATTGCAACTAGAAAATAACATTATTATGGCAAATTCCACCACTAAATCCATAGAGACAAATAGTGCTAATAGTGAATGTGGGCTGACTATTAGCGCAAAATCTGCATATTTAATGGATTTTGACACGCAAACATGCATGTTTGAAAAAAATTCAAACGAAAAACTGCCCATTGCAAGTATGTGTAAAATTATGACGCTATTATTAACTTTTGAAGGGGTAGAACGCGGCGTTTTATCTGAAAACGAACGCATTACCGTTAGCGAACACGCCGCAAGCATGGGGGGATCCCAGGCTTTTTTGCGTGCAAATGAAGATTATTTAGTTTCAGATTTAATTAAAAGTATCGTAATTGCCTCTGCAAACGATAGCTGTGTTGCACTTGCCGAGCGTATTTCGGGTAGCGTAGACGTTTTCGTTAAAGAGATGAATGAAAAAGCACTGTCTTTAGGAATGAAGGATACGGTTTTCCAAAACTGTACGGGGTTACCAAAGCCCGGTCAATTTTCCACCGCAAAAGACGTTGCTATAATGCTATCAGCATTGCTGAATCATTCACAATATTATAATTACAGTCAAATTTGGATGGATGAAATGCCGCATAAGGATGGTACGCATACCGAACTTGCTAATACAAACAAATTAGTTCGTTTTTACGACGGCTGCGACGGGGGAAAAACCGGATATACGCAAGAAGCAAAGTTTTGCCTTGCCGCAACTGCTAAACGCGGAGATTTACGTTTAATTTCGGTAATTATTGGAGCTGAAAGCGGAAAAACACGTTTTAAAGAAAGTTCTGAACTTTTATCATACGGTTTTGCACAATTTGTTAACGAAAAAGTGGTTTCTGAAGAAACAGTATTAGAAGAAGCAACAGTGCGTGGTGGGAAAGATAAAACTGTTTGCGTTAAAGCACAACATGACGTATTTTGCTTGGTGAAGAGAGGTGAAAAACCACTGATTCAAACCACGCTGGATTTACAAGATGTTCAGGCACCTATAAAGGCGGGAACGACCATCGGTACGCTTTCCGTGTATAAGGAGGGAGTTCTAATTAAAGAAGTTCCCGTTGTTGCCGCAAACGACGTACCAAAGAGAACGGTAAAAGATATTTTAGAAGAAATCTTTAGAAATTTTCCTTTAAAAAAGGAAAAATAAGCAAAGTCAAGCATTTTAACGTAAGCAAGTGAAAAATTCGGGCAAAAATAATTTTTTTGCCCGAATTTTGCTATATATTGTGGTTTTTTATATGTTTTTTTATAGAAAGGCACAATTTATTTGCTTTTCTTTTCAGTTCGTTGTATAATAGAATTGTATATAGTTAGCGTAGCTATCTAAACAAATTCTTTTTTTCTACTAATAAATCTGCAATTTGTAATTTTATAAAGTATTTTAGGGGTTAACCGCATTGATAGATACTATTTTAGAGCTTTTATCTTTATTTTTAGCAATAATGCTAACTATTCCCGTTCATGAATTTGCCCACGCCTTTGTTGCAGTAAAGTGTGGGGATAATACACCAAAATATTCAGGAAGGTACACACTAAATCCATTAAAGCACTTTGACCCGTTGGGTTTACTAATGATGGCGCTTGTTCGGTTTGGTTGGGCAAAACCCGTTCCCATAAATCCCGCCAATTTTAAAAATCAAAGAAGAGGGGTTCTTTTAGTATCGGTTGCAGGCCCTTTAAGTAACTTATTCGTTGCTTTTATTTCATACCCGCTTTTCTTACTTTCCGTGCTATTTTTACCCGACATCATGTTGTTTGACGATTTGATTCGTACATTTTTTTCGGTGATGGTAGGGTTAAACGTTTCATTATTCCTATTTAACTTGTTGCCCATTTTCCCGTTAGACGGATTTCATATTTTAGAAACATGTTTTAAACGAGACAATGCATTTTTGCGTTTTCTTCGTCAATACGGCAGTTATATCTTGCTTGGTTTAATTTTAATTGGAATTTTTGCAGACTCCTTCTCTGTATTAAATTACGTTGACCTTCTTGGGCTTTATTTAAACACCTGCGGTAATTTTATTTTCCGCATATTGATAGCATTTTGGGGGATTTTCTTTTGATGGAAGAACAGTTGAAACAATCAAATAGCGAAAACTTTGCTTATAGCGGAGAAACTGGGGCGGATATTGCCGCAGAACTGATGGCGGATACCGATTCAGACGTAGAACCGTTAGACGAATATAAAATTAAACTATCCAACTTTGAAGGCCCTTTGGACTTGTTATTACACTTGATTCGTGCTGCTAAAGTGGAAATTCGCGACATCTTCGTTTCTCAAGTTACCGAACAATTCTTGGCGTACATTGAAAATTTGGATGGCGTGGATATTGATAAGGCGGGGGAATATATGCAAATGGCTGCAACCCTTTTAGAAATCAAATCCCGCGCATTACTTCCCAAAATTGACGAAGGGTTTGATATGGAAGACGTGGAAGACCCAGAAACCGAACTGATTCGCCGCTTAGAGGAATATAAACTGTATAAAGAAGCCAGCGAAAAATTGCTTACTATGGATCAGCGCGACGTGTTCTATAAAGAGCCCGACGATAATTTTGAAAACGTTCGCGTGGTGTATAACGACTTTAACTTTAAAAATTTGATGTCTGCTTTTGAAAAAATGCTACAACGCGTTACGTTAAAAGCTGCACAGAAACCGCAAGAAAAAGAAATTCCTAAAGATATTCATACGGTAGACGATAAGGTTCGTTTCATTACCGAAGTAATCACGGCGCAAAAGCAAGTTGAATTTTTTGATTTGTTTGAAAATGCACTGACCAGAAGCGAAGTGATTGTAACCTTTCAAGCCATGCTTGAATTGTTAAAACTACAGCGCATCAAGGTTGTGCAAAATGAAATATACGGTAATATCACGGTAATTTTAAACGAAGAATACGTTCAAAAAGCAGAAGAAGGAGATGTTGCAAATGCTGAATAATTTAGAAAACGTGTTAGAATCCATCTTACTGATTGCAGGAAACCCTGTTTCCGCATCCGAAATCGCTGAAAAACTGGCTATTTCGCGCGAAGACGTACTTTCTGCGGCAAAGAGTTTGCAAGATACGAAATACACCGAAGAAAGCGGAATTAAACTCAACGTTTTTGGTGATAAGTTGCAATTTGCAACAAACGCGGCCTATGCAGATCCTGTTGCAGAAGTTTTAAACCCTATTCGCGAAAAAGCTTTATCCAAAAGCATGTTGGAAACGGTTGCCATTGTTGCTTATAAACAGCCCGTTAGCCGCCTAGATTTAGAAGAAATTCGTGGCATGAACAGTGAATATGCCCTTCAAAAATTACTGGAAATTAATTTAATTGAGGTAGTTGGAAGAAAAGACGCCTTAGGGCGCCCCGCACTTTTTGGCACTACGGATGAATTCTTAAAGCGTTTTGAACTTGCATCCTTAAACGATTTGCCCGATTATGAAACGATTTTGCAAAAGATTCGTGCACAAGAAGTTGGTACGGCGGATGAAAACAGCAACTATTTATATCGTAGGGAAGAATACGTTTCTGAAATTGCGCCTACAGATGACGAGATAGAAGAAATTCAAGAAGAAATTTCTTTTGATGATGACGATATTCCCGATTTTATTAAGGAAGAAGAATTAATACATATTGAATAAATAAATTGATAAACTTAGCGCCCGACGAAAGTCGGGCGTTTTTCTATTTCAAAAAGTGCATAACGCTCTTTTTTTTGCAAATAGTAATAATGCTATGGCTTTACCTTGGGTGGTTTTTGGAATATGCGCCGTTTTGTTTTTTCCAATTGGCGTTTGGTGTGAAGGATATTTTTCTAAAGATTCAAATCGCCTATTTTGGAATTTGAACTTATACGGTTTTTTGCAAATTTTGGGTGGATTTATCTGCTTTTCTGGGAAAAAAATTTGGGTTTTTCGTAATAAAACGTTAAAGGAAGTACCCATTATGACCTTATTAAAAGAAAACAAAGCGCGTTACGACGTGGCAAAAGGCTTTCATTTAAGCGCAATTTCTGCAGTGATTGAAAGTGGCAACCATCACAACCCTTCCGAAGTGTTATTTTTCTTACAAGGAATCAATTCCGTTTTTCTTTCACTTATATCTGTTGTTCGCACCAAAAAAAACGCACTTAGAATTAGCGTATCGGAAATTTATCTTTCAGGCGAAGAAAAATTTAGCGTAACTGCGCGCGCTGTGTTATGGTTAACCCCTTTAATTTTAGGGTTATCTATCGTAAAGCATTTATTAAATGAGAGGTTAAAAAATGTTAAAAGAAAGAGAAAACAAGCTATCTGATATGGTTTCCAACATTATGGAAAACTTAGGAACGGTGATTGACACAAACACCGTAGTGGGCAAGCCCGTTACCACAATGGATGGTAGCACAATTATTCCTATTTCCAAGGTTACGATTGGATTTATTTGCGGGGGTGGGGAGTATGGAGACGTAAAATTTATGAAATATGACGAACCATTTCCTTTTGCCGGGGGAAACGGCGCAATCCTTTCTATGAAGCCTACCGGGTTTTTGGTGGATCGCGGTCAAGGTTTAAAATTTATTAACGTTTCCAATCAACCTATGGAAAAACTATTTGATTCCGCATCCGAATTTCTTGTAAATTTTTCAAAAAACACCGGAGAAAAAGAATAATGAAACTTCACGAACGCATGATCTACGGACTTATGATTGTAATTCTCATTGTGTCTTGCTTGTGTATTGCAGAACATTACGCAATTCCCATGGAAAAAGATCTTTCTATGGAAACTGCCAGCTACAAAAACGTTAATTGTGGCATGATTGTTACCGAACTGTTTAGCGGTAGAGTGTTAAGCGAAAACAATGCGGATGAAATTATGGAAATGGCGAGTACGACCAAAATTTTAACCGCATATCTTGCTATTCGTACACAAGATTTGCAAAAAAACGTGAAAATCACAAAAGAAATGTGTGGGATTGAAGGCAGTTCCATTTACTTAAAGGAGGGGGAAGTTTGGACGTTGGAGCAGCTGCTTTACGGTGTAATTCTTCGTTCGGGCAATGATGCCGCTACGGCCGTTGCTATCGCCACCGCTGGTAGCGTAAAAAATTTTGTTGCACAAATGAACGAATTTGCAAGTGAATTAGGATTGAAACATACAAACTTTTCAAATCCGCACGGATTACATGATAAAAACCATTATACAACCGCACGTGAGCTAGCAATAATCACCATGCACGCCATGAAAAATCCCGTTTTTGCAAAAATTGCAGAAACAAAAAGTATTTCTTTTGTTCGTCCGGACGGGGTTTCTGTATCCTTTGGGAATAAAAATAAACTTTTAAACACATTTGAAGGCGCATGCGGTGTTAAAACTGGATATACAAAAGATGCCGGCAGATGCTTGGTAAGTGCTGCAAAACGTAATGGTATGACCTTAATAGGTGTGGTATTGAACGTTTCTAATATGTGGGAACAGTCAAAATCCATGTTGGAATTAGGTTTTCAAAATTACGCGTTATACGCTCTTTTGGGACCTGAAAAGTTGTTTCCTTTTACTTTCCAAGGATATTCATTGTATGCCGGAAGCGTACGGCCTGTCTTCTATCCGTTGACCAAAGATGAATTTTCCAACTTAAAATATGAAGTAAATTGGACTTTCGCAAACGAAAAACACCTAAATTTGAAAAAACCGGTAGGTGAAGTTGCGGTTTTCGTGCAAAATCGCTTGCTTTTTTCTAAAAAAATCTATACTATATTGCATGTAGACGGAATATCGTTGGGAAACAATAAGGAGCGTTTATATGAGAATCAACAAATTTTTGGCGGAGAACGGCGTAACTAGCCGCAGAAATGCGGATAAGCTGATTGAAAGCGGGGAAGTTACTATCAACGGAAAACCTTGCTCGCTTGGTGCGGAAGTAAAGGAAGGGGACGTTGTTCAAGTCAACGGTTCCAAAATTACCGCAAACGCAAAAAAAGAATACTACATTATGAATAAGCCCAAAGGCTACGTTTGTACGGTAAGCGACGATAAGGGACGCCCCACAGTTATGGATTTATTGCCCGCTGGTGTAGGGAGAGTTTTTCCCATAGGCCGTTTAGATTACGACACCGAAGGACTGCTCCTGTTAACGAATGACGGCGATTTGACCTTTCGTTTAACACACCCCAAAAACGAAGTTCCCAAAACCTACTTAATTCGCATAGAAGGGGATATTTCCGCGCAAGCCATTGCAAAACTTCGTAGCGGTGTGGAAATTGACGGGGTAAAAACCCAAAAAAGTAACGTTCACGTGGTAGAATCCACGGATGATTACACGAAACTACACGTTACGATTACCGAAGGTCGCAACCGTCAAGTTCGCAAAATGTTTGAATCGGTAGGAAAGGAAGTCGTTTTCTTAAAAAGAATTAAAATTGGAGATTTAACCTTGCGTGGGCTGGACCGCGGAAAAGTACGCAAACTTTCCCCCGAGGAAATCCATTATTTGCAACACATTTAATGCTCTTTGGTGTTAAACATTGACCGTTTTATGAAAGAAGGTTTTGTCTTGCACCGTGCAATGGCTTTTTCACCAAATAAGAATATTTTATAAACCAATCTAATAGAAATATAATAAAAAGGGATAACGAACAAATTCGTTATCCCTTTATTTTGTACTTTTAAGAAGCAGTATTAAACTTTCCTGATTTTGTAAGTACGTTCTTAATAATAATGTAAACGGGCAAATTAAGAGAAAGTAAAATGGGGTAGCCAAAATGAAGAAGAAGTTTGGGGGTATTTGACAAATTTACTTCCATAACCAGCGCCAAAACGATTAAAATTAGGAAGAAGTTAAAAATCACAATGATGGAAGTAAGCAGGGCTTCTTTTCCGTTATTTCGCGGAACAATTAGTTTTTGCGATGCGGAAAGTAGCAAAGTAAGTGCAAAAACAGGAAGTACGGTAAATACAATTCCAGCATAGAAAAATTCGGTTTTCCAGCCTACGATATCTGCCGTAAATACGTAGCAAAGCACTAATTCCGACATCATAATTAAGTAAAGCAAGCAGATGCTTAACGCGCGCACTTTATTTACAAACAATAAACTATTTTTTTGTGTTTGATTGCTTGCGGTTTTATTGCCAACGTACGAGCGAACGCGCATTTGATTGCGGTCTGCATACGCAAAAATATCAGAAAAATCAATTTTTCCTTGTCTGCGTTTAGGGGTAGAAGCGTAATCTTGAATTGCATCTCTGCGTTTCATTTCTTCGGAAGTTTCGGTGTGCTTGCGAATAAATTCGGAAAAATTATCGTTACGCTCATAAGTTTCCGTTTCGGGGAAGTGATTATTTTCGGCTTCATCCATACGAACAAACGCATTTTTTTCTTCATTTTTAGTCGAATTTTTCACAGTTTCTTCTTCAAAACTCCAAAAATCTGGATATTTTTCAAAATCACCGTCGCGTTCTGCGATTTTTTCTTCTTCCGGTTCGGGTTGTGCATTATAATTAGTTAAGGTTTCAGTTGCGTTCACCATTGGCTCGTTAGATTGTACGTTTTCTTGGGGGAAAATTCTACCTAAAATGTTTTTATAATCCCTTTCGGTACGTTCCATTTCGCTAACGGTGGGAATTGCATTTGCATATTCTTGTTTTCTGGAAATATCAAGTGCAATTTCTTCTTGTTCACGCTTTAATTTTTCCAGTTCAGCTTTTTGCTGTTCTAGTTCTTCCAAGCGCATTGCTTGCAATTGTTCTATTTCGCGGGTCTTTTCAAGCGTTTCTGAAAGCGCCAAATTAACGTCGTCTCGCTCTGATTTTAACCGATCAAGCGCGTCTTGCTCTTCTTCCATTTGCCTATGGAGTTCTTCGCGCTTTTCTTCCATTGCACTGATTTCTTTTTCGGATTCTTTTCGGTCAGCACCAAAAACACGGGTGGTTGCGCCTTTCAACAACGTAAAATCAATCGCGGTAGGAGGCGTAGCATTTAAGTCATATTCCTTGGTGGAAATTAAATTATCAATAATTGTGCGCGAATATTCCCATTCTGCGCGGTTTTGGTCGGTAATTTTTCTTCCGTTATCGGTTAAAGCGTAGTAACGGCGTCTACCACCGTTGGTTTCGCCAGATCCCCAATATGAAGTGATATATCCGCTATTTTCTAAACGGCGCAAGGAACTATATAAAGTGGGTTGTTTTATCGTATATTGACCGCACGTTTTTCTTTCAATTTCTTGAATAATTTCTAAACCGTAGCGATCACCTTCACTAAGCGTTCTTAAAATGATGGTATTTATATGTCCGCGAATTAAATCACTGCTAATTGTAACCGAAGGCTGAGACACTGCTTCTTGAATAGATTCGTCTAAACTGCTTCCTTCAACAGAAGCTTCCGCGTTTGTTTCGTTCGTTTCTTCTATTTCTTGGGGGAATAGTTCATCAGTTTCGGGTTGTTCTTTACTTTCCACGTCGGCATCTGCCACAAATTCGGTATCTTTTGCGGTATTTTCCTGTTCGATTAAGTTGTCATCTATTCTCAAAACGCTTTCTTCTTCGTTTGATTCAATAATTTCGTTTTGGTCAATATCTTCATCTTTTACAGCTGACGTTGTTTCTTCGGTGATATCTTCCGATTCCGCTATCGTGCCATTTACATCAAGCGTTTCTTTATCTTCCGTTACAATTTCCAACGAATCGCTGATATCGGACGTATCAATTTCTTCATCATCCGCTTCTGCTACTTCGTTCGCATCTGTCATTTCGTTAAAAGAAGGGGCATTTTCTTGGAAATCATCTTCATTTGCGTTAATTTCGCTTTGGATAGAAATTTCGTCCGCAGTTTCGCTATTGTTGGAAATTTCCATCGTTTCATCATCATCTTCGGGGGTATCTAACGCAAAAAAGGAAGAGTCCGCCAAGGGGGCCGATTGGTCTTCATCCTTATCGTCATAAATGGAATATGAAAGGGGAGAAGACTTAAAAAAGTCGTCTTCTTCCTCATCTTCATCACGTTTTAATGTTTGTTCCAAAAAACTTTTTCGTTGCCAGGTCGGAAAAAAATCGTCATCATCGTCGCTTTCTGCGCTTTCCGCATTTACGGGTGAATCATACTTCTTTTGCTCGTCGTCATCTAAAAAGGGGGATTTTCCGTATTTATTTTCATCAAAATCCATAGTGCACCTACCTTTTGTAAACGTATTATATACGTTTATTATACCGCAAAGTGATAAGTCTGTCAATTGCAAATTAGTATGTCAGACAATTTATGTAAAAAAATCTTACTAAAACAATAAAAATTTTGAAATTTTAAAAAAATCCAGCTATTATATAGACAATTTTTAAATTTTATAGTACAATATAGGTAGAAAAATTACATGTGGGAGGAACCCCAAACGTGGATTACGAATACACTTTAGAACGCTCGGATAGAAAAACGTTAAGCGTTGCCTATCACCCTAAAAAAGGCGTGCTTGTAAAGGCACCCAACGGATTATCTGAAGAACGCATCTTAATCTTTCTTGCAAAGCACGAGGACTGGATCAATAAGCAAATTTCCCAAAATGAACAAGAAAAGCACTATTTTGACGACGTAATAAAGTGTAAAAAAATTCTTTTTCTCGGTAAAAAGATGTCCGTTGTTCGTGTGGACGATACTACAAAGTTAACCGAACGCTGGTTTGCCGTAAAGTTTGGTCAAGACGTGGCAAGAAATGCAAAACGTGTTTTAAAGAACGAAGCTGTTAAGTTAATTCCCGAAATTGTAAAGGAATACGCGGCAAAAATGGGCGTTACCCCTAAATCCGTTGAAATTAAAGACTATAAAAGTAGAAACGGCGCATGCACAAATGAAGGCGATTTAACCTTCTCCTGGCGTATTATTATGGTGGATTATCCACTTGTAGAATACGTTGTTGTGCATGAATTGGCACACTTAAAGCACTTTGATCACAGTAAAGATTTTTGGAAGGAAGTAGAAATTTATATTCCCGACTACAAAAAACGCAGAAAAGCCCTAGAACTTTATCGCATTAAAGATACTTTGTACCGATAATACTATTAAATGGGGGAGTTTAATTTTAAAATATAGTTTTACTTTCATAAAATTTTATTACTAAATATTTACCTAAAAAACGTAAAAAACAGCCTATTGTTTTGGCTGTTTTTTTATTGCTGTTACCAGTTTTCAGTGTTTTTTGAAGGGTGTTTTTTGGATAAAAATGCAAAATGTGGATAAAAATGCACTTTATCCACAAGTTTTGGCAAATTTATCCACAAAATGGGTATGTTATCCACAAAAATACGCATTTTAGGCTATTTTAAGTGATTTTAAGTGATTTTAAAGGCGTCTATTTGTATGAAATTCAATAAAAATTCGTAAAATTTTATGGCTTTTTACTAATTGATTAAGTTATCCACAATTTTGTTTTTCTTATTTATAATTTAACTCAATGCAGTAGCTTGTCCATTGTATCATTTAAAATTCATGATATAAAGGAAAAAATATCAATAAACAAAGCAGTTTGATAAAAAAATAACGAAATGAAACATAAAATTATGGATAATCCAAGTTCTAAAATCGCAGTTAAGATAACATTTTAAAAAATTTATTAAAGGTAATATGATGGTTAAAAATGCTAAATTCCTATATTCTTACCTGTTTTACCCCTTATCTATTCGCAAAACAAGACTTTTGCGAATAGATATAACGCATTACGTTTTTAACATCCTTTCTTCCCTAACACGATTTTTGTCTAACATAACATTAAAAACTCTCTCCAATATTTTTTGTTTTGGCTGATTTTTTTCTTTAAAAATTATTTTTAATATTACAATACTATAATTAGGAACGTTAAAAAGCAACTTGAGGCTAAAACTATTTTTACCCATCCTTTTAGATTTACATGATAAGAGGATATGAATACGCCTAAGTAATACGCAGCCACTCCCCCACGAATATCAAAACTGCCAATCGTAAAGTTGCTGGGAATTTTACCTATGATCAATAATAGCACTTCAAATATTTTTTGAAAACAAACTAATATCAACGCAAACTCAGGTAGCATAGCCACGCACAAAACGGATAGCACTAAAAGAATATATAGGACCGTAATTATGGGAATAAAAATTAGATTTAGCAATATAGAAATGGGCGCAGCAAACCCAAACAACAACATTTGTATGGGAAAAACGCCTACTTGAATTCCCAGAGAAATTGCTAAACTATCCCCTATTTTAGCTGGTAAAGGACGCAAAAAGCGTTTAAATATTGGAGCAAGGATTATAATAGATAGCACACACGCATATGAAAGAATAAATCCGTACGACATCACGTCTGCCGGATTGATCGTCAAAACAACAATTGCGCTAAATAAAACACCACTTAGGCTATCGTATGGCGCGCCAATATAAGTGAAGAATAATGTAGTAGCACACATAATTGCCGCACGCAAGGCAGAAGGCGTAAAACCGCACACACCCGCATACAAAAATACAGCAATGGTGGGCAAAAGAAAACGAATGGGATTGCGCGCTTCTGTTCTACGTAGCAATTTTGTTATGATTAAACATAAAAAGCCTATGTGCAAGCCTGAAACGGCAAATATATGAGCTATTCCCAGTTTACGAAATTGAACCAGTGTATCTTCGCCCATATCAGCGGTATCCCCAAACAGGATACCTGTGGAAAGAAAAAGAGGATCTCCCGTTAAAAAGGATTCTAAAATAGAAATCCCTTTTAATCGTATTTTAGTAAAGAAATTTTTCGTTTCACCAACAATATTTACCGTACTATCCCCTACAAACGCCACGTATTTTATACCATTTGCCATTTGATAGGAATAATATTCGCCTTTCTCCTGCATTTGTATCTTTGCATATGCTTTAATACGCTTCCCGATAGAAAGCTCCTCCCTTTTATCAAAAACAATTAAGTGCATTTGATATTTAGAATAAATTGTTTCATCATGCGATCTAAATGTTAAATCAGATAACATCAAACTATATCCGTCTTCCAATTCTGACTCGCCCTGAATTGTACCATAAACGGTATAATACCCGTTTGAGATTTCTTCACGTTCATATGCAGAAACCTGCATAAACGAAACAACCCCACCGCATACTCCAAAGAAAAATACAATTGTTGAACAAAACAATAAAATTTTAGATTTTTTGCGGAAAAATTGATAAACAGAAATTAAAAATAAAAGGACTACTAGTGCGAAAAATAGGATAAAAAGAAAGGTTTTACCGTAAATCGCGTATTGAAATACAGATAAAACTCCTAAAATAAAACCTAGCGCCGCAAATAGAAAAGGGCGCAGATGAATGAAAGGAAAATTTGAATTGTGTTTTATCTTTAGTGTTTTCATACTATGTATTCCTATGGTATTCGTATATATTATAGCGCAAAATTATATTTTTTGCAAAGAAAATTTGCATTTATTTCTAATTTGTGATATACTGAAAACGGAGAAAAGAAAATGCGCAACGATTATTATGTAAAACGGGATGAAAATTGCAGAAAAACGGTAGACGAAATCTTAAACGAACTACCCTCTTTTGCTTCTGATTACTTTATAGGCATTGAAAACGTAACCTCTCCCTTAACACGTAAAAATTATGCGTATGATCTTAGAATTTTCTTCCGTTTTTTATGTGAAAAACTATTTCGCGGGAAAAAACCAAACGAAATAACTCTTGAAGACTTAGAAAATTTGCGTACAGATGATTTAGAACGCTATTCAGGTTACCTTTCTTCGTATGAAATTAACGGAAAGCGTGAATATTGTAAAGAACATGCGAAAGCCAGAAAAATTGCAAGCGTTCGCTCCTTTTACAAATACTTGTTTAATCGGGATCGTATTAACACAAACGTGGCAGCAAAGCTTTCCATGCCTAAGTTGCATGAAAAAGAAATTATTCGCTTAGAAGATGGCGAGCTTTCATCTCTTCTTTCGGTGGTGGAAAATGGCGAAGGACTAACACCCCGCCAAAAAGCCGCACACCAAAAAACAAAAATTCGCGACGTAGCCATGATTACCTTGTTTTTAGGAACGGGCATCCGCATTAGTGAATTGGTTGGTTTAAACGTTGAAGATATTGATTTTTCGGTCAATGGTTTCCGCGTAACCAGAAAGGGGGGCAATCGCGTAATCCTATATTTTTCGGATCAAGTAAAAACACCCCTGTTGGAATGGATTTCCGCACGCGCAAAACGCCCGAATCTACCCAAAACTGAAAGTGCACTGTTTGTTTCTGAAAAGGACCGCCGCATTACCGTGCGCGCTGTTGAAAATTTAGTTAAAAAGTATAGCCAAATCGTAACTCCCCTCAAAAAAATCACTCCGCACAAGCTACGTAGCACGTTCGGTACGAATTTATACCGGCAAACGGGCGATATTTACGTAGTTGCAGACGTTTTAGGTCATAGCGACGTTAACACAACGAAACGCCACTACGCTGCAATTTCAGACGATATTCGTAGGGCTGCCGCAAACTCCGTATTTTTGGGAAATCAAAAAAATAACGAAGCGCAAGAAACGGCCAACCTTCCCCATTTAACCGAAAACGAAGAAAATGAATAGCTCATTTGTAAAACAACCGTTTAAAAAATGATAATAACAATCCCCCCAAATTTGTTTTGGGGGGATTTCTAATTAACAAATTGTTATTTTATATTTTTTTCGTTCGCTTTGGAAGCTAAAAATTCTTCCCAAGCTTCTTCGCTTTCAAAGATGCCGTCAATTAAAATTTTAGAATATTCTTCTAAATGCAAGCATTTTCCGCAACTATCACAGGTTTTATTGGGATCTAGATCGCAAGCATCACATTCACCACATTCAATACACTCTCTATCATATAATTCGCAAGGCTCACCTTTCATAACTTATCCTCCTATCCTAATTATATCATAAAAAAATAAAAAATTCAAGAAATCTTGTAAACAAATGTTTGATTTATTAAAAAAAATATGATATAATGAATAAAAAAGGAGGAATACAAATGAAAAGGTCTGAAATTGAACTGAAACTGCAAGAGTTAATGCAATACTTAGATTCATTCGTTGCCGAAAACGGTTATCCCCCCTCCGTCCGTGAGATTTGTAGAGATTTAAACTTAAATTCTACAGCAACGGCGTTTAATTACTTGGAAAAACTGAAAAGCCGTGGGCTTATCAATAAAACGGACTCCAAAAACCGCGCAATCGGTTTATGCCGCACCCCAAGCCAAACATTAGATGCTCGTGTGCCCACAGCGCCTTTGCTTGGTGAAGTTGCTTGCGGTACCCCCATTTTTGCGCAAGAAAACATTGAAGACTATTACCCCCTTCCCCCGCAATTTAAAAGCGGAGAAAACATGTTTTTACTTCGTGCCCGTGGGGAAAGTATGGTAGATGCAGGAATTTTTAGCGGAGATAAGCTGATTTGTAAAAAACAAGAAACCGCAAACGATGGAGATATTGTGGTGGCGCTGTTAGATGACAGTGCAACCGTAAAACGATTCTATAAAAAGAGTGATTACATAGTTTTGCACCCTGAAAATCGCGATTATAGCGACATTATGGTGCGCGACGTCCAAATTTTAGGTAAAGTTGTTGGTCTTTTCCGTACTTTTTCTTAAAAATATAGCCGTTATCGGTTTGATAACGGCTTTTTTTATTATAGGGATGTGTGATCCGTTAAAACTGGCTTTGGGGGCAACACAGAAAGGATGTTTTTCTTATATAACATCATTTGGTTCCCATCTGCAAGGTCAATAATAACGGTTTCATGATCAAATCCGTGAATTTTTCCCGAAACTTCCCTTCCGTCTATCATAGAAAAATAGGCAATACTGCGTTCTCTACGAATTTGATTTAAAACAATATCTTGCAAAACAAATGCATTTTTCATAAAAACGCCCCCACAAAACCTTTGTGGGGGTATTTTTTCCGCTTTCAATCTAAAATATACCGTTAATTCGCTTCTTTTCCTAAAAAAGAGGAAACAACGCTGTTTACCACTTCGGCAAACGGTTTTTTCATATCTAAATACTGTAAATTAGGTAATCGTTTAAAAAAAGTTATCTGCCGCTTTGCGTAATTTCGCGTATTTTTCGCTATTATGTCTGGCGTAGTATCGTTCAATTTGCCAAAATTTGCCAAATCAAAGGCAATTTCACGGTATCCAATGGCCTGCATGGATTGCATTTCGTTTGAAAGCCCTAATTTTTGTAATAAGGCCACCTCTTCCACCCAACCATTTTGCAGCATTAACTCAACACGCTGATTGATGCGGTTATAGAGAACTTCCCTATCCCATGAAGGCGTAACAGCCAAATATGTATAGCGTGGGGTTAAATCATCCACAATATCCGATTTACGTATTCCCGAGGTTTCGTAAATTTCCAATGCACGAATTACCCTTTTTACGTCGTTTGGATGCAACTTTTGGGCAGAAACGGGATCAACTTCACACAATTTCGCATAAATACCCTCTTCACCAAGAACGGGCAGCATATCCATATACTTTTTCCGAACAGCCAAAGTATGCTCGTCCCCGCCGTGATTTCCATAACTTAGCGAGTACAACAAAGAGTTGACGTAAAAACCCGTTCCACCGCAAATTACCGGAACCTTCCCGCGTGAAAGAATATCATCAATGATCGGAATTGCCCGCGTTGCGTAGTCTGACACCGAAAAAGGAACGTTGGGCGGCACACAGTCAATCATATGATGCGGAATATCCCTTTGTTCTTCTATCGTCGGTTTTGCAGTTCCCACCGAAAATTCGCGATAAATCTGCATGGAATCCGCAGAAACCACTTCTCCGTTCAGTTTTTTTGCAAGTGCCACCGCAAGCGCACTTTTCCCCGACGCCGTTGGACCGCAAACAATCAAAATTTGTGGTTTTTCACCCATAACTACACCTTATACAATCCGCTTAAACCATTTTTCAAGTTCGGTTTTTGAAACTTTTACCGCCACAGGACGACCGTGTGGGCAAGTTAATCCGGGATTTTGGCTTAATTTTTCCCCAATTAAATCAATTTCCTTTTCGGTGATAGAAAAACCTGCTTTAATGGCGGATTTGCACGCAGCTTGCATCAATTTTTCTTTTCTTATATCCGTAGAAGATAGCCCGTTAAGAGCTTCCGCATCTTTCAATGTTTGCGCAAAAAACTGCCCTAAATCCATAGAGACGAGATCGGCAGGAACTGCTGAAACGCGATAAGTCCTAAGCCCAAATTCTTGAATTTCTATCCCCAATTCATTAAATACTTCCAAATTTTCTTTAATAAAACGCTCTTCTTGGGGGTTAACCGTTAAATGGTATGGGAAAAGCATAGGTTGCGACACAATTGCTTGGTCTTTCATTTGTTTTAACAGTTTATCGTAAATCATGCGTTCGTGCGCTGCGTGTTGATCTACGAAATATAAAACCCCTTCCATTTCAAAAATCAGATAGGTTTTAAACGCTTGCCCAACGTAATTGGCATGCGAGAAAACAGAAATAGTAGCCGGCTGTTCTGTTTTTGCAAACACGGAATCATTTACTTGCTCTTGTTTAGGCTCTATAGGTTTTGTTTCCTGCTTTTTCGTATCTAACTCACGTAAAAAACGTTGATTTTCTGCAAAAATCGCATCTCTCTCGTTAGAAGTTAAACCTTTTGGCGGAATTAAATTTTGCAAATTGGCATCAAAAACAGAAGACGCTCCATATCCACCATCCGCAGCTTTTGCATAAGTGATTGCAGGTTCTTCCCTTTTAGGTGCTTCAAACAACGTATTATCTAAGGGTTTTTTAGGAACTACAATTTCTTCTTGCGCAGATTTTTCCTTTTCTTCTACCGTAAACGCCAAAGGTTTTACAGTAGCCGTTTCACGCTTTTCCCCTTGGAAAGCATCTTCTTTCGGATAATTTTTTACAATATCAATGGCAGCTGACGTTCCATCTAATACCGAAGAAACAACCGAATATAAACTGCCGTAAACCACTTGATTACTTGCAAAGCGAACGTCTGCTTTATTAGGATGCACGTTTACATCCACAAATTCCCCGGGAAGATCAATATACAAGCAGTAGAAGGGGTAATTCCGTTTCATTAAGTAATTTTGATATGCATTATGTATGGCAGTGGCAACCGTTTGATTGATCACGTATCTGCCGTTTAAAACCACGGTTTGGTAGGTCCTGTTGGATTTTGTATAAAAATGTTTTCCCAAGTATCCGTAAATATGCAGTCCGTTCTTTACCGTGTCAATGTAATAGCAATTTTCAACGGCATCTACACCGTATACCGCAATTAGGGCCTCTTCGGGATTCCCACCGAAAGACCTATATACCGTTTTCCCATCCGCAATATAGGTAAAAGCAACGCTTGGATGTGCCAAAATTAAACGGGAAACCATATTGGAAATATCCGATTCTTCCCCTTTGGGCGTTTTTAAAAACTTTGCACGCGCGGGCGTATTATAAAATAGATCTTCCACCGTAACGGTTGTCCCAACCGAACAGGAAGCCGGAACCACTTCAGAAAGTTCCCCACCGTTACAGTGAATTTTATTCCCATTTTCCGCATCTTTTCGGCAAGAAAGAATTTCCACTTTTGCAACGGCGCCAATACTTGGCAACGCTTCCCCGCGGAACCCTAACGTTTGAATCACGTTTAAATCTTCCGCTTTTTTAATTTTACTGGTAGCATGTGGTAAAAATGCACGTGCCAAATCGGCAGAATCCATCCCTTCCCCGTCATCAGTAACACGGACAAGTGAAATTCCACCGTTTTCCACCTCCACGGTTATGGACGTTGCACCTGCATCTATCGCGTTTTCCATCAACTCCTTTACCACCGAATAGGGGCGTTCTACCACTTCACCCGCAGAAATTCGGTTATAAATTTCGGATGAAAGTAAATTAATTTTTCCCATTTTCCTACTCCGATTTTATTTTACTTACTAAAGAATCCAAAAAAGTAAGCGCTTGTAATGGCGTTAACAGCGAAGGATCCGTATCTAATAATGCATTTAACACCTCCTGCTGTGCCGTAGAAACGCCATAAACATCTTCTTCGGGTACGCAAGTAGAAGATTCTTCCACTTTTAACTTATTCTTTTCTAAACTTTTTAAGATTTCCTTAGCGCGTTTCGTAACTTCTTGCGGAACCCCTGCAAGAGAAGCAACTTCCACACCAAAGCTTTTGTTTGCCCCGCCACGGGCAATTTTACGAAGAAATACAACCGTTTGATTCATTTCCTTAACGGTAATTTTATAATTTTTAACCCCATCTAACGCGCCTTCAATTTCGGTAAGCTCATGGTAATGGGTTGCAAAAAGGGTTTTTGCGCGGATAAACTTGGTGATATGTTCCACAACCGCCCAAGCAATACTTAACCCGTCATACGTGCTGGTTCCACGCCCAACCTCATCCAAAATCAGCAAGCTATTTTGCGTACTTCCACGTAGAATTGCAGCAACTTCACTCATTTCTACCATAAAAGTACTTTGGTCCAAAATCAGATTATCACTTGCCCCTACACGCGTATAGACTTTATCCAAAATAGGAATTTTAGCAACCTTAGCAGGTACAAAACTGCCCATATGTGCAAGAATCGCAATTAAGGCAACTTGGCGCATATACGTGCTTTTCCCCGCCATGTTAGGGCCGGTAATAATCATTGTTCGATCCTTATCCGCATTTAAATACGTATCGTTTGCCACGAACGGGTCTTTAGATACCGCCTCTACAACGGGGTGCCTACCCCCAACGATAGACAACTCCTCCCCTTGTGGTAAAATTTCAGGCTTAACGTAGCGATTTTCTTTTGCAACAGTCGCTAAAGAAAGTAAACAATCTAAAGTTGCCAAAGCTTCTGCAACGCGATTGATTGCGGGTAAATTTTGTAAAAGAGTCTTTTTTATCTCTTCAAAGAGTGTAATTTCAAGCGTGATAGATTTATCTTGGGCACTTAAAATTTTATCTTCTAAAATCTTTAAATCTTCGGTAATATAGCGTTCGGCATTCACTGTAGTTTGCTTTCGTTGATAGTAATAAGGCACCAATTCTTTATACGAATTGGTTACTTCCAAATAATAGCCAAACACGCGGTTATATGCAATTTTTAGATTCTTAATCCCTGTTTTTTCGCGTTCACGACGTTCTAATTCATCTAAAAGGGTTTTTCCGTTCTTAGAAACGTCTTTCAGCTCATCTAACTCCTTTGAAAAACCGTTTGCAATAAACCCACCGCCCGAAACTACGGTAGGCGTATTTTCGGGATCAATTGCAGAAAGCAATAAATGTTCAACATGCCCAAGATCGCATAAACTTGCTGAAATCTGCGCCATTGCGGGGCTTTGCATTGTGGCAAGCTGAAATTTTAAACTGGGTAAAACGGAAAGGGATTTTCCAAGAGCTAACGCATCTCTTGGGGAAATGTTGTTGTTTGCAACCCTACCCGAAAGACGAGAAAGATCTTTAACAGAAGATAGAAGTTCTGCCATGCCTTGACGCATTAAGGTGGATTTTGTAAGTTCTTCTACCCCACTTTGACGAAGCTCAATTTCTGCAACGTCATTTAAAGGTTTTGTAAGCCAAGAAGCAAGTTTTCTTGCCCCCATCCCCGTTTTAGTTTTATCTAATAGCCATAAAACGGAGCCGTAACGCTTTCCGTCCCGCATGGTTTGAATTAATTCCAAATTGCGAATTGCGTTATAGTCTAATACTAAACCATCTCCCTTTTCTTCAAAATACACTTCACGAAGATTTTTAAGTTCGCGTTTTTGGGTTTCTTCTAATAAAAAGACGAGCGCGCCCGCCGCCATAACCGCATGCGCATTCCCTTCGGGAATCATTCCAGAAAGGGAAAGCACTTCAAATTGCTTTTTTAATTTAGCTTCTGTTTTTGAAAAGGAAAACTGTGCATCACGATAAGTTTGAAAATTAGGTAGAACGTGATGTTTTACCGCGGGCAGGTCTGCAACGGTATTACAAATGGTGTAATTTGCAAAAATTTCCGCAGGGTTTAAGCGGGTTAAACGATCTATTACATCGTAAATACAGTCTTCCCCATGAAATTCGGTTGCAAAAAATTCACCCGTAGTGATATCTGCCCAAGCAAGCCCAACCCCCTTATCATCCCCGAAAACCATGGAAATAAAGTTGTTTTCTTTTTCATTCAGTTGTGTGTCGTCCGTTAAAGTTCCTGCAGAAACTACGCGAACAACCCCACGCTCTACCATTCCTTTGGTTGTTGCCGGGTCGCTAAGCTGTTCACATACCGCAACTTTTTTACCCGCTTGGACTAGTTTTGCAATATACCCTTCTGCCGCATGGTAGGGAACGCCACACATAGGCGCACGCTCTTCTAAACCACAATCTCGCCCCGTAAGGGTTAAATCCAAAATGGCAGACGCTGTGATTGCGTCCTCAAAAAACATTTCATAAAAGTCGCCAAGACGATAAAAAACAATACAATCGGGGTATTCTTCTTTAACCGCTTGATGATGGCGCATCATTGGTGAGAGAGCCATTGTGTTTCCTCCAAAACTTCACCGTAAAGGGAAATTCCCCCCACTTCGGTAATTTTTACTCTTAAAAATTTACCAACAGGTATGGATTCTTGCCTCCAAGCAAAATAAACCATAAGTCCATATTGATTTCTACCCAAGTATAACTGTTTTTTCTCATCGTAATCTTCGCAAAGAATTACGGTTTCCTTACCTTGATATTCCGCACTAATTTCGCGCGTAATATCGTTTTGCAAAGAAATTAGACGCATAATACGGTCTTTTTTTGTTTCTTCGGGCACTTGACAGTCCATTTTATCTGCAACCGTTCCCTTTCTTCTACTGTATACAAAGGTAAAGGCATTAAGGTAGCGGACGGAAGAAACAAGTTTCATTGTATCCACAAAATCCTCTTCTGTTTCACCGGGAAATCCAACCATTAAGTCCGAAGTAACCGAACAATCGGGTATATGCTTTCTTAGCATTTGAATTTTATTTAAGTAGTCTTCTGCCGTATATTTACGATTCATTGCGTGTAAAACCGCATTTGAACCAGCCTGTACGGGAAGGTGAAGCGAATGACAAACGTGAGGGTTTTCCTTCATTGCTATCACCAAATCTTCGGATAAATCCTTGGGGTGGCTGGTCATAAAACGAATCCAGTAATCACCCTTAATTTCACCCAAAGCACGAATTAAAGATGCAAAATTGGTATCATCACCCAAATCCTTACCATATGAGTTTACGTTTTGCCCAAGTAATGTAATTTCTTTATACCCTTCTAACACAAGCCCGCGGACTTCATTCACAACGTCCTGCATTTTTCTGCTACGCTCCCTACCCCGAACGTAAGGAACGATACAATAGGTACAAAAATTATTGCACCCGTACATCACGTTTACCCACGCGTTAGGATAACTGGTACGTTTTTTGGGTAGCGTTTCGTTTACATTTCCTTCCTTTTCCCAAAGGGAAATTTGCCGTTTTTTTCCATTGAGACGGTTCAACAACAAAGTTTCAAATTCTTCAACGTTATGCGTGCCAAAGAAAATATCAACAAACGGAAATTTTTTTGCGAAATCTTCAGCCGTGCCCTTTTGTTGCGTTAAACAACCGCAAACGGCTATAATCATATTCTTATTTTTACGCTTAATTTGTTTTAACGCGCCGATATTCCCTGCTGCGCGATGCTCGGCATTTTCGCGAATACAACAGGTATTAAAAACCACTAAATCCGCATTTTCTACAGTTTCGGTGTGAATAAAACCCAGTTTTTCCGCTATCCCTGCAAGTTTTTCGGATTCATGGATATTCATTTGACAACCATATGTAACAATATGATAGGTTTTTTGTGTTGCCATTGTATACTTCCCCATTTAAACTTCAACACTATTATACAGTTTTTTCGGCAGTTTTGCAAGTATAATGCCGAATTTTTTATAAATACTATTTATAAACGGTAAAAAAAATGAAATTTATAAAGATTATAACAAAACTGGCAATATTTTCCTTTTTAATATTACTAATTTTAACTTTAGGTATCGGAATATACTGCTATCATTTAACCAAAGACGCCAAACTTTCTATCGAAAAATTACAGTTATCCACACAAAAAATCGTATTTTGCGATGCCTTTGGCAAAGAAATTGATTCTTCCTTTTTAAACGTCCACGAAAAAATTTCAGAAAATGAAATTCCCATTACTTTAAAAAATGCATTTGTGGCTATTGAAGACAAGCGTTTTTACTCGCATAACGGTATTGACACAAAAAGAATTGTAGGCGCTTTATTTAAGAATATAAAGAGCGGAGCGTATAAGGAGGGGGCTTCCACAATTACGCAACAATTAATTAAAAACACACATTTAAATAGCAAAAAAACAATGAAACGTAAGTTGTCAGAAATAAAACTTGCACTTTTAGTTGAAAAAAAGTACAGCAAAAATGAAATATTAACCATGTATCTAAACCATATTTATTTTGGGGAAAATTGCTATGGAGTAAAAACGGCAAGTCGCCGGTATTTTGCAAAAGAACCGATGGAATTGTCCGTTGCAGAATGTGCAACCCTTGCAGCAATTGTAAAAGCACCTAGCCACTATTCCCCAATCACTAATATAGAACGTTGCAAAGAAAGAAGAAATTTGGTGTTAAAAACAATGTACACACAAGGATATATAGACGAAAAAACATATTTAACATCAAAAAAGGAACCTTTAAAGGTTATATATGAAAGCAAAACATATGCAAAGGATTATTTAAAAGAAGTGATGAACGAAGTAGAAAAGGCACTTCCCTTTCCTTTGTTTTCTTACGGAAACACCATCACCATTTATACCGGGTTAGACACTGGCGCACAAAAGATATTAGACGAACTTACCTTTTCCATGCCAAAAAATGCAAATTTTACATCCATTTTAGTAAATAATGAGCTTAATTTGGTATCCGCTTTCCGATCCACAACCGGAATTGCATACCGCCAAAGCGGTTCCACGTTAAAACCTTTAGCCGTTTACGGTCCCGCAATAGAACAAGACTATATAGACGAATCCACCTTAATTTTAGACAAACCAATTTCTTATTCCGGATACACTCCACACAACTACAAAAACCGATATCACGGGTACGTAAGCGCAAAATATGCATTAGCGCACAGCTTAAACGTTCCAGCTGTTAAAATTTTAGACGGAATCGGCGTAAAAATCGCAAGGAATACTTTACAAAGCCTTGGATTTTCTATGACCGAAAAGGACAACTCCCTCCCCCTGGCGTTGGGCGCAACACAAAATGGTATTTCATTAATGGATATCACAAACGCGTATGGAACAATTGCGAAAGGTGGTGAGCACGAAAAATGCACGTTTGTGCAAAAAATTCTTGCTGATTCAACGCCTATTTATATAAAAAACAGTACAAAAACACGTGTCTTTAGCGAAGAAACCACCTTTTTGCTTACAGATATGCTAAAAGAAAGCGTAAAAAGCGGTACCGCAAAAAAGTTATCCTATCTACCCTTTGAAACAGCAGCAAAAACGGGAACCGTGGGAACGGAAACCGGAAATACAGACGCGTATACCATATCTTACACAGAAAAATACGTTTTAGGCGTGTGGTTTGGATCAGTAGAAGGCGAAATGGACAATTCCGTTTCGGGGGGGAACCTTCCCGCTACCCTTTCAATGGAAATTTGGCAAGAGCTACCTAAAATAAGAAACGTGGAAGGCTTACAAAAACCGCCCGACGGGATAGAAAAAATTGCCCTTCATAAATACAGTTATGAAAACGACCTAAAGGAATTTGCAATAAACGAAACGGACACTGAAAGCAATAAGTTGTTCAGCTATTATAAGAAAAATCGCATTCCTGCCGAATACAAGGAAGATAAAAAAGGGGTAAAAGCAGCGTTTTTAGGGGTGAAAATTGATAATTTCAATGTTTGCATAGTACTATGTGTAAAAGAAAGCGGGAATTTTACCCTATCTAGAGAAGAAATAGCACAAAACACTCCCCCCAAAACAACACAGCTGTGCCACCTTGAAAAAACGGAGAATTTCACCTTTACAGACAAGAACGTAACCCCAGGCAAAACTTATCGGTATTTTATACAGAAAAATACCCAAGACAATAAGAACCAGACAAATAACACGGCAGTTTATTCAAACAAAATCACAATCCCTTACATCTTTTAATTTTTTTACGAAAAAAAACGCTGTTATTAGAAAAAAAATTCTTTTTTCGTTGACAAACTCTACGAAACGGATTATAATAGGATACGTGAAGAATAATTCCAGTAGGTAAGGCTACCGCTCGGGATATGGGTTGCTGCCGAATAATTGTGGAGACACGCTTATTACGGTCAACAGACTCGGTCGATTCAAGGCCCTGTTTAACGCAACTACACCGCCCGGCGAAGCTAAAGCTCGGATGGTATTATACGCGCGTATTTTTCCCTGCCGAGCAATTTGGCAGGGTTTTCTTTATAAAATACAAAAAAGGAGATGCGTTTTCATGGAAGAAGGCAGTAATAATTTAAAAAACACCAGCTCGCCGCACCGAAGCACCGGGAAGCGCATTATCCACTAATCGGATTATTACGTTTCCCACAAAATTTAGCGCGCGGGCCTTCCCCAAAAAAACAAGATAGGAGGCCGAAACAATGGAATTTTTAGAAGAAAAAGAAAATTTGGTTGAACAAATTACCGAACTAATCGTTGCAAAAAAATATCAAACAATCAAAGAAACGCTATCCGAACTACTACCACCCGACCTTGCAGAGCTTTTACACGAAATTCAACATGACGTAAATAAAGAAGACTTTTTAATTGCCTTCCGCCTACTATCCAAAGAACTGGCCGCAGACGTTTTCGTTGAAATGGATAGCGACACGCAAGAACTACTAATTCAAGCATTTAGCGATAAAGAATTAGAAGAAGTGTTACAAAACATCTTCTTAGACGATACGGTTGACATCATTGAAGAGATGCCCGCCAACGTAGTTCGCAGAATTATGCGCCAATCCTCCCCCGAAATGAGGATTATGATCAATAAAATTTTGAAATATCCCGATGATAGCGCAGGAAGCGTTATGACCATTGAGTACGTTAGTCTTCGGGAAACCATGACGGTAGCAGAGGCATTTGCCCGTATTAGAAAAGTAGGCATTGATAAAGAAACCATCTACAACTGCTACGTTGTTGATAGCGGCAGCAAACTTTTAGGACTTTGCACAGTCAAAAACCTTCTTCTTGCAGACCAAAACACCCTAATTTCAGACCTAATGGAAACAAACGTTGTTTCCGTAAACACGCTTACTGATAAAGAAGAAGCCGCCCAAACGCTTGGTAAATACGGGTTTATGGCCCTTCCGGTACTCGATCAAGAAGAGCGCCTTGTAGGTATTATCACCTACGACGACGCAATTGAAGTTATTCAGGACGAAAACGAAGAAGACTTCCTAAAACTTGCTGGTACCTCCCCCACGGATACGCCCTATTTAAAAACTTCTATTTGGAGTTTATTTAAAAATCGCGTGCCCTGGCTATTAATTTTAATGATTTCCGCCACTTTTACCGGAATGATTATCAGCAGTTACGAAACAACGCTTGCCGTTTCTATTACACTTACCGCATGCATCCCCATGATCATGGGAACGGGCGGAAACGCCGGCAGCCAAGCATCTGTAACAATTATTCGCAGTATTGCCCTTGGCGAAGTAGAATTTAGAGACGCATTAAAGGTAATTTGGAAGGAATTACGCGTTTCACTACTACTTGGCATTACCATCAGTGTTGCGTGTTTTGGAAAATTACTTTTAATTGATAAACTCCACACCATAGATAATGGAATGCTAATTGCCCTTGTAATTTGCCTTACCATGCTTGCAACGATCATTTTAGCAAAGCTTGTTGGTTGCATCCTTCCCCTACTTGCAAAAGTTTGCCATTTAGACCCCGCAGTAGTTGCAAATCCCTTTATTACCACAATCGTTGACGTTCTTTCCCTTTTAATCTATTGCTTTATCGCAATGCAGCTTTTGGGGGGAATTGCCTAAATTATAACAAAAAAATTAAATCCCGGTTGACCATATTTAGGTCAATCGGGATTTTCTTTCGTTAATAAAAATTATAGTACGTTAATAAAAATTATAGGAAGAATTCTTCATAAATTGCGCGAATACAAGTTTCGTAATCGTCATTCGCAACACCGATAATGATGTTTAATTCGGAAGAACCCTGATCAATCATGCGAATATTTACGTTGTTTCTTGCAAGCGCAGTAAATAACCTAGCAGCTGTTCCCACCTTTTTAAACATACCATGCCCAACGGTTGCAACAAGCGAAATTTTATCAATCACAGAGATGCTATCTGGCTGCACCGCCGAAGAAATTTCACGAACAATTGCCTCCAACTCCTCCGAACTCCTTCCCGTGGTATCCAAAATTACCGAAAGTGTATCAATACCCGAAGGCATGTGTTCGTAGGGCATTTCATGGTATTCCAGCACCGACAGAATACGGCGTGCAAAACCAAGTTGCGTATTCATCATAGATTTTGCAATTAAAATAACGCTAAAATTCTTTTTACCAGCAATACCCGTAACAACCTTTCCGTTATGGTATTCACTGTTGGGAACAATTAACGTACCGGGGTTTTCGGGTTCAAACGTATTACGAATATTAATGGGAATTCCTGCCTTTTTTACAGGAAAAATAGCGTCAGCATGTAAAACGGAAGCACCCATATACGAAAGTTCGCGAAGTTCTTTATACGAAAGCTCTTCAATTTTTTGGGGGTTGTCCACAATTCTGGGATCTGCCACCAAAAACCCGTTTACGTCCGTCCAGTTTTCATACAAATCCGCAGAAACACCACGAGCAACGATAGATCCAGAGATATCACTACCACCGCGCGAGAAAGTGGTAATTTCCCCATTGCGCTTTACACCGTAAAAACCGGGAATTACCGCACCATCATACTTCCCAAGAACTTCCCTGCACTTATCGTTCGTATATTCCGCATCAAAATTACCATGTTTATCAAAAAACACAAATTCCGAAGCATCAACAAAAGGAAGCCCAACAACCTTAGCAAACAATTTTGCAGAAAGGAATTCCCCACGGGATGCCGCGTAATCTAAGGTTTCCGTATGCTCATTAATTCCCTTTTCAACCGCATCTAATTCGCTCTTTATATCTAAATCAACACCCAATTCTTGCACCATTCTTTCAAATCGTTCTCTTACGTGATGAAAAGCATTCGCACAAGAACCAGTTTCTTTCGCTTCTTTATAGCAAGCAATTAACGCATCCGTAACCTTCATCGGCTCAAAAATACTTTTACCAGGAGCGGAAACAACAATAAACTTTCTTGCTTCATCCGATTTAATAATTGAAGCACATTGCGCCACGGTTTTGGAATCCGCCATGGAAGTTCCACCAAATTTGCAAACAACTAATTTTTTCATAAAACGCCACCTTTTAATGTCTTTTGTTATTTTTTGCTTGAAACAATCATTTTTGTTTCAAGATAATATCGCTTTTCAACTGCTTCGCCCATTGAGAAGGTCTTTTTAGGCAAATTTCCATGCTTGGCAACACCAACAAATAAGTCTGCCTTATCCATTTTGGGAAGGATGAATGCAACACCCCCCTCCTTTTTCGCTAAACCAATCACGTCATCTTCGCCATGCACGTAATCCACTTTACCACCGTGCATTTTTATATATTCGGCAATTTTCTCATCCAAAACGCGAATAGAACCCGCCAAATCAGAAGCCAGCGCTACCGAGCACTCTTCACGCGCCGTAACCAATCGGTAAGGTGATTCTTGCACGGAAAATTCTTTGATGAAATTTTGCACGTCAACGCCAACCACCAAACGGTGAATAGGTTCAAAGCAAAGCCCTTCGTCATAAATATTTTCAAGTTCACACAACGCAAAACGCGCAGGATGAACCGCCCGTTCCTCTTCGGTTAAGGTTTGCTTTATTGCATCCCAACAGGTTTTTGCCGTAGCCAAAGAATGGTTCCCATCCCCAACTGCAAACAAAAATTCACTTTCATCACCGTATTTATCTAGCATACGTTCGGGCGTAATCAAAGCATACACCTTACTTAAAACGTCTTCGGTTTCTGGAATTAAATACCCTCGAACATGCCCTCCGCCCGCCATAAGATCAAAATCATACAACTTTTCAAATTGTGCCCTTTTTTCGTAAAGAGGTTCAATCACAGTGCGTTTTTCGTCGTCCATTAACAGTAAAATGTGGGGCAATTCCACAGGGGACCCCTTACGAATTATTACGCGGGGCGGAATCCGTTCGGGTATCGTTGCTTCGGTGGCACGAATTCTTGCCATATCTTTAATATGGTAAGAATATTCTTCCAAATCCACACAAAGCAGTAAGCCAAGACGCTTTTTTGCGTACGGCGTAGTTCGTTCAATCAAAACGAATCCTTTTGTGACTTTCCCCAAAACACCGCTTTCTAAATAGTTGTTTGCCGCCCTTCCAATTGCCTCAATGCGCTTTTCATCTTCTTTCCCTAAGTAAACCTCAGGAAAAATTAAACGCAAAGTACTTGGAGATCCCCCAACTTCCCGTTCAACATTTTCCCAGTAGTCAGGTTGCGACGTAAACTGATCACAAGCAATAACCGCCCATTTTTTATAATCCACCCCTTGGGGCAACATAAATTCAGGAACTTTTACAACGTTATTCATAAAACCCACCTTTACATATTAACCACAATAAAGGTTAAAATGGTTAACAAAATTGCCGTGAATTTTAACTCAATATTTCTAACGAATACGGATTTTAGTACGTTTTTAAATTTTTTAGTCGTCATTTTTACTCTCCTTTCCTTTACCATACATATTGCGATAATACTCAACCAAAAGGGACCGCAAAGATTCCGTATCCAAATACCGCTTAAACTCCCCTTTTCTTGCCATGGAAATAATACCCGACTCTTCAGAAACAATAATGGAAATTACGTCCACCGTTTCGGTAATACCAATACCTGCGCGATGGCGAGTGCCAAGTTCTTGCGGTAAATTCAATTCTTGCGATAAAGGCAAAAAGCACCCGGCAGATTCAATCGTAATTCCACGAATAATCATTGCCCCGTCATGCAAAGGTGTGTTTGGGAAAAACACACTTTCAATTAATTGCGAAGTAATATCACTATTGATTACCGTACCACTTTCAGTAATGGAGTTGGGAACGGGCGCTGTTGCTAATATAATTAACGCACCAACGTCTTGCTTAGACATATTTTGAACGGCCCGAATAATCTCGTTAACACTCCGCTCTATTTGCTTGTCGTGAATTTTTTGTTCGTGATTACGGGAAATCATCTTTCCACTCCAAAGCATGCGTTTAATTTCCAAAGAAAATACGGGGGCAATGACCAAAATAAAAATTGCCGGAACCAACAAAATCCACACACCACTTAACTCGCGCACCAAAAGAATACACGAAACAACCGAAAGCGCAAGCGCGTAAAACCAAACGATTAAGCGCGCGTTATTCGCCTTTAAAAAGGCAAACACTGCATATGTCAATAAAAATGCAAGAACGATAACCAACACATCAAACGCGGTTAAACTTGCAAAAATTTCTTTAATTTGTTCCACAAACCAGTCCCCCTTATTTAAGTAGAAAGGATATAATATACGCAATCATACAACACGCCGTCAGACACAAGCCCTCCGGATTTCATTTTTTGATCGCTATCGCATAGTTTATCGCAGATCTTTTTTAAACTCTTTTTTGTAAATCCACTTGCCGCTTGCCTACTCTTTTTAATTGCATACGCGCTTTTCACGCCTAAATCAGCCGTTAGCTCAGCATCTGTTTTTGACGATAAGGAAACGTGCAACATTCGCCGAAACGCATTATAAATTGCAGCGAAAATCATTTGCGGTTTTTCATTGTTAGCAATCAAAACATCTAAAATACGCAAAGACCTTTCCGAATTTCTTTTAGAAAGTGCATCCGTTAAATCAAAAACTTGCATTTCTATATCGCGGTGCACTAAATTTTCCACGTCTTCTTTCGTAATTTTTTCTTTCTCAAGCGAAAAAGCAATTAGTTTTTCTATTTCAACAGAAAGACGAGTCATACTACCCGCGCAAGATTCTGCCAATATGGAAGCCGCACTCGAAGGGAGAAAAACACCCTGTTTTTCTAATTTTTTTTGCGCGTAGTAAGCCAAATATGCGTCTGACTCTTTTGCGCAATCTACCGAAAGAAAAAAGGAATCGGATAGAATTGCATCACAAGGTTTTTCATTGATAATTGCTAAAACTGCAAAATCTTGCTCGGTTTTAGCAAAAAGCGAAATGAGGCTTTTTTCATACTCTTTCGCAGTTGGATAATATTCTTTCAAAACAACTAATCTTTTTGTGTTTAAAAACGGTGGTGTATTCAAAACAGAGGCCACGGTTTCAATAGGAACGGATTTTGCATCAAACACGTCAAAATCAATCCCTTCCATCGCCAAAAAACGCTCTTTTAAAACCTTAACTGCGTTTTCACGGAAAAAAGATTCTTCCCCATAAAAAAACAAAACGTTTGCGTTTTTTACATTTTGATCTTTTACAAATTCAACGTAACGCATGGTTATAATCCCCCATTTGAAACAAATAAGCTTTCATAACCAACTGGAACGCAGTACAAATTTGCATACACAAGCCTATATTGTGTCTCTGTTAAAATTTGCTTTTCTAACAGTTGTTGCTTTGCCGTAAAATTGCCGTTTTCAGTGCGATACTCTAAAATTCTTTGCACCGACAACTCATTCAAACCTAAATATAAAAGCTGGTCTTCGGTAACTGCGTTTAAAGAAAAAGAATTTAACGCATTTGTCGGAGGAAAATAGAAAACAGCACAGTTTTCCCCATTTAGCCGTGTTGCTTCAAAACTTTTAAAGGTTTTTTCAGCGGTTAGCCCCGCATATAAATAATAATCATTTACGAAATCCGCGCCAGCGGCAGTTGCTAAATCCGAAACTTTCGTAGAATTAAATTTTGCCACATGAAACCCTTCGTTCGGAATGGCACCATACACGTAAATACGAAAATACGAAGGCCCTAATTCCCCACCGGGGATAGAATTACCCGAAACTTTACCAAAATAACAAAATAAGGAAATTAGCAAAATAACAAGGATGGATAAAAGTGAAAAAATTAGACCGATTACTAAAAAACGGGAAGTATTCGAATTTTTAACACTTTGATTTAACAACCGTATGCCCTCAATTTTTAACAAATTTCCATTTATGATATGATTATATCATAAAAATCAAGTTTTGAAAAGCAAAATGCATAATATTTTTATTTTTGCCGACAAAAAAGTGGGCATACTACGTAGATTGTTTAGAATTTATATTAAAATTTTAAATAATAGATACAATCTTAAAGAAAAGCAAGCAAAATAAGGAGCATAAACCTATTTGTAAAAAGTATAATGTGTAACATAGTACTACTAATTTTGCCAAAATACACAGTGTGAATTGTGAATTTTTGCCCTTTGCCTAGTACTATGTTACGCATAATACACTATTTAGGCTGATTTTTTATTGTTTTAACAGGCATGTACAACCCCTTCCCTACTCCAAATAAAAACAAATACCCATTTACGCATATGAACAAATGTATAATGATTTATAGTAATTATTGAGTTTTTGACCGTTCACCCAAATTGCCCTATCGCAACAACTAATACCGTATTCCGGTTTTGTTGTACAAAAGAAAATACATGCATTATACAAGATAGGGCACACGTCTATCAACACACTTTTGCTTAAAATTTATATTTGTGATGGCTTGGATTCTACGTAAAACTAAAAACGTTATTACCACCGCAAACAATAACTGTTACTTTAACATCTTCAAAAAACGCAACCATAGGTAGCACGATTGTAATTAAAAAGTAGCATAACAACCGCATGAAAGCAAGATACCCCGCAATTATTCCACCCACAATAGCATCACTACTGATTAAATATTATGAAGTTTAAAATTTTATTCAAATTGTTCAGTTTGATTTTGTTCAAATTGTTTTATACTGCCTAACATACTTGTTAGATTTAGTATTCTTTATCTATTAACTTAGAAGTTTTCCCTTTAGATGCTAGAGTATATATGACAAAGAAATTAAAACTAGAGGCAAAGGGGCAAATCACATAATTTTATACCTTCCTCAAACGCCCATCAAACGCGCGGCTATTCATGAAATTGCCCACGATATGTATAGCACAAAAACGCCGCTTTCACGGAATTACCCCAAGCGGCGGTGGAACTTCTTTCTGAAGAAGAAGTAAACGATATAAAGAACACTAATGAAAATAAAATAACCATTTATACTGATGGAACTGTTGAAAAGCGAATGTCCTAACCTACGCCCCCACGGGGAAGACCAACATTGTGATGGATAACACGCTAAACCTTCAAGAAAAACGGAGAGCGCAAAAGAAGGTTGCAAAGAAATACACCCACCGGTTCCAAAGCCTTCGCGTGGCGTTTGTAAACCAACAGGCTGCGATTGAGGATGCTCTTACGGATATGGCAATTTATCGTGTGCTAATCCATTATTACACTGTATAATTTTCCACATATAAATATAGCCGCGTGCGGCAACGCCACACACGGCTATCCTCCTTAGTTTAAAAAACTATTAGGAAAAAATCAATTTTACAACCTCTCCAAAGCCGGTGTTTAGATGCGAAATAGTATAATTATACACTGCTCCCCGTGCACGTAAAGCGTTTACAGCGGCATTATATGCCAAATTAAAACTATTTCTATATTGCGGATCGGAAATTTGATATATAAAGTCAATGGAAAACCCGAGAAGATTTTCTTCTTCTTGAACACAATATTCCAGCATATAGGATAATTCTTGCACCGTGTCAATCACAAAATCAATGGTAACCCCATCCACAACCACTTCCTTTTTATCAAAATAGCCGTAATTTACGTTACATGCAATTTCGGTAAAATTATCGGCAAGATAACCAACTTCGGTTTTTGAATTATCGTTCGTCAAAAACATTTCGTGGTCCATTACGGATTTGTTGCGGCCTGTTATCTGCAAATTGCCAAACGTGGGATCTACCACATACCATTGGTTATTAATCTTCACCTTGCACCAAGCATGCCCACTACCCGGAACGCTTACCCCATTTTCATATTTTGCCCCTGTAACCTGCACGCAAGGAATCCCTTCAATCCCACATAAAAGCGCAAAAGCTTTGGAAATCCCATCACATACTGCTTTTTGGTTTAGAAATACCCCTTCTAAATAGTAGGCGTCGTAATACGTCCAATCAAACGGAAGCTGTGATTCTATCTGCGCAGAATCATACTGCACGTTTAAAACTAAATAATCGTAAATAGCTTCAACTTTTTCATAATCGGTATACAAATCGGAAATTATCTGCCTTAACACGTTACGAGCTGCAAGATACACCGTTTCCGCTTTTGAACCCACTACACATAAGGGCTTAGCACCGCGCTCTACCACGTATGAAAGTTGGTTTGAAGTTTCCACCCTAACCGAAACGGGAATGGAATCAATATAAAAATCGTTAAACGTAGCACTTCTGCCTTGCGTTTCATAACCAACGTAATCATAAATTACCGTTTGGTTTTTGGGCGTGGATTTACTTGCATCCGTTTGCCACGTACTTTCCGTTGCTGCAACGGACAAAGAAAAATCATTCGTTTTGCCTTGCACGCTATACGAAATAGCACCGCCTTGGCGGAAAGGCAACTGATTATATGCCGATTGTATATAAGATTCAATCGTAGAATAGGTGGCAAAATTACAAGGAATCGTGATGGGTGTTAACACGTTATAGAATACTACGTATTCTAAAAACATTTTTAACTCCTCAAACGAATCAATTTCTTCATTTTCCACATCCCATCCGACAAAACCCGTACCAGTATCAATTTCCCATTTTCCGTACACCGTTGCCCCACCGTTGGGCATGATTGTAAAGTCGTATAAATTGGTACAATCGGCGTTTGTATACCAATTTAAGCCGTAACCAACTCTTTGGCTTTCTGGGGGAATTTTCGGGGCGGAAATAGGATTTCCCGCCGGCAAAACGTAAGGGGAAATTGGAGGAATCTCATCCCCCACAAACGTCATCATATATACGTTTTCCCCAAAGTCAGCATAAAGGGTGATAGACTGCGTTGTTCCACGAGAAACGGAAGTAACGGTATCATTATCGGACAGGTTATATTTCCATCCACGGAAGGTTCCCCCGTCGTAATAAGGCGTAGGAAGAACAAATTCGCTTTCCGCAGTAATTTGCCTGCGATACTCCCATCCGCCCGCCACAGTAGATTTTACGTACGCAGAATCTATAATCATTGCACCTTGCGGAACGTGCAGGGTTAAACTGAAAGCCTTTGCTTCCCAACATGCGGTAAACTGCGTATCTTGATATACGGGGCGAACCACATCATCATACCCAACCAAGTCAAAACCTTCACGCCTATATTCGGGCGGCGTAGGTGTTTGACCTTTTCTAATTACCAAGGTTTCACTTCCTGAAACAAGAACTCCCCCACCCGAGCTAAAAGTTACCGTGCAGGTTTCGCAGTCGTAATATAACTTTAAATTTTCATCCTTGGAGATATTATCAACGGTTGCCGTACTATTTTCAGGGTTATATACGTGATACTGCGGTGGCGTAGGCATTGCCGTATACGAGCCACCCTTCTCCACCGAGTAGGAACCAACAAGCGCTTCTTCATAATCTCCCGTTTCGGGGTCTTGCACGTAGCAATACACTTTTACCGTAAAAGGTCCTTCCACTTCTTCCGAACTACCCGGAATTTGAATTTGTGGTAAAGAACAAGCGGAAAGCAAAAAAACGGTAAATAAAAGAACCGAAAGCAATATGATTTTTTTAAGCATAAATCGCATAAGCAACACTCCTATATCAATATCATATCACATATCGCACAAATTATCAATACCTTATAAAAAAATCGGTGGAATATTTTATTCCACCGAAAATTTTTATAATCCAAACTATAGAAAAATTTCATTATTATAAAGTTGCTGCCATAACCGCTTTAATGGTATGCATACGGTTTTCTGCCTCTTGAAACACAATGGACTTTTCACTTTCAAACACTTCGTCCGTTACTTCCATTTCCGTTCTATTAAATTTTTCACCCATTTCCTTCCCTACGGTAGTTTTCATATCGTGGAAAGCAGGTAAGCAGTGCATAAATACAACGTTTTCAGCCGCCGCATCCATTAAGGCTTTGTTTACTTGATAGGGGGAAAGTTCACTAATGCGTTCTTCCCAAACAGATACCGGTTCACCCATAGAAACCCATACGTCCGTATAAATTACATTGGCGTCTTTTACCGCAACCATGGGATCCGCTTCTAAAGTAATAGATCCACCCGTTTGTGCGGCAATTTCTTTGCAAGTTTTTACAAGGTCTTCTGCGGGCTGATATTTTTTAGGTGCGCATGCAACAAAATCCATACCCATTTTTGCTGCACCAACCATAAGCGAATTGCCCATATTATAACGCGCATCACCCATGTAAACAAGCTTAATTCCTTTTATCTTACCAAAACGTTCATGAATCGTTAAGAAATCGGCAAGAATTTGTGTGGGGTGGAATTCGTTCGTCAAACCGTTCCAAACGGGAACTGAAGCGTAAGTAGCCAGTTCTTCCACCAAGTTTTGACCAAACCCGCGGTATTCAATGCCATCATAAATCCCCGACAAAACGCGGGCGGTATCCGCAATACTTTCCTTTTTACCGATTTGCGATCCTTGCGAATCCAAGTAAGTAACGCCCATGCCTAAATCGCGTGCGGCTACTTCAAAGCTACAACGGGTGCGCGTACTGGTCTTTTCAAAAATTAAGGCAATATTCTTTCCTTTGAAATATTCATGGCGCTTGCCCGCCTTTTTCTTCTTTTTAAAATCCGCCGCCAAGAAAATTAACTTTTCAATTTGTGTGGGGGTTAGATCTAATAATTTTAAAAAATCTTTACCTTTCAAAAAACTTAAATTTTTCATGCACGTTCTCCACGAATTGCTTTTAGTAATAAATCCGTCCCCTTTTCTAATAGGTCAAAAGGAATATTTAGGGGGGGTAAAATACGAATTTTTTCTTTTGCACGAATGGGCAAAACACCCAAAGAAATACAATTATCTAAAATATCCGCAACAGGAAGTTTAGTATCAATACCAAGCATAAGCCCAAGCCCGGTTACAAAGTTAACCCCTTCCGCATCCTTGAATTTATCAATTAAATATTTGGATTTTTTGCGAACGTCTGCCAAAAGATCGTCATCAATGCGGTTTAAAATAGAAAGCGCACCAGCGCAAGCCAAGGGGTTGCCACCAAAAGTTGAACCGTGCGATCCGGGGGTTAACACGTCTTCCACCTTATTAAATAATAAGGTAGCGCCGATGGGAAGCCCCCCGCCTAAGCCTTTTGCCGTGGTTACCACGTCGGGCTTTAAACCATACTGCTCGTAAGCAAATAACGAACCCGTTCTTCCGTTTCCCGTTTGTACTTCGTCAATAATAAACACTGCGCTTTTTTGTCTACAAAAGGATTCAATGCTTTTTAAGTACGCTTGCTCTAAGGGTTTCACACCTCCTTCCCCTTGTACAATTTCAACGATAACCGCAGCAACGCCGTTTTCGTTCATGGCTTTGTTTAAACCCATAGTATCGTTGGGGCGAACGTAAATATAACGTTCGGGCAAAGGTAAGAAATCATCATGCAACGCTTCTTGCCCGGTTGCCGCCAAGGTTGCCATAGTTCTACCATGGAAACTACTTTGCATGGAAATGATGGTGTGATTGCCTTCGCCCTTTTTATATAGGGCGTATTTCTTTGCAATTTTTAGCGCACATTCATTAGCTTCAGCACCTGAATTGGAGAAGAACACCCGCTTTGCGCCCGTACGCATACATAGTTTTTCTGCTAGTTCAGCTGCTGGATTGTTATAAAACAAGTTTGAAGTATGTTGAAATTTTTGCATTTGTGCTGTAACGGCAGCAATCCATTCATCATCACACATACCAAACGTGTTTACGGCAATTCCGGAGTTGAAGTCAATATATTCTTTCCCCTTTTCATCATATAGAAGGGAACCCTTTCCCCTTACGATTTGCACAGGAAAACGATTGTAGGTATCGGCAAGAAAAGCTTCATGACGAAACTTAGAAGTCATTTCCATCTTTTTTCTCCTTAACAACCATGGTACCCGCACCTTCGTCCGTCATGGTTTCAATCAGCAAGGCGTGAGGAACGCGACCGTCCAAAATGATAACCTTTCTTACGCCTTTGTGAATTGCGGTGATGCAGCAATCTACTTTGGGGATCATTCCACCCGAAATAACGCCGTCCTTAAACAGTTCGTCCGCCTCCTTTAAATCAATCAAAGGAATTAAAGATTTAGGATCGTTTCTATCGCGCAAAATACCTTCAATATCCGTCATCATAATTAAACGGGAAGCTTTCATTTTGCCCGCAATAAATGCTGCAGCGGTATCCGCATTAATGTTATACACGTTCCCTTCGTCATCACAACCTAACGTGGAAACAACGGGGATATAATCTTTTTCCAAAAGGTCTTGTATGGGGGAAACGTCCACATCCACCACGTCGCCAACATAGCCCAAGCGTTCATCCTTCATTTTTGCACGAATCATGCGCCCGTCTAATCCCGAAAGACCAACCGCTTTCCCACCGTTCAAGCCCAAAAGATTCACTAAACTTTTGTTAATTTTACCAGCAAGCACCATTTGTACCACGTCTACCGTTTCCTTATCTGTAACGCGTAGTCCGCCAACAAATTCGGTGGTTTTTCCTACTTTTTGTAAGGTTTCGGTGATTTCGGGACCGCCGCCATGCACCAAAACGATTTTAATGCCAACAAGGTGCAAAAGAACGATATCTTCCATCACCTGTTGTTTTAGCGTTTCGTTAACCATGGCATTGCCGCCATATTTAATAACGACTACTTTGCCGTAATATTTTTGAATATACGGAAGGGCTTGGGTTAAGACTTCCGCACGCCCTGCGTTGGTAAGATGTAAATCCATTACGTTCTCCTTATGTGCGATAATCGCCGTTAATTTTTACGTATTCGTAGGTTAAATCGCAACCCCATGCAACACTTTTTGCGTTTCCGCTGTTTAAGTTTACCGAAATTATGATTTCATTTTCCAATAAAATTTCTTTTGCGATTTCTTCTGAAAAATCAATGCCCGCTCCGTTGCGACATACGGGAACTTCCCCCTTGTTGGAACGGAAAGAAACGTCAATCTTCTTCACGTCAACGTCTGCACCACTGTAACCGATTGCGCAAAGCACTCTACCCCAGTTTGCATCCGAACCAAACATAGCAGCTTTAACAAGAGAGGAGCAAATTACGCTTTTTGCGGTGATTTTTGCAGTTTTTTCATCTCTTGCACCGAAAACTTCACATTCCAGCATTTTAGAAGCACCTTCCCCATCCCCTGCAATCTTTTTGCAAAGATACACAGTTACGGTGTTTAAGGCTTGCATAAATGCAGCGAAGTCTTCCCCTTCTTCGGTAATTTCAGCGTTTCCAGCAAGACCGTTAGCCAAAACGGTAACCATATCGTTGGTGGAAGTATCTCCGTCCACACTCACCATATTAAAGGTGTTTTCAATATCCGTTGAAAGTGCTTTTTGTAGCATTGCGGTGGAAATATTGCAGTCCGTAGTAATAAATACAAGCATCGTTGCCATGTTAGGATGAATCATACCCGAACCTTTGGCGATACCGCCGATTTTACATTCTTTTCCACCTACGGTAAAGGAAAGGGCAACTTCCTTTTTTACCGTATCGGTAGTCATAATACCTTCCGCAGCCGCATCACTGTGATTTCCCAACTCTTTTACCAACTCGGGAATGGCATTTTTAATAGGGGTAATATCCAAAGGTTGACCGATTACACCCGTAGAAGCAACCACGATTTCTTTTTCCGAAACGTTTAATTCCTTTGCTAAAAGGGCGCAAGTTTCGCGGGCAATTTCTACACCATTCGCATTGCAAGTGTTTGCGTTACCACTATTGCAAATTATCGCGCGCGCTTTGCCGCCTGCTAAGTTTTCCTTGGTAACCAAAAGGGGCGCACCCTTTACTAAGTTTGTTGTATAAACTGCCGCTGCAGATGCAGAAACCTCCGAATAAATTAAGGATAAATCTTTTTTCGTTCTATTTTTACGAATCCCCGCATGCACACCGCTTGCGGTAAATCCTTTTGCGGCACAAATGCCGCCATCAATCATCTTCATACTGTTTTCTCCATTATAAAACCAAGGTTTCGGTAGGTAAGCACCCTAACTTATAGTTTAAACATTCCACAGCCGCGCCCGAAGCACCTTTTCCAAGATTATCGTACCTGGCAACTAGTAAAATACGTTCTTCATTGCCATGGACTTGAATTTCCATACTGTCCTTACCCGACAGCGCACCCGCGGAAAGGAATCCGCCTTCATCAGCATTTTCTTTAAAAGTTACGATAGGACCTTGGTATTTATTGCGATATACTTCTTTAATTGCCGCCATGCCACCCTTGATTTGGTTAGCAAATAACGGAACGGTAACTTCCATGCCCGAATAAAAATCTGCAACGATAGGCATAAACGCAGGGGCGTTTTCCAAACAAGTCATTTTTACCATTTCGGGTAAGTGCTTATGGGCTTGCGAAATTCCGTACTGACGTGGTGCGTTTAAAAGCGAGCTTCGGTTGGCATCTGCATATTCTGCAATCATTCCCTTACCCCCACCGCTATAACCGGTGATAGAATGCGCGGTTAAAAGCGTGCTTTTATCCAAAATCCCATTTTCAATTAAGGGGTAAACAAGCGCAATAAAACCGCTTGCATGGCAACCGGGCACAGCAATACGCTTAGATGAAACTACCTTTTCACGGAAGGCGGAAGAAAGTTCAGGGAAACCGTATGCCCAGTCATCCTTCGTGCGGTGGGCAGTAGAGGCGTCAATTATCGTTACGTTCGGATTTTCCACCATGGCTACCGCATCAATAGCGGCCGCGTCTGGCAAACATAAGAAAACGATATCCGAATCGTTAATAATTTCTTTTCTCTTTCCAGCATCTTTTCTAAATTCTTCGGGCAAAGAAACAATTGTTACGTCCTTTCTATTGAAAAGACGTTCTTCAATTCTCAATCCCGTTGTTCCAGCCTTTCCGTCAATAAAAACCGTTTTCATGAATATCCTTTCGGGGTAAAACATACCCCCTATTTTTCTACCATTCTATTATACCTTTTTTTTCTTTGTTTGGCAAGTAATTTTATGCACAAAAACCTCCTTTTTTTGAATATTTTTTTAATAATTATAAATTATACCATATATTTATGCATATTTACTGCATATTTTTGCATTTATGCATTTTCCTTTAAAATAGAACTTCATAAAAGGAATAAATTTTCAGCTTTACCAAAATTTTGCTATTGACTTTTTTTTATAAAGGTGCTATAATTTTTAAGGAAAAAATGAGGGAGATACTTATGAAAAAATATAAAATCGGATATACGTGCGGCGTTTTTGATTTATTTCACGTTGGTCATTTAAACCTTTTAGAGCGTTGTAAATCTTATTGCGACTTTTTAGTTGTTGGGGTTTGCAATGACGATTACGTACGCAACGTTAAAGGTAAAGAACCAGTGATTGAAGAACGGGATAGGGTCCGCATTTTACGCGCACTCAAGTGCGTTGATAAAGCAGAACTTGTTGATATTGCAACCACGAACGACAAAATGCTTGCCTTAAAGCGCTTTAATTTTGACGTTTTATTTTCGGGGGACGACTGGAAAGGAACGCCCCGTTATTTACAAACAGAGGCCGACTTTGCACCTCTTGGGGTTTCCATTGAATATTTACCTTACACGCAAGGCGTATCCACCACAGATATCAAACAAAAAATGAAATAATAGTATTAAGCCCCCGCTTGGAAAATTCCAGCGGGGGCTTTTCTTTTTATTCTTAACCTAATTTATCTCCGTTTTTCACATTTTGTTCTGGGATTACAAGAACAACCCCGCCTTCACTATACGTGCCAAGCACTAAAACTTCGGAAATAAAATTTGCTATTTGCATGGGCGGAAAATTAACAACGGCTAGCACTTGCTTACCAAATAGCGAGCTAGGTGTGTATTTTTGCGTAATTTGTGCAGAAGATTTTTTAACGCCAATCCCCTCACCAAAATCAATTGTTAACTGATATGCCGGCCTTTTCGCCTTTTGAAAAGGTTGGGCATTAAGAATTGTACCTACGCGAATATCTAATTTTTGAAAATCCAAAAATGTTGCGGTTTCCATAAAAATAATCACCTTTATTTAGCTTATTATGGTACGTATTTCAAGTTAGGTGTAACGTATAATTTTTGTTTCCCTTCTTTAAGTGCATTAATTAAATCAAATTCGTCTTTTACACGGCGGTTAAGTTCGGTTACGCAAAGGTTTGCCGTATGATTATGATGAATATCCGTACCTGCTGTCATAAAAAATCCCATTTTTTCAGCGTATGCTTTGGCAAGCTCGTTGGGAATTCCTAACGTGTTGGGATTACCGTTTAGCACCTCTACCCCATCCACACAGTCAGGGAATAGGCTAATATGGTTCATATATTCCTTAGCAAGGCGAAAGGGGTGTGCTTGAATTACCGTTCCACCCGCCTTACGGCAGCGATTTAAATATTCGGAAGTGGAAACTTCGGCTACATCCCCACCATTTTGAATTAACCACTCCTTATCTATCCCAAACACTAAGAAATCCGTACCGGCATGATGGTCCAAACTGTGAAAGGACGGGGAGGTATATTCAAAGCCAAAAAACACGTCTAACCCGCGCTTATCCCCTTCCTTTTTCACAAGTTCGTAACTTTCGCAGTACTTTTCAACGCGATACTTCCACGGAAATTCCTTTCCGGGTGCGGCAGTGTTCCCATTAAAAAAATGGTCGGTTACAGCAATCCCCGTATACCCTTGGTCTACGAAGGTAGTAACAAGCTCTTCGGGGGTAAAACCACCGCAACGGCTAGCGATTTTGTTGTGCGTATGTAATTCGTATTTATATCCCATAATTCTTGCCAAAAGTTATTTCGTAAGCTTGTCAAACAAATCGGTAAACAGTGCGGCGCGATCAATATAGTATACATATCGCATAAAATGAGTGTTTTCGCTTTTTGCGTAGTGGTGATCGTATTCAGGAATGGGCGCATGTATGATGCGCGAACTCATAAACACGTCCCCTTCGTTTAACAACCACGCAACCGCGGTTACGTCCCAAATTGCCCTACTCCAAGCTATGTTTTCGGGTAAATGCTTCATATAATCAAAGGTGTTTTTTGCAAGATAATCAGCAAGCTTGTTTTTACCCATTAAACGCGATTCTAACTCAGGTTTCGTGGTATCAAAAGCGGAAACAACACCCATACAAGGCAATTGCACAAGGGGTGCTTTGCATCCGAATATAATTCTTGCCGCGGCTACATCCTGATGCAAGTTAAATTCCATATTGTTGGGCCATTCCAACGCATGCCCACCTAGCCATACGATTACAATTTTATCAATAATGGTCGGATCTAATAAAATAGCGGACGCCACGTTGGTAATCGCAGCAATTTCTACTATATATAAGGGGTTTTCCTTGCTATAAGTAGAAGCAAGGGCGGCTAAGTGTTTGGCAGCATCCGAAATTACGGGGGTTTTTTCATCTTGCAAATAGGTGGTAGAGCCGTGAAAAACTTTATCGCAAAGGTCGTTTCTATCACATAAATCCAAGACCTTTAATATTTCTTCGTAACTTTTATACATACCGTCCGCGGGCGACGTGGATCGGTTGTTAAAAAAAGGCGCGGCGTAAATAGCTTTGCAGTTTAACTTATCCGCATTTTTCAGCATATACGCAATCGCGTACTGATCGTCAATTTCATTATACGCATCCGTATCCAAAACCACGTCAACAGGCCCTGTAGGAACCGCTAACGCTTTGATTAATTCAATACCGTTCATATGTTATCTCCCCAAAACCTTAAAAGTGATTCTTTCGCACTAGACAAACAACAGTTTCGACATGTTTGGTTTGTGGGAACATGTCGTACGGATCAACGGAAAGGACTTCGTAAGCGGAAATAGGGGCTTCGTTCTTCACAAGTTCCCCATCCTTGCGAATTAAATGGTTGGTTAAGATTGCAACATCCCGCGATAAACTTGCAGGGTTACAAGAAACGTATACAATGGTATCGGGATTCGCCTTTAAAACAGTATGTAAAACAGATTCCGCGCAACCTTTTCTAGGTGGATCTAAAATAACCGAAATTCGTTCCCCTTGCGCACGCAATTTTTCTACCAAAGGCACTAATTCTTGCTCACAATCCCCACAAACGTTGGTCATTTTATCTTGCAAACCATTTTTTACCGCCAAAGCGTTAGCGCAAGCAACTGCTTCGGGTACGATTTCTATGCCGTAGGCGTGTTTGGCAGATTTAGCGCAAAGAGCAGTCATCATTCCGCCACCACTATATGCGTCAATCACAACGGTGTCAGGCGCGTTTACGGCCAATTTCACCGCTTTTTCATATATTTTTTTTCGTACCGAACCGTTAATTTGCAAGAAAGTTTGGGGGCCTGCCTCATAGCGAATCCCCATTTCTTCCGCTTCTAAACGGGGTTCTCCGTAGAAACAAAACGTATTTTCCCCGCAAATCACGTTGGTTTCCTTTTGGTTTACGTTATAAAATAGGCTACATGCTCCAAATTTTTCGGTGCAAAGCTCTATTAGCTTTTCTTTATAGGGCAAATCTTCTGCGTTGACAACAAAAACTATCATTAGTTTTTTTCGCACTTCCCTAACGATAACGTGCCGTAATACGCCTGTATGCGATTCTTCGTTATAGCCTTTAACACCGCAAGTGGATAAATACGTACGAACAACCGAAATTACGTCCTTAGACCAAGCAGGATGAATAGGACAAGAAAGAATATCAACGATACGGTGGCTATTTTCTGCAAAAAAACCTACGTGCGTTCCTTTTTCATCCCTACACACGGGAAGCTGTAACTTATTTCGGTAAGCCCATTCTTCTTCACTTTTTTGGCAAGGGGCAACATCCACTTCCATGCCCGCAATTTTACGGAAACAATCGTGGACCAATTGTGTTTTAAACTTTAACTGCGTGCCGTATTTTACGTGTTGCAGTTGGCAGCCCCCACACTTTTCAAACACCGGGCAAGTCGCCCTTACGCGATCATCCGCAGGCGTGTACAGTTTCGTAATTTTACCAAAAGCATAATTCTTTTTAACTTTTAACACTTTAAACTGTACTTTTTCCTGGGGCATGGCGTAAGGAATAAACACCGTTACTCCTTCGGTTTTTACAACGCCTTCCCCATTTGCACCGAAAGAGGAAATTACTGCTTGATATTCCGCATTTTTTACAAGTTGCATTTCTTCACCTATAAAAAAGAGAACCAAACCCAGTTTGGTTCTCCAATCGTTAACCTAAAACTAATTGATGGAATACCGAGTATAGTTCACGGTTATCCTTTTTGGGCATATTCAGCGCTTCAAAAATATCCAAATCAATAATTTGGCTGTTACGAATACCAACTACGCGGTTGCCGATCCCCTGTTCCAAAAGCTCTACCGCACGAATAGCGGCACGCGCGGCGAATACGCGGTCATACATAGAAGGATCTCCCCCGCGAAGCAAATAACCAAGGTTTGTTCCGCGAACACTGTATTCGGGAAGTAAGCGTTCAAATTGTGCTACGTATGCATGAGCATGGCCACAGCCTTCTGCTAAAACAATGAGGTTGGACTCCTTACCCATTTTACGGGTGTTTTTTATACGCTGAGCAAGTTCTTCTAAATCATAGGGCATTTCGGGAATAATAATACCGTCAGCACCACTGGCAATCCCCGAATATAAGGCGATATCCCCACAGTTTCTACCCATAACTTCAACAATACAAACGCGTTCGTGCGAAGTCATTGTATCCACAACATTGTGCATGCAATCAATTGCAGTATTTACAGCAGTATCAAAACCAAGGGTAAAATCCGTATAATTTAAGTCGTTATCAATGGTGCACGGAATCCCAATACAAGGAATATTTTGTTCTTCACAAAGTGCTTTTGCACCGGCAAAGGAACCATCACCACCGCAAACGATAACACCTTCAATACCGAATTCCTTTAACTTATCCGCAGCCTTTTTTCTACCTTCGGGATATTTAAATTCTATACAACGTGCAGTACGCAACACGGTACCGCCGTTACCCATTAAGCCAGAAACGGCAATGGGGTCAAACAGTTCCATATCCCCTTCTAACATACCTTGATAACCGCGGTTGATTCCGTAAACTTTCATTCCGCGCGTAGCTGCACAACGGACTACGGCGCGAACACATGCGTTCATTCCGGGGCAATCCCCGCCGCTGGTAAGCACACCAATGGTTTTCATCTGTAACGCCCTCCAAATTCAAAAATTAGATCGTTCCTTATTATTGTAACATTTTTTAGGGAAAACACAACTGTTTTTTACCCATATTTTGTATTTTTTATTTTTCTTAAGAAAAATTATGCCTTTTATTGCGTAATTGTGCGGTATATGGAAGTGATTTTACGCAAGCGGTGGTTTAAACAACTTTTGCTAATGCCAAGAAGTTCAGCTAAAGTTTCCATTGAAACATCCGGATTTTCCAACCTAGCAATGCAAACTGCCTGCAACGGCTGAGGTAAATTTTCCAAACCAAGAACTTGATCAATCCCTTCAATCGCCATTTTATGTGCAACAAAAGCGTTTACTTGCTTAGTCATATTTCCCATTTCACAATTTACCCTGCGGTTTAGATCGTTTTGAAAAGATTTTTCTACCAAGCGATCTTGCAAGGTTAAAACGCCGTTACTGGTACCAATCAACGCCAAAATATCACTGATTTGCTGGCTACTTTTAAAATATACAACAAAACCGCTTTTACGTTCAATCAGTTTGGGCAGAAGGTCGAATTCAGCCAAAAACGCACAAAACGAAGTAGCGTAAGCATGCGTGCTAAACACGAATTGTAAGTGATATCCCGTGGCGGTTTTTTGAGTACTATCCGAAGAACTTTTTTCGGGCAAAGTTGCAGTACCCGCCCCCAAAAAAACACCTTTTAAATACGCCCTACGGCAACATTCGTTTTCGGTTAAGTAGGGAGAAATTGTGGATAATAGCTCTGGATTATTATCAAAGGAAAGGATTCCCAGTTCCTTCATCAGAAAAAATGCACGTTCACCGTGATAACGCAAAATAAAGCGTTCACAGGCATTTAGTTTATCTTCTTTAAACGCAAATAAATCGGGTTCTGTTCCATATAATTTAAATAAAAGTTCGGAAAAGAAATTTGCAATTTCTTCACTTTCCACCCTAAGTTCAAACCCGTAACCCGCACTGTTTTTAATCACGGACACCGAAGAACGCAAAAAGCCCGATAAAAGCGCGTATTCGCAGCAAGAATTCTCGGGTTTTTGTTGTAATATTTCTTTTTTCAGTGCCGTTGTAAAATTCATTTTATCTACCAATCCCGTGTTCACGCTTATAAGCTTGAAAACGAAGTACGGGTAATCGCCCGTCAATATTGTCAATTTGTTCGTGGGGAATAGAAACGCGGTCTAACAGCTTTTCTACCAACGAAATTTCACCCACCCTATCAGGGCTGTGCGCGTCGCTACCGATAACAAAGCGAACGCCCGTTTGGGCAACGCGGAATAATTCTTCATCTGATAAATGCGTCTTTTTTGCATTTAATTCCAAATAAACGCCATTATCGCGCGCAGCCTTTGCCACCTCTACCGCATCTGAAAACACACCGAAATTGATGTGTGTAATAATATCAATAGGGTGTTTTTCTATTGCGCGAATATATGCCTTGGTATTTAATTGAATCAGCTTGTCCGAAGGATTTTTCTTAAACGTTTGCGTTAAAAAGTTTTTCCCTAAGAACACAAACCAGTCTTTAATTCTTTCATATTTAATAAATTTATGAAATCCAACCGAAATGGTATCAAAATATTCGTAATACTTTGGCTTTACGTCAATTGCACCGCTTTCACCGAGTAGGTTGGATTCTACCCCCATGATCACCTTGGGGCGAACGCATTCGTTTACGGCGTCAATATCCGCACGCATTTTGGAAAGCATACGGGGGCGAATACCGAAAGCGGGATGCGAAAACCCGTGGTCGTTAATCGCTATTTCCTTTAAACCTTTTTCTTCGGCAACGGCAGCGTTTTCACTAACGGTTCCTTTTCCATGGCTGTAGGTCGTATGCGTATGATAATCAGCAGTTAGAATCATAAAATTCTCCGATATATTGAATTTCCTCTTTAAGTGATACCGCGTGCTTTTCAAATACGCGTTTTTTTATCGTTTGAATTAAAGAAAACACGTCGCTAGCGGTGGCGTTACCCGTATTGACGATAAAATTTGCATGCTTTTCGGACACTTGCGCCCCGCCAATCGAAAATCCGCGAAGTCCCGCCCCGTGAATATATTCCCACGCTGGAACACCATTTTCCGCGCGAAAAACCGAACCAAGACTAGGCAAATTTAGGGGCTGTGTATTTTGACGAATCGTGCGATACCGTTTTAAACGCGCATCACTTTCCATACTATCCCCTTTTGGAAAGAAAAAAGTTGCGCCCAAAACAACGGTTTTTTCTTTTAAAAATTTACTATTGCGATAACCGAACGCGCAATTTTCAACTGGAATATCCCCCTCAAGCGTACGCACCGAAGTAAGCACGTCAGCCATGCATTTACCAAAGGCACCCGCGTTCATAAGAACACCGCCGCCAACCGTACCCGGAATGCCAGCAAGAAACTCCCCACCAGTAAAGCCAAAGTGTTTTAGGCGGGAAAAAAGCAAAGGCAATGGAACCCCTGCGCTTGCGTAAACGCCATTTTCGTTAAGCGAAATCTCTCTTAATTGCCCCATATATATTAGGGGTGCTTGAATTATCCCGTCCGCAAATAAAACGTTGCTACCATTCCCGATAAAACGGCAATTACAGTTTTTAAGTTCACGAAATAAAAATGACGCTTGCCGTTCGGTTTGGGGGAACCATACGGTTTTAGCAATTCCGCCTACACGCATGGTGGAAAAGCGCGACAGGCTTACGTCTTTTTCCATGCGAGGAACATGATCTCCCATGATAATGGTCATATATACTCCATTATACCGCATTTACAAAAAAAACTCAAATCTTTCGCGTAGTTTTACTGCGGTTTTCAAAAAAAATTAAGGGATACAACAGTATCCCTTATAAAATATGCCGATTTTATCCGCTTGGTTACAAATTTTTATATCTCTTCACCCAAACAATATTTACGAATGATGTATTCTACGCCGTTTTCATCGTTGCTAATGGTCACGATATCTGCAACGTCCTTTGCTTCTTGCATGGCGTTACCCATGGCAACCCCCAAATCCGCTGTTTGGAGCATGGGTGCGTCTATTTGGGTATCCCCAAGGGCGATTACCCTATCTTCTTCCCCCAAAAATTTCGCGCGATAATTTTTAAGGGCAACCCCTTTATTCATTTCTGCATCCGTAAATTCCAACAACTCGGACGCACTTTTAGAAACGGAAACTCCTTGAAAAAAACCCGCGTATTTCTTTTGATATGCATCAATAATTTGCGGGTCATCCACCAAAAGAACTTTATTAACCGCATAATCGTTTTCGTTAACGAAATCCGAAAGCAAGCCTTGCACTTCGGTAATTGGAGAACCGTTTACACTGCGATACCACGCAATATATTCGGTAATTTTTGTGGCATGTCCAATCCCGTTTAAGTAAACCACGATATTTAATTCTTGTCCGCTTGCGATATCCTGTTCCAAGCATTTTAAAATTTGATAGCCTACGTTTTTATCCATACCCATGCAGGAAAGATATTCACCCGTAGCAATATCTGCAACAACGCACCCTTGCAAGCACATTACCTTTCCTTCAGTGATACCAATTTTTTTAAGGGGAGGAATAATGCCAAGCGGTCCTCTTCCCGTTGAAACCATAAAGGAACCACCCTGTTTCGTAAATTCCCGTATCAACCCAACCGTGCTTTCCGCAACGGTGTTATCATTGTGCGCCAAGGTTCCGTCATAATCGGATACGACGACGTTATACCGCATTTTTGCCTTATTCTCCATCCTCTTTTTTCTCCTTGTGAAAGTATGCGTACACGTCTTTAGCAAGGCGTTCGCCAACCCCATTTACAGCTTGCAGTTCACTAATACTTGCTTGTTTTATTTTTTCTAACGAATGAAAGGATTCCATCAAAAGCTTCGCTTTTTCTTTTCCCACACCCTCAATTTTTTGCAAGGTTTCCGCAACCATGCGCTTGTCACGTAAAGTGTGGTGATAACTTAATGCAAAACGGTGGGCTTCATCACGAATCCGCTGTACAAGTTTTAGCGCAACGTCCCTACGATCTAAGCGCAAGGAATCAGCCTTCCCCACCGTAAAAATTTCTTCTTCTTTTTCCGCAAGAGAAATAAGCGAAATATCCGTTATGTTTAATTGATCAAAAACATTTTTAACTGAAGAAAGTTGCCCTTTTCCCCCGTCAATCACAATTAAATCGGGTTTGGGAAACCGAGATTCTTCTTCTGTGCCCAGTTTTTGTAATCTACGAAGAAGCACTTCTTTTAAGGAAAGAAAATCATTTGCCCCTTCTACCGTTTTAATTTTAAAACGGCGGTATTCACTTTTTGCGGGCTCGCCGTCAATAAAAACGGTCATACTTCCCACCTTATCCACCCCGCTGATGTTGGAAATATCGTAACATTCCATGCGTTTTGGATAGCGCGGCAAAGATAAAAGGGACTGTAAACGGGTGCAAGCCTGAACGGTCATAGCCGTTTTCGTTTGCAGTTTTTCTACGTTTTTTTCTAAATACTCCCTTGCGTTATCGTGCGCCATGTGAAGTAGGGATTTTTTTACTCCTACTTTTGGGAAGGTAAATTGTACGTTTTTACCGTGTAAAACGTTGAAATATTCTTTTAATCCTTCAAAATCCGTGGGATTACCCGCCAAGATAATTTCTTCGGGCAATTCCTTACCTTCCGCATAGAACTGCAAAAGAATGCTTTCAAGGGCATCCGATTCACCTTCCACACCCCGTTCTACGGTGAAGTTTTCTACGCCCAACATTCTTCCCGCGCGGACGAAAAGCATGCTTACGGTGGCGAATATGCCGTCCGTTTCGTAAGCAAGCACGTCAGCAGATAAATACCGTGGTATATCCGTTAAGCGCTTTAAGCGAATTTTTTCCAACATCTCCAGTTGGGCTTTTACGCGAATTGCAAGTTCAAAACGTTCATTTTCCGCAAACTTCATCATGCGTTCGGTTAAAAGGGTCTGTACACCTTCTTCACTACCCGCCAAAAATTCCATCGCCTTTTTAACGCGTGCCCGATATTCGGTTGCTGAACACGCGCCCGAGCAAGGAGATAAACATTTGCCCATATGATAATTTAAGCAAGGTTTTTTGGGTTTCCCTTCAATCACCGATACCGTACAAGGACGAATGCAAAAAGCATAATTGAGAAGTTCTAAAACCTCCTTCACGTTCACCCCGCCCATAAAGGGACCAAAGTACTTTGCCCCGTCTTTGTTTACCTTTCTGGAAATGGTAAACGTGGGAAAAGGATTTTTTACGTCTACGCGAATATACGGATAGCGTTTATCATCCTTTAAAAGAATATTATACTTAGGTTTGTGCTTTTTTATTAAGTTAGATTCCAAAGCAAGCGCATCAATTTCGGTGGGGGCGACAACATAGTCGAAATCCGCCACATTTTCCACCATTTTACGCACCTTTTCCCCTTTTACGTTTGCATGAAAATACTGCGAAACACGGCGTTTTAAGTTGACTGCCTTGCCAACGTAAATTACTTGACCTTCCGCATTTTTCATAATATAACACCCGGGGGTGTCGGGCAAACCCGAAAGTTTTTGCTTGATGGTATCCATGGAATTATTATACGCCATTTTCATTTTTTTGTAAAACGATTTTTTATTAAAAGCCTAAAAATTCTACCCCTTTTAAAAGAACGTCGTTTAAGGCTTCATTTTTCAGTGAATAAAAAATAATTTTACCTTGCCGTTCTTGTTTTACAGCGCCCAAATCTTTTAAATATCGCAACTGATGTGATACAGTGGTTTGATTGAGGTCTAGTACGCGGGATAAATCCGTAACACACATTTCTGATATTGCTAAGGCTGAAAGAAGCTTTAATCTTGTGGAATCTGAAAATATATTAAAAAAATCCACCAAATCGGAAAGCAGATCCCCCGTTGGCACGTATTGCTCAACCATATTTTTCGTTCGTTCATCCAAAAGTAGCGTTGCGTTCATATACTTCCTCCTTATTATTTCACATATGTTTTCCTATTCAAGTATAACAAATGTAATAAAATAAATGCAAGGCGGAATAATTTCTAATTTTGGCACATAACGTATAACAATGAAGAAAACTGTCTAAAAGGGGAAAACAATGAGTAACGAGTGTATCGTTTTAATTGCTTTACTGTTTATTTTGAAAAACAACGGCGTAATTTCCTTTACGCAGTTACTGATTATTGCCGCATTTCTTTCCACAACTGCGTTTTGTGGCCTTTGCAATTGCCCAAATGCAGAAGAATTATCCGCCGAAAGCGTATAAACGAAAATCCGCACTACTAGGTGCGGATTTTTATTTTAAATTAAAATTATTTAGCCACTTTTGAAAGTACGGTGAATAAGTAACGAACCACGTATTCCACCATTCGGTCATAAAACCATAAAACGGGAATTGCAACCAGATAAAAAATCCAAGCGTTTTCGTTTAAAAAGTCCATTTTTACCGTTAACGCTTGTGTAAACTGCAAAAGCAAAAAAATGGTCAATTCTAAAAATATCAATTTAATTAGAAAAGAAAGCCATTTATTTATTCCTTTTCTTGCTAAAATACAACCCAATACGGGATGAATACCAAACCATACGAAATAGGGGAAAATAACGATAATATTAAACCCCGAAATCATAAGTCCGATAAACCCGCCGGCAAGATAAGCCAAAACACAGCCCCACACCGAATTGCGGTATAATGGTATGGTAAGGAAAATACCCGCTAAAAGGAAGAGAGAAAAATCAAAATTTCCCAAATAACAGCCAAGCCCCACTAAAAGCCCTGAAACCGCCGCAGCAATTGCGGATATGGAAATTACCTTACTATTCATATTAGCGGCAGAAACAGCTTAATGCTTGACAGCAAAGATAGGTGGTACAGCAATTAGAAAGAGTATCCCCACCCATTTGCCCATTATTTGCACCGTAAGGCTGACCACCGTATGCGGCGTTGCCCGAAGTGAATACGCGCTGCTGATCCATTTGCATTTTACGATTTAAATCTTGCAACGCCTTTTGATACTTGGGATTTGCCCCATCCATAGAAACGGCAATTTCTAATTGCTTTTTACTTTCATTCATCCAATTTTTACGATAGTAAACGTAAGATTGCAAATAATGCCATTCTGCGGTGCGGTCGGTTACCACGTCTAATAATAATTGTGCTTTTTCTAAATCCCCCGAACGAATAGCAGCTTCAACCCCTGCAAAATCGCCCGAAGCTTCCGCAGAAGATGCACTTGTAGAATCCTGATATGAACGTTCTGCACGAATATCAGCATATGCGGCTTCAATTTCTGTTAATCTGCGCGCTGCACGATTCCCTTCTTCTCCAGCAGAAAAACGGGCTTCACCGTAAACGGTTTTTAATTTCTGATATTTTGCGGTGATGGCTTCCATGGAATCATCCTTGTTTACACCAAGGACTTCATAAGGATTTTTCATTATTCTCTCCTTTCAATATAATTCGTTCCGTTTCCCGCGGGATTCCGCGAAAAACGATATTATCCAGTAAATCGTGGTTAAAATAAAATTTTAAATCGTTATAAGCAGTTTGGGCAGCAAAAACCGTTGTGCTAAAAATAGTTTTTAACTCCTCCCCGGCATGCATTTGTAGTTCCTGATGAGTTCTTGCATTAGGATATGATAAACGGAAAACGTTATATACGTTTTTCTTTCCATCCTTTTCAAAATCATCCAGCGCATCAATCAAATAAATCCACTTTCCGATAAAATAAGCAAAATCCAATAATGAATCGCTTTTATTTTTTAAAGGTAAAACAGAAACAATACGCCGCATCATAACGCCAAACGCATCTGCAACCTTGTCTACGCTTGTTTCCTTTTCACCTTCCATTGTTATTAAGCGTGCATACTCTTCCTTAATCACAGAATCCACTTCGGGAAGAGATTTCTTCGCTTTTTTATAAGCTTTACGGAACACCGAACGCTTAAATCCACCCTTGTTCTCATCTAATTTATCATCTAATAGCTTACGATAGGCAAGCAAAACGTTTAACTGAGCAAGGGTTACGGAAAGTTCATCAGGAAGGGCTACGGGGCGCTTAGTGAACCAGTGAGTACAACAATGCTGCTTTTCCACTTTAACATCTAACCCTTCGGTATTATGTAAAAGTGCAGAAAGAAAAGTTACGTCATAACTAACTGAAAAGCGAGCAATTTGATTACACCCTTTTCCAATACTTTTACACAAGCCACAGTATAGCGATTTATATAATACGATATCCTTAACAAAACAATGGTATTCGTATGGTTTTACGTAGCCGAACACGAATTACATCCTTTCGCGGGGAACAAATCCCACTTTTTTATATACTTTGCGCAATGTTTTATACGCAATACGCTCTGCCGCGGAAGCGCCTTCTGCCAAAATTTTGGTAAGATATGCTTTATCCTGTGCAATTTTTTGCTTTCTTTCTTGGATAGGACGCAATTTTTCCACAACAGCTTCCCCAACGCGTTGTTTAAAGGTTCCATAGCCCGCACCAGCAAATTCAAGTTCGGCTTGTTCTACGGTTGTATCCGCACAAACTGCGTAAATGGTGAGTAAGTTAGAAATTCCCGGCTTATCCTGACCAAAGCGAATTTCACTGCCACTATCCGTAACAGCACGTTTAAATTTACGCATAATGGCATCCGGATCGTCGTTCATTGAAATAAACGCGTTTACGTTTGCATCCGACTTACTCATTTTCTTATCGGGTTCAGCCAAACTCATAACGCGTGCACCCGTTTTTGCAATATATGGTTCGGGAACGCGGAAAGTTTCGCCAAAACGGTTGTTGAAGCGAAGGGCTAAATCCCTGGCAAGTTCCAAATGTTGCTTTTGGTCTGCACCTACGGGAACCAGTTCAGTTTGATATAATAAAATATCCGCAGCCATTAAAACGGGGTAATCCATCAAGCCCATATTGATATTATCCGCATGTGATTGACATTTTGCCTTAAACTGCGTCATACGGTTTAATTCCCCAACGTAGGTTACGGTATTTAACACCCAAGCAAGTTCTGCGTGTGCGGAAACGTGCGATTGGTTGAACAAAATACTCTTTTCGGGATCAATTCCACAAGCAAGATAAAGCGCAAGCAAATCGTAAGTGTTTGCGCGCAATTTCGCGGGGTCTTGCGGAACGGTAATGGAGTGCAAATCTGCTACCGAGAAAATGCAGCTATAATCGTTTTGTAGTTTCGTAAAGTTTGCAAGCGCGCCGATATAGTTTCCTAAAGTAGGCGTGCCACTAGGCTGAACCGCACTTAACAAAATTTTCTTTTCGTTTTGGGTTTCCATAAATGTTTTTCCTTAAAACAAGAAGAAAACCAACGGACACCGTTCATTTTCTTCCTTTCATTTTATATTGACTTTGTGAAATAAAAATTAAAATTAGTCTGCAAACGCAAGAACGGTTGCAATTAATTCATCCTTTTCTTTTACGTCCGTAAAACGAACGGTTTTTTGTTTTAACGTTGCAAGCCCTTCGGGAAGTTCAACCGCAGTTAATTCTTCCAGTTTTGCGGCTGCTTTAAACGCATCTTCCACTTTCTTGCCCGAAATTGCCTTTAATACGTCTGCCGCAAACTTGTAAGGACTTGCCGTAGAAACAACGACCACAGGGGTCATATCCTCGGTTTCCGCCTGATATTGATTGAGAACCGCAACGGCATTTGCGGTGTGAGTATCCAGCGCATAATGGTATTCATCATAGAAATACGAAACGGTTTCCGCATTTTCATCTTCTTCACAGAACCCGCCGTAGAATTCTACGTTTAATTTATCCAAAAGCTCTTTGGAAATAGAATACTTCCCTTCTTCTTTCAGTTTACGCATTTCTTCCGCTGTTTTATCCGAATCGCGATCAAACAGTTCAAACAAAAGACGTTCCAAGTTGCTGGAAATTAAAATATCCATAGAAGGCGAAGTAGTTTTATAGAATTCACGATTAGTATCGTATACGCCCGTTTGGAAGAAATCGGTTAAAATGTTATTCTTGTTGGAAGCACAAAGCAATTTACCAACGGGAAGCCCCATTTTTTTTGCATAATATGCGGCAAGAATATTCCCAAAGTTGCCGGTGGGAACCACAAAGTTTACTTTATCGCCAAGCTCAATTTCTTCTGCGTTGACTAAATCGCAGTATGCAGAGAAATAGTAAGCAATTTGAGGTGCTAAACGACCGAAGTTGATGGAGTTTGCTGAAGAGAATATGTAACCTTGCTTTTTTAAATTCTCAATACAGTTTTCATTATTTAAAATGCTTTTAACTGCGGATTGACAATCGTCAAAATTCCCTTTTACGGCAACTACAGAAACGTTTTCCCCTTCTTGCGTACACATTTGCAGTTTTTGCATATCCGATACGCCTTCGGAAGGATAGAAAACCATAATTTTGATACCTTCCGCATCTTTAAAGCCTTCTAACGCCGCTTTCCCCGTATCACCGCTGGTGGCAACCAAAATAAGAACCTTTTCCTTGATGCCGAGATTATTACAGCCTTCGCGAAGAAGGAAGGGCAAAAGGGTTAGCGCCATATCCTTAAACGCAAGCGTAGGACCGTGGAAAAGTTCCAAAACGTAAAGCCCTTCATCTATGCACATTAAGGGTGCTGCGTCGTTTTCTTCAAACTTAGAATACGCTGCTTCACAAGCCGCTTTTAATCTTTCGTAATCATAGTCCGTCAAGTACTTGGAAAGTACGAACGCTGCGCGTTCGGCGTAATCCATACCGCAAAGCGCGATAAAATCCTGTTCCCCTAATAACGGAAAATCGGCAGGCACAAACAGCCCGCCGTCTTCAGATATTCCGTGAGAAATCGCTTCGCTCGCACTGACAATTTTTTGCGTATTGCGCGTGCTAATAAATCTCATAAAAACTCCTGCAAAAAATGTTTAAAGTAAATTTTAAATTTCGTGTTTTTTGATAAATTCAGGAAGGTCTTCTTCCGCCAAGCTAACCGTTAAAATGAAGTTTAAGCCGAAATCGCCACGCATCATTTCCAGTTCCTTATAGAAGTCCGCCATAGCACCAGGTTCGGTACCCGTGATACGGGCAGCACCGTCAATAAATACGTACTGCGTATCCGAATTCCCTGCTACAATGCCTTTCACAAAGCTAAGAAGCCCTTCTTGCGAAGAAATACCAAAATCTTTTACGTCCACAAAACGAACTTTACGCACTAAATCGTACATATAACGCTTGGTGTCCGTAATAAAAACAACGTTGCCAGTAGCTACAGCCGCGTCGTTATTCGCTTGCATAATAATACGTTTGGTTTTACCAGAGCCTTTTAATCCGCAAATAGTTTTAATCATAATAACCAAACCTCCTTTTGTCTTGCCTATATTGTAACCTATCGCTAGAATTTTTTCAAGTACTTTTTTGAATTTTTTTCCTAATTTTTACAAAATTATTTGTTAAATGGTAGTTAAAATGCCAAAAAGCCACTTTATTGCATACGGATATACATCAGTTTATGACGCTTAGCATCAATCAAGCGAACGAAGGTATCCAATTCGTCGTCCCCCATAACGCTGTTTCTGCCGTTTGCGTATTCTTTATCCACGTATTCTTTCAGCGCCAAAATTAACGGATCACGCTTGTCAATTTTTTGCCCTTCGGGAAGTCCGTAATAATCGTTTACCCAGTAAGCAAGGCCTGCAAGACCACTGGCTTGGTTGATATATACGTGCATGGGGCGGTTAAGAAGTTTTTGGGTGTTGAAAATATTGTAAATTTCTTCGTCTTTCAAAATGCCGTCCGCGTGAATCCCCGCCTTGGTAGCGTTAAACGCTCTACCGATAAAGGGGGTGGTAGGCGCGATGGCAATTTGCATTTCTTTTTCAAAATATTCTGCAATTTCGGTGATTGCGGTTAAATCCATGCCGTCCGTTGTGCCACGTAGAGAAGCATATTCAATTGCCATTGCTTCTAAGGGGCAATTCCCCGTACGTTCACCGATACCAAGAAGGGCGCAGTTTACCGCACTACAGCCGTAAAGCCATGCGGTTGCCGCGTTGGTAACCACTTTATAAAAGTCGTTATGACCGTGCCATTCCAACTGTTCGGAAGGAACTTTCGCATATTTTTTTAAACCGTAAATAATACCTTGAACGCTGCGGGGCAAAGACGTACCCGGATAGGAAACACCAAAGCCAAGCGTATCGCACGCGCGAATCTTGATAGGCACGTTGGCTTCCTTGCCAAGCTTCATAAGCTCGGTTGCAAACGGAACGACGAACCCGTAGAAATCGGCACGAGTGATATCTTCAAAGTGGCAACGGGGAACGATTCCTGCCGAAAGGGCGGATTTTACGATACCTAAGTATTTATCCATTGCTTGCGCACGAGTTAAATTCATCTTTTTAAAGATGTGGTAGTCCGAACAACTAACCAAAATACCCGTTTCCCTTACACCCATTTCTTTAACGAGCGCAAAGTCCTTTTCATTGGCGCGAATCCAACTGGTAACTTCAGGGAATTTTAAACCCATTTCCATACACTCGCGGGCGGCGCGTTGATCTTTTTCACTGTAAATAAAGAATTCGCTTTGGCGGATAATCCCTTTTTCTCCACCTAAACGGGACATTAAAGCATAAATATGCTTTATTTGTTCAACGGTAAAGGGACTGGTGGATTGTTGCCCATCACGAAAGGTTGTATCCGTAATCCAAATATCCTTGGGCATATCCATGGGAACGTGGCGGTGGTTAAACACCGTTTTGGGAATTTCGTCGTAATTAAAGGTATTACGGTACAATTCGGGTTCCGCTACGTCTTGCAAGCGGTACGCGTACCGTTCTTCTTCTAACAGGTTGAGATTTTCGTTAAAAAACAACCCTTCTTTGTATTTAGCCATTGTTGATAACCTCTTGAATAAAGGATTCCAAACGATTTAAACCTTCGGCAATTTCTTCCTTACTGATTGCGTAAGAAAGACGAACGTAATCATCCGCACCGAACGCCGCGCCGGGAATTACCGCAACGCCGCGGTTTAAAAGAGCACTTGCAAAGGATACCGAGCCAGTAATTTCTGTTTCACCGAATTTCTTCCCGTAACAAGCGGAAACGTTTACCATAATATAGAACGCGCCTTCGGGAACAACACAAGTTACGTTTTGCATTTCTTGAATACGCGCAACCGCAAATTTACGGCGTTCCGCAAACGCTTGTTGCATGGTAGCTAAGGAGCCGTCGTCTTCCGTAAGGGCAACAACGGACGCTGCTTGAGCAATTGAACAAGGGTTGCTGGTTTCGTGGCTTTGAATACCCGAAATCGCCTTTGCTACGTCCTTGGGAGCGGCAAGGTAACCGATACGCCAACCCGTCATAGCAAACGCCTTACTCATACCGTTGATAACCACGGTTAAATCTTTCATTGCTTCGCTATGCGTAGCGATAGAAACGTGCTGAGTGCCTTCGTAAACCAACTTTTCGTAAATTTCATCCGAAATTACGAAGATACCGTGTTTTACGGCTACTTCTGCAATCGCGAAAAGTTCTTCTTTCGTGTAAACGGCACCCGTAGGATTGTTCGGCGAGTTTAAGATAAGCGCCTTAGTGTGAGACGTGATAGCCTTTTCAAAATCCTTTGCGGTCATTTTGAACGCGTTTTCCGCTTTGGTTTCCACATAAACCACTTCCCCACCGCACAAACGAACGAGTTCGGGATAGGTAAGCCAGAAAGGCGAAGGAAGAATTACTTCGTCCCCTTCTTCAATCAAGGCTTGCATCGCGTTGTAAAGGGAATGCTTTGCACCGCAAGAAACGATAATTTGGGAAGGTTCGTAGGAAAGGCCGTTTTCCTTTAACAACTTATCGCAAACCGCTTTTTTCAGTTCTTCCGAACCGGAGGCGGGGGTATACTTGGTATATCCTGCGTCCATCGCGTGCTTTGCCGCTTCCATAATGGGGGCGGGGGTATTAAAATCGGGTTCGCCCGCACCGAAAGAAACGACGGACACGCCTTGTTGTTTTAGTTTTTTTGCCTTAGCCGTAATTTCCAAAGTTAAAGAGGGGGAAATTGCTGCTGCACGTTTGGTAATTCTCATATCTTTCTCCTTGCCGATCTTCTTTCGGCTTATCCGCTTATGCAATAAGCGGTAAACGTTAATTTTCTTCACCCGCAAGTTTTGCGTTGCGGTCCGCAATGGCTAGGGCTTCGGTCATTTCCGTGATTTCGCCCATCATAAATTTATCTAAGGAATACAGCGTTAGTCCGATGCGGTGATCGGTTACCCTACCTTGGGGAAAATTGTAGGTGCGGATGCGTTCGGAGCGATCCCCCGTACCGATTTGCCCTTTGCGGTTTTCGGCGTATTCCTTTTCGTAAGCACCGCTGTAATGGTCGTACAAACGGCTTTTTAATACTTTCATGGCTTTTTCGCGGTTTTTTATTTGCGAACGCTCGTCCTGACAGGTAACCACGATACCAGTGGGAAGGTGGGTTATGCGAATACTGGATTCGGTTTTATTTACGTGCTGACCGCCCGCACCCCCACTGCGATAGGTATCAATTTTCAAGTCTTTTTCGTTGATTTCAACTTGAATATCTTCCACTTCGGGCAAAACCGCCACCGTAACGGTAGACGTATGCACCCTGCCTTGGGATTCGGTTTCGGGAACGCGCTGTACACGGTGTACGCCACTTTCATATTTTAAGTGGCTGTAAACACCCTTACCCATAATGCTGAACACGGCTTCCTTTACGCCACCGGCTTCGGTAAAAGCGCAATCAATATCTTCGGTTTTCCAGCGTTTACTTTCTGCGTAGCGAAGATACATTTTATATAAATCGTAGGCAAACAACCCCGCTTCATCCCCGCCGGCACCCGGACGAATTTCCATAATAATGCTTTTATCGTCGTTAGGATCCTTAGGAAGAAGAAGTATTTTCAGTTCTTCTTCAATTTCCTCTAACCGTTTTTTGCAATTATAAAATTCTTCGGTGAAAAGCGCTTTCATTTCCGCGTCCGTTTCGGTTTGCATAGCGGTTTCGGAATCTTCGCGCTCTAAATCAACGCGTTTATATTCATTGTACTTTTCGGCAACTTCTTCAATTTCCGCGCGCTCTTTTACCTGCTTTTGCCACAGTTCGCTGTTAGCAATAACTGCGGGATCCGAAATGGATTCGGTTAATTCGTTAAAGCGCGCAAGAATTGCATCTAACTTATCCGTCATCATTTACGCACCGCCCGTACCATACGTAAAATTCCTTGATAATCGGGATATATGGTAACTTCGTAATGCTTTTTGAGAAGATCTTCCACCGCTTCGGCTTGATTAATGCCGATTTCCAAGAACAGAACGCCTTCCGTTTCCAAGAATTTGCGCGCGGTTTTCGCAATTTCGCGGTAGTAATCCAAACCGTCTTCACCGCCGTCAAGGGCTAAACGCGGTTCGTGATCTTTTACTTCTCTTTCCAAGGTTTCAATTTCCGCCGAAGGAATATAGGGCGGGTTAGAAACGATTACGTTAAATTTTTGATTAAGTTCATGAAACAAATCACTTTGAATAAAGGTGATTTCCGCGCCTGAATTTGCCGCGTTTTCCTTAGCAAGGGTTAACGCGTCTTCGGAAATATCCGAAGCGAAAACGATTGCTTTGGTGTTTTTTGCAAGGGTTATAGCGATTGCACCACTTCCCGTACACAAATCTAAAACGGTATCCCCCTCTTTCAGTTCTGCAATCACGCGTTCGGTTAATAGTTCGGTTTCTGGACGAGGAATTAAAACCCTTTCATCCACTTTTACGGTGTAACCGTAAAAATTTGCATTTCCTAAGACGTAGGCAAGAGGTTTCCCCGTAGCGCGTTCGTTGATAAGGGCGGTAATGTTTTCAATTTGCAAAGGGGTAAGCAATCGGTCTTTGTCAAAGGATTGCAACTCTTCCCTTTTTACGTTCAAAACTTCACAGAAAATCCAGTCAACGTCTGCTTGCTCATCAACTCCGGCATCCTTAAGAATTTTAGTTTGTTCTTCCTTAAATTCACCAAACTTTCTTGCCGTAACGAATTTTACGGTAGGAATGGATGCATCTTCATCCATTTCTAACACTTTGGTAAATGCAGCGATTGCAACTTCAATCATTCCATCGTCAGGTTCTTTTGTAGTAATTCTTTGCAAAAGCAATCCTGGTGCTTTTAAGGGAGTAAAAATGGGGTTATCAGTTTTTGCAAGGGCTTTTAAAAGTTCATACGAAAGCCCTGCGGTAAGCGGAATACAACCGATACGGATTAAGAATTGCCATAGCTTATTTAAGGTAAACCCATCCACTCCAACGGTTGGAAAAATAGGTTCTATTACCGAACGAACTACGGCAACAACCAAAATGCTTATCATCATAACGAAAAACATAAAGGTTGTACCACAACGATTGTGCACGCGAGTACACGTACGCACGTTTTCTACTGTTAAATCTAGCCCCTTTTCGTAGCAAGAAATCGTTTTATGTTCGGCGCCGTGATAACAATACGTACGGCGAATATCCGAAAGCAAGGAAGTTAACAAAATATATCCGATAAAAATAGCAATTCTAAGCAAGCCTTCGGATATCGTTTGAATCCATATACTTTCCACACCAAAAGCGGCACGGAATAAGGGCTTTATGGCAATTTCGTATAAGAATTGTGGCAAAAACACGAAAAGACCTAACGATAACGCAAGGCCGATAATCACACTAAGCGTCATTACAACGCTCATTAAATTTATTTTACACTTTTCACTCAACCATTTTTCAAAGCGCGAAGGTTCGGATTCACCAAACACTTCGGCAGAACGGAGCAAAACTTTCGTACCGCTGACAAGAGAAGCAAAAAAGTTGATGCATCCGCGTAAAATAGGAATTCGGAAAAGTAAGGGCTTTTTTTCGGTTGGGATTAAGCGCTCGGTTTCCATGCGGATAATTCCGTCCTGGTCCCTTACGGCGGTTGCCATAGAATGCTTGCCGCGCATCATTACCCCTTCCAACACAGCCTGACCGCCAATACTGGTCTTTTTTGCCGTTTTTTGCTTTTTCATACTTTCCTTTTTAGCGTTCAGAGTATAAAAACAGCCCTAAGAACATACTCTTAGGGCTGCATTTTTTAGATTCCGTAACGCTTTTTGAACTTGTCTACACGTCCGCCCGCATCTACGAGTTTTTGTTTGCCCGTGAAATATGGATGACACTTATTGCAAATATCAATTTTAATAGTGTCCCCTTTCTTGGTCGTACCGGTAGTAAAGGTATTACCGCAAGCACATACAACGGTAACTTCGTGATAATCGGGATGAATTTCGGGTTTCATCAGTAACTCACCTCTTCTTAGTTAGTGATAAGATTATAATACAATTTCAGCGTTTCGTCAATCATTTTCACACAGTTATTTATAAATTTCGTTAAATTTTTCTATTATTTTTGCTTGCTCTTTTTGAAAATTTGCTTTATAATGCCTTATAGCGCGTAAAAAACACCGCTTTCCTGCGGTTGCGCAAGGAGTTTTTATGAAAAGCTGGCAAGTTACCGCCCCCAAAACCATGATAGAAGGCGATTTTTCCGAAGAAATTACTTCGGTTTCTTCCGCTAAGGTAAAAATAACAAAAGCGCTTTTAAACAGAAGCGACGTTTTTGCGTGCTTAGAACCCGAAAACGTTTCCACTAACATTCCTGGCAGTTTTGGGGTGGGCGTAATTACCGAAGCCAGCGAACACTGTTTTGGCATGGAAAAAAATGCGCGCGTGTATATCAATCCTTTTACTTATTGCAACGGGTGCCCACGTTGTAAGGTAAGCGACTTTGCAAATTGCCCGGACGTAAAGGCGGCTGGCAAAGACTTTCCCGGATTTTTAAGGGAATTTGGGGTTTTTCCCGCTTCCCAACTTTACGTGTTGCCCGATAGTGTGGACGAAACCGCCGCAGTTTTTATTGATTATATCGCTTTAGCACTTCGTGTAATTGACACATTAGATATTAATAAAGGGGATCACGTAGCGGTGCTTGGCGGAAAAACCCTTGGCAATATCTTATGCCAACTGATTATGTACTACCAAGGCGTTCCCATTTTAATTGATAGTGATGAAGAAAACGTAGAACTGTGCAAACAGCTTGGCGTTTATTACACGGCGGAAGCAGGTTACACGGCGGCAAAACAAATTTCCGCAATTACCTCGGGAAGAATGGCAGATAAAGCGGTGTACACTTGCGATCCCAAAGTTGACCCCAAACTGGCCTTTCAATTGGTAGGGCACGGCAGTAAAATTGCTTTTGCGGGATTTGACTTCGGCCCCATCCGTTTAAATTTCAATACTGCCATGGAAAAACAGCTGATTGTATACGCTTTAACCAACGGCATTGGTAATATCTCTTCTGCAATTAATCTACTCGCAAATAAAGCGGTAAACGTTAAGGAAATTGCTAAACGTTCGGCTGAATTTTCCGCCGTAGGAAACGTGTTAAAAGAGCAGGCCGAAAAGGTAGAACGGGAAGAAAAAATTCTCCCTGTTATCGTAAACTTAATGAACTAAAAAATCTGCGCCACGGACCGTTTCGTCCGTGGCGCTTTTTATTCTTCCGTTACGTAGTAACGGTTTTAACTAAATTGCAAGCGACGTCAAAGATATCCCCCGCACCTAAAATTAAAACGCGGGTTACGTTTGGGGGAAGATTTTCTATAAAACCTTTCAGTTCATTTTCGCTTTTTAACAGCGGGGCGGATATATCGTTTAAAAGGAATTCCTTTTGTGATGTTTCGCCCCCGTTACGCGCCGCATAAGTTTGATAGAGCGCAAGGTTATTCACCCCGTTTAACACCGAAACAAACCCATTGTATAAATATCTTGTTCTTTCATAAGTATGCGGTTGAAAAACCACCGCAAATTCCCCACTTTCCCCTTCACGAAAAGCAAATAACGTTGCCTGAATTTCGGTGGGATGATGGGCGTAATCCGCGATAATTTTTTTACCTTGAAACGTTCCTAAATAATGATTTCTTCTATCTACACCAGAAAATTCTGCCAACTTATTGATTATTACAGAAAAAGGAATAAACAGTTGCCTTGCCGTGGCAATCGCCGCTAAAGCATTATATACGTTGTGTTTTCCACATACGTTTAACTGTACCAGCCCCCTAAACTTCCCCCTTTCAAAGCAATCAAAGGCGTATTTCCCATTTTCTGAACGCAAATTATCCGCATAATAATCCGCACGCTTGCATAGTCCGTACGTAACCGTAGCGGGATATTCGGCAAGAAATGGATCGTCAACGTTGACAACCGAAACCACTCCACCATCCAAAAACCGCCGAAATGCATCTTTTAGACAGTGGAAATTTGCGTAACATTCCATATGATCTTCTTCTACGTTTAACGCTAGGGCAACGGAAGGACGCAGAAAAAGGAAGCTTTGGCGATATTCGCACGCTTCGGCAATACACAAGGATTCTCCTTCGGAATACAAATTGCCAAATCCGCCCCTACGCGTAAACGGCGGATATTCTCCCCCCAAAAATACGGTGCTTGCAGTTCCGTTTACAATTTCCCCAAGCATTGCGGTTGTTGTGGTTTTTCCATGTGAACCAGCAACCGCTACCGATGTGGGGAATTCGCGCATGATTTCCCCAAGTAGTTCTGCACGTGAAAGGTACTTAGAATTTTTTCCAAGAATCGCTTGCACTTCTGCCTTTGAGAATGCTGCGGAGTATACGGTTACTTCCGCAGGTGGCAACGTTTCAAAATCCGTATAAACCGAAATCCCGTAAGCACGCAATTTTTTTACAAGTTCCGAGTTTCCGTTTCTATCATATCCAACTACTTCTTTCCCCATCCGGCGCAAAAAAACTGCTAAAGCGCTTACACCGATACCGCCAATTCCTAAAAACCGATAGGTGTTTTTACACAAAATTCCGTTATTTTTTAACATAATATAGTATATGATATGGATAAAATACGTGTTCAAGTGAAAAATTATCAAAAAAAATGAAAAAAATCACAAAAAGGTATTGAAATTTATGTTTTTTTGTAGTAAAATTAACATATCATAATATTCAGGGGTGATAAACATGATAATTACTGACGTGCGAATTCGCATGGTCAAGAAGGAAGACAGCAAATTAAAGGCTGTTGCCTCTATTACCATTGATGATTGTTTCGTGATTCACGATATCAAAATCATTGAAGGAACGGAAGGCCCCTTCGTAGCTATGCCAAACCGCAAAACAAGCGAAGGCGAATACAAGGATATTGCACACCCCATCCAAACGGACACGCGAGAAATGTTAGTTGCCCGTATCCTTAACGCCTACAATGAAAAAACCAAAGAAGAATCCGCAGAGTAATTGCGGTTTTATGGACCTTATTTTTTTACGAACTAAACGGTTTTGATCGCTAAAAATACCGCCACCCGATTGGGTGGCGGTATTTTTTATAAATGCTTTTTATGATTCTTACTTTTTATGCATTTTCAGTAAAAATTGCGGAATCCCCTTTTTCTTCGCTTCAATGCGGGGGGAAGGAATATCTTCGTCGTCTTCTTCCATAACAGTTGCGGAAGGCGTGGAACGGTATGAAGGCGCTTTTTCCACTTCAGTATTAGAAGGAACGGGGGTAAAACGAACTTCCTTTACCACAGGTTCGGTTTCTTTGCGTTCATATTCATGGCGAGCAGCGGGCGCTTGGGGGGTAAAGATGGCGCCACTATCGTTAAGCGAAAGGCGGGGGCGCACCTCCCTTTGCACTTCTTCTTTTGCGTTAAAACCGGTAGCAATAATGGTAACCATTACGTCATCACCCAAGTTTTCGTCAATACCCGCGCCGAAGATAATGTTTGCGGAATAATCAACCACGTCGCGCACCAACTCTGCGGCTTCGTTTACTTCACCGATAGAAAGAGATTTTCCGCCGCGAACGTTTAAAATAACGCCCTTTGCGCCTTCAATGGTGGTTTCAAGCAAGGGGCTTGCAACGGCGTTACGAACTGCTTCTAATACACGGCGTTCCCCACGCGCTTTGCCGATACCCATATGCGCAAGACCTTTATCCTTCATAATGGTACGAACGTCTGCAAAATCCAAATTGATTAAGGAGGGGGTTACAATCAACTCCGAAATCCCCTGAATTCCTTGGCGCAAAATATCATCTGCAATGCGAAGTGCCTCTTCCATGGGTGTATTGCTGGGAACAACTTGCAAAAGCTTATCGTTGGGAATAATCACCAATGTATCTACGTATTTTTTTAAATTTTCCAAACCAACTTTGGTATTTGCCGCACGAATACGTCCTTCAAATAAGAAAGGTTTCGTTACAACGGCAACCGTCATAATCCCCATTTCACGCGCAAGGCGAGCAATTACGGGGGCTGCCCCCGTTCCCGTTCCACCGCCCATACCAGCGGTAATGAAGAGTAAATCCGTATCCTGAATTGCTTCCACGATCCGTTCGCGACTTTCTTCCGCCGCTTTTTGCCCAATTTCCGGGTTTGCACCCGCACCAAGTCCGCGGGTAGATTCTTCCCCGATTTGAATGGTTGTGGGCGCTTTATTAATGAGTAAAGCTTGTTTATCCGTATTAACCGCAATAAACTGAGCACTTTGAATTCCTGCATCAATCATGCGATTAACTGCGTTATTTCCCGCACCGCCAATACCAACAACTTTTATGCGCGCAACACTTGCGGAAGGCATAACATAGCTATCAAACATACATTTATCTCCTGCCGAATATTTTTTGAAGAAATCCTACGTTCTCATTTTCTTCTTTTTTAAGTGCATAATTCAGTAAGCCAAATTTTGAAGAATCCGTAGGTTTATTTTCCGTGGGGGAATTGGGAACAACTCCATCAACCACACGATTTAATCGGTTTGCAATATATTCTTTGCATCCACGCATGGGAAGGACGCCACCCCCCGTAACGTGTAATGGTAAATTTTCTGGAAATTTCACTTCGCAACGGGATAAACAGTCTTCCACCGATTCGCAAAGCGTATCCAGGTTATTACGGACTATGTCGTTACACTTTTCCGCAGGGAAAGCATATACTTCTTCCCCATCCGAAATTTCGTATACTGCGGAGGGAGCGCTTCTACTGATGGAAATTTTACGTTTTAATTGATCCGCCGTTGCATAGCCTATGTTTAAATAACTACACAAATCTGCCGTAATTAATCCACCGCCAAAGGGAATGGATTTTTGATAAAGCACACCGTCCCCACGCACCATCACCAAAGTAGAGGTTAAATGACCTACGTCTAACAACATTGCGAAGCGATCGCGTTGTTCGGGTTCAAATAGATACATGCTTTCTGCCAAGGCGGAAGAAACAAAGACTACGTCGTTTACGCCCGCTTTATCCAACATGGGGCGGATTATCCGTTCAAAGGATACGTCTGCAAGGGAATAAGAAACGTAACCACCCAGCTTTTCGCTAGTAAGACCGATGGGATTTACAATGCGACGGTTATCGTCTAACACAAAATAAATTGCGCTTCGGTTAACAATGCGGTAACGGTTGGTTTTTAACCGATATGCTTCATCATACAGTTCGTTTACTTCCCTTTGCGTAATCTTCTTTTTCCTTTCGTACGAAATGGTTTTTTCCTTTAAAACCACGGTAACAAATTCCCCAGGGATTCCTACGTAAAGACGGGTAAACGGCTCCTTACAATCCGAACGTAAATCGCTGATTATTTTTTCAATTACTTGTTCCAGTTCTTCCAGGTCTAAAAACTCCCCTTCAAAAAAACCTTCATAAGCAAGTTCCCTTTTGCCTTTTACAACAAAAGTATTATTAACACCTTGCTCCCCAACGATGGCGGACAGTTTGGAAGAGCCAAAATCCAAAATGGCTACTTGGCGTTTTTTCATATTCGTTCTCCTTAGTGGTTTAATGGTAAATCATTACCTCTTTCCGTAAAAAAGAAAAACATATACAGTTGTATATGTTTTTATTATACAATACATATGCAGTTTTGTCAATGCATAAAAAAAATTTTTATCCCATTGTGCGGTTGCTTTTTTAGAATTTAGGCAAATTCAACGCGAAATTTGCCGTTTTACTCCGTCCAGTCAACCACAACACCACCTTCTGCCCGTTCGTACACAACAAAAGTTCCCGTAATTTTATGTTTATCGCTACCGGCAACGAAGGCGCTGAGCAGATATTGCATTTTTTCGGCAGTTTTTACGTGATAAGATTCCATCAAAAGCGTAGCACCAGTGCGTGTATAGAATTTTATAGCACCGTTTTCCACCGTTACTTTTTGCAATAACGTGGCAAGTTCCTTGCCATCAAACCCTAAAGTGAAAGCGGTGTATAAGGCCGTGCGAATTTCATTATAGCCGTTTTCAGAAGCATAAATTTCGCCTGCCTGATTGGTTGCCGCGGGAAGTTCTGCATACACCGTTCCCGTAACGTTTAAAAATGCGTTTTCGGTACTACGACCAAGGTAAACGCCTTCTTCATCAATAAATTCATAGCCTTCGGGAGTTTTTACCGAGAATAGAATCTTTCTTTCGCGAACTTGTACAACGATTTGATTTGGGAATTTTTTTACAATACCCGTTACTTTCACCGCGGGGCATTGGGTTTTTAAGTGGTTGATCATTTCGGTTTTGTTAAGCGCGATTACGTTTTTACCCAAAAAAACCTGCAAAGCGGCATCTACTTGCTCCGCTTCAACAACTTCGGAAGAAGCAACTTCTACCGTGATATCCGAAACGCGCGTAGTTGCAAAAAACAATGCGATTACCACGCAGATACACAATAGAACGGATATAATTTTTAAGAATTTCGTTTTCATATTTACACTTCCCTTTCCGAAAGTTTTTATATTTTTGAACTAGTAAAACATTTCCAACTTTGCACCTAAGGCACTAAGTTTTCCTTGAAAATTTTCGTATCCACGAAGTAGATGTTCCATTTCCAAAATTTCGCTTTCGCCTTCAGCTGCCAAAGCACCCACGGCAAGACCAGCCGCCGCGCGCAAATCCTTCGCCGTTACGGTTGCACCGTACAAGCAAGATGGGCGAATAAAAGCAACGTTTTTTTGTACGGAAATATTCGCACCCATTTTTGTAAGTTCCAACGCACAAGAAAACCTATTTTCAAACAACGTTTCGGTAAGCGTGCTTTGTGAACTACATTTTGTAAGTACGGGTATCATCACCGATTGCATATCCGTTGGGAATCCTGGATACGGCCCCGTTTTAATGGAAACACCTTTTGCCAAAGACTTTTTCCCACGTATATATATTTTATCATCTTCACACTGTATTTTGCAAGCAGTTTTTAGAAAAATTTCTAAAACGGGTGAAAAATATGAAGGTTTTACCCCTAAAATCACCCCTTCGCCCCCCGTAATCGCCATAGCTGCAAGAAACGTCCCCCCTTCAATACGGTCCCGCTGAGGCAAATACGTTGTGCCGTGCAACTTTTTTACACCTTGAATTATCATTTGGGGCGTACCTTCTCCTTGAATTTTGGCGCCCATTTTTCTTAAAAATGCAACTAAATCACAAATTTCCGGTTCCCTTGCCACGTTTTCAATTACCGTTTCCCCTTCCGCTTTTACGGCGGCGCATACTGCGTTCACAGTAGCCCCAACACTGGGCATGCGTAGGCGTATTTTATTTCCCACCAACTTCTCCCCTTGCACGCGAATTCTTTCACCCTGCAAATAGGTACAACCTAATTTTTGAAAAATATGCGCATGGATATCTAAAGGCCTTGCACCGATATTGCAACCACCGGGGGCAAGTAATTCAGCTTGCCGAAACCTACCAACAAGTGGGCCCAGCAAAAAAACTGACGCACGAACTTTTCCGCATGATTCTTCAAAAACCATTGGGGTAATTTGCGTATAATCAACGGTCAAAGCGCTTCCATTGTATCTAGTTTTTGCGCCCATAGAACGCAAAATACAAAGCATATGATTTACGTCTGAAATATCCGGGACTTCTAAAAAAGTAACTTTATCTTCAGAAAGAACCCCTGCGGCAAGAAGGGCAAGCGTTGCGTTTTTAGAAGTTTGTAACCGAACTTCCCCGCATAAAGTTTTCCCGCCTGTTACAATTAGTTTAGCCATACAACTCCTTTATAGTCGTTCACCCTGCCTTGATATATTAAACAAAACGCCAAATTCGGACATAAACACTAAAATGGCCGTATTACCACTACTAATTAACGGCAGGGGTAATCCCGTTGGCGGAATGGTTCCCGTTACCACTAACGCGTTAACGATACTTTGCACGGCAAAAATTATCGTGATACCTAAAGAAAGCAGAAAGCCAAAATAATCTTTACTTCGCTTTGCAATTAAAAAACCACGGTAAATAATAAAT
>SVIF01000005.1 GCA_015069615.1 Clostridiales bacterium | reverse complement strand
AACTGCCCGCACGCCGTGAAGAAGTGGAACACGCCAAAGAAGAAGGGGTGGATTTCCGTTTGCTTTGCTCCCCCACCGAAATTTTGGGCTATCAAAACCCCGAAAACCCCAGGGACCCCAAAAACGGTTTCGTTACGGGTATGACCTGCATTAAAATGGAACTTGGCGAACCAGACGAACGCGGTAGACGGCGCCCCGTGGAAGTCCCGAACAGCGAATTCACCTTGGACGTAGATACCGTAATTATGTCCATCGGCACTTCCCCCAATCCCTTGATTAAATCCACCACCAAAGGCTTAGAAGTCAACGCCCGCGGGGGTATCGTGGTAAATGAAAACGGGTTAACTTCGCGCGAAGGGGTATACGCCGGCGGGGACGCGGTTACGGGCGCGGCAACCGTTATTTCCGCAATGGGTGCGGGAAAAACAGCGGCGAAAGCCATTATGGAAGCGTTAAACAAATAAAATTTTATCTTTTTTACCAAGAAAAGGTCGCTTTTGCGGTCTTTTCTTTTTTATTTTCGCGTGATTTCGTTTGACTTTCTAACCTAAAATTAACTATAATAGTTTATATTTTCAAAAATCCGAAACGGCTTTGCCTTTGCTTTTGCAACGCGCTGCGCCCGCTTGGAAAAAAATAAAACGAAACTGTAAGGAGAAAAAATGAGAAAAGCAAAAAAATTGTTAACCCTTCTGCTTTGCATCACGGCAATGCTTTCCCTGTGCTTCACCCTTACCGCTTGTATGGGCGGTGGTGATCCCAGTGCGGAACGCCCCGAGCAAACGGGATGCGAAAACGGACACTCCGTTCCCGAATGGAATACGGAAATCCCCGCAACTTGTACCCAAGACGGTTTACGCCGCGGTTACTGTGGCAACTGTAAGGAATGGATTGAAGAAACAATTCCCGCTACCGGGCATACCGAAGCAACCGTTCCCGGCACCCCCGCAACCTGCACCACCCCCGGTTCTACGGATAAGGTATACTGCAGCGTATGCGATACGGTAATCACCGAATCTTCCGTAATTGACGCTGGGCACGTAAGGGGCGAACTGTTAGCATACTCCGTTTTTGACTATAAGGTTGTTCTACATTTTGATTGCTTGGTGTGTGACGACATAGACACCGTGGACTGTCCCAGCTTAAGCGACGAATCTTGGAGTATGAACCTAGTAGGCGAAGATGAAGTTTACACCTGCCAAGTAGAAGGCAAAACCGTTACGGTTACCCAATCTTTATTCAACATTTCAGAAGAAGGCAGTTCCTATCCGGGCGAATACTGTAAAATTATAGGATACCGTGGCAATAGCACCTCCCCCACCATTCCTTCCGTTTATAACGGGAAACCCGTAACGAAAATTGGGTCGGGCGCGTTTGAAAATAATACCACGATTACCTCCATCGTTCTTCCCAATTCCATTACCGACATTGGCTATGATGCGTTTAAGGGTTGTACGAATCTAACTTCCGTTACCCTGCCTAATTCGGTTACCATTATTGGGGAAAACGCATTTGAAAACTGCGCAAACTTAACCTCAATTACCCTTTCTACAGATTTGGTAGGAATTGGCCGTGCGGCATTCCACGGTTGCGCAAAATTAGCAGCAATTGAATTACCCGAAGGCTTAACCGATATTGGCGAAAGTGCTTTTGCAGGATGCACCTCCTTAACCGAATTAGTAATCCCCACCACCCTTTCCAGTATTAGCCCCGATATGTGTAGCGGTTGCACGAACTTAGTTTCGGTAACCTTTGCAGATGCAGACTGGGCAACCAAAGATGAAGAATCCTACCCCTACGGCATACAGTTGCGTACTTCTGCATTTGCTAACTGTACTTCCCTAAAAACCGTTTCTATCCCCGCGATTAATATTGAATACGGACCTTTTTCGGGTTGCGACGCGTTAGAAAGCCTTACCTTAAAAGAAGTATCCGTTCAAGGAATTAGCGCGTTAGGTAGATTATTCTCCCTTGACATCGGGTTGGACGAAAACGATACCGTTCCCGCCTCGTTAACCGAACTGACCATTTGGGAGTCCATCTATTTTAGAACGATTGCAGGACTTACTACCTTAGAAAAACTTACCGTTTGTAACGTAGACAACGCCGTTACCGAGGCCCCCAACTTAATGACGTGCGAAGGGTTAAAGGAAGTAACCTTTAGAAACGTGAGCAGCGTATCTAACATTAACCAAATGCCCAACCTGGAAAAAGTAACGGTAATTAACGTTGAAGACTTTATTGGCCCCACGAACTGCCCCTTACTTACCGAAGTAAATATTATCGGCAACTTGAACACCATTAGAGGCTTCAGGGACTGCGCTTCGCTTACCACCGTACGTTTCCCCGAAAGCATCGGCACGTATAGTGATGAATACAGCATCCCCTTCCGTAATTGCCCCTTGTTAGAAACGACCACCGAAAACGGCGCGACCTACTTTGGTAGCGAAGATAACCCCTATATGTTCTTAATTGCGATTGACACCGAAGAAACCGAACTTACCGTTAAGGACGGCACTTGGTTCGTTTGCGGGGGCTCGCAATACGTTACGAAACTGAACTTACCCGCTAGCGTAAGAAGTATAAGCGCGGTTTTTGACGAGGCTTTGGAAGAAGTTACTTACGCAGGCACGGCAAACGATTGGTTTGCTATCAATTTAACGTACTCTAACCCCATGATTTGGGCGGAAACCTTAACCTTAAAGGACGGGCTTTCCAGCGAAGAAGTAACCGAAGTTGTATTCGGTAAATACGTAACCGAACTGAGAAGTGAAACCTTGAAAGGTTTTTCGGGCTTAAAAACGATTACCCTTCACCCCGGCATCACCGCAATGGACGACGTATTTAACGAAACGCTGGAAAACGTATATTACGATGGAGAAATCATCGATTGGTTACATCCCTACTACAGTGTTTACTTTGAAGAATTTGCAAGAAACCCCATGTATTACGCCGAACACTTCTTTATGAAAAACGAAGATGGCGAATACTACGAACTGACCGAATTGGTTGTTCCCGAATATACGCAACTTTCCAACTACAAATTCGCCGGCTTTGAAAACTTAACCACGGTAATTTTGCCCAACTACGTAAGCACCCTTTACACCAACGCTTTTGAAGGCACGCCCTTAAAGTACATCTTCTATAACGGCACGGCGGAAGAATGGTCGCGCAACGTTACCAATAACGCGTACTATAAGGAAAACTTTGACGTATACTTCTATCAAGAAACCGAACCCACGGATACCGAAGCGCTTTACTGGCATTACGATACGGAAGGCAAGGCGGTGGCTTGGGCAGAACCCGTTCCCCCCACCCCCAGCACGGTGGCAGGCAACACCTACCGCTACGTAGAAACTATCGTTACCATTTCGGATCAATACTGGATGATGTTGGAATCCGCAAAAGCACAAAATATGTTAGAATATTTGTTCTCTGACGATCCCATCGGGCTTGAATTGATTCAAACCAGCAGCACCAAGGCGGAATACGAACAAAAACTAACCGAGTTTAGCCAACAAACGGGCGCAAACTTAATGGTTACCTTTGCGGAAACCACCTTAACGCTTTCCCAAAACGGGCAATCCGCTACCCCCATGGAATATAGAGAAGTGGACGGCAAGATTGAAGCGAAGCTTACGGCAAGCATGCCTTTTGCGGTTATGTTCTACCTTGATACCACTACGGGTGGCTTGTACGAATTAAACGCGGACGAATACACCAGCGTAAAACATATTTACGAAAAAGTGGTAGACTAATTCCATAAACAAAAAAAGCATCACGCTTGGGCGGTTAGGGTTTTCCCTACCCGCCCTTTTTATGTATAAAAAACCGCATATTTCCTCTTTTATTCATTTATGCACGCAAAAAAGGTTGACTTATGCAAAGGAAAAGAGTATACTTGCTTGAGATTAAAATCCCGCCGCGTATCTTTAGATACGCAAAATCAAACGGGAAATAAGGAGAAAAAATATGAAAAAAGTATTATCCCTTCTTGCGGTACTGGTAATTACCGTAACCTGCGCTTTCGCGCTTGTTGGCTGTGGCGAATCAAGTGCTCGCGTAAAAGTAATTGACGTAAATCTTTCAGAAATTGAACATTACGGAATCGCTGTAAGCAAAACAAACAATGATTTACTTACCACGATTAACGATTTGCTGGAAGAAAAGGCAGACGACGTTGACGCCATTATTGCCAAATATATCGGTACTGGCGAAGACACCGAAACTGATTTTCCTGCGGTAGAAGGAGTTGTTACTTATACGGACAGCATGGCAGGAAACAATAATTACCTTGTAATGGCTACGGACGCGCCCTTTGAACCCTATGAGTTCAGAGTAGGCAACGGCTATGCGGGCATTGATATTGAGATTGGAAAAATGATTGCAAACAAACTTGGCAAAACCCTTGCAATTAAGCAAACGCAGTTTGATACCATTTGCACGGTAGTAAACCAAGGTGGCGCAGATATCGGGCTTGCAGGTCTTACCATTACCGAAACCCGTAGGGCAACCGTTAATTTCAGCACCCCCTACCAAGATGCTTATCAAGTTTTAGTGGTTCCTGCTGAAAACACCACCTTTGACAATAAAACTTCTGCTGAAATTTTGGAAATCTTAAGAAACATGGAAGAAGGAACCAAGGCTGGCTCGCAAGCAGGTACCACAGGGGCGTTCTTTATTATCGGCGATATGGAAGATGAAGACGGCTTTGGTTTTGAAGGATTCCCCAACCTGGAATACAAATCTTACACTACGCATGCCGATGCCGTACGCGACATGTTAAATGGTAGCGTAGAATTCTGCGTTGTTGATAACGCCGTAGCAAAAAGTATCGTCGCAGAAATTAACAAGGCCTCTTAATTAAAAATTATGAATATTCCATGGTCCCATCTATGGGAGAAATTTAAGTTACAAGTATTTGAACAAGGCGGCTACCATACTATCTTAGACGGCTTGAAAAACACCTTAATTATTGCCATTGGCGGTTTTATTATCGGGATTATTTTAGGGGCAGTTTTAGCGATTCTACAACTATTACCCAACAATAAAGTAACTAAAGTTTTGCGTGGGTTTGCAAAAGGCTACGTTGGGGTGTTCCGCGGAACGCCCATCGTAGTACAACTTTTGCTTGGCTGGTACGTATTAAAGCCCATTTTGGGCATCCGTTCTGCCAGTGCCTTACTGTGGGGCATGGTAATTTTCGGTATGAACTCGGGTGCGTACGTTTCCGAAATTATCCGCGGGGGTATCCTTTCGGTGGATAAGGGGCAAATGGAAGCAGGTAGAAGTTTGGGGCTTTCTTACATGAAAACCATGTTTAAAATCGTTCTACCCCAAGCGTTTAAAAACAGCCTTCCTTCCTTGGGCAACGAACTGATTGCCATCGTTAAGGAAACTTCGGTTGCAGGCTTTATTAGCGTCGTGGATTTGCAAGTGGCGTTTAAACAGCAAGATACGGCGTACAACCCCATCATTTGCTATTTAATGCTTGCCCTTGTTTACATCGTTCTGGTTCTTTTGTTTACCGCCCTTATCAAGCTGATTGAAAGGAGGATGCGCGCAAGTGATAACCGTTAATAACGTTTATAAAAGTTTTGGCAAGCACGAAGTGCTTCGCGGGGTTTCTTGCGAAATTCAAAAGGGGGAAATCGTTGCCATTATCGGGCCTTCGGGCAGTGGAAAATCCACCTTGCTTCGCTGCATGAACCTTTTAGAAGAACCCACGCACGGTGAAATTTGGTTTGAACAAACCCTACTCACCCCCGTGGATGCCTACTTGCACCCCGAACTGTTACGTTTAACTAACACCTACGCCAAGTTAACGGCGCAAGGTGCTTCGGATGAAGAAGCGCTTAATGATATTACCCAAAACCGCTTACTGAAAAAACGCGAAGGAAAAGCCTTTCAGCAAGCAGTAAAGGAAATGCATAGCGCACACTTCCAAAACGTAAACCTAACCCGCCAAAATATCGGCATGGTGTTCCAACACTTTAACTTATTTAACAACCTTACGGTTCTGCAAAATCTTACCCTTGCCCCCGTTCAACTAAAGTTAAAAACTAAGGAAGAAGCAACGGAAAAGGCAATGGAACTATTGCGCCGTATCGGGTTAGAAGAAAAGGCGAACGTGTACCCTTCCACCCTTTCGGGCGGGCAAAAACAACGTATCGCCATTATTCGCGCGTTGGCAATGGAACCGGACGTTATGTTGTTTGACGAGCCCACTTCCGCCCTAGACCCCGAAATGGTTGGCGAAGTTTTATCCCTAATGACCGACCTAGCTAAAGAAGGCATGACCATGGTTGTGGTTACGCACGAAATGGGCTTTGCAAAAGAAGTGGCTTCCCGCGTGTTATTTATTGACGAAGGAAAGATTCAAGAAGAAAATCCCCCCAAGGAATTCTTTGCGAATCCCCAAAACGAACGCTTAAAAGAATTTTTATCTAAAGTTTTATAAGCGGTAACCAAAAAAATGAAAAATGAAGCGCCCCGAAGGGAAAACCCTTCGGGGCGCACTTTTTTATCTTTTTAACGGGTTTTACCCTTTGCAATTAGCGCGATTTACGCGTTTTCTTTTACCAAACGTTGCAAGGTTTCGGCATCCTTTAAGAACAGTTCTACGTTATCATCCCTAACGAATTCCAAAATTGCCGCGTTGCAGTTTTTGAAAATGGAAATGTAGTTTGCCCACTCTTTTGCGCCTTCTTCTAAAGGTCTGCGGTCGTTTTCGGGGCCCACCCACTTATACACGTGCAAATGCTGTACGTAAGGTGCAAGCGCCTTTAAATCCGCATCCGTATCCACGGGGTTTTGCGGCCAATAAGGGGGTTGCCAGTAGGTTTTTACGTTGTCCTTACCAAAGTAATCTAACATTGCCTTGCTTACGGGCGCGTGGTCGTTTACCGTTTTCATATGGAATTCAAACGCCACCGTTTGCCCGCGGGATGCGGCAATTTCCGAAATGCGGTCCATTTCTTCCTTATGATGGGTATAATCGTAGTCGTCCCAGGGCATCCAAATGCGGATAACCTTGCAACCTAACGCTTCCGCCGCCAGCGAAAACTGATTAAAATCGCTACCCTTTCCCACGAAATAATAGCATCCGTACGAAAGCACCTCCAGCCCCGCAGCGCGGGTTAATTTCCCCACCCTTTTGCAGTTTTCCAAATCGTCCGGGCGGGCGTGAATATCCCCACCCCATTCAATCCCCGTAAGGTTTGCTTGTTTTGCTACTTCAATTACTTGTTCCGCAGTTAATTTGCGAAAGGTGATACTGGTAAGTCCGGTTTTCATAATTTTTTATCCTACTTTTTTATTTTTTTAGGGTTTTGTAAGGGCGCATACAGGTAGTATGTAACCGAACAAAACGCTTAGTATTTTGCGGTGTTTTCGCCCCTAAGGTAAAAATGCAAAAAGATCGCGCAAACGGAGAGGGCGCATCCTGCTACTGAGGATGAAAACACAAAAAAGACAAGGGTTTTGTAAGGGCGCATACAGGTGGTATGTAACCGAACGAAACGCTTAGTATTTTGCGGTGTTTTCGCCTCAGTTACGCCATGCGGGCTAGGGTTGCCGCATCTACTTCATATTTTAACGGTTCCCCACTTATTACCCTTTCCGCTTCTTCTATCATTTGATCGGCCATGCGGTAAATTTCCCCGCCTTTGCTACCTGCGATATGGGGGGTTAAAATTACGTTGGGCATGGTACGGAAGGGGCTATCGGGGGTGGTGGGTTCGGGGAAAGTTACGTCCAAAACCGCGGTACGGGTAGGTACTTCGGTTAGGGCGGCAATTAAATCTTCTTCCACCACTTCCCTACCGCGCCCGGTGTTGATAAAGGTTGCGTACGGCTTCATTAAAGAAAAATATTCCTTGGTTAAAATGCCGAACAGTTCGGGGATATCGGGAAGATGGTTAGAAATTACGTCCGCCCTTTCAAAAATTTCTTTTAAGTTTTCCACCTTGGTTACGCGGTATTCCTTTTCCAAGGATTTATCAAAATAGGGGTCGTAAACCAAAACTTCAATTTCCAGCGCTTGCAGTTTTTTGGCAACCATTCTACCGATGTTTCCCATTCCGATTAAGCCCACGGTTGCGCCGTAGTTACAGGGGAAGTTATCCGAATACGCACCGCGTTCGTCCACGGGGCGGTTTAGTAACCCCCAAAGCCCCTTGTTTGCCAAAGTAATTTGCGCGAACACGTATTCCGCAACGGGAATTGCGTTTAGGGAAACGGCCGAACATACCTTTACCCCACAGTTTAACATTTGGGTGGCAAAGTGCTTTACGCTACCTGCTGCATACATCACCGCTTTTAATTTGGGGAAATAAGTTTTGATATCTTCTTCACTGATTCTGGGCATACCCCAAGTGGAAAAGATGAGTTCGGTTTCGGCTAAAAAATCCTTTGCTTTTTCCAATTCGGTGGGAAGCAATACTTCGGGATATACTTCGTACGTTTCCAAAATCTTTTTCATACGGGGCGCGTTATACACCCTTTGAATTTCCCCTTCCTTTTTTACGTTCATAAATACCGCTTTCGTCATAGCTTTTCTCCTTATTTTTTGGTTTGCTTACGTTTTTCAGTTGTTTCTTTTTTGTCTACGTGAAAGAAAATGATTGATTAGCCTTGCGCTTTGACGCGAAAAATGCAAGAAGTTCGCTTAGAAGGCAAGGGCGCATACCCGAAGCGTATGTAACCGAGCCTTATAAGATGAAATTCACAGGATTTTTCCGTCAAAAATCCATCAGATGATTGAACGTAGACGTTTTAGTAAGTTGCGTGGTCGCCAACCATATCTACGCCCGACCAAATTTTTTCCCACGTGGTAGATTCGCTATTTTGCCAGAATTCGTGCGTAGCGGGAAGCCCAAGCGCCACGAACGCCGTACAGCAAAAATACAAACTGCCCGTGGAAATATAGTGTTCGGCAAAACGGGGTTGGCTGCCGCAAAGCCCCGTACGAAGGTACCCGTTTTCATCAAACGTGCCTTCTTCCGAAAGGGTGCGCTCTAACACCTTGGTAATTGCCCTTCTTGCCTTAGAAGGCGCTAAATCGGGGTGCAATTTCCCTTTCCACGCGGCATAGGAAAGCGCGTGCATTACCCCCGAACGATACGTTAGCGAACGCCCCGTGGAGGGGAAACTACCATCAGGCGCAACTTCACGTTCTAAAACCACGCCGTAGCGCGCCAAGCGTTTATTTTCTTCCTTTTGCCAAAGTTCGGTGTTTTTGTTTGGGAACATTTGGTTTGCCACTTCAATTTGCTCGTCCATCATGGGGTGCAAAACGAAACTGTTATAATAACTCCATTCAAAGGTTTTGCCCTTATCGTAGCATCCGTTGGCGGGTTGACCGTTGGTATAAATTCCGTCTCCGTAAGTTCCATCCCCTAAGTAACGTTTGTTGATGGGAACGATGGCGGCTTCTAACCGCATGGCGTCCCCTTCGCCTTCCAAACGGTAAAGGGCGGCGTCTATCATTCCCCCAAACAGTAACCAGTTGTTGGTAGGGGGTAGAATTTTACGGCTTTCGTAAAGGGCGGTAATTACTTGTTTTTGTACGCGCGGGGGTAAATCGTGGTATAACGTTTTGGGCGCGCGGTACAAGGCTTGCGCAAAGAAGGCGGCATCTACCAAATACTGTTCGGTATTTTGCCCGTTCCTTTTATCCCGCCAAATCATGTAATCGGGGGAAGTGGGACTAGTTGCATAATCTATCCCCTTTTGCACTAGCGCCCGGTATTCTGTTTGTAAGTCCTTTTCCTTTCCTTCGGGAAGGTCAAGCGCTAGCCAAGGCGCAATACCACAAAGCATTCTACCAAACGCTTCTAGGGGCGCGTAAGACGTGCGATCGGTATTTTGTACCACCACGCCATCTTTCACGGACTGGGCAAAGGGCAGGCTTTCTTTCAATTTTTCTTGGGAAAGCGCGGTGAGTACGGGGCGGCAAACTTGATCCATATAACTAAGCCACAGTTCACGTTCTTCCGCAGGCGTTCGTTCGGGCAAGGATTTTGCTTTACCCCAAACACTTTCCCAAACGGGGGGTTCGGGTTTTGCCGTCCAAAATTCGTCCGTATCGGATAAGCCAAGGGCGGCGAACATAGAAGTTACGCAGTATATGCTACCTTGCGTGATATACGAATCTTTTAACGAAGGTTGATAGCCGTAAAGCCCGGCGCGTAAGTACCCTTTTTTAGAAAATAGGGTGGCGGGCTGATAAATTTTTTTAATCACCGCGGTAAGTTCGGTGCGAACGCGCCCTTTGGGTACGTCCTTGGGAATTGCCCCACGGAACGCCGCGTAAGAAAGGGAAAACATCCAGTTCCTACCCGTGATACTTCTGCCAAGGGCGGGGAAGGTGCCATCCGCGTTTAACATACATTCTAATTTGCGAACCAGCGCCCCCATGCGGGCAACCGAACGGTTATATAAGTCTTCCCCGTAATTACCGCTTGCGGTGTTTGCAAATAAGGGCTTAGTTGCGCGCGAAACTTCTATCATCGTGGGTGCCATTACGGTGCTGGAATAACTATCCCAAGAAAAGGGCTCACCATCCGCATACACCCCGTCCCCACGGTACGCAAGGTCGTGTTCCATAAGCGCAAACTGAACGCGCATGGGATCGCATTCCCCCGTCATATGATACAAGGCGGCTTCGATTACCGCCGAAAACATCCGCCAGTTGTTGGCAATGGGGCGGCGGTGGTTTACACGGGTAAGCGCGCGGACGAATAATTCCTTGTCCTCCTTAGGTAAATCTTGCCACAAGGTTTTGGGTGCAACCAAACTTGCGTAGGCAAAGTTATACGCTTCTACCAAGGGTTGGCTAGGCTCCCGCGTGCCATCCCACCATTCAATATAGTCCTTACTTTGGGGGCAAATGCAGTTATGTAACGCTTTTTGCGCCATCACGCGGTATTCCGCTTGCAAAGCGGCTTCTTCGGGGTCCGAAACTTCCGCATCCAGCCACGGGGAAATGCCGTGGATGGTCCGCGCCTCGACCTCCAGCCACGCGATGGTGCGGGGAACTTCGGGAACGGGCTCTGCCTCATCCCATAAAGGGAACGTTTCCTTTAATCTATCTTCCGCTAAAGCGGAAAGTACGGGTCGCACGGTTTTATCTAAGCACGAAACCCAAAACTTTCTATCTTGCATACAGAGTTCCCCCCAATTTTCGGCAATTTGCCTTTTTCGTTTATATTATACCTTAGTTTGATAGAAATAAAGACCTTTTATTGCTAAAAAATATGCAATTATTGCCTTCTTTTACGCGCATGCGCGAAAATGTAAGAAAATCCCCCACCCCTATTGACTTTTACGTGCGCGTGTGCTATATTTAGCACGCACGAAGGTGCAAAAAACAGTTGGATGAAAGAAGGAAACGTATGCATTTTGACCATTTGATTATTTTTGCGGGGCAAAGCAATATGCAAGGGCAATGCGAAGCGCCCGCCATTACCACCCGTGTGGAAAACGCTTACGAATACCGTTTATTAACGGATGAAATTCGCCCACTTACCGCCCCCGTTGGGGAAAATATTGCGGTGGGCGGGGATGAATTACAAATTCCTAACTGGCAGGACGTACCCGCTATTTTAAACGGTTCTACCCTGCTTGCGCCCGTAGACGGAAACGCGAATATGGTGCCCGCCTTTATGCAAGCGTTTATCCGTAAAACGGGAAAGCCCGCCCTTGCCGTTCACACCGCGAAAGGTAGCACGCAAATTGATTACTGGTTAAAGGGAAATACGGGGTTTAGCGCGCTTATGAAAAAAGCAAAGGCGGCAATAGATAAGGCGCACCCCAAGCACGTGTACTTAGTTTGGCTGCAAGGGGAAAGCGATGCGATTGCGGGGGTAAAGGAGCAAGAATATTACGAAAAACTGATTTTATTAAAAAATCAGTTAAAGGAAGATTTGGGCTTGGAAAAATTCGGGGTTATCCGCGTTGGCGTGTTTACTATGAATAGCGCAGACGAAGAAATTATGCGCGCGCAAAGCCACGCTTGCCAAACGGATAGCGACTTAATTATGCTAACCGAAATTGCGAAAGAATTGTTTAATAGCCCCCGCTATATGAACCCATTTGCACACGGGCATTATAGCGCGGAAGGCATGGAAATACTAGGCACCCTTTCGGGCAGCACCTTTGGCGCGTACGCCGCGGAAAGCGAGAAATAAACGATTATTAAATAATAAGCCGTGGCAACCACTCGTTGCCACGGCTTTTGTTTTAATATTCTGTTCTGCCTAACAAATAATCCGCAGATACGTCCAAATAATCACAAAGCGCGCATAACATTTGCAGAGACGGAACCGCTTTTCCCCGCTTGTAATCACTAACGGTTTGCTTACAAAGGTGCAATGCCCTAGCAATTTCCGCTTGCGTTTTATTCGTAATATGTAAGACTTCGTTAAAACGTTCTGTAAACTTCATGTTTAAAGTATAGCAAGTTTTAGTCAGTTAATACTTGACAGTCTGATAAAATCCGTCTATAATATAAAAAAATTAAAAAGGATTTATGTAATGAATACGCAAAAACAAGACTTTTCGCTTTTATTATCTAACGTACAACAAACATTAGAGACATTAACAAAAAAGATTACTTCACTTGAAAATAATTTGTCTTTGATAGAAGGCTCTATCTCTTTTATAGAAGGAACGGTAAACAATATCGAAATGGAACTCACACAATTACAAAATGAACTAAGCATAGAATAAACGCGGTGGCAATCCTTATGCTTGCCACCGCGTTTCGTTTTACGGTTGTTCGTTTACTTCTTTACCTTTTCTTCGGGTGGTAAAACGGTTCAACGTTTTTACTAAGGGTGGGAACAAAAACAGTACGGTAAACACCGCGCATACCGTTTGGGATATCAGTACGGGGATGGATGCCGCGTGGTAAATTTGGGTAAGTTTTTTTGAATACCCGTAGTATAGGGGGGTAATTACGTTGTCCAGCGCGGTAAACAACGCGCCGAACACAAGGGCAAGGGCCACCGCAACCGCGTGGCTTTTTACCGTTACTTTTTTATCGCATTTTTTCCCAAACCAACCAAAACAAAACGCCAAAGCGGGATAATATACAAAGTATAAAATGATGACGTTGGGGAAAAAGCCGAACAGTACGCACCGTAAAAGGGAAAACGCGATAGACAAAATTACCCCGTCTGCCCGCCCAAAGGCGAAAGCAAACGCGGCAAGCATTACGGTTACCACTTCTACCCCCGCAATGCCCGATAATGCTAATTGCCCACCGATTAAAACCGCGCAATACGCCCCGATGAGTACGATTCTTTTTGCTTGCATATTAGAACGCCACGTACACCCACAAATATTTTTCGCCCCCCTTTACGGGAAGGAGTTCCGCGCCAACAGCCGCCGAAGTGTATACGGTTCCGTTTAATTTATATTGACCGTAAGCAACCACCGAATATTCACTATCCGTGGTATATATCATCCAGCAATAGGACCAATCCGCGGGGTTTTCAATGCCGTTGATGGAAGTAATCATACCGTTTGCCACGGTATACGTAAATTCGCCTGCCGCCGCCTTTTCTTGCATCAAATCCATCAGCGTTCCGCTTGCATTTGCATCCGCGGTAATTAAAAGATACGTGTCTTCTGCAGTCAAAACGGGAATTCCGTCAGTTGAAGGCGCACTGGATACAGAAGGTGCACTGGGTACAACCGAAGGTGCTACACTGGGTGCTACCGAAGGAGCAACGCTGGGTGCTACCGAAGGTGCAACACTGGGTACAACCGAAGGTGCTACACTGGGTGCAACCGTAGGAGCAACACTGGGTGCTACCGAAGGGGTTGTTTCGGGCGTATCCTTACAACCCACAAGGGAAAAGGTGATTGCAAGTAATGCAAATAGTGTTGCTACAAGTTTTAAGGTTTTCTTCATAAATTTTCCTCCTAACATAGGCTTTCGGATGACCGAACTAAGCCAATAAATAAAAAAATTGCGTACCTATGGCACGCAACGAAACGCGGAGTATATTTTCCGCGTTAAACGTTCTTCTCCATGCCCGAGATTTCCGTTTCCCGTTTTGGTAAGGCAGGCTATCGGACTATCACCGTAATGACCGTTGCGACGGATTTTCACCGTACTTCCCCTGCTTTCAGCGGTTGAACGAACCGCTACTCAAACCAAATTGAATTGTTAAAATAAATTGCAAATTGCTTTGCCTACGTATCATATCACACGAAAAGGCAAATTGCAAGTATTTTTCAAAAAAATTCCCTAATTTTTGGCATCCGCCATTAAAATATCCCCTTCCATTAAAGGGTGGGGCAAAGTTACCCACAGTTTTTGTTGCACCAACTTTGCATCTAACACTTCTTCGCCGTTTTCATCCGTCATTTGGGTTACCGTAAAGCGATTGCCGTCCGCTTCCTTATTTGCGGAAAGGATTTCTAAGGTATCCCCTACCTTAAAGCGGTTGCGCATTTCAATTAGCGCGCGCCCCTGTTCCCCTTTTAACACTTGAGCAATAAAAACCGAAGTCCCTTTACTTCCGCTATCTAAATAGTTTACCGTCTTTTCGTTATCCCCCAAGGCGTACGCTTGGGTAAATTCCCTATGCGCGGTTTTTTCGGGAATCTTTGCAATTTCTTCGGGTAGAACTTCCCCGCCCGCCGTATAAAAATCAATGGCTTTGCGATATGCGGAAACCACGGTGGCAAGGTAGTATTCGCTTTTCATTCTACCTTCAATCTTAAAGCTATCCACCCCCGCATCCAAAAGCAAAGGCAAATGGCGAATCATATTTAAGTCCTTGCTATTCAAAAGATACGCGCCGTGGCTATCTTCGTCTATTTCCAAAACCTTGCCCGACTGCGTTTCGGTAAGGGTATAATGAAAACGGCACGCTTGCACGCATTCCCCGCGGTTCGCATCCCTTTCGGTAAGGTAGTTGGAAAGTAAACATCTACCGCTATACGAAATACACATAGCGCCGTGAACGAAAGCTTCTAACTGGCACGTGGGGTTATATTCGTGAATTTCCTTAATTTCCTTTACCGAAAGTTCACGCGCAAGCACCACGCGTTCGGCGCCTTGCTTATGCCAAAAATCCACCGCACGCGCGTTTAACGTGTTCGCCTGCGTGCTAATATGTACGGGAAGGGTGGGCGCGCATTCCTTTACCAAGGAAAGCATCCCTACGTCCGTGATTAAAACCGCATCTACCTTGATGCTTTCCAAATACTTAAAGTACGTTTCCGCTTGGGGAAAATCTGCGTTTTTAGGAAAAATATTGCAAGTAACGTATACCTTTACGCCCCGTTCGTGTGCGTAAGAAACCGCCAACGCAAGTTCTTCGTACGAAAAATTATCTGCTTTTGCGCGAAGGGAAAATTCCTTTCCCCCCACATACACCGCGTCCGCGCCAAAGTGAATTGCGGTTTTTAACTTAGAAAAATTGCCCGCGGGCGCTAACAGTTCCACCTTCTTCATAGTTCTTCCTTTTCGCTTTTTGCAAGCGCAATAAAGCGCTCGCCTTTATCGTTTACCGCGCAGTAGTAGTGGTAACTTACCCCATTGGCGCGGACGAATGCGGTTTTGTGTGCGTACACGTTTTCCCATTCGTACTCGCTTTTAATTAAGGGTTCGCCATCCCAATGCGTCCACGTAATTAAATCGTACGAACACGCAAAGGTGTTGTACGTTTTTCCGTTTTGTAAAACGAAGTAAATCATCACGTAAAGGTTGCCGTCCTTCAAAATTACGGGATCCCCGATAATTTGCTTGCTTTGATCGGGCGTTTCATCCTTTACGATTGCGCTTTCACCGTAGCGTTCCCAGCGTTCCCCGTCCTTTGATACGGCAAGGAAAATGCTTTCCTTATGGTTTTCCGCCTTGGCATTATACGCGTTTACGTACGGGTATCCCGTGGTTTTCGCGCTATCTATAAAAAAGTTGCTTTTATATAAGGTTAAGGTTTCCCCTTTTCGCGCGTCCGCATCCGTGGGGCGCAAAAAAGGCTCGGGGAATTTTTTGTAAGAAGAGATTTCTTCGGGGGTTTCGGTATATGCAAGCCCCATGGTAAGGGGGTCCGTTTCGTAACCGTTTAAGTTTCCCCCAAGGTAGGGGAAATAATATTTTCCGTTCACCTTGGTTAAGCGATATTCCCCGCTTAATTCATTTTGCACGAAACCTGCGTAAAGGGCAATTTGCTTGCTATCCCACGCGTTTCCTTCCGTGCGCGTTAGGGTTTTACCCAAATAGTTCCAATGCACCAAATCTTCGCTTTCCGCAAGGTGCGAATCGTACCCCGAATTTGCCGTGTCCTTACCGATTTTAATAAAGGACATATACCACTTTTCCCCGTGGCGAAATACCGAGGGGGAATCGCATAAATCCTCCTCAAACTTCAAAATCGCGCCCACCTTTACGGGGGTTTTAATCAGGTTGTAAACGCGCTGCATTTCCGCGTTTTCTACTTCTCTTTTTTCTGTTTTCTTAAAGGGGATCATCTTCTCTACTCCTTGGTTAAAATCAACACGCCGTCCTCGGCATTTAACAGTTCTACGGTATAGCCGTTGCCGTTTAGTTTTTTCGCTTCTTCCAAAAAGGCGCGCAAGGATCGGATAATCGCGCCGTGCTTTGACCGATACGCCGTTTCCCCCGTTACGTAACCGTGAAACAGCACGTCGTCCGCAAACAAAACCCCTTTGGGGTTTAATAGCGAAAGCAAGGGGGAAAGTAATTCGTAGTACGCCCCCTTGGGGCCGTCCAACAAAATCAAATCAAAGGGTTCTGTTAGGGCGGGCACAACATCCAAAATATCCCCGTACACCGCGCGAACGCGGTGTTCTACCCCCGCTTTTTCAAAGTGATTTCTAGCGGTAAGCGCGCGCTCTTCCGATAGTTCCACCGTAACCAAAAAAGATTGGGGCGCGTAAGCAAGTAAGGATAGCGCGGTTGCCCCTTCCGCCGTGCCTAATTCCAAGATGCGTTTGGGGGCGTTTTGGCTGGCGCTTTTCAGTAATTTTTCACGCGTTTGGGGGCGCAGAGTTTCCACCCCACGGGCGCGGTTTTCTTGCCAAACTTCATCCGCGTATTTTTTCAATTCTTCTTGCTTCATTATCCTGAATTTTTCGCTTAAATTTCGGTTACCGCCGTAACGATTACGGGGTTTTGCTTACTGCTACGGTATACGCAGTTTTTCAGCGCGCGGCGGGCGGTTACAATCACTTCTTCACGGGTGGCTTTGCTTAACGAAGATAGGGCGGTAGTTACCGCAAACGCGCCTTCGGTAAGCAGTTTATCCAAGCCTTCCGCAAGGAAACCTCTACATAAAATTTTGGGGGGCGCAAGCAGTTCCCCACTGCCGGCGGAAAGGGTTAAGGCAAGCACCAAAAGCCCGTCCTCCGCCATATGCCGGCGGTCCGCCAAAATTTCGTCGTTGCCATCCATACTGTCCCCATCCACCAAGGTTGCGCCCGCGTGGAAGGATTCGGTAAATTTGATTTGCTTTTGGGTTACGCTAACCGCGCTTCCTATTTGCGCAATTAAAGCGCACGCGGGGTTTAATCCCAAACTTACCGCTAAATCCACGTGCTTTTTTAAGTGGCGATATTCCCCGTGTACGGGCATGAAATATTTGGGTTTTAATAGGGTGTGCAATAGTTTCAACTCTTCCTTACACGCGTGCCCCGAAACGTGTACGTTTTCCAAAGATTCGTAAATGACTTCGGCGCCCAAGCGGTACAAATTATTGATCACGCGGTACACGGATTTTTCGTTACCCGGAATGGGAGATGCGGATAAAATTACGGTATCGTTGCCGTCCACCTTCACGCGGTTGAATTCCCCGCTTGCCATACGGGTAAGCGCACTCATAGGCTCCCCTTGACTACCCGTACATAAAATCACCAGTTCCTTATCTGGAATTTTTTTAATTTTTTCAATATCAACTACGTCTTCCGCGTTGTACGAAAGTTCCCCTATGGAAAGGGCGGCTTCTGCAACGTTAATCATACTTCTGCCCGAAAAAGCAACCTTTCTGCCGTACTTTTTGGCTAGGTCCAAAATTTGTTGTAAGCGGTGAACGTTGCTGGCAAAGGTGGCGATAATTAGCCTGCGAGTTACGTTTTCCGCAAAAATACCGTCTAACGTTTGCCCAACCACCCGCTCACTCATGGTATACCCGGGGCGTTCAATATTCGTGCTTTCGCAAAGAAATAAGGTTACCCCTTCCTTTCCAATTTCCGAAATGCGCTTTAAATCCATCGGCTCGCCCGCAACGGGGGTATGATCCATCTTAAAATCCCCCGAATGGAACACGACACCTTGGGGGGTACGGATTGCCAGCGCAACCGCACCTGCAATGGAGTGATTTACGTTAATAAATTCGGTTTCAAAGCAACCTAAGGTAAGTTTCGTGCCCGGTTTTACGCAGTTTAAGTCTACTTCTTGCAAGCGGTGTTCTTTTAATTTGTTTTCCACTAGCATTAACGTAAGTTTCGTTGCAAATACGGGTACGTTCAGTTCTTTTAATAAGTATGGAAGCGACCCGATATGGTCTTCGTGCCCGTGGGTTAAAAGCACCCCGCGAACTTTGTCCTTCCGCTCCATAAGATAGGTAAAATCGGGAATTACAAGGTCAATCCCGGGCATGGATTCGGTAGGGAAAATAGAACCGCAGTCAATGATGATGATGTCATCACCACATTCCAGCGCGGTCATGTTTTTACCGATTTCCCCCACACCGCCAAGAAACAGCACTTTTAGTTCGTTTTCTTTTTTCTTCAAAAATATCTCCTTCCCACCGTAAGGTGGAGCACTTTTTTAGGTTTAGAAAGCCAAAGGCTTTTATTATCCCCTTTATTATACAACAACGGGGGGAAAAAGTAAACAGTTTTTTTCAGATTTCGGGGCGCGCACTAAAATTTCGCCCCGCTTTTTACGGGGAAAAGCAAAAAGTTTGCCGAAAGTTGCTTTTTTTTGGGAATTACCTTGTAATTCGTTTGCGTTTTTTTAAAAGAAGGTTTATAATAAATGCGAAAAAAATTTATTTCCGAACGGAGGTTACGGTAATGAGAGTTTACAATTTTTCGGCTGGTCCTTCCATGTTGCCCATGGAAGTATTAGAAGAAGCACAAAGAGATTTTCTTGACTACAACGGTACGGGTATGAGCGTGGTGGAAATGAGCCACCGTTCTAAACCCTTCCAAGCCATCGTTGACGAAGCGGAAGCACTGCTTCGCGAACTGATGAATATTCCCGAAGATTACGACGTTTTGTTCGTACAAGGCGGGGCTTCCACCCAATTTGAAGCAGTTCCCCTGAACCTTCTTAAAAACGGGAAAGCGGACTACATCGTAACGGGTAACTTTGCTAACAAGGCGTATAAGGAAGCGCAAAAGTACGGCGATATCGCTTGCGCAGCTTCTTCTAAGGAAGACAACTACACGTATATCCCCAACGTAGACGAAATTAAGTTCCGCGATGGCATTGACTACGTGCATATCACCACCAACAACACCATTTTCGGTACGCGCTACACCAAGTTCCCCAAAACGGACGCACCCTTGGTTGCGGATATGAGCAGTAACATCCTTTCCGAACCCGTGGACGTATCTAAGTTCGGTTTGATTTACGCAGGCGCACAAAAGAACGTTGCACCCGCAGGCGTTACCATCGTTATCGTGAAAAAGGAATTAACCAACCAAGCGATGGCAATCTGCCCCACCATGCTGAAATACGCTACGCAAGCACCCGAACATAGCCTTTACAACACTCCCCCGTGCTTCTGCATTTATATGGCTATGCTGACCTTCCGTTATTTAAAGAAAATCGGCGGTCTTGCAGCCATGAAGGAAATTAACGAAAGAAAGGCTAACATGCTGTACGATTACATTGACAACAGCGGTTTCTACACTAACCCCGTAAGAAAGGAAGACCGTTCTATGATGAACGTTCCCTTCGTTACCCCCTCCAAGGAATTGGATGAAAAGTTCGTAAAAGAAGCGGCTGCAAACGGTTTGGTTTCCTTGAAGGGCCACAGACTGGTTGGCGGTATGAGAGCTTCCATTTATAACGCAATGCCCGAAGAAGGTATCGTTGCGCTGATCGACTTCATGAAAAAATTTGCAAAGGAAAACGCGTAAGATTATGAAAGAAATTTTAAAATTAAACGAAATCAGCCCCGTTGCAAACAGCGCTTTCCCCGCTGACTACGCTTTGGTTAAAGAAAGCGAAAACCCCACGGGCATTATGCTTCGTAGCTTCAATATGCACGAATATGAAATCCCCGCAAGCGTACTTGCTATTGCACGTGCAGGCGCGGGCGTTAACAATATCCCCGTTGCAGACTGCGCTGAAAAAGGTATCGTAGTGTTTAACACCCCCGGCGCTAACGCAAACGCAGTAAAAGAATTAGTTCTTTGCTCTTTACTTCTTGCTTCTAGAAAAATCGTTGACGGGATTGACTGGGTGAAATCCGTGAAGGAAGACCCCGCCCTTTCCAAAACGGTGGAAAAAGGTAAGAGTAAATTCGTAGGCCCTGAAATTTTAGGCAAAAAACTTGGCGTTATCGGTCTTGGTGCAATCGGCGCAATGGTTGCAAACTCCGCACACGCGCTTGGTATGGAAGTTTACGGCTACGACCCCTACATTTCGGTAGACGCTGCTTGGAACCTTTCCCGCGCGATTAAACACGAAACGGATTTGGTTCACCTTTTATCCGTATGCGACTACGTAACCTTACACATCCCCTACACGGGCGAAAACAAGGGTATGTTCAACACCGAAACCATTGCTAAGATGAAAACGGGCGCTGCGCTTATCAACCTTTCCCGTGGGGAACTTGTAGATAGCGCTGCCGTACTGGAAGCCACCGCTAGCGGTAAACTTTCCCGCTACGTAACCGACTTTGCAGACGCGTGCCTTGTTGGCGCACCCAACGTAATTTGCATGCCCCACCTTGGCGCTTCCACCCCCGAAGCAGAAGATAACTGCGCGGTTATGGCTGCACAAGAACTTGTAGACTTTATTGATAACGGTAACATCAATAAAAGCGTAAACTACCCCAACTGCGCTATGCCCCGTTCTTCCGCTTGCCGTGTTACGGTTTGCCACAAGAACCAACCCAACATGATCGCTGCAATTACCGCTGCACTTTCCAAAGAAGGTTTAAACATTGAAAACTTTGTGGATAAGAGCAAGGGAGATTTTGCTTACAGCATCTTGGATTTAAACGTAACCCCTTCTGCAAAAACAATGGAAGAATTAAACGCTGTGGACGGCGTAATCCGTACCCGCGTAATCGCTTAATCGCATAAACGACACAAACGGGCCACGCAAAACGCGTAGCCCGTTTTTTTACGACCTTTATCCAAAGGATAAAAGAACACCGCCCCGTGGGTACCCACGGGGCGGTGTGTGTTTTTTAGAACGCTCCATAAAAGCGGATTAGAAACAAGCGATACAAGGCTCGTGAAAAATACAGGCGAGGCGAACCTTATCGGTTGCCGAGATTGTATTTTGAAACAGCAAACGCAGTAGCGCGCCGTTTATAGACCGCCGAAAAGGTGGCGGAGAAACGAGTTATGCAAGGCTCGCTACCCACCCCCAAAAAGGTGGCGGAGTTGCAAGCAAAACAAGGCTCGCGTAGCCGTTAAGGTTTGGCGAACCTTATCGGTTGCCAAAGTTTAACGGAGTAGCAGAAACGCTGTATTGCGTAGCAAATACGCCGCCGAAAAGGTGGCGGAGTTGCAAGCAAGACAAGACTCACAATCCACCAAAGGCGGTTTAGAAACAAGCAAGACGAGGCAAACGCGGATTTTCCGATGGGCGCATACCTTAATGGTATGTAACCAAGGAAAAACGCAAGTTTAACAAAGTATTGCGCCGTTTATAGACCGCCGAAAAGGTGGCGGAGAAACGAGTTATGCAAGGCTCGCTAGGAATTTGGGATGAGATGAACCTTTTTGGTTATTGAAGTCCAAATTCGTAGCAGTAAACGAAGCAGAACGAAGTTTATACGCCGCCGTTATACGTCCATTTCATTTAGTAAGGACTCTTCCTTCCTAAGCGCCTTAGGAATTACGATATGGTCGTAATCCAAATAGAACTTTCTATCCGTAAAGTGATAGTAGAACACGAAGGATAGGGCGGTAAAATACATGGAAATGACAGTGGGTAATACTAAGAACCCAACTCCAAAAGTTATTAAGCCGAATATAACGAATAAGGCTTCACACACTACCAAGGAAACCACGTAGGTTCCAAATAAGGAGAAAAACCGCTTTTTACCACGCAACTGTGCAAAAGAAGTTTTTAGCGCACTGCCTATACTTTTATTATCCACCACGATAGCGGGCATAAAACCGTTCATTACCGTATAATATAGGGCAAACATTACGATTGCAATCACGTACACCAAACCAAGCGTAAACACTTGCAACTGGGGCACTAGACCGATAAACGTATACAACATTGCGGCAAACGTTAACAGTGCATATACCGTTTTTAACACGGTTTGTACTAACTGGTACATAACCGCCCTAGGAAGTTGGCGGAAGAAACAACGGAAAAATCCTTGATTGGACATGGTAGACATATAGTCGTTTACTGCGTTTCCATAGGTAAAACTGCTAAGCCCTTTCAAGAATTCACCAAAGAACAAGGCAACCACAACGCCCAAACATACCAGCGCAATATTCCCCTTTTTAGATAGGATTAAAACACCGAAATCTTTCATCCCATCTTGAATGGCAGGTCCGTACGCACTTAAATCTTCACCGTGAATAATACTTTGTCCCAAATTCTTAACCGTAGTCAGTAAAAATTTCAATTCAGTACTTTCCAAAATATAGCGTATTGCAGGCAAAACGATTGCCGCCCCCATACCTATGGCAATGGTAAAAGCCAACAAGCGATACACCGTTAATTTCCAAAGATTATAAAAAGTGGAAGACGTGATTTTTGACGCTTTTCCGCAGTGCATACAGTTCCCCCTTTGAGCATTTTTTCATACCCTTTTGGTAAGTATAGCATTTTTTTTATAAAAAATCAAGTCTTTTTCGCAATCTATCCCGCATCCTTGGGTTTTTATTGTGCGCTTAACGCTTGATATCGATCGTACAACGCCTTATACCCGTAACTTCCCAAATAATTGCGGAAAACGTCATCCGTACTAACCAAAACAAACGCTTGTGCATTTGTGAAGTTGTCCAAGTATGCATAACATGCTTCCAGTTTATCATACATCATGGAAGTTCGGGTTACCGTTTCTTCGTTTGCTCGTTCAAAAATAAACTGTTGCGCGGTTAAGTTATACTGCACTTCCTTATGCGCTTGTTCGTTGTTGAATTCTATGATAGCACGCGAAAGTTCTTCTTGCTCCCTTTTTAAAAGGTTCTTTTTTTCTTGTACCGCTGCGGTGTATGCACTCTGTGCCACCGCGATATCCGCATCAAACACCCCAGATTCCTTTAACCGTTCTTCTTCCAAAAGAGAAAGCTTGTTGTCGTATTCACGTCCGCAGTTAAAAATGCTTTCATCCCGTTCGTCTATCAGTTCTGCACGTCTTGTTAAATACCACGCGCTTTTTTGCATGCCACGCTTTTCCGCCTGCGCGTCCAAATCACTGATCACGTTTTCCCATTTGTTGCGCTCCTTGGTAACGGCATTTGTTTTAGCCGTTTGCGTTTCGGTTTGCTTTGCGGTATTCATGGTTAAAAAAGCGGCCTTTTGTGCCGTTAAGCGTTGGGATGCAAGTTGTTTATCCGCAACCAAGCTTTCCGCAAACGCAGAAAGTTCCCCTTCCGTCATAGGGGTAAAGGTTTGCCTATTTAGCTCTAACTCGGGGAAAATTGCGGAATAAAAAGTACTGTAAGTTTTTTCAATATCTTCAAAACGCGCAATTAATTCCTCCCTTGTTCCAATCACTAATTCACTCATACTTCTCCTCCTTCCGTAAAGGTAATTACGGGTTTTACGAATTGTGTACCCGGATGTGCGGAAGTAATTTCCATAATAAAGCGTGCACCCGTTAAGGTAAGGCGCTTGGCATTATCCCCGTCAGTTAAGGGCAACACGGATGCACCCCGTTCGCTTTGCACCCTAAGCCTTCCCCTGCCTTGTGCCCATACGGAAACACTAGTCAGTATTTTATATGCGTTCAATCTACCAAAATCGGTAGGGCGGGAACGCCATATTTTAGGTAGCGGGGAACCTTCCACCGTACACTCCTCACAGATTTTTCCGATAGCAGGTTTAAAATAAGTAACTAGAATACTATCATCTTCCGCTTGTGCAAACGAAGTAATTCCCCTGCCTGCACCCATGAATACACCTTTTTCGTCGGGGTCAAACAGCCCTTCCTTTTTTCCGCGTTCGGTTTGGCAAGCAAAATAGTAAGTTCCGTCCTTTACCAGCGCACAACCTTCTCCTTGCGAAGAAAACGCAAAGGGCAACTTCGCTTCGCGTTCCAACTTCCCCGCGCTATAAGAAAACAAACTTTTTTCGGTTAAAAAATACAACGTTTTCCCATCCGTTGCAGCGGTATCACATAAAATCATTTCGGGCACGGGTACCATACTCAAAACGAAATCTTCTGGATTCGTTCCAGAAAGAACGTAGATAGCACGTGCGGTAAGCAAGATGATTTTTTCTTCCACGCAAAGAACTCTGCGCGCTTGCCCCACCGTGGGCGGAGTTAATTCGGTTAGAGCGTTGACTGACGTATCATAAGGAGTAGTTAAGGTTAAGAATCCTTCCTTATCTAGCATTGCCCATTTCCCTTTACAGTAGGCTACGTCCACAAGTTTTCTAGTGGGAATCCACGTAATTACCGGTTGTGCGCTAATCGTGGAAGGCGCATTTAAAATGGCAAGCCCTTCTACGCAAGGAAATGCGATTGCGGATTTCCCACTATATTCCCCTAAAGCGTAAAATTTAGTAACCGGCTTTATAGAAAAACTTTTTATGCTAAGGTCGCTTTCGCAAAGCATTTTTACCCCCTGCCCCGTACCATATAACAAGCATCCCGAAAAATATGCATCCATAGGCAAGGGATATACGCAAAGGGGTACTTCGGGCAAAACGGTTTTCCTTTCCACCCCGTACATATCGCAAAGCGTTCCCCCTTGCATACGGAAATTTTCACATATATCCGTTAGGGCACGTTCATAGCCCGAAAGTTTCCCGCCGTATCCAACGGCAAAGTCGCGCACGCACAAATACTTTTCTTTTTTCAAGCGCGCCACCCCCTTTCGGGCATGGTTACGCCCTTTCGGTTTCCCGAAGTGGAAAATAGGGCGCGTTCATACTTTTCGTTTAGGTACGCGGCACGGTCCTGCATGCGATCGCGTGCGGCGCATTCTGCCGCCACGTAGTATACTACCGCGTTGGGATTTACCCCTTGGGGAAGATCCAGTTCCCCATCTTCGCTTGCTTCGGGAAAATAGCGATATTTCACGGTAACCGTACCCACTGGGGCTAAAAACCCTTCCACGTGGGCAGAAGGGGGAACCTTTTCCCCGTTTACCGTAAGAATTTTTATGGGCCTTTTCGTTAACGAATTATACGCAATAAAGCCACCGCTTACCACGCTTTCTTCGCGTTCGGGCGCACATTTCCTTTCACTGATTTCCATTAAAGCCAGGCGTAGAGCGAACAGTAAAAATTCTGCATCCGCCTTGCCTGTTTCCGCATCTAAGGGCTGTTTACCGCTTAAATACGCGGCGGCGTTTTCTTTACCCGCAAGTAGTGCCGCAGCAATCAAAACGTCTTTATTATTCATAGTTCTTCCTCCCTTATTTTATGGGGGCGAAAACCGCCCCCACGTGTACCTATTCGTTTACGCTTCGGTGATTCCCGAAAGCATCCCTTGACCAACGGGTTTTAAGCAAAGAAGGTCTGCGTATTTTACCAGCGTTGCGGTATATACGGGTTTGCCTGCCACTTGCTTTAAAATTTTACCGTCTTCCCCTTCCAAGAACTGCCAATCGCACAATTGATGAAGAACGAAATCTTCCGTATTCAAAAGATACATAGTGCCTGCGGGGCAGAAACGATCGGATACTACGGGAATACCGCTTACCATAACCGCCTTAAAGCCACCAGCAACCGTTTGATATACGGGGGTTTCCCCACTCGCTACGATTGCTTGAATCAACGCGCGTTTTACGCCCGAAGAGCATACGATAAGGTTTACCTTACTATCCGCGGTTTCTTCCAAGTAATCAACCGCTTTTAAAATTTCACCTTCGGTAATTGCACCTACGCTACCCTTCATATAAGGAATCATCCACTTATGGGTTGCGCGATCCAAACCGTACAGACTGCCCGTAGACTTAAAAATTGCGCCAAGACCGGTGATTTCTTTATTGAAAGACCCTTGTACGGTTAAAGTGTTACCCGTGGTTACGCTTGCGGTGATGTTGCGATCAAAAGTGATTGCACCCGTTGCTCTATCCACCGAAGTAATGCGAACGGCGTTACAACCCGAAACGATACCGGTTGCGTTTCTTACGTCTACACACATGCCTTCCATTAAATTTTTTACGCTACTTGCAGTAATTACGCTGCCTTCCTTAGAAAGGGTGCAAAGGGTACCCGTACCATCCCCAAACAGCATTCTGCCAAAGTTGAAGGAAGAAGCCTTTACCAAGCCTTCCATTTCGGCGTTCAAAAGATTTACGAACGCACCCGCGTTGTTTTCCGAAGCGCGTACCGCCTTATCCGAAATTTCAATTCTACCGTACAAGTTCTTTAAAGAAAGTACGAACTGTTCGTAGTTGTTGCCGTTTGCGCTGGGAAGATCCCCTTCTTCGCTACCTGCACCAACACCGCCGTTTACACCGTAAGAAGCCACCCTGCGGATTTCCTTACCCCATACGTCCGTTTCGGTTTTTTTGATTGCCGCAAGCAAAGGGTTTACACCCGTGTTTAACTGTTCGGTTACTACACCGAGATATAAAGTTTTTAATGCGTTATCCGCACTTTGCATGGTTACCATATTTCATTTCCTCCTAATGATCAATTTTCATGATTTTTATGGAAGAGCGTGCGCGCAAGCGCGCCCGCTTCTTCAAAGTTTTTGGGGCGAATGGGCGGCGCTACGCTTACTTGCCCCACATCCGTTAAAACGGGTGCCGAAATAGAAGTTTTAGCCACGGCTTTTACGTAATCGCGCACGGCTTCTACGCGTGCCTGTTCGCACGCACGAACTGCCTCTGCACGTTCTTTGCCGCGCGCCTCCTCCAAAAGCCTTACGTACGCTTGTTCCACTTCCCTTTCGGTGGTTTTTCCCTTACCGCTAAAACTTTGTTTTAGGGTGGGTAAAAATTCCGCGGCGTTTTTGCGTTTTGCAAGGAACGCAGCTATCGCCGTATCCGTTTCTTCGGCGTTTTCTTCCGCAACTCCCTTCGAGGGGGCGAAAGCGCCTTCCTTCGCCTTTTCCCCGTATGCGGTAATTTCCCCTTCCAGCGCGCGAATTTTTTGGCATTTTTTCGTAAATTCCGCTTCTAGCGCGCCGTACGCTTTCAGTAGAGAGCGAACGTCCTTAAACTTACCAAGCGATACTTCTTCGCCTAAACTTTCTTCCGCCGCTGCGGGGTGCGTTTCTACCGTTTGTTCGGTTTGGATTTTTGCTTCGTTATTCTCCATCTTTTTGTCCTCCCGTCATATATGTTTCGTGTTGTTTGATATGCGCCACGAATCGCGCTTTGGTGGTTTCGCTCACCCGTTCACTGAGAAGATAACGGGTATGTTCGGTTACGTGCAAGTTGTGGTCGTCGTAAATTTCCGCTTGCACGTCTTCTTTTGTCAGTAATACGTTTTCTTCGCTCGCACGGCAAGAGTGTAATTCGCTTAAATCCCCTTCCGCGCTTAGATTTGCACAGCCCATGGCGCGAAGCAACCTTCTGCGGGTGGAAGCGTTCATTTTGCCTTCATCATCCGTTAACAGTTTCGCACTGATGAGTTCTAACACCATACTGCGCGTTTGGGCGGGCGAAGCAGACTGTTCGGTTTCGGTTTCATACACGATATCGTCGCTGTTTAAATCCGCCGCCGAAAAATAGAACATTTGCACCTTTTTGCCCGTTCCGCCACTTTTCATCAAGCGGTTTTCCCCCGCGTAAGCGCGAAGCAAACGCAGCATTTGTTTGCCCACCTGCAAAATAGCGCGGCGTTGGGCATCCACCGTCATGGAAAGGCGGTTTTCGTCCTGTTCTATCAAAAGTTGTAATGCCACGCCACTGGTTACGTTGGTAGGCGTTTGACTGGTGCGGGATACTTCCGAAACACCACTAATTTGGATGAATTCGTTAGATAACCGTTCTTCCTCCTCCGCAAAGTCGTTGGGAATATATTCCGCGTGCAAGAATTTGGGGGGCGTACTGCCTTGTCGGTAAACCACCACTTTACCGGGGCAAAGCCCATCCTCCATCAGTTCGTCCGTATCTACCGAACCGTCTTCCACCGTTAAAACGCCGTTAGCCACACGATTTAAGTATTCGTGTTTGCGGTTTTTTACCGCGTTATAGGCGCGTTGTACGGGAATTAAACGATCTACCACCGAAATGCCGAAGAACATCCCAGCGTACAAAAGCGCCGTTTGGCGCACGAAGGGAAAATCCCTTCTGCCCGATTCCCCGTTCACGTAAGGCAGTTCCCCGTCAAATAGCAGGGTATCCCCCGCAACCACGGTCAGTCTGCCATTGGGGTATTTTTCGCTTTCGCGTTCGTAACGTTCAATCAGTACCACGTATTCCTTTTTACGGTCCTCGGTACTACCTTCGGCATCAAACAGGGTAACCGCGTCCACGCCGCTGCCTTCCACTTCTTTACCGTATAAACTGCGTAACACTTCTTTGGGAACCGCTTTTGCGTGAATTAAACTGCGCACTTCCGAAAGCGTTTCGCAGGTTAAACTATCGGGGAAGATTTCAAAAGGGGAAACGGCGGTTACACTGATATCCCCTTCATAAACGGGCTTGCCGTCCGCCATCCCGATTTGTTTGCCCGCTTGCGGATTCCACAAAATTTGATAAAAGGCGGTGCCGTACGTTTCGGAAAGCACCCCCGCCCGTGCAATCACATCCGAAAGCCCGATACGTTGGGAAGAAGATTCCAAAACGCGCGAAGCAAGTTCTGCGCTTCTTAAATCCGCTTCTTCATCCGTGGCGGCACGCACCACAAGTTTGGGGCGCACCGTTCCAAGGCGTGCCAAACGACTTTCAATAATGGGCGCAATGTTGTTGTATACACCCCTAAACGACCATTCGTACGCTTTGGGGGATTCTTCCACCGTCATGCGCGGGGTTACGTCTGCATACTGGTTTCCCGATAGAAAATTTTGGCACAGTTGCCATTTGGTTTCCAAAGGGCGGCGCAATTCCCTACGCCGTAAAAAATCTTGGGTTACCTCCCTTACGGTTTCTAACTCCCTTCGTTTATCTTGTTCGCTCATTGTTTACTTTTCTCCTTTTTCGTTAAGTTTTAATTCAGCTTCCAGTTTTTCTTTTAGCGCGTACAGTTCCGCATCCGTTAAATCCGAAAGGCTTTCGGTATTTCCTTCCAGCAAAATTTTCACTGCGGTTAAATCGGGGGGGATTTCTTTTGTTGTTACTTTTCGTTTTTTTAAAACTGCTTCCCCTTCTTCAAACCCGTATTCTTCTTGCGTTTCGGTTACCGTTTCCCCTAATGCCTTGCGCTTTAACGCGCGGTACAGCGCTTGCTTTTCGGTTTTTTCGGTCATAAATAACTCCTTTTTTTTCTGCCGTGCAAACGGATTAAGCGTTCTTTTTCTTTTAGGACGGGGGATTTTTCGGTTAGAAAGGGATGCCCTTTGGGCTTGGTCATCAAATAATACCTTAATTCGTCTAAGGCATGATCGTCCACCTTTTTGGGTTTATCCCCCTCCGCCCAGCGGTACGCTTTTAGTTCGCGTATTAGGTTGGGGCAATTTTTAAAAATTTTCAGTTTCCCCTGTTTTAGATAACTTTTTACTTGCGCAATTCCTGAAAATAAATCCTTGTTTACCTTGGGATTTGCTAAAATGCCTTGCTCTAAAAACAGTTCCTGCACGGACTTCATCCCGCTAAGCGTGCGCTGTTCGGCAGCCGAGTCAATCAGCGCGTGAATACGCCCTGCCCCGTCCTTTTGCCAGTTTAGGCTATCCGCTATCGCAAATATCTTTCGGGCGTGATAATCCACCGTTTGTTCTGCTTCAAAATGCTCCCCCACCACGTACACCGTTCCGTCGTAATCCACCGCGTAAAAGTGTGCGGATAACGGGTTATGAAGACCAGGGTCGATGGAAACCCCGTCTTGCCAGTCCACGGGAACGGGAAAGGGATCAATTACGTGCAGATTTTCGTCAAATTCGGGATATACGGGCCCGCTACCTTCAGTAAACCTTCCGTACCGCCGTTTGGTCAGTTCCTCCTCAGATAACGCGCTTGTGAACGCTGCAACCTCCTTTTTGGATAAAAAGGGATTATCCGCCCACTCCATAAACTCGTACCACACTTCGGGCGAATTTCCCTTATTTAGGTAAATTTCGTCATATACGAAGGTTAGCCCTTTTAAAGGCGTCATGGTGCCGAAGATATCCCCGCGTTTATCCAAAACGCGCATGCGACATTCTTCGTAAATATCCTTGGGCGGTTCTTCGTCAAACCACACGAAGTCCAAAGATGCGCCTTGAAATTTTTCTCTGCCCTGGTCGCAACTTTTAAACCCGATGGTGGAAGTTCCCCCCAACTCGTTTTTCACCACGATACGATCTATAATCCCGCTTTGCGGATGGTCTTTTCTACCCGAAAGCATTACGATTTCTTTGATATAACGGGGGTTTAGGTAAGAAAGGATTTTTTCTTGCGCTACGTCCCTTTGCACTTGTTGAGAAAGGGAAACAACCCAGCCCGTTACGTTCTTTTTATTCTTGCGGTAGGGGTGAATTCCCCGCGCAAGGAATACCGTTTCCACCGCCCCACATTCGGTTTTACCCGTTCGGTTACCACCAAACACCCAGCGGTTGCGCTTTTTACATTTGTGAAACGCTATTTGCTTTTTATGCTTTTTTCTGCCCGTATTATATCGGGCAAGTTTATCCGTTTTTCGCTTGCTAATTTCCCCAAGGACCGCCACCAGCCGTTCTTCAACAACGCGGGCATTTACGCCCTGCCTTTCCCCTTCGGCATTCGGCAAAATTCCCCCCGATTTTTCTTTTATTTCGTTTTTTTTCATACTTTCATCCTTTATACTGCCTTTTATATAACAATGGTCATGTGATAGCTAGGTAATGGAACAGAGCCAAACAATAGGGGGATTTTTATGCACAAACGATTATTACGGCTTTTTGCCCTTGTTTTCGGCGTGGTTTTGGGGCTAATCTCTTTCCCGTTTTCACAAGCGAAAGCAATGACCGGCTTGGGATACGTACGCGTTATCAATCCAAACGTTACCCTATACCGCGCCCCCGTAGAACACCGCGATTACGCCCTTTTTTACCTTCCCGAAACGTATTATCTTAGGGTAATAGATGCGCAAGGAGGGTTTTATGAGGTAGAATATCAGGACGGGGAAAACGGCTTTCCCGTTTTATACGGCTACGTGAAAAAAGATGCGGTTTCTTTGGACTATCCAACCCCCACGCCCCCTTTCTACGAACAACAAACGCTTAGCGTGATTAAAGCGTGTTACGTTTACGTTTCACCCAGTGAAAACGGGGAATTACTTGCTACCGCTTTGCAGGGACAAACCGTTCGGCTGTATGGCGCCTACCCGGATAAATCGGGGGAAAATATGTTTTATTACGTGCGTTTGGGGCACACCATGGGATACCTGCCCGCCAGCGCTTGTACGCCCCCTTTACATATACCGCACCCCGACCCCGTAATCACCCCTTCGGTTAGCGTTTCCGTTATGCCGAGCGTGGGGGAAAACGTTCCTTCACAAGTTTTACCCGTTCAAAAAACGGACATTTTAAAAATTGCTTTGATTCTAGGAGTTTGCCTTACCGTTTTGCTTGCCTTGTACACCGCTTTTCGCCCTAAAAAACCCCAAGAACGTTATTTTGACGAAGACGACTTTTAGGTTAGCCGTTTTTCCCCTTCCCGTTCGGTTATTTTACGGCGCGCATCCTTGATGTGCCCGCTTAAATATCTGAAAAAAGTAGTTTTATGTAAGCCTGCGGCATAGTACTTTTGCTCACTTTCGCACTCCCGTAAAAAGGTTTCCACCTTATGTACCGCCTTTTTTAAACGCCGATAGTAAGTGGTTTTGCTAAACGGATATTCCCCTTTGACTGGAATAGGCGCAATGCAAAAGTATCGCCCCTTGATAATTGCGCGTTCCTCCTTTGTTAGGGATTTCGTCGCCCCTTCCATATCTTGTAACAGCCCCGCTAAGGCATTTCGCAACTGTATTTTTCTAACCAAGCGTTCGGCTAGCCCAAACGCTCCGCTTTGTTCGTAAAAAGAACGTAATGCGCTTTCGTTGATTACGCGATTTACCCCTTCAATTACACGGGGAAGTTTGGGATACGCCGAAAGCATCAATCTTGTAAACTCTCTCATCATTTTCTCCTTGTCGCTTGTAAAAGGGCGAAGATCGTTTGCCTTCGTCCTATTCGTATTATATAAGAAGGTTTTCAAATTTGCAACTTTTAGTTCCACTTTTGTTCAAATTTCATTAAAAAATGTGGTATATTTCAAATAAATTTGAAAATTAGTGGGGAATTTTTTTCAAAATTATTAAAACCCCTTGTGTTTTGCCCTATTCACGGACATCAACCCCTTATGTTTTTTGGTGAAAAAAATATAAACATTTGTTCACTTTTTAACCATATTATACACCCTAATTATGACAAATGCCAGTCATAGTTCCACTTTTTGCAAAATTTTTTTAATATTTTTTTGTTGCTACATAAAAAGCGCGTTTCTTTTTTGATAAAAAGACTTGAAACGCGCGCATTTTTTTGCTATACTATTGTTAAGTTTTGTTACTTTTGTTATACTGTGTGCGTGGGTGCGTGGAGTTTTCACGTTGATACACGCGAATTTTAGCGTATTTTATTATTTAGGTGATGTATATGAAATTAGCCAAAACCACCCAATGGATATACTCCCTTGCCTTAGTAGGGGTTTTATGTATCCTGTTTGCATTTGCGTTTGCCCTTCCCGCTAAGGCGGAAAGCCAACCCGTGCAGCCCCCGCGCGAACAAATTTTATTCCCCGCTGATTTTAGGGACTTTTTTAGGTTTGGGGAAGAAGGCGCAACCGCCGCCCCCAAATATATTTTTGCTGGCGCGGATTACATAATTTTTGCAGATGACGACGTTCTTACCTTGAAAAAAGCGGATGGTAACGTTTTAACCGCGGATATTTCCGCCCTTTCCAAGGCACACGAAAAGCGATTTAGCGAATTCCACACCCAAGGCGGAACGTACGTAATTCTTTCGGACGGGCTTTCCCTTTACGCAATCAACCTATCCGCCCCTACCCTTACCCCCACGCTTTTATTAGAAAACGAAATGGCACTTGCTTCCGCCTTTACCATACTCAACGATTCGTTATACTTAAAGGGCAACTACCTAACGCAGTACGCTTTATCCGTTACGGCAGAAGGGCTTACCGCAAGCAACAAGCATATTTTAACGGATAGCCCCGTAACCACGGGATATCGCGGTTCTTCCCTATTTTTACTAACGGCGGAAGGCAATGTGGTAACACCTTCGGATGACGGCACGCAAGTGATGGCGGGCAACACGTCCTTCCCCGTTTCGGCAAAGCCCCTTTCTATCGCTTTAAAGGAAGATCACTTATATTATTTGGGCGAAGGGACAAACAACACCCGCGCAGTTTATACGATAAACCTTTCCACGGGCACCGAAAAACTACTTGTGGGCTTAACCAACCCTTCGGCTTGCGGTTTAGCGGTTAGCGGAAATACCATGTACGTTGCGTACGCACATCCGGATACGACTAAAAAACAGTTTATTGCGCGCTATACGCTGACACAAGAGATTGCCACCCTTTCGGGGGAAATTTGCGCATATTCTTCCCGCCCCGACCGGCTTTCAGAAACCGCTTCGGCCATTTCCGAATATGAAGGAACGGTGTTCGTTGCGGATGGAAAAAATAACCGTATCGTTTCTTTTGACGGCACTGCGTATGCTTCCATTCCCTTAGACTTTTCTCCTACCTTTCTTTCGGTGTCTAAAGACTATATTTTAACGGGTGCAGATAATCGCATAGTTTTACTGAAAAAAGATGGATCTTTCGAACGCGAAATTACTGGTTTAGATGAAGGGGAAAGAGTAAAAAAAGCCACGTACGCATCTAGTGAAAAGTTCTACGTTTTAGTAGAAGAAACGGTGCAAGGGCTTCCCTACTATTCCGTTTCCGAATACCGCCTCGCCGAAAAGCAGTTCACGAAAGATTTTATCCCTGCGGATAAAAGCGAACGCGTACTTGCACTTGCCACCGATTTAAGCAACCATTTATATTTGTTAAAAGCCACGGGTGTTAACGTATACGACGCAGAAGGGAAAGCCCTAACCGCAGTTACGGGCAACTTTAGCGAAGCGTACGATTTACAAGTGGACTTTGAAAACAACATCTATTTCTTGCTTACGGAAAACCGCATCGGGATTGTAAAAAACGGCGAAACGCAAATTTCCATTCTTTACAATCTACTTTTAGATTACCCCTATTTAAAAAACGAATCCCCCACCGCCTTCCACTTAAGCTTTTTGGAAAAACCATGCTACGTTTTATATAGCGGGTTCGTTATGAAAACCGAAAACGTAGTACTTTCTTCCCCCGTGGAAATTGCGGTTCCCCCCGAAGTGGACCTTTCTGCCCCCCACGACGGTGCAGAATACGTTACTGCCGAAGTAGGTGCCGTATTCTTCCATTTTGACCTTTCCGTAGACGGGACGCAAAACCCCGCGGCCTTAGGCTACGAACGCATCACCGCCCCCACCACGTATATTTACTTAGGGGATACGGGCGCGTACGCATACGTACTTGGCGGGCAAAACGCAGGTTTTATTCGCAAGGAATACCTAACTGATATTTTCCCCGAAGGGGAACATACGGCGGGCGTGGGAACCCCCGTTACTTCGGTAGCTTGCAATTTATACCGCTATCCCTTGCTATTTAGCGTATACCAAATCAAAGATGAAAACGCCGCCACAGTAACTTTGCAAAAAAACACCGCCCTTAAAATTACGGGCGAAGTAACGCACGAAGGAATCACCTATTGCATTCTTTCGTACGGCGAAGGGACCACTTATTTGCCCAAAAACTTGATTACTTACACAACCACCCCCACGGCATCGCAAAGCTATACGTTGCGCACCGTACAAAAGGTATACGGGGAAACACCCGTACTTTACGCAGATAAAGAATGTACCCAAAAAATTTGTGAACTTTCGGATGAATCGCGCATTCGCGTTTACGCGGTTAAGGAAGGGGTTGCCACCGTGGTGCTTATCAGCGAAACAGAAGACGGCGTAACCACCCAAACGCACGGCTTTATGCAAGAAAAATTCTTGGTAAACCGTGGCAGTAACGTGGGCGTAATCGCTCTTGTAATTTTACTTTTAGTGGTATCCTTAGTCCTTTCCACCGCATACTTTATCAAGCGCAAAGGAAACCTTCCCCCCGAAGATAATTTTTAAGGAAGGGCAAGAATAAAACCAAATACCCCATAGGGATTTAACAAAATAAAAGACTAACGATTTTTCGTTAGTCTTTCTTTTTGCTTTTATTGATTTCATTTTTGGTTTCTCACAACACCGCAAACCCTGCTTTTTCGTGCGCTTCCAAAAGTTCGTTACACATTTTTATAATATCGTCAATGGAAAGTTCCGCCGCCGTATGCGGTTCTAACATTGCCGCTTGGTAAAGGTGTTCTTTTTTACCCGTTACGGCCGCTTCTATTGTTAGAAGTTGGCAGTTAATATTTAACATATTCATTGCCGCGCATTGTACGGGCAGGTTACCAACGAAAGTGGGGTGTATTCCCTTTCCATCCACCAAGCAAGGCACTTCCACGCACGCATCAGCGGGCAAATTGGAAATCAACCCGCGGTTAAGCACGTTTCCGCCAATTTTATACGGCGTATTCGTTACCACCGATTCCATAATGCGGGATGCGTATTCGTGCGAACGCGCGTGCGCGATTTCTTTTCCCCCTAATAAATCTTCCCTTTGCTGTTTCCATTCGCGAATTTGATGCACGCAGCGGCGGGGATATTCATCCAAAGGAATATTAAATTTTTCAATCAACTCGGGATATTTAGATTTGATATAGAAGGGATTGTATTCCGCGTTGTGCTCAGAACTTTCGGTACAGAAATATCCAAATTTATCAATATAATCAAAGCGTACCATATCGTGGTGCTTTTGGGTGGCGTTTTTCTGTTTGGCTCGGCGGCGAATTTCGGGATACAAATCCTTTCCGTCCTTATCCGTAATGGAAAGAAGCCACCCCATGTGGTTGATGCCTGCAATCAATTCGCTACCCACTTTTACCTCCCCAAGCCCCAAAGAATTCAAAAGGTCTTTGGTGCAAACTTGCACGCTGTGGCATAGCCCCACGGTATTTACGCCCGTATAACGAAGCATATACCCCGTTAAAATGGCCATCGGGTTGGTGTAATTTAAAAATAGCGCGTCAGGGCAAACTTCTTCCATATCGCGTGCGAAATCCTTCATCACCTTTATGGTTCTCAGTCCCCTAAAAATACCGCCGATACCTAGCGTATCGCCAATGGTTTGCCTTAAACCGTATCTTTTGGGAATTTCAAAGTCCATCACCGTGCACGGCTCGTATCCGCCAACTTGTATCGCGTTGACTACGAACTTCGCGTCTTTTAGGGCGGATTTCCTGTTTTCCACGCCAAGGAATTTTTCTATTACCGCCTTTCCACCGTTGTATTTTTTATTCAAGCGGTCAATAACGATATAGGAATCTTCCAACCTATCGTTATCAATATCGTACAGTGCAATCGTAAGCCCTTCGCTAAGCGCTGGCGTTAGAAGTACGTCCCCTAACACGTTTTTTGCAAACACGGTGCTGCCTGCGCCCATAAACGTAATTTTCATAGTGTTCCCCCTGTTTCCTTTTTTCTTTATTTTATCATAAAAATGTTGCTACGTCTATTGACTTTTGCGACTAATTCATGTTAAAATGTTGCGAAAAGGGGGATTTATGCAAAAAGAAATTTTAATTGAAAAAACCGAAAACGTGGATATTCTTCCTATTTTTGCAGGGCACGAAAAATGCGTGCCTTCCTACACTTACGGCCCGCATACAAGGGAATATTATATCATACACTTTTGCTTAAAAGGTAGCGGCGTTTTACACGATAAGTTTGGCAAACACCTAGTTCGCGCGGGTGAACTGTTTATTATTCGCCCGGACGAAATTACCACCTATCAAGCGGACGCTTCCACCCCTTGGGAATATTCCTGGATTGCCTTTCACGGCAACGTGGCAAACGTTTTTCAAAGCAACGCTTCGGTGTACCCTTCCCCAGAAAACGTGGGGTTGGAAATTAAAGATTTGGTGGATTCTAAAGAAACCGCGCCCGCCATTTTCACTTCTATCATATATCGGTTAATCTATCACCTATTTACCGAAAAAAGCCCCAAACAAAGCTTTGTGGAAAAGGTGAAACAGTACGTTATTTTTAACTATATGAACGATATTACGGTGGAAAGCATCTCCCACTTTTTTGGATTTGAAAGAAGTTATCTTTACCGTATCTTCAAAAAGGAAACAAGCATTAGCGTGAAGGATTTTATCACGAAAGTGCGCATGAATCAAGCGAAAAAACTGCTAGATAAAGGCTATTCGGTAAGGAATACCGCCTACGGCGTAGGGTATAAGGATCAGTTTAATTTTTCAAAAGCATTTAAAAAATACTGTAAAACCACCCCAAAGCAACAAAAATCCGCGGGAAAGCATTTATCCAACGCTTCTAAGTAATTCAAAGGGGTGGCTATTTTGCCTTTTCGTGTTCTTCCCCCATAAGTAATTAAAAGGGGTGGCTATTCTGCCTTTTCGTGTTCTCCCAGCCGTTCGCGCAGTTTTTTAATGATACCGCTTTCCAGCCGCGATACCTGTACTTGGGATATACCCAAGGTTAAGGCTACGTCCGCTTGTGTTTTATCTTGAAAATAGCGCAAGGATACGATCGTTTGCTCGCGCGAGGTAAGGCGAGAAACCGCGTCCTTTACGGCAAGGCGTTCTACCATTTCTTCCGCGCCACCTTGGGCGGGGATGCGATCAATCAGTTCCCCTTTATCTTCTTCGCTTTCCTTTTGATAGATGGAAAGGGTGGGCTTACTGCTACCGATAGCGTACACGATTTCTTGCGCTTCCACTTTAAATTCTTCGGCAAGCACGTCCACGGCGGGGCTTTCGCCCGTACGCGCGCGGTATTCTTCGGTAAAGGAAGCAATTTTCACCGCTAAAGCTTTCAACGTGCGCGAAACCTTCACACTGCCGTCATCCCTTAAAAAGCGCATCACTTCCCCGCAAATCATGGGAACGGCATACGTGGTAAATTTTACGCCGAACCCTTCGGAAAAGTTAGAAATCGCTTTCAAAAAGCCGATAGCGCCTATCTGAAACAAATCTTCGTATTCCACACCCCTACCGCGAAACCTTCGTATCACACTTTTAATTAAGGGGGAATTTTCTTGAATTAGCCGTTCTTTTGCAGCGTTATCCCCTTCCTTGGCCTTTGCAACCAAAAGGTGCGTATCTTCTTTACTTAACATCTCCCGCAGCCGTTCCTATCCGTTTTTGCATACGAACCACAGTACCTTCGCCCGGGGTAGAAAGAACTTCCAGCCCATCCGTAAAAGAGCGCATAATGGTAAAGCCCATACCGCTACGCTCTTCCTCCGCGCCCGTAGTAAAAAAGGGCTGCATTGCTTCTTCCACCGAAGGAATACCCTTGCCTTGGTCTATGATTTCCATATGTAAAACACCGCTAGTATCGTACCACGCGGTAAGGATAATTTCCCCTTCCCCACCACGGTATGCGTGCACGATGGCGTTGGTTACCGCCTCGGATACGGCGGTTTTAATTTCGTTTATCTCGTCCACAGTGGGCTTTAGTGGGATGCAAAAGGCGGCAACCGCACTTCTTGCAAAGGCTTCGTTTTCCGAAAGGGCGGAAATCGTTATTTTCATATGGTTTTCCATAACACACTCCTATCCGCAAAGGGGAATCATATCGTAAATACCGCCCATCCCCAAAACGCGGGAAACGGCAGGGGAAGGGTTCCTAATATAAAAACGCAAAAACTTGGCGTACTTTTTGTATCTGCCAAGAATCACGCCCACACCCGTGCTATCCATAAAGGAAAGCCCACCTAAATCAAACACCACTTTACTTAGGGTTAAATGCTGAAAAATCAACGCGTCCACCTTTTCCCTAACGAAACTAGCCGAATATTCATCCAGTTCCCCGTCAAAAAACAGATATAATCCATCCGCGCCCACGTGATAGCGTAGTTCCATATGCTCCCTCCTAAATGCTCCTAGCAAGCATACAACAAGGGGAAACGCAGAACATAAAACATTTTGCCGAACGATTGGTTTTTTTGGCGAAAACAAAAAATAAAAAAAATTATAAAAAAGTGGCGAAAAATCGTTGACAAACTGCGTAAAATATAGTAATATGTTTAAGCGTTGTGCGAAAATTCGCATGAACGGGGTGTAGCGCAGTTTGGTAGCGCACGTGCTTTGGGAGCATGGGGTCGGGAGTTCGAGTCTCTTCACCCCGACCAATTAAGCGATAAGGGCCTTTAGCTCAGCTGGTTAGAGCGGTCGGCTCATAACCGATTGGTCCGCGGTTCAAGTCCGTGAAGGCCCACCAAATTCTCGCATAACCATTTTGGCCTGGTAGTTCAGTTGGTTAGAACGCTAGCCTGTCACGCTAGAGGTCAGGGGTTCGAGCCCCCTTCAGGTCGCCAATTTAATTCCCTGCTTAACCCTACCGGTTAAGCAACCTGCCTCGGTAGCTCAGTCGGTAGAGCAGGGGACTGAAAATCCCCGTGTCGGTGGTTCGATTCCGCCCCGAGGCACCATTTTTTATGTACGGCGGTTTTGTGTATCATACACTTCCCCGCCCTAGCCCTAATCACGCTGGCGTAGCTCAATTGGCAGAGCAGCTGACTTGTAATCAGCAGGTTGAGGGTTCGATTCCATTCGTCAGCTCCAATATATGGATGGGTTCCCGAGCGGCCAAAGGGGGCAGACTGTAAATCTGTTGTCTTCGACTTCGGTGGTCCGAATCCACCCCCATCCACCAACAAAAAGAACACCTTTGGGTGTTCTTTTTGGTTGTATGGGGCGTGCGTGAGGACCACCGCGGTTCGCATTGCCTATGACGGACCACCTTGACGGGCAAAAATCCCGCCAGGGTTCCCTTTTAAGGGTATGGCGGCATCCACCCCCATCCACCAACAAAAAGGACTTGCAAATCGCAAGTCTTTTTTGCTTGTGTGCGTGCGGCGTGCGTGAGGACCACCGCGGTTCGCATTGCCTATGACGGACACCTTGACGGGCAAAAATCCCGCCAGAGTTCCCTTCCAAGGGTGTGGCGGCATCCACCCCCATCCAACAAAAAAAGCACCTATCCCAGTAGGTGCTTTTTTGCTTTGAAATGGTGTTTTAATTACAGAAAAACCGCGTGCTTTCGGCGGCGTTGGGCTTTCTGCCTACGTCGGTATTATCCCGTTTGCGGTTTCTAAGTTCGGGTACGGGATTCGGGGCTACTTGATAGCGGTAATCCGCCCCCCTTCTTCTAATAAACCCTTCAATTACCATATGCGAAGGCACGATATCCACTTCGGGGTTTACTGTGCGTTGGTAGGTGAAAAAGTCCGCGTTGTCTTCTAAATCCGCTACCCTGCGGTATTCTTCCCGACACCCCGTATACTGCACGGTATCCCCTAAAATTTTGCGCACGTATTCCACGTTTTCGTGCAGGGATAACGGCGAGGGGAATTCGGGGTTTTTAATCACTTCGCACCAGTCCTTATTTTCGTATTTTTTCAGTAATTTAGCTGCGGTATGCAAATGGCTAAGTTCAATTTCAAAATTTTCTTCCCACAAACGCTTGATATATTCGTCCGTTTCGGTCATATAGCAGGACCAATACAAATAACATTCGCAGTATTCGTGCCACAAAAGCATTTCTAGCCAAGTAGCGCTACTATCCATCAAGCTTTCGTACTGCGTAACGTGTTCTTCTTCCACCATAGCAATTTCTTGATATAGCCGCCGCCCCATATCCCCCGTAGCAAAGTTCGTTACGTTCATATAATAGTTCATGGTTTGCTGTTCGGCCGCCGTAATAATCATGGTGGCAAGCACCGTTTGCGTATCCGATTCCTTGGCGCTAATCCCCCGTTTTACGTTATCCATAGGATAACGGTGGTGCGAAATGGTGGGGCGACCGGGCATAATTTCAGTGTATCTACCAACCAGCCACTCCGCGGCAATCCCCTGCTGGGCTTCTAACAAGTTTGCGTAGCGGTACAAATGGTCAAAATCTTCTAACAACGCAAAATCCAGGGCGGTTTTTACATAGCAATCAAGTTCCCGCTTGGATAGTTCGGCAGTTAAATCCACCGCTAACTGTTCGTACCCTATCGTATGTTCCAAAATACTTTCGTTTTCGGGTTTTAATAGGGAAATTTTTAACTGTTGTTGCTTTTCGTTGTTTCTGGTAAGGGCCAAATCCCGCCGTAAATCGTTGTTCGTTACGTGCCGCGCAAACTGATGCGAAAACCAGTTGGCTTCAAACTCCGTACCGTTCATCAAAATGATGCGCGTTTTTGTGTACGGATCTACGTTTCGTTTATCGTAGGGCTTGGGGTATAACTGCTTCCAGTTTTGAAAGCGGTCTGCGTTCATTTTGGGTTTTTCTAAAAAAGGATTCATGGGCGTATCTCCTTATTTTTTTTCACTTTTAGTATATGCGAAAGGAACGGCTTTTGTTTTTTACAATGAAAAACGGCACGCGAATTTTGCGTGCCGTTTAATCTTCTAACAGTTGTTCTAATGGAACTTCAAAATAATGGGCGATGGCTAGCAAGGTATCCAAATCCGGCTCCCTACTCCCCGTTTCCCAAAAACTAATCGTTTGGTTGCAAACGCCGAAAATTTCCCCTAACCTTCGTTGGGAAATCCCCTTTTCTTGCCGCAATTCCTTTAATCTTTTGCCAAAAACGTTATCCTTCATAGGTATAGTTTATAACAAAATGTAGGAAAATACTTGACTTCCTACAAAATGTAGGATATAATTTAACAAAACTTACATAAGGAGATTTATTATGAAATTTTGCACTAGTTGTGGCAACCAACTTTTAGATGAGGCCGTTATCTGTCCAAAATGTGGTTGCACCGCTCAAATAAATCAATCTATTCGTAAAAATGGCTTTTGTTTTCACTCTTTACCCCTTATTTTAGGCTTTGTTGGCTTGATTTCTTCGCTTTTTTATCTTGTACAATATATAATAATATTCCACAACCATCAAAACCCTGATTTCATATTAGCAATATCTTCCTTCCTTTCTTATAGCGGGCTTCCATTTTGTGGTGTTCTTGCTATTTTTTCAGGAATCAAAGGTTTACACGAAAACAACAAGCTTTTTTCCACCATCGGTATTATTTTCGGCGGAATATCTATTTTCTTACAGTTTATCTCTCCTATGTTAATATAAGGCAAGGTTTTATTTATGAAATATTGTAGTAAATGTGGAAAAGAAATTTTAGAAAACAGCGACATATGTTTAGAATGTGGTTGCTTAATACAACAAGCGTCCTCACCAGTAAAGGTAAACAAATTTAAAGCATCACACCCTTCCATTGCCCCTCTCGTTTTAGGCTGTATTGGTTTATTCTACACTCTCCTATTCACCGTTTTACAAACGCTTTCCTTATTCAAAGTTTCTTTTGAAGTTTCTAACTTAATTTTTAGTATTATTTTACTTATTTTTACTTCTTCTCGCTTGTCTTTTTGCGGTCTTCTTGGCATATTATCTGGACTATACACGCTTAAAATAGAACAAAACAATTTTGCTAAATCAGGCATTATTTTAGGTTCTCTTTCCCTTTCCTTATTATTGTTTGCTCACTTACTACCCCTTTTAGGTTAAATTTTATATCAAAACCGCCCCGTGATTGGGGCGGTTTTCTTTTTGTTTTTCTTATTTTTTTACCCTTTTCTAAAACCCAGCGCTCCGTTTTGTACGTCCACGAACACCGTGTCCCCACGGCGAAGGTTTCCGGATAAAATTTCTTCACTAAACCTATCTTCTAATAAGCGGGAAATGGTACGGCGAAGGGGACGCGCGCCATATTCGGGGTCGTAACCACGTTCCACCAAATATGCCTTCGCAGCGGTGGAAATTTCCATACGGATGCCCGCTTCCTTCATACGGGCGGCAAGTTTTTTCAATAAAATATCTGCAATTTTCATCAGTTCCGCTTTTTCCAAAGGGCGGAACACGATAATTTCATCCAAACGGTTCAAAAATTCGGGGCGGAAAAAGGCGTGTAGGGCGTTGTGAATTGCCTCTTCCGTGCGCATAGCCGCGCCCGTAAACCCAAGGCTGCTACGCTGATTTTGTGCGCTTGCGCCCGCGTTAGAAGTTAAAATAACTACGGTGTTTCTAAAAGAAACCACCCTGCCGCGGCTATCCGAAAGCCGGCCGTCGTCTAACACTTGCAATAAAAGGTTGAATACGTCCTTATGCGCTTTTTCCACTTCGTCAAACAATAGAACGCAATAAGGCTTTCTACGAACACCTTCGGTTAAAATGCCGTCCTCGTCGTAGCCCGCGTATCCCGGGGGCGCGCCGATGAGTTTACTTACCGAATGCGCTTCCATATACTCGCTCATATCTAGGCGAATCATTTGCCCTTCGTCCCCAAACAAGTCGCTAGCCAAGGCTTTGGCAAGTTCGGTTTTGCCCACGCCCGTAGGACCAACGAACAAAAACGAACCGATGGGGCGGTTGGGGTCCTTTAACCCCGCGCGTTGACGGCGCACCGCGCGCGCTACCGCGCGAACGGCATCTTCTTGCCCGATCACTTTACTTGCCAGCGTTTCTTCTAAGCGCATCAGTTTTTGGGCTTCGGTTTCGGTTAGACGGGCAACGGGAATTTTAGTCCATTCCGCAACCACGGCGGCCACTTCTTCTTCCCCGATACACGCGGTTGCGCGGTTTCTAGAAAGGGTCCAGTCTTCCCTTAATTTCGCCACTTCCTCCCCCTTTTCTTGCATTAAAACGGCGAATTTTTTCATAGTTTCTTCGTCGTTTTCACGCATGGCGCTATCGTGTTCGCGGCGTAAACTTTTCAGTTCCGCTTCGGCGGCGCGCAGTTTTTCGGGGGTATAATAACCGGATAAACGGGCTTTGCTTGCCGCTTCGTCAATTAGGTCTATCGCCTTATCGGGAAGGGACCTATCTGGCACGTAGCGGTCGGATAGAATTGCGGCGGCTTCAATCGCTTCGTCCGTAATGGAAACGTTGTGATGCACTTCGTATTTATCCCGTAAGCCCTTCAAAATTTCAATGGTGTGCTCTACGCTAGGCGCTTCTACCAAAACGGGTTGGAAACGGCGTTCTAACGCGGGGTCTTTTTCAATGTATTTGTGATATTCGTCCAGCGTGGTTGCGCCCACCGTTTGTAATTCCCCGCGCGCAAGTAGGGGTTTTAAAATTTCGGCGGCGTCCATCTTATTATCCTGCGAAGAACCCGCCCCCACAATATTGTGAATTTCGTCAATGAACAAAATTACGTTGCCACGCGCGCGAATCATGGATAAAATGGTTTTTAGGCGGTCTTCAAAATCCCCGCGATAGCGCGTGCCTGCAAGCATACCTGCAAGGTCTAAGGAAAACACCCGTTTTCCGCGAAGCAGTTCTGGGGTTCTGCCCCGTTCAATGGCAAGGGCAAGCCCTTCAATTACCGCGCTTTTCCCAACGCCGGGTTCACCCACCAAAACGGGGTTATTTTTCGTTCTTCGGGAAAGCACTTGAATAATGCGGTCAATTTCCTTATCCCGCCCAATTACAGGGTCTAATTTCCCCATACGGGCGCGACGGGTTAAATCCACGCCGTATTTTAACAGTTCATCCTCTTCCTCCACTTCCACTTCTTCTTTTTCGGAGTTGGAAACGTTATTTTCGTTTTCCTCCCCCTCCACAGAAAGCTCTTCCGTGCGGAACACGTATGCGCTTAAACGGTCTACAAGCAAATTCACGTTTACGCCAAGAGAGCGAAGAATACAAACCGCCGCCCCTTCGGCTTCCATGCAAACGGCAAGGGCTAAATGCTCGGTTCCCACGTATTCCGTGCTAGAAGAAAGGGCGTATTCATAGGCATTGTTGAATACGCGTTTGATGCGGGGTGTCATTCCACGCAACTGCCTAGTACGCGGAATTAAAGCTTTAAAGTTTTCTATATAGTTTTTTGGAGTTACCCCCGCTTCTTTTAAAAATCCGCTAGCTGCACAGTTTACGGATAGAATACCCAAAAGTAAATGCTCCGTACCCACGTAACCGCTTTGGAACTGTTTGGAAGAAACGCTTGCCGTTTCCACCGCCTTTTTTGCGGAAGAAGTCAGTAGTTCCTTGTAATTAGACATACGCTTTTACTCCATCGCCCAAGGGCGTTTTTTAATTTTGACTTTGATACCCTTCAAGATTTTCTTTGATTACCGCCATGCGGAATTCGTTTTCTTCTGCTTGGCTTAAAATTTTACCACGCTTTAATGCTAAGGAAGCGGGGCGAAGGGAAAGCCCCAGTTCGTATAAATCCACGCCCCCATCCGTAAGCACGCCCACCGAAACCCCTTCCATTACCGTGGTTAGGTATTGCATCGCTTTGCTATACGATAAACTTCCGCTTTTGGAAAGGCTATGCACGGCGGATAAAAAGCGTTCGCGCTCCCCTTTTGGATTTTCGTTAAGCGCATCCTTGCGGGTGGCAAGTTCTAAATTCGCTAAATCCAAAGTGGCTTGTTTTACCCCCAAAAGCACTTCCGCATCCGTACGCCCGTACGAATGTGCGTTGCTAATTTGGTAAAGCGCGTGTTCGCTTGCCGATCCTTCCCCCAGCACACCGCGAACGGCAATGCCTTCTTCATCCAACACCGCAAGCACGGATTTCAGTTTGCCCGCTTTGGTTAGCGCGGGAAGAAGTACGGTGGTGGAAGCGCGAATTCCCGCCCCCACGTTCAAAAATGATGCGGTTAGATAGCCGAATTCGGGCATTTTGGCAAAAGGCAATTTGCTAGCAAGCGTTCGCTCGGCTTCGGCAGCCACCGCGTACGCTTCGGTTAAGTGGAAACCGCGCTCTATCGCGCATATGCGGAAAGCGTCTTCTTCCAGCATCATCACCGAAAGATTCCCTTTCGTGGCAACCGCGCCCGTTTTTCGTTCTGCAAGACGGGTGGAAATAATTTGCCGTTCGCTAAGTACCGCTTTTTCCATAGCGGAAAGTTCGGCCATAAAAAACACCTCGTAACCGCTTGTGAATAGGGGCAGTACCCGTTTGTAAAACGCCTCCGCTTGTTCATTGGTTAGCTTATGCGGAAAGGCAAGCCCTTCCACGTTCCTTGCAATGCGCACGCGCGAAGAAAGGGCGGTGTATCCTAAATTATTCGGCATGCTCTTTTCCCCGTTTTACAAGCGTTTGGCGCGTAAAAGGAATTAGGGCGGAATAAAACGCGCGGTAACATTCGGGGCAGCCTAGCGGTTCCCCACCCAAAACTTGGGTAAGGCGGGTTCCACAAGCGGGGCAAACGGGTTTTACTTTTTTCTCGTTTTCCCTTTCCATACGCACGTGCCCCCTTTACCATTTACAATATTATACATAGTTTTAGGGAAAAATGCAATCCCCAAAAGGGAAAGTAGTAAAAAACAGTTGCTATTTTTTTCATTTGCGTGTAATATTATAGCGGAAATAGGGGTTTTTATCATAAAAAACGCCCCAAAAGGAGTGTTCCCTTTGAGCAATCTTTCGGTATTAAAAAAATGTGCCTTATTTCAAGGGCTAAAAGAAAAGGAAATCACCAAACTTGTTACTTGCTTGGGCGCGCGCGAAAAATCCTTCCAAAAGGGGGAATATTTATACTTAGCGGGGGATAAATGCTTGCCCGCCATCGTGCTATCCGGCAAAGTGCAACTGATTAAGGAAAGTTTATTCGGCACCGCCACCATTGCCGCAAGTTTGGGGGTTGCGGATACCTTTGGGGAAGCGTTAACTTCCACCATAGATCCCACCCTACCCGCCAACGTGTACGCGGTTACGGATTGCAAGGTTTTGTTTTTATCGCGCACGGACGCACTACTTTGCCCTTGCAAAAACGTTTGCCCCGAACACCTGACCTTCCTAAAAAATATGATAACTTCGCTTGCCGAACGCAACAAATTTTTAATGCGCCGATTAGGGCAAGTTACCCAACACACGTTGCGCGAAAAAATTGCCTCCTACTTATCTGAAGAACGCACCCGCCAAAAAAGTAATTCGCTAGTTATCCCCCACAACCGCAGGGAACTTGCCGAATACTTGGCGGTGGATAGAAGCGCCCTTTCGGCAGAACTTAGCAAAATGCAAAAGGAAGGGCTAATCACTTACGAAAAAAACCGCTTCACCTTACTCAATGCAAAAGCATTCCCCGATGAAGAATAACGAAAACGAACCCGCGCGTAGCAACGAATTTGCTACGCGTTTTTTTATAAATTCCCCCTTTTAGAAAAAAAACACCCTTTGCTTGCCTAAAACGGGGGTTCTTTTTTTATTAGCCGCGCAATTTTATTGACATTTATATCACTTTTCCTATATAATATTTCCGTTGTTTTACCTAGGAGGAAAAAACGTGAGCGACGATATCACCTTACAAACCGAGGTTGCCGAGTTGCAAACCGAAGTTACCGAACTGCAAACCGAAGTTGCCGAAATTAAAGAAGAACTCCGCAAAATGCGATGGGAAAGATTTAAGCGCATTATGTGGCTTACCCTTTTAAGCTTTGGCTTTGCCTACTTATTCTTTTATAACGGCCGTCAAAACATCAACCTTGTAATGACGCAAATGGCGGATGATTTAGGCTCCTCCACCGCGGCGCTTGGCGTGGTATCCAGCTCGCTATTTTGGTGCTACGCGTTTGGACAACTGATTAACGGTAGACTGGGAGCGGCTTTCGGCTATAAACGCTTTATTATTCTCGGCATTATTGCCAGCGCCGTTTTGAACGTAGTTATTTCCTACCAGCACAGTATTCCCGTAATCGCGGTGCTTTGGGGTTTGAACGGATACGTGCAATCTATGTTATGGTCTAACGGACTAGGCGTTGTAAACAAATGGTGGCCCAAGGAAAAACGTGGGTTTGCAACCGGGCTTACCACCTTCTTTTCGGGTATGGCGCAAGTGGTTACCTACCTTACCATTTTGCTTTGCTTAGAATTAAACCCCGAATGGGGTTGGCGCGCGGCGTTCCGCTTCCCCATGATTCCCATGGTGCTTATGATTATCGCCATCGTGTTCTTCTTTAAGGATTCCCCCGAAAAAGCGGGTTTTGAACCCTTGCAAGAAGAAAACGACCAAGATACCGCCATGGACGAAGAAATCAAGAAAAAGGGCTTTATTTACCCTTACAAGGTTTTATTCTCCGAACCGAAGGTAATTTTGTTCTGCTTAATTTCCGCCATTGCGGGGATTGGTAGATACGGCCTTTTAACTTGGGTTCCCACCTACTTTACCGAAGAACTTGGGCTTACCATTAAGGACGGGATTTTTAGTTCTATCCTTCTTCCCTTTGGGCAAGCGTGCGCTATGTTTATCTTCCCCATTATTACGGATAAACTGTTAAAAGGCAAGCGCGAACCTATGCTAATTATCGCGGCAATCATCACCTTTGCGGGTATGATTTGCTTCCCCTTCGTGAAGCAACAAACGTTGGCTTCGGTTATGTTGTTCGTTTTGGGCGTGTTCTCCATGGTAACGGGCGTTATTTGGACCATTGCGGGGGATATTGGCGGTAAAGCGTTTTCTTCCACCGTTGTGGGCGTGTTTGATTGGGCGGTATATATGGGCGCGGCGTTGCAAGCGGCGTTGTTCGGCTTTGTGAAGGACGCATTCGGTTGGCCCGCCATCTTTATCATCATCGGCGCGCTTTACGTAATTTTACTTGTTTTAACCTTGATTGCGCGTAAAATGAAAACCAAACGAATTTAATAAAAAGAAAAACAAAATAAAACATCCCAAGCGGGGCGCTCTGCTTGGGATGTTTTTTAATCTTGATTTTCGTTCTCCTGATGGGTGATTTTATCTAAATTCTCCTTATTTTCCGAAGAATTACTTTTGCTAGATGATACGTTTTCTACGATATCTGCAAATCCACACAGCAATAGAGAAAAGACATAGGACATTAAAACAACCAAAATAGCGGCAATAAAAAAGATAAACCCTTCCTCAAAAGATGCAGCTACCAACACGATACTAAGAATAATACTGACACAAAATAGGACAAGAGCGCAAGTTCTAAGCTTTGCCCCAGGATTTTCAAACATAACTTTTCCTCCTTCAAACAAAAAAGTGCGCCCCGATAAGGGGCACACCCAAAAAGCGTCCTCTTATCGTTGCTACACAACCGCTGCCATTAAGGTATGCGGAAAAAGAGAAACACCTTTTTCACAGATTGTTCCCCTAATGGCATAAAAATATTCGGTTGTGTAGCAAACATAGTATAGCACAAGCTAAAATCTTTGTCAAATAAAAAGAAACGGGCGTTTTTTCTACGTCCGTTTCTTTGTTACGTTGTTAATTCCCTTGCGTTAAAAGGGAATTTAATTTTTTCATCAGTGCCCTATCCACCTTTTCGGTTGTTCTATCGTACGTAATTAGCCCGTTAATTTCGCTTTCCACGTCCGAAAGCTGGGTATATATTGCACCCGAAAGCCCTTTGTTAACTAAGGGTGCCACCTTTTTTTCGTACAGTTTGGTAAGGGCGGCAGTAAGTTCTTGTTTATCCGCGTACTTGCGGTAACCAAAGCCTTCGTCATTCACGCACATGGAATACCCGCCGAATTCGGATAGAATTACCGCGCGCTTGCTTTTGGGAACGCGCAACCTTGTAAAGTAGTTGTGAATACTGAAAAAGTCCGAACTGTCATCCCCTTGGTCGTGCCAACCCGAAACGCTATCCACCGTACGGGTGGGGTCTATCTCTTTTACCCATTCGTACGCTTTTTTCGCGTCGAACTGCCCCCATCCTTCGTTAAAAGGCACCCACGTGCAAATGCTTACCGCGTTTTTTAAGGCGGAAACCGTTTCGCGCGCTTCGGCATTAAACTGATTTCTTCCCCATTCGTCCGCGCGGCCAAAAAATTCGTACTTATCGTCCTTAGTTAAAATATGCAAGAAGGGGCGCAAGGCAACCACCGAAAAACGGTACGGATCGCCCCCGTTCACAAAGTCCTGCATCACTAAAAGCCCAAGTTTATCGCAAAGGTAATAAAAGCGCAATGGCTCCACCTTAATATGCTTGCGCAAACAGTTAAAGCCCATTTCTTTTAGCATTTGCAAATCGCGAAGTACCGTATCTTCATCAGGGGGCGTAAGTAAGCCTTGCTTATAATACCCTTGGTCTAACACCCCCGTTAAAAAGTAGGGTTTTCCGTTTAGATAAAAGCGCTTTTGGGCTTTACTGCCCTTTTCCGCGCTTTCCACCGAAAATTTCCGCATTCCAAAGTAGGAAGAAACGGTATCCCTACCCGCCGTAATTTTTAAGCCGTACAGTTTGGGGTTTTCGGGGCTCCACGCTATGAAATTAGGAATAGGCAAAGTAACCGTTTTTTCCGCGCCCGTATAAGACGCGATTACCTCTTCCCCGTCTAACACTTGCAAGGTAATTTCGGGCGCTTTGCTTTGCACCGCTACCCATACGGCGGATTCGTCAAACAAGGGGCGTACGGTAATATCTTGCACGTACTCGCTTACCACGCTTTCTAGCCACACCGTTTGCCAAATGCCCGACTGCGCAGTGTACCAAATCCCGCTAGGGTTTAGCAGTTGTTTCCCGCGGCCTTGGGGGGCGGTTTCGGTGGGATCGGTTACCGTTACGGTAAGGGTGTTTTCCCCTTCCCGGAGAAAGGGTGTAATATCCAACGTAAATGGCGTAAACCCGCCCGTATGTTCGCCCGCCAAACCACCGTTGATACGAACGCTTGCGGTGGCGTCTACCGCCCCAAAATGCAGTAGCACCTTATCAAGCACGTCTTCTTTCCGTACAGAAAATTCCCGTTCGTAAATTAGCGTTTGTTCGGGGGTTACCGAAGGAATTTTTACGTTAGAAAGTTCGCTTTCGGGGGAAAAGGGTACGGTAATAAGAAAATCCTGTTCTTGCCCCTTTTCAGGGTAATTAAGAACGGTTAACCGCCATTCGCCGTTTAGGTTTTGCCAGTGTTCCCGCCTTAGCTGTGGGCGGGGGTATTCGTTAAAGGGAGCGTTCATCTTCCTTCTCCTTTTCTTGCGTTTTCCTTGTTAATGGGATATCAAATAGGGCGGCGGATAGTAAGGTAAGCACCGCACCTGCCCACATCCAAGGGGTTAAGGGCTCGGATAGCGCCACTGCCGAAAGCAATACCGCAAAGGCTGGGTCAATATACGAAAGCGCGCCCACCGAAAGGGTGGAAAGCCTTCCGCACGCGCCGAAATACAGCGCGTAAGCCACCCCCGTTTGCAGCACGCACATTGCCAAAGTTAAGCCCCACTCTCCCGCCGTAAGCGTAGGCAGGGAAACGCCTTCTTTTATTAGCGCATAGGGTAAAACGGCAAAGGCGGCAAAGAGGAGTTGGGGCAAGGTTTTTTCGTACGCGGAAAGGTCCTTTAATTTTTGGTTAATCAGCATAACCCCCGCGTAAAGGCAAGCCGCCAAAAGCGCGAAAGGCACACCTTTTGAAATATTCGCACCAAAAGGAATTACCCCCGATACCAAGCATACGCCAATTAAGGCGGCACACAAACAAATTCCTTTTTGTAAGGTTAAGAGTTCGCGGAAGATGAACACCGCAAGCACCGCGGCAACAAGGGGCGCAACGTAATAACATACCGTTGCGGTTGCCACCGTGGTAAAGCGGTAGGCTTCAAATAAAAACACCCAGTTCAACCCGATCATTGCCCCCGAAAGAAGTAACAGGGGCAGTTTTTTGCGCATAGTTTTGGATAATACGGGGCGGCGTAAAAAAAGCGCAACTAAAAGTAGCACCGCGCTGCCGATTACCCCACGTAAAAACGCCAACGTGGCGGATGGTAAGGGCACAAAATTCCTTACCACGCCGATACTACCAAACAGAAGCATTGCGGAAACCATCATGGCGTAGCTTATATTTTTCTTTTGCATTTTCGCACCTTATCTTTTGAAAAGACGGCTAAAAAAGCCCTTCTTTTCCTTATTTTCTTGTTGTGGTAGCGCGCTTTCTTTTCCTTTAGAAAAATAGCGAAGTAAGGCTTCGCGGTAAATTTCCTTGGCGGTAGCGTAATTTTCTTCGCTTTCTAGTGAAAACCGTTCGGTCATAACCCCCGCGTTAATTTCCAAAACAAAGTATTCTTCCCCCACCTTAACCACGTCCACCGAAGCAAAATCAATGCCCACCGCTTTTGCGGCGCGAAGGGCAAGGCGAACGGGTACTTTTCGTTCTTCCTCATCCGTAACCACGCGCGCATACGCGCCTTTTCCCAAATTGTGATGCCAGGAAAGAATCACCCTTTCCCCGTTTTGGGGCACATAGTCTGCGACATCAAACGTTCTATCCGGATATTTTGCGCTTGCCAACGCAGAAAGGGAAGTTTCCCCATCCCCCGTAACGAAGGGGCGCTGTTTGGCAAACACTAACTTTTCTTTTCCACCGCTTACGATTACGCGGTATTCGTTTTCAATTTCTAAAAAGGGGGAAATTGCAAGCGTTCGGTATTCTTGAAATACCGAAAACACCGCGCGCTCTAATTCCCCTTGGTTTTTCGCGCGAAGGACTAAATCGCCCCCCGTGCCTTCGTTGGGCTTTACCACCACTTCCCCGTAACGGGCAAGAAGTTCTGCCATCCGCCCCCAATTATCCGTAACGCCCAAATACCCCGTTTCCTTGGGGGTAAGGAACAAATGATGGGGCACGGCGGGAATTCCTTCCGCAGTTAAAAAATCGTACACACCCGATTTATCCTTGCAAATCAGGTGGCTTGACGCGTGATTTTCGGGTAGTTGGTATCCCCAAATAAAGCCCGTCTTCTCCCCTTTTTGCACCTTTCCCATCCAGTCGTACGAAGTCATGGTAAGGGCAATCCCTTCCTCCGCGCAAATTTCCTTTAATATTTTTACGAAGGTGCGGTCCCCGTTATACACAATGCTCATAATTCTTCCCCTTCTCCGCTAAGCCCGGCGTACACGCCCCCAAGCCGAAGCAATTCTTCGTGCGTTCCGCTTTCCGCAACGCCGTCCTTGGTAATTACGTAAATCAAATCCGCGTTTTTCACGGTGGAAAGGCGGTGTGCCACCACAACGGTGGTTCTTCCTTTAGAAAGTTCTTCTAAAGAAGCTTGAATCTGCCGTTCGGTTACCGTATCTAACGCGCTGGTCGCTTCGTCTAAAAGTAGAACGGGGGGATTTTTTAGGAAGGCGCGCGCAATGGAAATGCGTTGCTTTTGCCCACCCGAAAGTTTCACGCCACGTTCCCCCACTTCGCTATCGTAGCCGCTTGCTAGCGTAGTAATAAATTCGTGAATATTCGCCTTTTTCGCGGCGGCAATCATCTCCTCCTCCGTAGCGGAAAGATTGCCGTACATAATATTTTCGCGTATCGTACCCGAAAATAGGAATACGTCCTGTTGCACGATGCCCACGTTCTTTCTCAGCGTTTCGCGGGTAAGATCTTTTACGTCCGTACCGCCCACCGTGATACTGCCCCCTTGCAGTTCGTAAAATCGCGGGAGCAAGTGGCACAGCGTGGTTTTACCGCCCCCCGAAGGGCCCACTAGCGCCACCGTTTTACCGTATGGCACGGTAAGGGTTAAGTTTTTTAATACTTGGGTTTCCCCTTCCTTATTCACGTACGAAAAATCTACGCCGTTATATACGATATCCCCTTGGGGGAACTGGGTAAGTTTCCCCGTTTCTTCTTCGGGGGTTTCCAAAAGTACTTCGCGGTAGCGTTCAAAACCGCTTATCCCGCTTTGCAACTGTTCAAAAATACTAATCAGCGTACGAATAGGGTTTAAAAGCATGGCGATATACAAAACGAAAGCGGTAAATTCCCCCGCGTTAATTTTGCCGTGGTAGAAGAACAATCCCCCCGCCACTAAAATCAGCAAGTACAGTAAATCGTTAAACAAACTCATTACCGTAAAAAACTTGCCCATGGAAAGGTACGCTTTGGCGCGGGTGGTTTTATACCCCGTGTTGGCTTCTTCAAACTTTTCTTTTTCCTTTTCGGTGGCGGTGTACGCGCGCGAAACGCGAACCCCCGCAACGGCGTTTTCTACACGCGCGTTAATTTCCCCCGTGGCTTTACGCATGTTGCGGAAGGATTCCCCCATTTCGCGGCGGGTCATCACCGCGCAAAATACCATAAGGGGCAAAAACGCAAGTACGATAAGGGCAAGCGGCCAGTAAATGGTTGCCATCATAATTACCGCGCCCACGATGGTGATTAGGGATAAAAAGATATCTTCGGGGCCGTGGTGGGCAAGTTCAGAAATATCAAACAAATCGTTGATTAAGCGGGACATAATGGTGCCCGTTTTGTTTTCGTCATAGTACGAAAAAGGCAGTTTTTGTAAGTGCAAAAACAGTCGGCTTCTCATATCTCCTTGAATTTTCACCCCAAGCAAATGCCCGAAATACTGCACCACGTACGTAAGCGCCGCCTTTACAAGGTAAATAGCAAGCAAAACGCCCGCCCACACCAAAAGCAATTTTATCGCGCGGTTCGGTACGTAAATATTAATGATGTTTTGGGTGATTCTGGGGTAGAATAAGTTGCAAAGGGAAATTAAAAACGCGGAAACCATATCCAACGCAAACAATCCCTTATGCGGTTTATAGTATACCGAAAATTCCCTTATAAAGGTGATAAAGGATAGCGAAGGTTTACTGCCCTTTCCTATACGTGCCTCTTTCATGTTTTCTCCTTAAGTCCTTCTAAACTTGGCTCCGCCGCAATCCGCTTGGCATTGCTAAAACTAAGGGCGTAGTCAAACAAAATTAGCCCTTCCTTCTGGAAGGGCTAAAATATGCGTTAAGCCGTTTTTTCTTCTTTTTCCACGTGGGGTTTGCCTTCTCCACGCACAACTTCCCCGCCCACCACAACTTTTTTAATGGTAGGATCCGAAGGTACGTCGTACATAGTTTCCAGCATCAAGTTTTCCAAAATAGTCCGTAGCCCGCGCGCACCCGTTTTTAAAGCAATTGCCTTTTTGGCAACTTCGTGCACCGCTTCATCCGTAACCACAAGTTCTACGTTATCGTAGCCAAGCAGTTTTTGGTACTGTTTTACAAGCGCGTTTTTGGGTTCGGTTAAAATACGGCAAAGTGCGCCTTCGTCTAAAGCGTGCAAACTAACCGTAATGGGAACGCGCCCCACGAATTCGGGAATCAACCCAAACGCAGTTAAATCTTGCGGTTGCACGTCCTTTAACACTTCAAAGGCATCTATTACTTCGGTTTTTGCCGAAACGCTGCCGCCAAAGCCTAAGGTTGCGCTTTCCTTTCGCTTGCTTACGATTTTATCTAATCCCACGAACGCACCCCCCAAAATGAATAGGATGTTGGTGGTATCAATGCGCATACATTCTTGTTGGGGGTGTTTTCTACCACCTTGCGGGGGTACGGATGCCACCGTGCTTTCAATAATTTTAAGCAGAGCCTGCTGAACGCCTTCCCCCGATACGTCGCGCGTGATGGACGTGTTTTCGCTTTTTCTTGCAATTTTATCAATTTCGTCAATATAGATAATACCACGTTCGGCAGCCGAAATATCCCCATCCGCGTTTTGGATGAGCTTCAAAAGGATATTTTCAACGTCCTCCCCCACGTACCCCGCTTCGGTTAACGTGGTGGCGTCCGCTACTGCAAAAGGTACGTTTAAAATTTTAGCAAGGGTTTTTGCTAGCAAGGTTTTACCGCTACCTGTGGGGCCGAATAGTAAAATATTGCTCTTTTCAATTTCCACTTCTCTAACGCTTTCCCCTTCGGTTTCGGCCATACGGATGCGCTTATAGTGGTTGTAAACCGCAACGGATAAAACGCGCTTTGCTTCGTCTTGACCAACGATATAACGGTCTAATTCCGCTTTAATTTCTTCGGGTTTTAAAAGTTCAAAAACTTTTCCTTTGGTTTTGCCCCTGCTCTTTTTTACGATTTCCATACAAATGGAAAGGCAATCTTCACAAATATTACTGCCGTTGGGGCCGGTAACCACGTGCTTTAATTGACTTGCGGGCCTATCGCAAAAAGAACAGTAAATTTCGTTATCTTTCATAAATGCTCCTTACTGCATTTGATTTTTATAGGATGTTTACCCTTGGCTACTTCAAAAAAGCGGAGCCATAGGGACAAGAAAAGCACGTGCGTTTGCAAGTGCTTTTCGGTTAGGTTTCCTTTTCGGTTTAGCGTTTGTAGAACACTTTATCAATCAAGCCGTATTCAGCTGCTTCTTCGGCGGACATATAGAAATCGCGGTCGGCGTCCTTTTCAATGGTTTCCACCGATTTCCCCGTATTTTCCGCCAAAATTTTGTTCAACTTTGCTTTGGTTTTTAAAATGTGGTTGGCTTGAATTGCAATGTCGCTTGCCTGCCCTTGCGCGCCCCCTAAGGGTTGATGAATCATAATTTCACCGTTGGGAAGGGCAAAGCGTTTGCCTTTTGCACCACTGCTTAAAAGGAACGCGCCCATACTTGCGGCAAGACCGATGCAAATGGTGGATACGTCGCATTTTACGTAGTTCATAGTATCGTAAATGGCAAGACCTGCCGAAACACTGCCACCCGGACTATTGATATACAAAGAAATATCCTTGTTGGGATCTTTTCCTTCCAAGTAAATCAGTTGTGCAATTACGGTATCCGCAACGGCGTCGTTAATTTCACCCGTTAAAAATACGATACGGTCTTCCAGTAAGCGGGAGTAAATGTCGTAAGAACGTTCCCCCGTTGCCGTTTGGTCAACGACCATGGGAATTAATGCCATAGCCCCTCCTTTTTTCCGTTTATCAGGAAATATCGTTGTTAGCACGCAAGAAGTCAAACAGTTTGCTGATAACGATTTCGCGTTCTACGTATTCCTTTTGATAATCCGAAAGCGATTTTTTATAGTCTTCTAAGGATTTCCCTTGTTTTTCTGCGGTTTCAGCGAACTTCGCATCCATTTCTTCTTCGGTAGCTTTCAACGCCTCTTTTTCCAAAATCGCGTCTACAACCAGTTGGGATTTCACTTGCTTTTCAGCGTTTTCGCGGTAGTTCTTTCTAAGGTCTTCCATGGTGGTACCTGCGTATTTCAGATAGTCGTCCATCTTAATGCCGCTGTACATCATACGGTATTCCATATCGCGAACCATGTTGTCAATTTGACGTTCTACCAAAATTTCGGGGATTTCCACCGTGGTGGCTTCGGTAATTTTATCAATCAACTTGTTTTCTTCTTGCATTTTCGCGTTTCTTTCCTTGGTTTCTGCAAGGGATTTTTTAACGCCTTCTTCCAGTTCCGCTACCGTTTGGTATTCGCTACCGTCCTTTACTAAGTCGTCCGTAAGCGCGGGAACAACTTTCACTTTCAGCGCGTTAACGGTTACTGCAAACACTGCGTCCTTACCCGCAAGTTCTTTTGCGTGGTATTCTTCGGGGAATTTCACAGTGATATCCTTGCTTTCGCCCACGTTCATACCCACAACACCTTCTTCAAAGCCGGGAATAAAGGAGTGGGAACCTAACACAAGGTCGTAACCCGTGGCGGTACCGCCTTCAAACTTAACGCCGTCCACACTACCCGAATAGTCAATGTTTGCGGTGTCCCCTTCTTTTGCTGCGCGACCTTCTACTTCTTCGTAAGTGGAGTTGCGTTCGCAAATCGCGTTCTTTTCGCGTTCAACCGCTTCGGTTTCTTCTTCTGCGGTTACATTATACGCTTCTTTTTCAATTTTCATACCCGTATAAGCGCCCAAATTTACTTCGGGTTTCACGGGGGTTACCAGTTCAAAAGAAATGCCCTTTTCGTTCATATCCTTTAAAGATACGTCGGGTGCGCCCAAAACGAACAAATCCGTTTCTTTATCCAAAATTTGGCCGTAGTATTCGGGAAGAGCAATGTTTACCGCTTCTTCAAAGAATACGCCTTCGCCGTACATTTGTTCAATTACCTTTTTGGGAACTTTGCCCTTTCTAAAACCGGGAACGGAATATTTACCCTTAGTTTTTTGATAAGCCTTTTCAATAGCCGCAGCCCATTCTGCAGAATCCAACTTCAAGGTAAAGGTTACGGTGCTTTTTGCACTTGCTTTTTTCGTGTATTTCATAATAGTTTCTCCTATATTTTTTCACTTAGGGGTATTGTACCACAATCTAAATAAAAAAAGCAAACAAAAGTACCGCGAATTTCCTTTTTTCTTTAGAAAAAAAAGACGAAATATCGCGTTTCCCCCTTTTTTTTGCCCGTTTTCTTTACAAACGCGCTTTGAAATGCTATACTATACGAAAACTTACCATTTCCCTAAGGAGTATTTATGCCCCAGGACGCAGTTACCACTTTCCGCGTAGCGCAGGATTTACACCAAAAGCTATCGGGTGGCAAAATTAATAAAATCAATCAGCCCGGAAAAGAAGAATTAATATTTTCCGTATATACGCAAGGCTTAGGCACGCACCGCGTAAAAGTAAGTGCTAACGCCAGTTTTTGCAGGGTGGGTTTTTCAGATTTAGCCGAAGAAAACCCCGCCGTTTGCCCCTCCTTTTGTATGCTACTTAGAAAACACCTTTCGGGGGGCGTGATAGAAAGCGTTACGGGTATCCCCGGCGAACGGGTAATTCGCTTTACCGTAAAATCCTATAACGACTTTATGGAAGAGGTGGAAAAAGAATTAACCGTGGAAGTTATGGGAAAATACAGCAACGTATTTTTAACCGAAAACGGAAAGATTTTGGGAACGCTGAAAACCGCCACCTTGGAAGAAAGTTCTAAGCGCGCCATATTAACGGGCATGGCGTACGCGCTACCCCCCGCGCAAGACAAAACGCCCCTTTGGGAAGAAAGCGCAGTTGCGGAAATTTTACTTAGCATCACGGGCGAATTAACAGAAACGCTGTTTAACCGATTAAAAGGTTTATGCTTTTTAAGCGCGCAAGAACTGGCTTTCGCGCTGAAAGAAAGGGGCTTTACCCCACCTTTCACCCCCGAAACCGCACGCAAAGGGGCAAGCCTTATTGCGACTTTTTTTGAAAACGCACCCCTAAACCCTTGTGTGCTTTGGGTAAACGGAAAGACTATGGACTTTTTCCCCTTTCCCTACCGTTCACTTTCGGGAACGTGGGTTTTCTACGAAAATTTACTGGAAGCGCAAAATGCTTTTTATACCAAAAAAGAAGGGGATTTCCGTTTTTCCGAACGCACCAAACGCTTGCTTTCGGTTGTGAAAAAGCAGGAAACCAAACTAAACCGCCGCCTTTCGGTTATCGCCGCCAAGGAAAAAGACTGCGCGGATATGGAAAACTTACGAAAAAAAGGGGAACTTTTAACCTGCAACCTTTGGCAGATTAAGGAAAATACGGATAAGGTTACCCTACCCGATTACTACGCGGAAGAAGGGGCAACCGTTACCATCACCTTGGATAAAACGCTATCCCCCAAAAAGAACGCCGAAAAACTGTTTAAGCGGTATGATAAAGCAAAAAAAACCTTGCTGGCTATCGCCCCGCAACGCGCCGAAGCGGAAAAAGACCTTCGCTATTTGGACACGGTAAAATCCCTAATTACCCGCGCGGAAAAAAACGAAGATTTTGTGGAAATTGAAGCCGAACTGACTAGCCAAGGACTATTAAAATCCACCGTAAAGGGGAAGAAAAAAGGTAAAGAGCCCCCCGTAAAACCTCACCGCTATACCGTAAACGGGTTTCACGTTGCCGTAGGTAAAAACAACCTGCAAAACGATACGTTGACTGCGGATGCGGAAACGGCAGACGTGTGGTTGCATACCAAAGACTACCATTCTGCACACGTAGTGATTGCCACCCACGGAAAAACGGTTCCGGAAGACGTTTTAACTGTGGCCGCCGAAATTTGCGCGCACCATTCTTCCGCACGGGGCGCGGGAAAAATCCCCGTGGATTACACCTTGAAAAAGTACGTAAAAAAACCCACTGGCGCAAAACCCGGCTTTGTTATTTACACCAACCAAAAAACACTTATCGTGGAATCCAACCCCCACGAAAACTTAAAAAACGGATAATCCCCTACCCAAGGTTTTCCTTCACTCACGCAACGAAAAACGGACGGAGCGCAAACGCGCTTCCGTCCGTTTCCCTTTTCAAGAAGAAGGAATCCATTCCTAAAAGCAAGCCGAAATTATCTTTCGTTTACGAATACGTTTAGCAATCGGAACAGCGCCCCGCCCGTTTGTTTTAAGGAAAGCCCCACGTTTTTCCCTTCGGTCGTAATGGTAACGGGTTCCAAATAAGTGCTATACACACCCACACCGCAACCTGCTTGCAGTAAGTTTTCCTTTTCGCTGGCAAACCAAACCCCCGTAATGCGGTTAGAAGTAGAAAAATCAAAACCAAAGCGACTGCGCATTAACGCGTTTAACTTTTCAATGGAAACGTGCCCGAATCTAGTTTCCGTTTCGGGGATTTCGGGCATACGGTATACCAAGTTTAGAAACCCACATTTTAACCCCGTACGCACGTATTCCACTTGCACGTTTACGGGGTATTCTTCGTACATGCCTAATTCCCCAAACGCGAAGCGGTGCCTTCCTTGCCCTTGCTGAAACTCGCTTAAAAACGCGCTTTGTTCTTTGCTGATTAGCCCGTCCTTTTCTGCGGTGGCAAGGGTGGGAAGATCTTCTTCTAAAGCGGTGATGCTTATTTTCGCGCTTCCGCTTACGCAATCTTCTTGCCTAATTTTAGCACCATCCGCATAATACACGTGGTCTAACACAATGGAAAGATTTGCGTTGGTTACCCCACTTGCGTTCACCGCGCCAAATCCGTTATCCTTAAACCTACAATGGCGGAAGGTGATGCTGGTTTCGTTCGTCGTGGTATCCTTTATGGTAACTTCGGCTGTACTTTGATATCCCGAACCGTACAAAGCGCAGTCCTCTATCAAGATATCTTTACAGTTTTCCAAGGTTACCGCGCCTTTCCCTTTATTCGTAAGCGCACAGCGTTCCACGCGAATATTCGTGCAGTTAATCAGTTGCAAAGCGCTTTCCGCGTAATCATTCCCCGTCATCACAAAACCATGTAAGTTGATATTACTGCAGTTTTTTATCTTTACCGAAGCGGTTACTTCGCTTGTGGAATAGGTGTAATAGTAATAGTTAATTCCCGAAACGAATTCAAACGCAGAAGTGGTAAAGAACGGGTTTTTATTATTACTGGTATACACCATTACGTTGGGACGGGTAATGCCTTGAAATTTATTCTTAATTTCCTTTAACTTGTTGCGAAAAAGGGTGGTTGCGGAAGTCCCCGAAAGCTCGCTTTCCGCATAGAAAACAGCGTAATCTAATAAATACCAAGTGGAATTTTCATCTAAAACGCGCTGTTTTTCGGCAAGAACAGCGTTACCGACTTCTTCACTTAAAACAACGTCTTCTACCTTTTTTAAGTCGGTCAGTTCGGTTGCCCCACCATTCATGGTGGCAATTTCCCCGTACATTTCCCCTTTCGTGGCGTACGTTTGGGCAATCCCCACTTGCGCGCTGGATAGTTCGCCTTTGGTTGCAAAATTTTGCAAGTTGCTTTCTTGTGCATCCGAAAGGTCTTCCTTGGTTGCGTAGGTTTTAGCATCTTGCATTTGCGCGTCCGAAAGTTCCGCTTTTGTGGCGTACGTTTGTTCTACCGTAGTTTCCAAGCCGGAAACTTCCCCCTTCGTGGCGTACGTTTGGGCAATCCCCACTTGCGCGCTGGATAGTTCGCCTTTGGTTGCAAAATTTTGCAAGTTGCTTTCTTGTGCATCCGAAAGGTCTTCCTTGGTTGCGTACGTTTTAGCACCTTGCATTTGCGCGTCCGAAAGTTCCGCTTTTGTGGCGTACGTTTGTTCTACCGTAGTTTCCAAGCCGGAAACTTCCCCTTTCGTGGCGTACGTTTGGGCAATCCCCACTTGCGCGCTGGATAGTTCGCCTTTGGTTGCAAAATTTTGGATATTCCCTTCTTGTATGTCCGAAACTAATTGTTTCGTTGCATACGTTTGAGAGTTTTGCGTTTGCGCACTGGTAAGTTCCTCTTTCGTTGCATACGTTTGAGAGTTTTGCGTTTGCGCACTGGTGAGTTCCTCTTTCGTTGCATACGTTTGAGAGTTTTGCGTTTGCGCACTGATGAGTTCCTCTTTCGTTGCATACGTTTGCCGTGCCTGGCTTTCTGATGCGGATAGTGATTCCTTAGTGGCGAACGTTTGATTTGCTTGGGTTGCTAAGCCCGAAAGTTCTTCTTTTGTTGCGTAGGTTTCTTGCACTTCGTTTTCCAAGGTAGCAACGGACGAAAGCGTTGCGTAAGTATCCTCACATTGCTCTTTTAGGGCATCCAGCTGTGCAATGGTGGCGTAATCTTCCTGCAATTCTGCTTGCAAGGCCGTAAATTCCGCTTTTGTAGCATAGGTAAGCGCAATTACGTTTCCTTCCCCATCCTTTTGGGCACTACCTACTTTCCGCTCTCCCGAAAGAATTCCTTCTATCTTTTCTTCATTCACCCTAATGGAATTTTCCATTTCCGCAAGCACGTTTGGTGTAAAGGTAGGCGTATCCCCCAGGGGGTCTAAACAGCGAACCACGTTTACCGTTTCAATTTCGGTGTGCCAAGTGAAATCCGCACCCGAAAGCGAAAACTGCAATTCCGCAACGCTGGCGTCTTGAAACAACCCCACGGGCATGGTTACGGTAAATCGCGTCCCTTCGCGAATGGCTAATATACGAACGGCACCTTCGCTGGCATTCGTTTTTACCGCAAGCCATCCGGTAAGCGAAGATACGTTCCTTCCCACAATTTGTTCGGGAAACACAAACATCCACACTGCCGCATTGCGGTCTAAATCAAACACCGTTTCCACGGGCAAAATCATTTTTCTTCCTTTTATTTCAATCTCCATTTCTCCTCCTTTGGGCAGAGACACGTTTTTACCACCGTTCCATCCCGGGGCAAAATTACGCTTCCCCCGCATTATAGCACGCTGCAACTAGCAAATGCAAAAAAAGTACCGCTTTATTTTTTTCTTTTCCACCTTCCGCTTTGCGGACTTTTTTATTTTTTAAGCGGATTTTTTTAGTCTTTTTCCCGTCCCCCCCTTGCGCTAGGCAAAAATATATGCTATACTTGAAACACTTACGAAAAGGAGTGATGATTATGTTAAAATCGTTTACCCCGGGCAAGGTTTGGACGGACGAACAAGGCTTTCGCATCCAAGCGCACGGCGGCAGTATTTTTTATGAAAACGGCACTTACTACTGGTACGGGGAAAACAAGGAAAAAACATTGCCTGGTACTAGAATTTGGCACTACGGCGTAAAGATGTATTCTTCCAAGGACTTATATAACTGGAAGGACGAGGGCATTATTTTACAGCCCGTTTTGGAAGGATTCCACCCCTTAAACCCTAAGCTTATCATGGATCGCCCACATATCGTATACAATCAAAAAACCAAAAAATACGTTATGTGGATGAAACTTGCGGGCACCGAGAAGGAGCCGGATAACTTTGATATTTCTACGGCGGGCATTGCGGTGGCAGACCGTATCACCGGCCCCTACACCTTCGTTAAATCCATTACCCCCAAGGGGGAAACCCGGTTTGGGGATTTTGACGTGTTTGTGGATGAGGACGGCACCGCCTACGTGGCTTATGAACGCCCCCACACTGAAATGGTGGTTGCAACCTTAACGGACGACTACGCGGATTTTTCGGGGGAATATTCTTCGCATATGTTTTTTGGCAATCCCCCTTTTATTCGGGAAGCCCCCTGCATTTTCAAGCGCAAAGGGTACTACTATATGCTATCCTCGGGCACTACGGGATACTACCCCAACCCCACAATGTGCGCGCATGCAAAAAGCATGCACGGGCCTTGGGAAATGCAAGGAAACGCTTGCGTGAACGACGAAAAACGCAATTCCTTCCACGCACAATTTTCTTCGGTATTTAACGTGCGCGGTACGGATTTACTGATTGCCACGGGGGACCGTTGGCTTTCGGATTTACCCGATAATATGCCCGACGTAGAAGCGGTGTTTGATAGTTGGTTTAACCCTGAAAAGGAATCCATTATGTCGGGGGAAGAATTGAATTCGCACACCGCGCTAAACACCAGTTTGGCGGATTACGTTTGGCTACCTTTAACTTTTGAAGGCGGGGAAAACGGCGCACCCGAACACGTAAAAATTCCATTCTTAAAAGAATGGAAAGTGGAAGATTTCACCAAATAATTACATCCTAAAACTAAAAACCTTAAAAGAACATACCCCCGCGGGATTGCATTTTCGCAATTCCACGGGGGTATTTACGTTTCGTTATTCTTTTTTATATCCAGCGTTCAAAAACTAATCCAACTGATTTTCCAGCATGGGTACGTTTAGATTTATCATCCCCGCCAGCTTAAAATCCTTGGGGTTTTTGCGAACAATGTAGTCCACGTAAGCGGCAACTATTTTTGCAAATACGTAGTAACCCGTGGGTGCCATATGGCCGTGAAGGAAAAAGGTTTTGTGGAATTCTTCGTCAAAGGGGGGCGCATATTCAAACAGGTCTAACACGTAGGTGTTTTCAAACAGTTTGGCTAACGCGTACAAAACTTCCCTTTGCTGTTTGGCGCAGGTTACAAAGCGTTCCTTATGCGGTTCAAAGGGCATACCAACCAAAAAGATTTTGCTATCGGGCGCAATTTTGCGGTAGGTTTGGATAATTTGCCCCATATAGCCGTAGTAGGTGGGCGCGTTTTGGGTTTCATCTTGCAAATTGATATCCGCTATGCTTCCGATTTCTTGATTTTGGTTTACCAAATCGTTTACGCCCAAAGCAATAAAGTACGCCTGCGCGCGTTTTTCTTCGTCAAAACACCCGTTTTCCTTTGCCCAACCCGTCATAAATTCGCGGGCACTCATCCCACCGCGCGAAAAATTGTACACCTTCACACCACTCATACGGGCAATATACTGCCCCCAAGAATAGGCAAATTGGTCGGTATAAACGTAATCCCCCAAGGGATTTAAAACTTGAAATTCCCCCGAAGAAAGGCTATCCCCCACACACGCCACCGTGCGAAAAATGCTCATAAATCCGCCGTCCGTGGGCATTCTATCCAAGGGTTTTTCCCCTTCGGCAATTAAAAAATCTTTGATATCCATGGTAAATTCTCCTAAAAACAGTCGTCTTTTGCGATTCTACGGATAGAACCTATTTCATTATACATCATTTTCTTGCTTTTGCAAGGGGAAAAGAGAAAAAACAGTTGTGAATTTTGCAAATTTATGCTACAATAAGAAAAAAACGCGCGGAGCTATTATTTATGAAAAAAATTGGCGTGATTGCCGCAATGGAAAAAGAACTGTTACCCTTACTTAGCGGGGTGGGGAAAACCGAACGGGTTGCCGAATTTCCCTACGCGGTTAGCCGTATTACGGCGGAGGAACGCGAACTATACTTTACCCAAAGCGGAATTGGGGAAATTTCCGCAGGCGCGGCAACGCAGTATTTAATTTCCGCCTTCGGTTGCGAAGAAATTTGGAACTTTGGCGTGGTGGGCGGTTTGACGGACAAAATGGACTATAATCACCTTTCCATAGTACAGCGCGTTGTTCATTACGCCTTTGATTTAACCGCCATCGACCCCGTGGAAAAGGGGCAATATCTCCCCCAAAAAAGCCGTTATATTTTGGCGGACGCGAACCTGTATCAAAAGGCTTCCGCCCTTTTGGGGCTTACCCAAGGGGTTACGCTAGCATCTGCGGATAAGTTCGTTGCGGATGCAAGCGAAAAGGAATATATCGCTAAGGAATTTGACGCGGATATTTGCGATATGGAAGGGGCTGGCATCGCGCTAATTTGCGAAAAAAACAACGTGCCGTTTTTAATGGTAAAAGCCGTTTCGGACACCAAAAACGACGGGGCAAAGTTTAACGAATTGGTGCAAGGCGCTTGCCAAGGCTTTGCAACCGTATTGCAAAAATTACTGTAATTTCTAAAAATAATGAAAGGATAAAACCAAAACGGAAGGGCGCGCCCCTTCCGTTTTTTATTGCAAAAGTTACCCAACCTTTTTACGGGGCGCAAATTTTGCCACGCTCCCCTACCGTTTTTATTTCCCAAACCGCGCCCACTCCCCTACCCCACCGAACAAACAATATATGCCCCGCAAAGCAAGTGTTTCGCGGGGCATATTACTGCTTTTTCTACAAATTTCTACTTTCCGTTTTGTCGTATGCGAAAAGGGGCATATGAAAATTTTTATTTCCACTTTTTATCACTATAAGGAGTATCTGCAAAGCCTTTTGCTTGCAGTTTTATAATCTTTTTATCTAATTTCTTTTTCCAAATTTTTTGAAACCATTTCGTTTGCCCAAACCACTTTACAAGGGTAGGACTGATTGCATAATACAAACGAATAAAGCATCTTCCATACCAAGTTGCCCCCAGAGTTTCATCCCTATATCTTCTAAGCGTCCACACTTGCGGGCAGTTGTACGAGCCGTATACGCACGTTGCTATATAGCATCCGCCAGATGCAGGCAAAGTATATGTAGGCTCATAACTTTGGATTTTTAAGACATATTCATTTATTTTTTCTTTATTTACTTTTTTCGCTGTAATTACCATATATTTGATCAGAGAAGAGTGTATTTCCACCCCTTGCTTCCAAGCTTTAAGCGTGATTTTTTTTGCTTCGGTACTTGCGCTAAATAACAAGTTTAAAGTGTCTCCCAAATTATAAGTGCAATATGCCATTGCTATAATGTTGTTTTCCCACTCTATTCGAGACTCAATGTCCTTATTTGTTGCTATTGTTAGTGCTTTAGTAAAAACTTCAGTTAGGGAAAGTACTTTTTCTGACACTTCTTTAAATGCTTTTTCTTGCTGTTCTGGAATTGTTATATTTTCTTTTATGATCCTTAACGCATTTTTCGTGCATTTTTCAATTATATCTGCTCCCGTAGCCATTTGCCGTACAATAGGAAGTAAAGATTTTGCCTTATAATACCCTAAATAAAACGTTGCTTCCCAGCTTTTGGCATCCTTTATAAGAATCATATCATAATACTTAACAGCCTCTTCATTATCTTCATCTGCTCTTGCTCTTCGCGCAAGTTGATATAAATTTTCCAATTCATTAGAACTATCAATTTTTACCACACTACCAGAAACATCCACCTTCCCTTCAATCATTAACTTTTTTGCTTCTTCCAACGAATATTTCGTACCGCAACTTTGGCATACGAAAACACCGTCAATTTTAACAAGGTTGCTATCCCCACACATTTCACATTTGATTGCTTGCATAATTCCCTCCTAAAATAAAAAGTGCGCCAACCGAAGTCAACGCACCGAAAAACGCAAACCCCGATTGTCGCCAAACAAATCGAAATAGAAATAGGGACAAAGCCTTTATATCCTAACCCGTGGAATTTACGCTTTTGCTAAATTCATTAAGGTTAGGATTGCACGAAAAAAGGCAGAATATTCCTAAAAATAAAATACCCCTGTTTCTTTTATTCGATTTGTTTGGCTAAATAAGTATAACATAGCTTCCATTTTTCGTCAATAATTTCAAATAAAAAACTCGGCTATTGTGCCGAGTTTTAAAGATTTATATTATTTTTTGATTTTTATTCTTCACTATAACCTGCAAGGAAGGCTTTCGTAAGTTCACTTTTGGGGTTTTCAAACACTTCTTCGGGCGTGCCAAATTCTTCGGCAATACCGTTAGCCATAAATAGCACCTTATCCGCAACAGATTTTGCAAACTGCATTTCGTGCGTAACCAAAATCATGGTTCTATCCGCATGCTTTAAGCCACGGATTACCTTTAGCACTTCCCCCGTAAGTTCGGGGTCTAATGCGGAAGTAGGTTCGTCAAAGCACAAAATATCGGGGGATAACGCTAATGCGCGCGCGATTGCCACGCGTTGGCACTGCCCACCCGAAAGTTCGCACGGGTAGTTTTCCTTTTTATCGGAAAGCCCCACGCGGTCAAGTAATTCGTTTGCCAAAGTTAGGGCGTTTTCCCTTGCTTTTGCGCGGGCGGCTTTCCGTTCCTTCCAGGGCAGTTTTTTGGCTTCTTCCTTTGCCAAAATGGTGGGGGCAAGCGCCACGTTGTTTAGCGCGTTATACTGCGGGAATAAATGGAAGGACTGGAACACCATACCAAAGTGTTTGCGTTTTGCACGCAGTTCCTTTTCCTTTACGGGTTTTCCCCCTTCTATCAAGAGTTCGCCGTTTAACCATACTTCCCCTTGGTCTGCAAATTCCAAGGAATTCAAAATGCGCAGAAGAGTACTTTTGCCGTTCCCCGAAGATCCGATAATGGCAAGCACTTCCCCCTTTCCCAAGGTGAAAGATGCGCCCTTTAATACTTCCTTTTTTCCAAACGCTTTATATACGTTTTTTACTTCTAAAAAAGCCATAGTTTACACCTTATAATACGAAAGCTTGCGTTCCACGAACCCAAACAAAAGGGTAAGCAAGCCGTTGAACACCAAGTAGAAGAGTGCCGCCCAAACAAGTGGAGCTAACACGGCGTAATCATTTACCGCTAATTGTGAAGATACTAATAAGTCTATCACACCCAAAACGCGGGCAAGCGCCGTATCCTTAACCAGCGTAATGATTTCGTTACTCATGGGGGGAACGGTGCGCTTTACCACTTGCATTAGGATAACGCGCGAAAAGATTTGCCCTTTGGATAGCCCAAGCACTTCCCCCGCTTCGGTTTGCCCAACCGAAACGCCTTCAATCCCCGCGCGGAAAATTTCCGAAAAATAACAAGAATAATTTATACTAAACGCTATCGCAACGAACAAAAACATTAAACTAATGGTAGATAAACCAAAAAAATCAGCCACTTCAACGTTTTTCAGTTTGAACAGTAAGGAAGGCAAAAAACTAACCAATAAAATCTGCAACATTAGGGGCGTACCGCGGATAATCCAAATAAACCCTTTTACAGTATATTTTACGGGGCGCAAGCGGGACATAGAGCCGAACGCAAGTAATAGCCCCAATGGCAGCGCCAACAAAAGTGTAATCGAAAAAAGAAGAACCGTGTTACCGAAGCCTTCTATCAACGAATAAATATAATCTGAAAAATATTTCATATTCTTTACCGAATTTCCGCCGCAAAAGAACTTTGCGGCGGACCTCTTTGTATAATTTTAATAACTAACTATTTCTTTTTAACAACCACGCTTTCACCAGCAGAACCACCTTCAACGCCGATAACAGCTTTACTCATAGATTCCTTGTCTGTGTATTTTTGACTATCTTCGCTGCGAATTACTGCAACTTGCTTGTTATAAAGATAAGGTACGGAAATACACATTTCTGCCGAACGTTCAGGCGTAATGGTCAATCCATTCCAAATTAAGTCAATAGTCCCAGCGTCTAATAACGCTTCTTTCGTATTCCAATCTAAAATTTCATAAAACTCAATTTCAATGCTGGTGGAACCTTGATTCCAAACATTTACCACAGCACGAGCAAGTTCGGTATCAAATCCAGTAAAATTATTATAGTCATCATAGAAAGCAATGGGTTCAAAATCCGTCCATCCAATTACGATTTTACCGCGATTGCAAATTTCAGAAAAACTGGTGTCTCCTGCCGATTCCGAAGCAAACGAATCAACAGTTGCAGCGTTGATAGCAAGAATATCTTCAAGCCCAAAGCGTTCCGCAATATGTTGCAATTCTCCCGAATTATACAATTCGATTAAGCCTTGGTTGATGTGGCTCATCAAGGCCTTATCTTCCTTTCTGCCAGCAATCCCATATTGTTCTTCAGCCAGAACCAAATCGGGAACAATCATAAGACTACCAAAATCTCCATCCGTAGAAGTATAATAGCCTGCCATTACCGAGTCAATAACGGCTACGTCTACCGTTCCTTCCTTCAACTGCGTAAGTGCAGTTTGTTGCAAATCAAATTTAAGACATTCTTTACCCATGTTTAATTCTTCTTTTCCGCAACCAACGGTCATTACGCCAAGAAGCGTAACCATGATTACAGAAAGAATTGCAAGTACCATCTTTTTCATAGTTTGATTCTCCTTCAAATTTTATCACTTTACTATACTAAATTGCTTTAGCCTATCTATTATACCCTACGCGCACAAGGAATGTCAAACGTTTTCGGGGGGAACTTGTTTATTTTGGCTAGTTTTTGCCTTTTCCGTTCCCACTTCCTTATTTTGCGCCTTTTTATGCCCGCTTTGCGCTTGTTTTTCCCTTCTTGCACGCTTGGCTGCACGTGCAGCCATCATCTTTTCGTAGTTTTCACGGCGTTGCTGTTTTTTGCGTTCGCGTTCTAATAAAATTACGCGGTACGCGGCGGTGGTGGAAGGGATTGCCTCGTACCCCATCACGTGCCCTGCTTCCACCCCAAGGCGGTGAATCATGGGTAAGAACCCCCCTTCCCTTTCGCAAAGAGTTTGCAAAATTTTTAGGGTTAAAAGCGCGTCCTCCATAGAACAATGTGCGCTATATTCAATCCCCCACTCTTTTGCAATGTGTTCTAAACCGCGAAAGGCGGTATAATCTTCCGCAACCCCCGCGCAAAGTAGTTGCGTATCGTAAAAACTGAACCGCATGGGGGGCAGGTGAAAGCGTTGGGTATCCAAATTTAAATAGCGCGCGTCGTTCATAGTGGCGTGCCCTACCACTACCGTATCCCTATCTTCTAATAGTTCCCTAATACGGCGGTACACCAAGGGGAATTTGGGCTGGGTTTTTAAGCCTTCGTCCGTATAGGGTAGGTCAATTCCCTCCCCCTTTTTATTATGTACGTAAATTTTGGTTCCGGGGTTGATTAGAATATCTTCTTGCTCCAACACCGTAAAATTCTCGTCCGCTAAGGCGTAGCCGAACGATAAAATGTGCGCCGCCGTTTTGCTTACGCGCGCACACTCAATATCAAACGCTAAAAAGCGCATGGTGTGTACTCCTTTTTTCGCTAAACGCGAAACACGGCGGAAACGCGTTCCGCCGTGTTTTCCTTATGTTTGGTATTCTTAAAAATTACAAAAGTTTGATAAACTTTTCGTAAGCTTGCGCGTAGGTTGCGGTATCCTTGGGAAGGTATTCTTTGATATCCGTAGAATTCTTCACAACCTGTCTTGCTTCGGCAAGGTTTTTAATATCCCCAAGCGAGATTAATTGTGTTAAAATGTTGCCAAGCGCAGTTCCTTCCGAAGGGCCAGCGGTTACGGGGATATTCAGCGCGTCTGCCGTGGCTTGGTTCAGCATTGCGTTGTTACTGCCCCCGCCCACGATATGTAACACTTCAATTTTCTTGCCCGTAATTTTTTCAAGCGCCAAAATATTGTGCTTGTAATCCAAAGCCAAGCTATCGTAAATGCAACGTGCAATTTCAAACTTGGTTTCGGGTACGGGTAAGCCGCGGTCCGCACAGTATTTTTGAATTTTAACGGGCATTTCAAAGGGGGAGAAAAATTCGTCCGCATCCGGGTTCATTAAGAACTTACAAGCGGGCACCTTTGCCGCGCCTTCCGCAATTTGGGCAAAGGAAAGCACTTCCCCTTGCTTATCCCAGTAGCGTTTGCATTCTTGGATAATCCAAAGCCCCATAATATTTTTCAAGAAGCGAATATTGCAACCGATACCCCCTTCGTTGGTGTAACCCGAAAGCATGGCTTCTTCGGTTAAGATGGGCTGATCTAATTCGGTGCCAAGCAGCGACCACGTACCGCTAGATAGGAAGGCTGCGTTTCGTTCGCCCGCGGGTACGGAAACGAAAGCCGAAGCCGTATCGTGTTCGGGAACGTTAATTACGGGCATGTTTTTCTTAATGCCCAGTTCCCCCATCACACTTTCGGATAAGTTGCCCAAACGGGATGCGCAAGGTACGATATCCGTTAGCATATCCGTGTTCACGCCGTACGCGTTAAGAACGTCCGTTGCCCATTCCGTTTTGCCGGGAACGATCATTTGCGCGGTGGAAGCAATGGTAAATTCGGTTGCCGCTTCCCCGGTTAAGAAATAGTTAAATAAGTCGGGAATAAACAGCATTTTCTTCGCGTTTTCCAGCGCAACGTTGCCGTTATCCTTCATAGTTACCAACTGGCAAAGGGTGTTAAACTTTTGGAAGGCTAACCCCACCTTTGCAAACAAGTCCTTTTTGGGCATTACTTGTTCTAAGCGTGCAACCGCGTTTTCGGTGTGCGAATCGCGATAGTGGAAGGGGTTGTTTAATAATTTCCCATCCTTATCTAAAAAGCCTACGTCCACGCCCCAAGTATCAATCCCCATTGCATCCGCACCGCCAAGCGCGTCGCATTTTAAGATCCCCTGCTTTAATTCGTGGTACAGCCTTAAAATATCCCAATACATAGAACCGCTTACGGTAACGGGTTCGTTTAAAAAGCGGTGAATTTCGTTTAATGCAATTTTATTGCCGTCAAATTCCCCAACGATTGCCCTACCCGAAGAAGCGCCGTAGTCAAATGCAAGAACTTTTCTTTTTTCAGCCATTGTGATTGCTCCTTTTTTATGCTTTGCATAATTGTACCACTTTTTTTTATCGTAGTCAATCTTTCTTATAAAAAAAGCCGTACTTTGGTTGCCTTTTTGCGTGTTTTTCAGTATAATGGCGGTATGAAATGTACACTTTGTCCAAACGCTTGCGGGGTGGACCGCGAAAAAAAAGTAGGTGCGTGCGGAGAAAAGGGCGTTCGCCTTGCCAAATACGGCCTTCATTTTTACGAAGAACCACCCATTAGCCATAAAAACGGTAGCGGTGCGGTATTTTTTACGGGCTGCTCTTTAAAATGCGTATTTTGCCAGAATTACGAACTTTCACGAAGCCTACGCGGAAAGGTGTTCACCCCCGAAGAATTAGCAGGGGTTTTCCGCGAGTTAGAAGAAATGGGCGCGGAAAATATCAATTTGGTAAACCCCACGCACGCGGTGGATAGCCTTATCAAGGCGTTTTCTATTTACCGCCCTTCTATCCCCGTGGTGTATAACACGCACGGCTACGAACGGGTGGAAACCTTAGAAAAAATAGACCCGTTTGTGGATATTTACTTGCCCGATATGAAGTTTTTCGCCCCCGAAGTATCCAAGCGGTACACGGGCAAAGCGGATTATTTTGCGGTAGCGAAAAAGGCCCTTTCGTTTATGGCGAAAAAGCCTTGCGTTTTGCGGGAGGACGACAAAATGCTTTCGGGCGTAATCGTACGGCATTTGGTGCTTCCCATGAACTTGCCCGATACGCGCGCTATTTTACGGCACTTAAAGGAAACCTTGCCCCAAACGGCGTATCTATCCGTAATGGCGCAATATACCCCCTTTGGGGAAATTGACCGCTTCCCCGAACTGCAACGCCCCTTAACCAAGCGCGAATACGAACGGGTAACGTGCGAAGTGGAAAGTTTAGCCTTCCCCCGCCTATTTTTGCAAGAACGCGCTTCCTCAAGCGAAAGTTTTATTCCCGATTGGGATTATTAAGTTCGCTTTTGCACTTGTTGGCCTTATAAGCATGCCCGTGTTGTTTATAAAAGCGCAGTTTTTCTTTTACCAAAGTATGCGTTAGTTTTCCGCATTTAGAAAAAGGGCAGGTAAACAAAGCGTTTTCCACGGCGCACAAAAAGCCGTAACTTCTTTTTTTCATACCGTTATTTTGGGAGAAACTTAAAAAATTATGCTGCTGAATTTTACAAACGTTAATTTTGGATATACGGACGGGGATTTTTTATCCGATATTTCCTTTTCGGTAGAAGAAGGGGAAAAAATCGGGCTTGTGGGCGCAAACGGCGCGGGAAAATCCACCTTACTGAAACTAATTACGGGGCAGCTTTCGCCCGACAGCGGGGAAATTTACCGCTTGAAAAGCGCAAGCGTGGGTTACCTAAAACAAAACGGCAGTATTGATTCCCCCCGCACCGTGTTTGAAGAAATGATGCAAGTGTTTTCTAAAAGCACCAACGCAATCGCACGCATGCGCGACGTAGAAACCTTGCTTGCTGAGACCGAAGAAAACGGCGCGCAATTTAAAGCGCTTTCTATTGAATACGAACGCTTAAAAAACGTGGTGGCGGCAGAGGACGGTTACACCGCCGAAATCCGCGTTAAAACGGTGCTTGCAGGGCTAAATCTTACCCCCTTTTCGGATCGCTTAATCGCTACCCTTTCGGGGGGGGAACGCACCCGCGTGGAGCTTGCGAAATTACTGCTTGAATCCCCCGATTTACTTCTTCTTGACGAACCAACCAACCACTTGGATTTAACCACGCTTGCCTTTTTGGAAGACTTTTTGCTTTCGTATAAAGGCGCGGTAATCACCGTTTCGCACGACCGTTATTTTTTGGATAAAACGGTAACGCGCATCTTTGAAATAGAAAGCGGTAATTTGACCGCTTACGAAGGGAATTACACGAAGTATAAAATCTTGCGGGAAGAAGCGGATTATGCCTACCGAAGGGCATATGAAAAACAGGTGGAAGAACTTAGTAAAATGCAAGATTACGTGGACCGCAATTTGGTACGCGCTACCACCGCGAAAAGTGCGAAATCGCGCATCCACCGTATGGCACAAATAGAACGGCTTGCTCCCCCAAAACCCCGTATGCAGCCCCCCGTTTTCCGCTTTACCCAGCATACCGAAAGTATGAAACAAGTATTTAGCGTGCAAAACGCCACCCTATCCGTGGAAAATAAAGTACTTTGTCCTAACCTTAATTTTTCGGTGCGAAGGGGGGAACGCGTTGCCATTATCGGCAAAAACGGAACTGGTAAAAGTACGCTGATAAAAGCCTTGGTAAACGGTAAATTTCCTTGGGGCGGGGGCGTAACCCTTGCTTACTACGACCAAGAAAATAGCGACCTAAACCCCGAAAACACCGTTCTTAGCGAACTGTGGGAACGCAACCACCGCTTTTCGGTTACCGAAGTTAGAAGTATTTTGGGCAGAATGCTGTTTAAGGACGACGCCGTAGAAAAACGCGTAAAAGAACTTTCGGGCGGGGAACGTGCCAAACTGGAATTTTCACTTGTACAAGCGAAACACGCGAACACGCTACTTTTGGACGAACCTACCAACCACTTAGACTTAGGCTCGCGCGAAAGTTTGGAAAGCGCGCTAATTGAATTCCCCGGTACTATCGTGTTCGTTTCGCACGACCGGTATTTTATTAACGCCGTGGCAACCCGCGTATTCTTGCTTTCCCCCGCGGGCATTACCGAATACGAGGGAAATTACGACGGGTACGTACAACGCTTAAAGCAAGAAGAAGAGACAAATCAGCCCGTAGCCGAAAAGTGCAAAGACGAAAAAAAGGTGGAAGGTTTCCGCAGTAAAAAAGAACGTGCGGAAGAAGCCCAAGCCAGAAACAGAGTGCGCGAGTTAGAAAAGAAAATTTCCACGATAGAACAGGAAATTGAAGAAATGAACGCGCAAATTTCCTTGCCCGAAATCGCCACTGATTATACAAAACTACAACCCTTACTTACCCGATTAGAAGAAGCGCAAGAAACCCTTACCCACCTTTACGAAGACTGGGAACAATGCGCCGAAATGCTAAATTAAACGGATAAGAAGACACGAAAAAATACGAAATTATCATAAAAAGTAACACGCCCTTGACGGAAGGCCGTCAAGGGCGTGTTTTTTGTTTTTTATTTGCTTACCGTTTCCCCCAAAAGGTGGCGGAGAACCAAGCAGGACAAATCTTGCATATCCTTAAAAGGTGTAGGTGCAAGCAGTTCAAGGCTCGCGAAGGCGTTGGGATGAGATGAACCTTATTGGTTATCGAAGTCCAACGCCAAAGCAGAAACGTAGAAATGCGTAGCAGATACGCCTTTTAACGCTTTTTGCCAAACAGCATCACCGAAGTCAACGCCATTACCGAAGCCAAGAACGCTAAAGATTGCGCAGATGCCTTTCTACAACTCTTACATCCACCTTCTTGTACAACAGAAGGCGCTACCGAAGGAGCATCACTGGGCGCTACCGTGGGAGGTACCG
>SVIF01000004.1 GCA_015069615.1 Clostridiales bacterium | reverse complement strand
CTACGTGGAAACAGTGCGAACGAGAGCATCGGAAAGCATCGTTTTTGGACTAAAAAGCATCAAAAAGTCAACAAAAGTAGTCAAAAAACGATGGCGTATTTGTTCGGGACCATGAGGTCGTGGGTTCGAATCCCGTCACTCCGACCATTTTTTTGCAAAGCCTTTAGCTGTTTCGCAAAGGCTTTTTGTTTTGCCATTTGGCAAAACGGCAAACCTTTCCTTCTTGCAAAGGCTTTGCCTTATCGCTACGATAACAAGGAACACCGAAATAACGTGACGCTTCGCCTTGTAGCACAAGGCTTTCGCTAATCCGTCGCGTAGCTCCTTGCGTATCCCGTCACTCCGACCATAAGTCAAAGCAAGGCCTTTGGTCTTGCTTTATTGCTTGCAAAAAAGCAAAAGACTTTACGGCCTACTTTTCCTTTTTCCCAAAAATCTTTTTTCTATGAAAAAATCTTCTTGGGAGCCCTATTTCATTTGCCTTTTGCTGTTTCGCAAAGGGCTTTTTGTTTTGCATTAAGGCAAAAATATGGCAAGAAACATTTAAATTATATTGTTTTTTCATAAAAAAGCACAGTAAAATGTTGAAATCGTTTTTTTTCTGTGATATAATACATTTATATTTGTGCATATATGCACGTAAAAAGGAGGAAAAAAATGAAAAAGTTTGGTAAACTTCTTGGCTTTGATGCCGAAGCGAAGCAAACGTCCGTTAAAACGGAAATTATTGCAGGTATCGTAACCTTCCTTGCAATGGCGTACATTTTGACGGTAAACCCCGCAATTATTGCATACGGGTCGGGACACGGAGAGTTGTGGTCTTCGCTCTTTATTGCAACGGCGCTGGGTGCAATTATCGGTACTTTGCTTATGGCGTTTCTTGCAAAAATGCCTTTGGCACAAGCATCTGGTATGGGATTAAACTCCCTACTTGCAGGGTTAATCGGTACGACTGCGGTTACTTCTTACGGCGCTACTTTTACCGTAGGGCAAGCGTTTATGTACGTTTTAATTTCGGGTATCATCTTCTTGCTTTTATCCGTGGTTAAAATTAAAGGTAAAACCTTCCGTGAACTGATATTCGACGGGATGCCCATTTCGGTGAGAAGCGCAATTTCAGTTGGTATCGGTTTATTTATCGCATATATCGGTTTCCAAGGCGCAAAAATTATTACCGCTAACCCTGATACGATTTCGGACTTACTTCTCTTTAACAAATACGGCGCTAATTTTGCGGCTGCTGCGGTTTGTTTAATCGGTTTGTTCTTAATTGCTATTTTAGATAAACTGAACGTAAAAGGCTCGGTCATTTTAGGTATTTTGGGTGCAACCATCGTGGGGATTCCCCTTGGTGTTACCGACCTTGCCGCATTAAAGGGAACCGAAGGCATTTCTTGGAAGTTCTGGGAAAACTTCAAAAACTTCTTTGCTGGGGATAATAGCGTATTCGGTTCGTTTACGGGTGTATTTAAGGACGGATTCTTACCTGCGGGCGTAAACTTCATAACCATAGTTATGATTATCATCTCTATGTGTATGATTGATATGTTCGATACCATGGGTACCATCGTAGGTTGCTGTGGTGGTAACAGAATCCTTTCGGATGAAAACGATAAACCCCACAACTACGGCAAAATTATGATGTCCGACGCAATTGCAACTTGTGCAGGTGCAATGCTTGGTACCTCTACCGTTACCACGTTTGTTGAATCGGGTGCTGGCGTATCCGCCGGTGGTAGAACGGGTCTTACTGCGTTTACCGTTGCATGCTTATTCTTCGTTGCTATGTTTGCAATGCCCGTATTTGCGGCAATCCCCGGTGCGGCAACCGCTTCCGCGCTGATTTACGTAGGCGTACTTATGATGAAAAACAACGTAAAGAACGTAGACTTTAGCGATGCAATCGGCGCAACTTCCGCTTTCCTTACCATCGTAATTATGGTGCTTGGTTATTCTATTACGGACGGTATCGGTATTGGTATGATTTCTTACGTAGTAATGTCTGCTATCACCTACTTGGTAGAACTGATTAAGTATGCAATCACCAAAAAGGATAAGCCCGAATGGAAAATTTCGGTTGTTGCAATTATCATCACCGTTCTTTTCTGCTTATACTTCTTCTTGCCTTCTAAATTCTAATTTAGTAAAAAAGAAAACTTGAAAAGTGCGCGCCCGTTCCATTTTGGAACGGGCGCGTTATTTTTTATTCGGCAATATCCTCGTAAGATTCGGGCAATCCTATTTTACGGTATTTACGGATTAGGCGGAAGGTTTTCTTTTCCCCTTGCTCGGCAAGATAGGTAAGCAAAAATTCTATTTTATTTGCGGTATGCGGGGCAATGTTTCTTCTAGGTTTTCCACGCAAAAAATAGTTTAGTGCGTAATTATCCGTATACCGTTTTCCCCCGTAAATTTTACTTGCAGCAACGCGGTCGCAAAACATTTCCACGATATATTTATCGGGCATTTCCACGGGGGTCATCTTCTTGGTTTCGGGGTGATAATCCGTCCAGTATTCAAAGTGGTGGCGGTTACGCCCCTTGTGGTGCATCCACGCCTTGCTAAAACCATAGGTTTCACGTTCCACTTCGTTTGGGCTACGCGTTCCTTCCGCATATTTCGCACCCGGAATAAATTCGGTTAGGGAATACTTGGAAAGGTCATGCTTTAACCCTTGCCAAAAAATACCCGCCTTAAAGCAATGCCAAATTACCTTATGGCGATGCTTGTTTATGGTATGTAAATGCTTAAAAAAATGTCCCATATCAGTTGCCTTTGGTTATTTGAAAGGGTGCTTTTATTGCGTTTTCTACGCATTTTTTCGCCAGTTCAGCTTGCTGTTCGGTTACCCCTTCGGGAAGGAAGGTTACCTTATCCAAGGCTTGCCCCGTAAGCGTAGTAAAGAAGGTTAAAGCCGCAATATACCGCCCTAAATCAAGGGAAAGGTGGAAGCCGTCCCTTGTAAGGTTGTCCCCAAACGTTTCACGCGCGTTTTGTACGGCGGTGCCGTTGGGAATCACGCCCGTAAAACGGGAATCGGGTAAAATTTGTTGTTGCACGCAAGAAAGGATGCTTTCGTACATTTTGGCTTGATCGTTTGCGTAATAACGGGGAAACGCCCAATGGGTGGAATTGCCTTGATACGCCCAGGTCATATGCCAATAAAATTTGGCGTTCGGACAAAGCGTTTGCAATTCCGTAAGCAAGGGGGGTAGCGGTTCGTACGTTTCGGGTTTACCGCTATCGTGGCTAGCTTGTTGCAGGGTAATTACGTCCCACTGTTCGCTTGTTAGTGCGTCCGTAAGAACGGTGTTTTCGTGTAGAACAAAACCGTTTCCTTCATTTAGGAAATAAAGGTACTGGGGCGCGTCCGTTTTCAAATTGTTAAGGTGCGTTTCCAGCGAGCATCCACCAATTACCAAATTCCCAATCAAAACGTCCTGTCCCGCGCTTTTTGCAATTTCGCCTAAATAAGTAGAAGCGTCTTCCGAAAAACTATTACCAACGCATAAAATTTTTAGCATAATTTTTCTCCTTTCATTATTTTGAAGTAGTTGTAATTGTTTTTTTAGTCCGTCCAAACGGCGGGCAAATCGGGGCGAATATCTTCAAAAATTACGTTATCCGCAACTTTTTTAGCGTGGCGGTAATTTTCTTCGGTTTTCACCGTCCAACAAAGAAGGGGTTTGTTTTTCTTCCGCGCAAGGCGGTAGGGAAGGTTCTTTTCGTTATAACTAATAAAATGCGGTTTGGAAATTACGTTTAAGGTCATCCTTCTCAAAATCGTCCGTTTTAAGAATCCAAAATTTTGATCCTCAAAAAAGGAAGAAAGTTGCCCGCGCAACATTTCGGGCGCACACTTTTTCACACGGCGCAAAATAAAGGGGTCGAAGGATTGCAAAGCGTACGCACCGTTATAGGCCTTCAATCGCTTGCAAACCGCTTCCTCCAAGCCCTTTTCGCCGTTGCTTTTCAGTTCAATCAAAAGGGGAACCTTGCCGCGAATTAACGCAAGTAGCTGGTCAAAGGTGGGGATTTTTTCTTGCGAATTTGCCAAAGTCAACGCCGCAAGTTCGGCATACGTTTTTTCCTTGATATTTCCTTCCGCGCCCGTCATACGATACAGCGTGTCGTCGTGAAAGGCAACTAAAACCCCGTCCCTAGTTAAATGTAAATCCGTTTCCACCGCGTAGCCCGCTTCCATTGCCAAGCGGAAAGCGGTAAGCGAGTTTTCGGGGACGCCCCCGCCATGCAGCCCTCTATGGGCTACGGGAAGGGTGTATAGCCAGTGCGTATCAGGTAATTTTTTCATAAAACCCCCAAAAAATCAAGATTTTTTCAATTATCATTATACTACCTTTTCAAAGCATTTGCAATCTTTCTGAAAATAAAGTATAATATTCTTTGAAAAAAGTTAGTAACTTCGTAGGAGATAGCCTTATGCGAACCCCCAACCAAAATATCCGCAACTTTTGTATCATAGCGCATATTGACCACGGCAAAAGCACGATTGCCGACCGTATGATGGAATTAACCGGTCAAGTTTCTTCCCGCGATATGGAAGACCAGCTTTTAGATTCCATGGATATTGAACGCGAACGCGGAATTACCATAAAACTTACCCCCGTGCGTATGTTTTATACGGCAAAGGACGGGCAAGAATACGTATTCAACCTAATTGATACCCCCGGGCACGTGGACTTTACTTACGAGGTAAGCCGTTCGCTTGCCGCTTGTGAAGGCGCGGTTTTAGTGGTAGACGCTTCCCAAGGGGTAGAAGCGCAAACGCTTGCCAACGTGTATTTAGCGCTGGATAACGACCTAGAAATCGTTCCCGTTTTAAATAAGATTGACTTGCCTTCCGCCCGCCCGGACGAAGTGTGCAAGGAAATTGAGGACGATATCGGGTTAGACTGTTCGGACGCGCCCCGCGTTTCCGCAAAGGACGGCACGAATATCGGGGATATTTTAGAAAAAATCGTAACGGCGATGCCCGCCCCCAAGGGGGATTTGGACGCGCCCTTAAAAGCGTTGATTTTTGACTCCTTCTACGATAATTATAAAGGCGTTATCTGCTTTATCCGCGTAAAGGACGGGGTAATTAAAGCGGGGGACGTAATTAAAACCTTCCAGTCTACGAAAACCTTTGAAGTAACTGAAGTTGGGGTGTTTGCCCCCAAAATGCAACCCACAGCGGAACTTACCGCAGGGGAAGTTGGCTACGTTGCCGCAAGCATTAAAAGCGTGCAAGATACCGCCGTGGGGGATACCATCACCACGGTGGAAAACCCCGCGCCCGCTCCCTTGCCCGGCTACCAAAAGGTGCAACCCGTAGTGTTTTCGGGCGTATTCCCCTTGGATGGTAGTAAGTTTAACGACTTAAAGGAAGCACTGATGAAATTGCAATTAAACGACGCGGCGCTTACCTTTGAACCGGATAATTCGGTGGCGCTTGGCTTTGGGTTCCGTTGCGGATTCCTTGGGCTACTGCATATGGAAATTATTCAAGAACGCTTGGAACGGGAATTTGATTTGGATATCATCACCACCGCCCCCGGCGTATCTTACTACGTGCATAAAACGGACGGGCAAGTGATTACCGTAAACAATCCTTCGCATATGCCCCCCGTATCCGAAATTGATTATACCGAAGAACCTATCGTAAAAGCAAGCATCTATTCCCCCCCCGAATACCTTGGGGCGATTATGGAACTTTGCAAGGAAAAGCGCGGGGTGTATTTGGATATGACCTATTTGGATAACCGCCGCGTACGTTTAACGTATGATTTGCCCTTAAACGAAATTATTTACGACTTTTTTGACGGGTTGAAATCCCGTACCCGCGGCTACGCAAGCTTTGACTACGAACTTGCGCGCTACGAAGAAAGTTCGCTTGTTAAACTGGATATGATGCTAAACGGGGACCCCTGTGATGCACTTTCCACCATTGTTCACGAATCCCGCGCTTATACCCGTGGTAGGGAAATGGCAGAACGGCTAAAGGACGTTATTCCCCGCCAAATGTTTGAAGTTCCTATCCAGGCGGCGGTAGGCGGTAAGATTATCGCCCGCGAAACGGTAAAAGCAATGCGTAAGGACGTACTTGCCAAGTGCTACGGCGGGGATATTAGCCGTAAGCGCAAACTGCTTGAAAAGCAAAAGGAAGGGAAAAAGAAAATGCGTCAGTTGGGTACGGTTCAAGTGCCTTCCGAAGCGTTTATTTCCATTCTCAAAACCGAAAATTAAGGGGGCAGTATGGCAGGAATTTACGTACACGTTCCCTTTTGCAAACATAAATGCACGTACTGTGATTTCGTTTCCTTTTCGAATAAGGAAGGGGAAATGCAAAGTTACTTTGAAAACCTGTTCAAGGAAATCGTTTACCGCGCTCCCGCGCATAAAAACGATACCTTTGATACGGTGTACTTTGGCGGCGGAACCCCTTCTTACGTGGAATCCCTTCTTATCACCGCAACTTTAACCTTAATCAAGCAAAATTACCGCGTAAGTAAGGATGCGGAAATTACCTTGGAAATGAATCCTGGAACGGTTACTAAGGATAAAATTTTAGCGTACAAACGCGCGGGTTTTAACCGCTTTTCGCTTGGCTTACAAACTGTAAGCGATCAAGAACTTTTGCGCTTAAACCGTATTCACACCAAAAAGGAATTTTGCGAAGCAGCAACGCTTTTAAGCGGGGAAAATTTCAGTGTGGATATTATGGTGGGGCTGCACGATCAAACCAAGGAAGAAGTAGAAGAAAGTTTACGCGTTGCGTTAAATTACGGAGCAAGCCACGTATCCGTTTACGCGCTTACCCCCGTGGACGGCACGCCCCTTTACACCGATTATTTGAACGGGGAACTTCCAGATAGTGATGAAACTGCAGACCTATACCATACCGCTGTGGAATACCTAAAAAACAGGGGTTTTCACCGCTACGAAATCAGTAACTTTGCCTTAAAAGGCAAAGAATCCCGGCACAACCTAAACTACTGGCAACGCGGGGAATACTTGGGTTTCGGCATTGCGGCACACTCTTTTTACGGTGGGGAACGCTTTTCCAACACCGAAAATTTAAGCGAATACGCTATGTGTATTGCGGGTGAAAAATCCCCCGTAGTGTTTCGCGAACGGCTTAGCGAAAGCGAAGCGGAAGAAGAATTTATTATGCTTGCTTTCCGCACCGAACAAGGCTTTGCAAAGGCGGAATATGAAAAAATGTTCGGCGCACCATTTAGCCTTCGTTATGCGGAAAAATTGCGTAGGATTGGTAAGTATTTGGACGTAGAAGGGGAGCGCGTAAAAATAAAAGACGAGTATTTTTACGTACAAGACGGCATTGTTGCCGAACTCCTATCTTAAAACGGAGAAAAAATAGAAGGCGGAAAGGATGTTACTCTTTTCCGCCTTCGTTATGTAAGAAAAAGGTTGCCGCAAGGAGAAAACGGCAAAATCTCTTTTTCGGCAAATTACCGCACTTTGGTTTTGGGTAGCTTACGGTATAGGTCGTTCAACGTGTCTAAATGCAGTTGCTCGTCAAGCAGTATGCGTGCAATTAGGGTGGATACGTCTTCGTTTTTTAAGCGTTTTTGCATATTTTTATACTCTGCAATCGCTTGCATTTCTCCCGAAATACTGTCAAGTAGCATTTGTTGCGGGCGCTTAAAGTAGGACAGTTCTCCGGTGGTATAAAAGCGTGTAAAGTTAGGGGGGATCGCCGTGTAAACGGGGTCTATACCCAGTTGTAGCAAGGCCTTTCCCAAAAGCCGAAAATGTCCCATTTCACAAAGGGCAATTTGTGAAATGGTTTCCGCATATTCGCGTAATCCTTCCTTTTCAAAATAGTAGGCGTAATAAACGTATGAAAGAAGGGCGGATAATTCTCCGTGCAAGGTTGCGTATGCAGGGCTAATTGCGTGTGCAGCGGAAATATCCGTGCAAAGCGTTTCAACCGAAGGGTAGGGTAAATCCACGCATAATCCTAACATAACCACCTCAAATAAAGCGTTCTTTATTATGGTATGCAAGAAAAGGAAAACGCGTTCCGCCGTAGGCGGAAGAGAAAAGGATAGATAGATCAAAAAGAAAACTGCCGTATAAAAATAAAGCAACAGTGATAAAAAAAGAAAAATCGTTCGCTCACGCGCGCAAAATAGTTGCTTTCTTACCGCTGTTTTGGTATAATTGCATCAGTATTGTTTCTTTGGGGGAGCAAATGAAAGATCTTCTGCAAAAAAAAGGATTATACGTCCTAATTTACGTGGTGCTGGCCGTGTTCATGGAAATGATTACCTTTATTTCTATGAAACTGGGCGTTGCGCCCAAATATTTTTTGCTGGACCTTTCTATCATTTTTTTGTTTGCCACCATCATTTTTGTGATTCCTTCCTTTACTGCGGAATCCATACTTATCGTATTTTTATTGCTTTTGCAGTTTATCTTATCCTTTTTAAATTACACCTTAAACACAATTCAGGTAGGTAGTGTGTTTAAGCTGGAAATGCTTGGGCTTGCTAACGAAGCGGCAGGGGCGTTTACTAGTGAATTTATGGATTGGGGTTTTTTCTTTTTGCTGCTTGCCATACCTGCCGTTGCAGTTGCTCTTTTGATTTTCTTGAAGAAATACCGCGTTCCCTATAACGGCGCGCATAATTTGATTTTTATAATGGTTTTCACCTTTGCTTGTACGTGTTTAGGTTCTTCCGCCATGTATAATCTAACGGTAAAAAATCTATACAATCCTACGGAGATGGAAGACCCACTTTTGTATCGTTTAACTAGCGATAAGTATTTGTACGACCATTTTACCTCCTTGCAAGAAAGGGCTTTTCCTAAATTTGGAACCTTTGCCTTTTATTATATGTCGCTAGATAGAATCCTATCTGCTAAACTTAGTTCGGGCAACATGGATGCTGAAGAAACAGAAATGGCACAAGACGAGCTTGCAAATTATTTTGTAACGCAGCCTACCAGCACGGCGTCCTCTTACTCAGGTATTTTAAAGGGACAAAATATAATTACCATCATGGTTGAATCTGGTGAATGGTACGGAATAGACCCTAATTTTACCCCCACCTTATATGCTTTGATGAACCAAGGTTATAAAAATGAAAAATATTATTCGCGGGATAAGACGAATCATAGCGAGGCGATTGCTATTTTGGGTTCTTACCCCGTAGAAACCCCCTTTACCAGCAATTACACTTCAAACGATACTTTGCTTGGGAACACTCTATCCTTTACGTTGCCTTCCATTTTAAAGGCAGATGGATACACTACTTCCTTTTTACATAGCAACTGGGGTTCGTATTACGGCAGGGAAGATACCCACGGGGTTTACGGCTTTGAAAACTTCTACGCTTTAGAAGATATGGATTTGGATTCTTCTGAGAATAAGAAAAAGGATTTTTATAACTTTGAGCTAGATAGCGAACTGTTTGGTAAAAATTTAGATAAAATTGCGCCTACGGATGGAAACCCCTTCTACACCTTTATTACCACGTTAATTACTCACGGTCATTATGAAGAGCTGATAGCTTATGGTGATTATGCTAACTACTTAACGGATGAACAAAAAGCCGAACGTGCGGAAAAGTATATGGTTAAGGGTTTGGAGCCTTACTATGAGCAAATCACGCAAGCATATTTTAAAACGAAGTTTAAGGAACAACTTGCGGTAAACGGATTGCTTGACGAAAACGGAAAGGTAGTTTCGGGTAGAGATGCGGATATATATACCCGTTATCTTCGCTATAAGCGTTATCAAGCGGGTATGATGGATTTGGATCGCGGTGTGGCGTTGCTTTTAGACCACTTAAAAGAAAACGGGCTTTTAGAGAATACCACGATATTGATGTACGGCGACCATAACGCATATTATAACGACCAACAGTACTATATGAAAGGGATTCCCAAAGGGCAATATGAAGTGCCTGAATCATATCGCGTTTTATTCGGTATGTATTCGGGGAAAAGCCCCTTACATATCCCCGCAACGGGCTTTACGCATGCCGGGGATGAAACCTTCCCCTTAACCCGTTTAACGAACACCACGCGTTGTACCACAACCTTTGATATCGTGCCTACTACGCTGGATTTATTGGGCTACACCTTCAACCGCGGGTTGTATATGGGTAGCAGTATGTTCTCGCACACACCGGATATTACCTTTATTTCGCGTGAAGGCGGGATGTTAAGCGATAAATACTTCTCTTTAGACGGGGATGAAATTTTATACGGGGATACGGGAAATGCGAAAGCGGTGTACGAATTCAAACTGGGTGCTGCCAACTATCTTGCAAAACAAGAAAAGTTTGAAATGTTGTATAAGTATGATTTCTTTGCTAGTAGCGACGTATCCAAACTAGTGTACAAGCGAAAATAAACGAAAACGGATTAACCAAAAAAACCGCCCCCAGGGGCGGTTTTCTTCATTTAAACCAGTTATTTCCCAATTTTTTTTAGCAAAACTTTTTCTAATCCCGCAACTAAAAAGTACATACCGCCCGCTAAAACGCAAAGGGTAACGGTTGCAGCCATAACAAGGTCCAACTTAAATACCTGCCCGCCGTAAACGATCAGATATCCAAGGCCTGCTCGGCTTGCCAAATATTCCCCCATAATAGAGCCAATCCAGCTCATTCCCACGTTAATTTTCAACATGGATATAAAGGAAGGCAACGCTGCGGGTGCAACTAATTTAGTAAAAATTTGCCCTTTTTTCGCGCCAAGCGAACGCATCAAAAATACTTTTCCTTCGTCCACTTCACTAAACCCGTTTTGCATCGTCATTACGGTAACGATTACCGTTACTAAAACGGTCATAAACACGATAGACTTCATCCCCGTGCCAAACCATACGATAATTACGGGGCCAAGCGCAATTTTGGGTAAACTGTTTAGTACAACTAAATAAGGTTCAAAAATTCGTTTTAAACTTTCGGACCACCAAAGCCCAACGGCAATCACAGTGCCAAGCAGGGTAGCAACCGCAAAACCTAACAGCGTTTCGTACAAGGTAACCCCGATATGCGTTAAATATCCTTGTTCGGAAAACAGACTTTTCATAGTGGATAAAATTCGCGTGGGGCTACTGGTGATGAATGCATCCATCACGCCGATACGGGTAAACACTTCCCAAAGGGCGACTAAAAGAAGTAAAAATCCGATACGGCAAAGGGTAATCACGGCGCTTTTCTTTTTCTGCGCTTTTAAAAACAAAGCGTGCTGTTTACTTACGTTTTCATTTTTCCGTTTCATCCTTCGTGTAACTCCTTCCAAATAAGGTCAAAGAACCGCTTATTTTGCGGGGTTTCCCGCCGTTGTAAGGGGGAAAGATTTTGGGGCTGATCTAACGTATATACGTTTTTAATGCGCGCAGGTCTACCCGAAAGAACGATAATGCGGTCTGCGGTAGAAATGGCTTCCCCGATATCGTGGGTAACGAGTAACGCCGCCAAATTTTCGCTTTTGATAATGCCGTACACGTCGTCGCACACGCTTAAACGGGTTTGGTAGTCTAAGGCGGAAAAAGGTTCGTCTAACAGTAAAAGTTCGGGGCGTAAGGAAAGGGTGCGAATTAGCGCCGCCCGTTGTTTCATCCCGCCCGAAAGCTGGGAAGGGAAGAAACTTTTAAAATCGTACAGCCCATATTTTTTCAGTAGCTCGGTAACGTAACTTAAATTTTCTTGGGTTTTTGCACCTTTAATTTCTAAAGGTAGGATTACGTTTTTCCATATGGTACGCCAGGGAAACAGTTCATCCTTTTGTAACATATAACCGATATAATTCTTACTTTCCCCTTTAAGGGGAAAAGAAATTTCCCCTTCGGTGGGGGTAAGTAGCCCCGCAATCACCGAAAGTACGGAAGTTTTTCCGCACCCCGAAGGCCCCACAATGGCTACGAACTCCCCTTCAAACAAAGAAAAGTTTAAGTCTTTTAGCGCTTCCGTTTCGCTGGTTTTCGTGTGGTAGGTTAGGGAAACCCCCTCCATCTTCATCAGTTCTTTCATACTTTTTCCCCTGTGTTTTCATTTTTTTTCGTTTATGCGGGGAAGAACTCCGCGTACAGTTTTTCCGCTAAAGTATTATTCGTAATCGCGCTATAAGAGGTGTATTCGTCAAGTTCCCCCGCGCTCATCATTACCGTTTGTAAGCGAATAAAGGAAGATTCAGTCATTGCCATATTTTGGCACCACGCGTCAATGGCTAAATAACTTTCCACCGCTATTTTTAAAGAATTTACCTCCGTACCGGCAAAGGAAGGTGCCAATTTTTGTGCAATTTCCATAGAAGATTTGGTTTGCATATCCGAAATGGCGCGGTAGATAGCGCGAAGGAATTTTTCCGCCGTTTTTTCTTGTGTTTTTAGCCAACTTTTCTTGGCAATAAAGCAAGTATAGGGAATTTCACCGCTTTCTGCACCCACGCTTGCCACGATATGCCCTTTGCCTGCGGCTTCAAATTCGCTTGCGGTGGGTTCAAACAGGGTAACGTAATCCCCTTGCCCCCCTTCAAACGCGCCCGCCATCATGTTAAAGGCTACGTCCAAATTCAGGTTTACGTTACTGCCGTTAATCAGTCCGTTATTTTTGCAAACGTATTCAAAGGTCATGGCCGGTACGCCTCCGCGCCGTCCCGCAATCACCGTTTTTCCTTCTAAATCCGTCCATTTAAAATCGGGTTCCGCCTTGCGCGAAACTAAAAAACTGCCGTCCCTTTTAGTCAACTGACCAAATACTTGCGCGTAGTCGCTTTTACCCGCTTCGTATACGTAAATGGCGCTTTCGGGCCCCATAAACCCAACGTCCGCATCCCCCGAAAGCAGGGCGGTCATGCATTTATCCGCGCCCCCGCCGTTGGTAAGCTCTACGGTAATCCCTTCTTCGGAAAAATATCCCGCGTTTATCGCGTAGTATAGGGGGGCGTAGAACACCGAATGGGTAACTTCACAAAGTTTTACGGTGGTACCGTTTTCCGCCTTTCCGCAAGCGGAAAGGGGAACGATTAGCATAAAAAAGGTTAACACAATACCAAAAAATCGTTTCATTTTAGGTTCACTCCAAAAAAAATTGATAATATATTCTATGTTCGGCGTAAGGCGGTTGACAACGAAAGGAAAAAATGCTATACTTTTTGGTACACGCATTTTTGATAGACTGTTTTTGTTTTTACTGAAATTTTAGGAGAGTAAAGCACTATGGATATGGCAAAAACCTACACCCCTTCGGAATTTGAAGAACGCATTTACCGTGAGTGGGAAGAAAAGGGATATTTTACGGCAAAACCCGATAAAAATAAACTGCCGTACACCATCGTTATGCCTCCGCCAAACATCACGGGGCAATTACACATGGGGCACGCGCTAAACCAAACCGTGCAAGACGCACTGATTCGTTTCAAACGTATGCAAGGTTACGCTTGTTTGTGGCTACCCGGGGTGGACCACGCTTCCATCGCCACCGAAGTAAAAGTAGTGCAAAAAATTAAGGAAGAAGAAGGTTTAACCAAGGAAGAAGTAGGTCGCGAAGGGTTTTTACAGCGCGCTTGGGACTGGAAGAATAAGTACGGCAATCGTATTGAGGAACAAATACGCCGCTTAGGCTCTTCTTGCGACTGGTCCAGAAAAGCGTTCACGATGGACGACCGTTGTAGCAGGGCGGTAAAGGAAGTTTTCGTAAACCTTTACGAAAAGGGCTTAATTTACCAAGGCAATCGTATCATCAACTGGTGTCCGGACTGTAAAACCGCCCTTTCGGATGCAGAAGTGGAATACAGTGAGGATGCGTCTAATTTTTGGCACCTTCGTTACGCTTACGAAGACGGTAGCGGGTATTTGGTAGTAGCAACCACCCGTCCCGAAACGTATTTTGGGGATACGGCGGTTGCAGTAAATCCCAAAGATCCTAGATATAAAGATATCGTGGGCAAAAACGTAATTTTGCCTTTAATCAATAAACCTATTCCCGTAGTTGCGGATTCTTACGTAGATATGGAATTTGGTACGGGTGCGGTAAAAATCACCCCCGCGCACGACCCGAACGACTTTGAAGTGGGTCTTCGCCACCGTTTGGAAATGATCCGCGTTATGAACGACGACGGCACCATGAACGAAAAATGCGGTGAATACCAAGGGATGGACCGTTACGATTGCCGTAAAAAGTTGGTGGAAGATTTGAAAGCGGCGGGGGCATTAGAAAAAATTGAACCGCACGTACACAACGTTGGGCATTGTTATCGTTGCCACAGTAGCGTAGAACCCATTGTAAGTAAGCAATGGTTCGTAAAAATGCAACCTCTTGCAACCCCCGCTATTTCGGTGGTTAAGAAAAAGAGTTTGAAGTTCGTTCCCGATCGATTCTCGAAAATTTACTACAACTGGATGGAAAACATTAAGGACTGGTGTATTTCCCGTCAACTTTGGTGGGGGCACCGTATTCCCGCGTACACTTGCGAAACCTGTGGGGAAATGACCGTTTCCAAGGAAGATATTACCGTTTGTCCTAAGTGTGGCGGAACGCATATTAAGCAGGACGATGACGTGTTGGATACTTGGTTTAGTTCGGCACTTTGGCCTTTCTCCACGTTAGGTTTCCCCGAAGAAACCGAAGATTTGAAATATTTCTATCCCACCAACGTTTTGGTTACCGCGTACGACATTATCTTCTTCTGGGTAGCGCGTATGATATTCAGCGGTATTGAACATATGGGGCATATTCCCTTTAAGGACGTACTGATTCACGGTATCGTTCGCGACGAACAGGGAAGAAAAATGAGTAAGTCCCTTGGTAATGGTATTGATCCGTTAGAAGTAATTTCTAAATACGGCGCGGACACCTTGCGTTTCTCCCTTTTAAACGGCATTGCTGCGGGCGGTGATACCCGCGTTTCCGAAAAGAAGTTAGAAGGTTGCCGTAACTTCATGAACAAAATTTGGAACGCTTCGCGCTTCGTTATGATGAACGCCGAAAAGGTAAAGTTAAAAGATATTGCGGATATCAAACTTTCCATGGCGGATAAATGGATTTTGCAACGCTTAAACGAAACCGCAAAAACCGTAATTTTGAACATGAACAAGTACGAACTTGGAAACGCTTGCGCGAAACTTTACGATTTTGTTTGGAGCGATTTCTGCGACTGGTACATTGAACTTACCAAACCCGCTTTATATGGGGATGATAATGAAAAACGCGTTGCAACTTGCAGCGTTCTCGTTCACGTACTGCGCGAAACCTTAAAACTGTTGCACCCCTTTATTCCCTTCGTTACCGAAGAAATTTATCAAAATCTTCCCAAAACCAAGGGCACGATTATGCTTCAGGAATATCCCAAGTACGTGGCGAAACCCGCGCTGAAAAAGGATGCGGCAACTATGGAAAGCGTAATGGATATGATTCGCGGTATTCGCGACCTACGCGCACGCTACAACGTAGTTCCTTCTAAAAAACTGAGCGTATTTATCGTAACGGATAAAAAACGCGCGATGGAAAACGCAAAAGAATATTTAATCCGTTTGGCAGGCGTTGGGGAAGTAACCTATCTTGCAAGCAAGGAAGAACTTACCGAACGTACCGCGTCCATGGTAACCCCCTTAGCAGAACTATATATTTCCATGGGGGACTTGGTGGACGTAGAACAGGAACGCGCCCGCATCACCGCCGAAATTACCCGCGCGGAAGGGGAAATTGCCCGTGCAAACGGCAAACTGAACAACGCAGGCTTTATGGCGAAAGCACCCAAGAATTTGGTAGACGCAGAAAAGCAAAAAATTGAAAAATATACCGAATTACTTGAAAAATTAAAAGCAAGTTTATTAGAACTGTAATTCTTATTTTACACCGCCCTTTGCATTACGCAAAAGGGCGGTTTTTTCTTTAATTTTTCACGCGTTGCACTTACTAAGTGGTTTTGCTGGCGCAAGCAAGAAAAAACGGGAAAAAATCCATATAAAAAAAGTCTTTTTTCTATTTTTTGAAAAAAGATTAAAAAACCATTGACTTATTTTATAAAATAAAATATACTTTCATTTGTGCCACGCGTAAAAATGTGGAGCAGGGAGAAAGCGATATGATAAATTACGTAATCGCGGTTTTAGCAGCACTTGGCTTTGCCGGTCAGTTCTGCATGATGAAACTGTATCAAAAGCATACCCAAAAGAATATGACTTCTAGCATGGTCTTTTCTATTTGTATGGGAATAACCTCTTTTTTGTTGTTTTTCATCATGTCCGGCTTTACGTTGGAATTTACCTTGGTTTCCTTTTTGGTTTCCTTGGCGGTAGCCATTGTAGGGGTACTTTCCACCATTAACTCCATTGCGATTCTTTCTTACGGTAAAGTGTCTTTTTACAGCGTATTTATGATGCTGGGCGGTATGATGCTTCCCTATATTTTCGGCATCATTATGTACAGCGAAGTGCTTTCGGACTTAAAACTGTTAGGTCTTATCGTTTTAACGGGCTCGCTGATTATGTCCTCCTTTGATAAATCTTCGGCGCACGAAGAAAAGGCGGAAGGGCAAGTAAAAGCGGAAAAACGCCTTAGAAGCACCCTTGTGGCTTTATTAATTCTTTCGTTCGTTGCGTTCTTCTTAAACGGTATGACCAGCGTGCTTGGTTCTATTCAAGGCAACGCGCCCAAAATTTGGGGTTGGAAAGTTTCCCCCTTGTACGATTATATGGCGTTGCAAGGGCTTTGCACCGCGGGCGTTGCTTTGTTGGTGTTCTTTAGCGTGTTCTTTAGAAAGAAGGAAGTTAGGAACGAAGAACTCGGCTCGCTAAAACTCATTACCAAGAAATGGGCGCTGATCGCGTTGTTCGGTTACGCTATTATTTCGCGCGTTGCAAACCTTTTGCAACAATACTGCGCGGATAAAGTTCCTTCCTCTGTGCTTTACCCCATTACGTCGGGCGGTACCATCGTGTTCTCCACCTTGCTTGCGCTGATTTTGTATAAGGAAAAGCCCAGCCGCTTTATGTGGCTTTGCATCGGGATTACCGTGTTTGCCACCGTTCTGTTTATGCTGGGGGATATGTTCCCAACCACTTACGTAAAGGATTTCTTCGTAAATCTGTTTAATTAAAATATTCTGTTTCCGCGCCCGCAAAAATGCGGGCGCGGTTTTTATTGTATAAAAAATTTACAAACAAAAAGGGGCTTTTTTCCCCTTTTTTTTCTTTTTTCCGCCCCGCTTGCATATGGTAGGATAACCTTACGCTATTTTTGCGGGGGTGAACGGTATGGTCGTATACGCCGAAACGGTATTTTTAAATAACTTCGTGATAGACGCCGCGGTGTTATCCGCAAGCGCGCGTTCGGTTCGTGCCCCAAAAAGTGTTTTGCGTTTATGTTTGGGGGCAGGGATGGGCGCAATCTTTGCAACCATTAGCCCCTTACTTCCCTTTGGGGGAGTTAAACTGCTTGTTTTAAAAACGATGGTGGGGGCGCTCATTTCCAAATGCGGAATGAAAACGCGGGGCGGAAAACGGTTTTTGCTTTCGTACGTTACCTTTTTTGGGTATACCTTTTTGCTTGGTGGTGCGGTAAGCGGGCTTTTAGGTTTATGCAACCTTCCCGCAAACAGATTGCACGCCTTTCTTTTATTACCTTTAGGATATTTGATGTTCCGTTTGTGCTACGGGGCGTTCCACGCGGGCAAAAAACTAAACGGCGTACCCGCCCTATATTACGCGGTTACCTTACAATCTAAGAGTGGGAGGGCCCAGGCACGTGGATTTTTAGATACGGGTAACCGTATGACGCATAGTGGTAAGCCCGTGTTTGCAGTAAGCCCCCGTGTGTTTGCTTTGTTATACCGCCCGGGTGAAAAACTGCGATATTACACGGTGCAAACGGCGATGGGGGAAAGTCAAAGCCCTATACTTCCGCTTGTATTCGCCACGATAACTGCAAACGGAAAAACGCAAACCATGGTCGGGGGGTACGCCTTACTAACCAAAACGCCTTTGCCTACCGCGGAGTGCGAAGTTTTGCTGGGTGCGGAAGCCTTAACCCAAACGGAAACGGTTGTACCCGCCGTATAAAAAGCAAATAAGGGGGGAAGAATATGCGAAAACTCATTCAAAAAATCATCCAATTTTTCAAGCGCAAGCGTTTTACCGAAAACGCCCTGCATTTTCTTTGCGGAAAGGAAGCGTTACCGCAACCCTTCACTGAAAGTGAAGAAAAAGAAGTTTTAACCCGTCTTTCCGAAGGGGAAACGTGGCTAAAGGACGTGGTTGTGGAACGAAATTTAAGGCTGGTGGTGTATATTGCGCGTCGCTATGAAAATTCGGGGGTGGATATTGAAGATTTGGTTTCCATAGGCACGATTGGCTTAATGAAAGCGGTGGAAACTTTTGATACGGATAAAAAAATTAAGCTTGCAACCTACGCTTCCCGTTGCATTGAAAACGAAATTTTGATGCATCTTAGAAAAACGGTAAAAACCAAGGGGGACGTGTCTTTTGACGAGCCCCTAAACGTGGATTACGACGGCAACGAACTTCTTCTTTCGGACGTTATCGGCACCGAAGGGGATATCGTATATCACGATATTGAAACGGGAGTGGAAAAAGACCTGTTAAAAAGCGCGTTATCCCGCCTTTCCGCCCGGGAGCGGGAAATTATGGAACTTAGGTTCGGACTAATTACGGGGGAAGAAAAAACGCAAAAGGAAGTGGCGGATAAATTAGGCATTTCGCAGTCCTATATTTCCCGGTTGGAAAAAAAAATTATATCCCGTTTAAAAAAAGAATTTAGCAAAATGGCTTAAAGTAGGTATAAAAAGGGGAATACCGCGCATATTCAGTATTACGCCGTACATATCGTTTGGATTCGTTTCGCTATGAACCGTAATCGCAGAGAAAAAAGTGGCGTACAAAGTGCAAATTTGCGGGGTGGACACCAACCGTTTGCCCAAGCTTACCGAAGAAGAAATGGTTTTACTCATGCAAAAAATTAAGGAAGGGGATTTAGCCGCCCGCGAACAATTTACCGTGGGCAATATGCGTTTGGTGCTTTCGGTGGTAAAGCGCTTTTGGGGAAAACGCGGCAACGCGGACGATTTGTTTCAAGCGGGTTGCGTGGGCTTAATGAAGGCCATTGATAACTTTAACCCCGCCTTCGGCGTAAAGTTTTCCACCTACGCCGTTCCCATGATTATCGGGGAAATTAAACGGCATTTAAGGGACGGCAATTCCCTTAGGGTAAGCAGAAGTATCCGCGATACCGCCTATCAAATTCTAAAAACCCGCGAAAAAATGGAAGCCGAAGGTGCTTTGGATACGGGAATTGAAGCGGTGGCAAAACGCATGGAAGTAGCTTCTAGCGAAGTGCTGTACGCATTAGACGCGATTTCAGACCCCGTTTCGCTTTACGATTCGGTGTACAGCAAAACGGGGGACACCTTACTTTTGATGGACCAAATCGGGGATGAAAAAAACACCGAAGAACGATGGGTGGAACGCACCGCGCTGTTCGACGCCATCACCACCCTTTCCCCACGCGAAAAAAGAATTTTATCTTTGCGGTATTACGAAGGGCGAACGCAAACGGAAATTTCCGAAGAAATCGGTATTTCGCAAGCGCAAGTATCCAGGCTGGAAAAAAACGCATTAAAAGCGGTAAAACGCGCAATGGAGTAGTATCATATGGAAATTTCTTTTCGGGAACTGACGAAAAAGGCGGTGGTAGACGTATCTTCGGGTGTGCGCCTTGGGTATGTTTGCGATATGACGTTTGATTTTCAAAAAGGGTGCGTTCTCGGCTTTTTTATCCCCGTAAAAGGGGTGTTCAAAAAGGAAGAATTGTTTGTTCCCTTAAAAAACGTGGAAAAGATAGGGGAGGACGTGGTTTTCGTTACTTTGCCGGGTGAAAATCCGCCCGAGTCCCCAAGAAAACCGCCTTGCGTTCCCCCTTTCGTGGAAGATTGCGAGGAATAATTCCCGAACAAGCAAAAAAAGTATAAAAAATCGCCCCGACCAAAATTTTGGTCGGGGCGGTGGTTTTTTTAGAATAATAATGTACCGAAGTTTTTATAAGGGGTTTTATTTTTCTTTGCAAATGAGTTCTTCTAAATAGGCGTAAATCGTTTTTGCCGTCGTTTCGTTGCATATGGCGTTTCTATGCTCAAAAAAAGCGCAAGCTTTCATATTTTCTCCTATAGGTGCAGAGCATTGCACCTATAGTATAAAAAAATCCTTTTATAATGTCAAGTATAAGGGCGGTATATTTCATGTATTTATACTGCACTTGGCGTAAAAACTAAAAAAGGGGAAAAATATGAATTTGAATAAAGCCTTTGCAATTAGGTTAAGTAAGTTGCTTTCCGAAAAGGGAATGACGAAATATCGGTTAGAAAAAGAATCGGGAATTACGCACTCGGCGCTCCGCTATATTTTTAATGAAACGAATCAAGACGTAAAGTTTTCTACGGTCGTTAAAGTGTGTATCGCATTAAAAGTTTCCTTAAAGGAGTTTTTTGACGACGATATGTTTCAGTTTGAAAATTTGATGGTTGATTAAAATAATTCCGCCCCGACCAAATATCTTGGTCGGGGGCGGTGTTTTTATTTCGTGAAAATGAAAGGGGAAAACCTAAAAATGAAAGCGCCCCTAAAAACTTAAATGGTAAAATCGTAACTACCCGAATGCAAAAGGTGGGTTTCCCCTTGGGGTAACGTTAGGGAAACTTCCGCGCCCACGGGAACGGTTAAGGTAAGCGTTCCTTCGGTTTTATTCCAAGCGTAGTATAACGTTCCGCGCGGGGTGTTGAATTTTGCGCTTGCCGTGGGCATACCGCTTTCGGGTACGTGCGCAAACCAAGTTTTACAAGCGGGGCCAAAACCCATTTTGATACCGATTACTTCTTCCACCAAATAACGAGTAACGGAAGTCATTTCCAAATGGTTAAAACTGTTCATGGAAAGTCCCGCGCAGCCCGCTTCGTTAATAAAGGTGTAATACGAACCTTTGGGGGCTTGCCAACGCAGTTTTTCGTGTACTTCGGGGCGTAGATGGCAGTAACTGTCCCAGCGTTCCCACACCGAAGTTGCCCCTTGCGCAATCATATAGCCAAAGGAAGGGAATGTGGGCTCGAACGCCAATCGCAAGGAATCTTCGTGCGCGCCCGCTTTGGAAAGCGCGCCAAGCACTTCGTCAATTACGTAAACCCCGCAAGAAAGCCTACCGTTATACCGCTGAATTGCGTGTTTATAATGCGCTAACACGGTGGGAACGTCCGCTTCGTCTATCATATCGCGGTATAGTAGCATACCGTAAGAAGTTTGCGTGTCCGAAAGGGTTTTCTTATCCGCGGTCATCAGTTTTTCGTGAAAGGCTTTTTTTACGAATTCCGCGCGCTCCGCGAACTTTTTCGCATCTTCTTTCTTGCCTAAAATTTCCGAGGTTTTTACCATCATAATTAGGTTCGCGTAATATTGGCAGGTTTGAAATTCTTCATAGGAAATTTGCGCTCCGCTTTCGGGGATGCCGGGTGCGTCTATCATATCTGAATTTAACCAATCCGCATATCCGATAGTGGAAACGATGCCCTCCGGGTACTTTTCGTGCATTTCTTCCATGATACGCGCGTTAAGTTGGTAGTTTTTTTGTAAATACGTATCTTGCCCGGTTAGTCGGTAGTACAAAAGGGGTTGCTTTGCGTCTAGCGTGCTTTGCCCAGTGAACATATTCAGCGCGGTGGGGGTGTGATCGGGGCGCATCCCCGGAGGACAAGGGGCTAAGTCGCGCTCTATCATATTTCTTAAAAAGAAAAGAGAACTGTTTAGGTAATAATAACTGTTATCGTACCCTTGCATTGCCCAGGAAAGGCGTTCGTCCCGTTCACAACAGTCCGTTTGAATGCCCATAAGGTTGCTTTTTAGGGTATTTTCCACGCAAGCGGAAAAACGGGTAATGGTTTGATCGGCAAAGGTGAAAGTACCAAAGGTTTCCATATCCGAGGAAAGGAATAAGCCTTCCGCAAAGGGAACTTCCTCACTCGTTGCGCCCAAAACGGTTACGTAACGGAATCCGCGGTAGGTAAAGCGGGGGGTGTACGTTTGTTTTCTTCCTGCCGAACGGAAGGTATCTATGGGATGCGCGCCCCGCATATTCGCCACGTAGCAAGTTCCGTCCGCGCGCAAATGTTGGCTGTAAATAAAGCGGACCACTTTGCCTTTGGGTAAATCCAAAGTAAAGGAAGGAACGCCCGCAAAGTTTTCCCCAAAATCAAGCACAAGCCTTCCGTCCGCGCCCACGTATCTATTTTTTTCGGCAAGCTTTCTTACCACGCGAATGGGTTCGTTTACTTGGGTAACGGGTTGGGTTTTGGTGGGGAAGATGCTAGCGGGGATAAGGTTAAGGGTGGAAACTTCCGCGGGGGAAGAAATAGAAATCTCTCTTTCCGCGTCGTATACTTCGCCGTCGTAAATATCCGTGGCAAGGTATGCGCCCTCCGCCGTGCAAAGGAAGCGTTCGTCCGAAACCACCCTTTGCTTGCTTCCGTCCTGATATTCTAAACAAAGGTACGCCCAAATTTTGGGGCGCGCTTCTTTATAAATACCGCGTAGCACTCGGGGGCCGAATACGTTAGCCATGCCGATTCTACCCGCGTACCAGCCGTCCGCCGCTTGTATTTCCAAAAGGTTTTCCCCTAAGCACAGCGTGTCCGTTACGTCGTGGTGGGAAACGTTTGCGTAAACGTTAAATTCCGTCCATTCCCCCCGTAAAAACTCGTTGCCTACTTCCTTACCGTTCAATTTGGGTAAATGTAGCCCCATAGAAGCGGTGTAAAGGTGTGCGCTTTTTAGTTGTTTTTCTACGGAAAACGTACAAAAAAACGTGGGTTGGGGTAGGGGTTTTGCTCTACCTTCGGTATGCCAGCAAGGGGAACCGTCCGTCAGCTTTTGTCTACCTAAAAACTCCGTTTCAACAGAAGTTTCCGCAATAACCCTTTTCCCCTCGGCAAGGTTGGTAAGTCCACTTAGTACTTGCATTTGTTCTAAGGCAAAGGCGTATTTGTCTTTTTCCACTTCTTGCATTTGGGTGGCGGTAAAGCGCAAGTAACGCAAGGGGGCGGAAAGTTCGAAAAACACGGGTTGATTGCCGGGGTTCGGCACGGGGTTAGGGCTTTCAAACACCGTAACCGCATCCGAAAAATCTTCTTCGTTTGCGCTTTCAATTTTGAAAGCAATGGGGAAATTTATCCCCGGTACGTCGGGTTGGCAAGGCACGTCAAAAGAACGGGAACCTTGAATTACCGCGTATTCCGCCGATGCCGTTTCCCCAAGATCCACCGTAACCGAAGGGCAAGCGAACGCGCTATCAAACGTTTCGCTTTCGTAACCCGCGTGGGCGGGGGAGATAATTTCCTTTGGGGTGGGGCATTCCACCCATTTTGCGGGCAACGTGGCATAGTCGGGCTCGGTGCGGAAGGTGGTTTTCCCCACGTACGTTTCTTCTTCCCCGTCTGCGGTAATTACCGCTTGCACTAAAAGATGATATTCCGTTTCGGGGATTAAATCGGGCAGGGGTAAAAAGTAATGGTTTTCCCCACGTTCAACGCGCGAATACACTTTATTTTCCCCACAAAAAAGGGAAAGTTCGGTTTGGGAAAATCGGGCGTTTTGCCGTCCGTCCTCTACCATAATGGAAACGTAAGCACCCGTAAACGGCGTGCATAAGTTGTTGTTTTTTCCGCAAATTTTAATGTCCATAAAAGTATAACTCCCGCTAAATTTTCGTAGTTAGGAATATTATAACACGGAAAAACCGAAAATCAATAGAAAACGAAAAAAAAGAAGCGCAATTTGCATAAAAAAATGCCAAACAAAAACCCCTAGAAAAGTTTTTACAAAAAAGAAGAATATTTTTCGTTATGTGTTGACATATTTTTGTTAGTATGTTATACTAATTTAGATAGAATGGCAGTTTGTTTCGCCCGCGCGCGTGTAAAAAACGTTGGTTTTTCGCGCGTAAAGTTGTGGCAAACCGTAGTTTTATCAAAGGGAAATCGTTGTTTTTGCGCGTTTTGCGCATTACAATAAAAATGAAAAACTTTTATAAAGGAGAAAACTATGAAAAGAAAGTTGTTAACCATCCTTCTTTTACTGGCGTTCGTTACGTCCGCTTGCGTCGTAGTCGGTTGTGATTGCCGTAGGGATCCCAAGCCCAGCGTAACGCCTTCGCCTTCCGTAAGCGTTTCAATGGCGCCTTCGGTAACTCCCAGTGAAACACCTTCGGTAACGCCCAGCGTAGTACCCACGGTAGTTCCCACTGTAGTACCTACGGTAACTCCCACGGTTGCTCCTAGCGTAGTACCCACGGTAGTTCCTAGCGTAGTACCCACGGTAGTTCCTAGTGTAGTACCTTCGGTAGTACCCAGTGTAGTACCTTCGGTAGTTCCTAGCGTAGTACCTTCGGTAGTACCCAGTGTAGCACCTTCGGTAGTACCCAGTGTAGCGCCTTCGGTTGCACCCAGCGTAGCGCCTTCGGTAGTACCCAGTGTAGCACCTTCGGTTGCACCCAGCGTAGCACCTTCGGTAGTTCCTAGCGTAGTACCTTCGGTAGTACCCAGTGTAGTACCTTCGGTAGTGCCCAGTGTAGTACCTTCGGTAGTACCCAGTGTAACACCCACGGTAGTGCCCAGTGTAGTACCTTCGGTAGTACCCAGCGTAGTACCTTCGGTAGTGCCCAGTGTAACACCCACGGTAGTACCCAGCGTAGTACCTTCGGTAGTTCCTAGCGTAGTACCTTCGGTTGCACCTAGCGTAGCACCTTCGGTTGCACCCAGCGTAGCACCTTCGGTTGCACCTAGCGTAGCACCTTCGGTTGTGCCTAGCGTAGTACCTTCGGTAGTACCCAGTGTAACACCCACGGTAGTGCCCAGTGTAGTGCCTTCGGTGGTACCCAGTGTAGTACCTTCTGTAGTACCCAGTGTAACACCCACGGTAGTACCCAGCGTAGTACCTTCGGTGGTACCCACTGTGCCTCCCACGGTAGTACCCAGTGTTCCTGAAGAAGAACCCGAACTTACGGATATTAGCCTTACTTTCGGCACCGAGGTCGTTACCTATAACGGAACTGCATGGTTGCCCGAACTTGTAGGAGGCGAACAGGGGGATAGCGTTGTGTTTACCATTAAGCAAAACGGAAACGAAGTTGAAGAAGCGAAAAACGCGGGAACGTACGAATTTACCGCTACGGTAACGCGTGAAGGTTACAAGCCTTTCGTTACTGAACCCGTAACCCTTACGATTGAAAAGGCGCAAGCAGTTATCACGGCTGCTGCGGAACAAACCATCGCGTTTGACGGTAACTATCATTATCCCGATGCGGAACTGAACCATAACGAAGCGGACCTTGCGTTAAAGAGTAAGGCGGTAATCGCGGTTGGTAATTATCAATTTATTCTTAGCGCACGCGAAACTGCAAACTATTTAGCTGCAGAACCCGTAACCGTAAATATTTCGGTTACCGAAACCTACGTTCCCGCAGTTGAACCCGAAACCGCAGGCTCCATCGTTATTCCCCAAGATGCAATTTCTACCGAACACGACGGGAAAGTTGTAACCACGGGCTCCTTCAACTATAACGGTTACGTGGGCAACTCCTCTGCATTCTGGTTCTCCGTAACCTATAGCAACAATATGATGTTCCAAGCGAACATGGCAACCCGCGTTTACGGTAAAACCAGCGTAAACGGTGCGGTAGTTGTTCTTGTGGAAAGCACGTCTAAGGGCTATTCCCAAGCGTTCTACGGCCAAACCGAAAGCACGAAGGACGGCAGTATGTATCCCTTCACGGTATACGTAAACGTTCCCTACGGCACGGATTACCGCGTAACCGTTATTAACGCAAATAAGCAATCCCAAACCTTCTCTAACGTAGCGTTCGGTGAATTGTTCCTTGCGGGCGGTCAATCCAACATGGGTTGGAATATGAGCCAATGCTACGACGGAACGGGTACCTTCGATTCCGCAAGCGGTTCTTTAAACGGCTTACTGTATAAGGATATCATTGAAAATTCTGCAAACAGCAACATCCGTTTGGCTTCCGTTTACCCCGCGCACTCGGGCAACAAAGTAGATACGCTTGCCTTGTGGAACGGTTGGTCCGAAGCAAACGTAAATAAGGTAAAAGGCTACAGCGCGGCTGCATACTTCTTCGTTCGCGAATTGCAGGAGCAGTATCCCGACGTACCCTTCGGTATCATTGGTAGCTGTATGGGTGGTACCTCCATCTACGCTTGGATGGAATGGGATAGCTACACCCAAGCAATCAGCGAAGGTTGGGTACAAGGCAGAACTTCGGTTGCGGATGATCCCGGTGAAAACAACCCCTCTTCCGCAGGCTCCCGTTACTACAACGCAATGACCAACCCCATCCGCCATCACTCCTTCCGCGGTGTGCTTTGGTATCAAGGTTGCGGTCACTACAACAACTACTCCAACTTGTTCAACTTGATGATTCAAGATTGGCGCGATTTGTTCGATAACCAAAAAATGTGGTTTATCGATTGCGGTCTTCCCAGATACGGCAACGAAGATAGCTGGTACCGCGTTCGTGACGAACACGAATTTGCATCCACTTTCATTCCTAACTTAGTATATAGCACCAATATAGACAACGGTTTATACGTACAACACGTAGACCCCGTTGATACGCTAAATAGCGATGGTATTCACCCCTACGCAAAACAATCGGTAGGCGAACACGCGGCGCACACCATGATGAAGAAGATGTACGGTGCGCAAGGTACGTGGTCCGGCCCCGAAATTACTTCGGTAGCTATTAGCGGTCCCAGCGTAATTCTTACCTTCAACAACGTAGCGGAAGGATTAGTGCTGAAAGGCCTTGCAGGCTTTAACCTTGCAGGGGAGGACGGCGTGTTCTACGACGCAACCCCCGTGCTTCTTTCCAAAAATACCATTATGATTTCGGCGGAAGAAGTTTCTAACCCCGTAGAAATTAGATACGGCTATGCTAACTACTCCAAATTCGTAACCCGTGAAAGCTGTACGGGCGCACACGAATCGGTGTCCGTATTCAACAAAAAGGGCGATGATTACTGGCCCTTAGACCAATTCTGGTTCTTAGTGAACGCGCAAGCGCAAACGGTAGAAAAGAAAGAATGGCACGCAACCGAATACGTAAACGTTTTACAAAACGGTTTGTATTCCACCAAGGAAATGAACCCTGCGTACGATTTCACCTTCCTTTCCGAAACGATTGCCGCAATTAAGGGCGAACCCGCCGTTGTTCCTAACGCTAAAGTGTTGAAAAACGGCTTGGACGTAACCGATCAGTTGACGGCAAAGGCTTATTATGCGGACGGTTCTTCCGAAGCATTGAACTTAAATAGCCCCGTATTCAGCAAAGCAGGTTTTGTAAGCATTGTATATAGCATTGGCGAAGACGTAGTTGGTAGTCTTTCTGCTACCGTGCACGATTTCACCCCCATTAAAGAATTTACCATGAAGGATGGTCCCTTCTCTGCCCGCGTAGGTCAAACCTTTACGATGCCCGCAATGTCCTACGTAATCCGTAACGAAGATTCTTCGGTTGTTTTGGATATGACGGATATCGTTCGCATCGTGGCAGATTACGGCGAATACGAAGAAGAAGTAACCACCTCGTACATGCAAACCATTACGGGTAACTACACGTTATACTTCTACTTGGGTAAAACGCAAATCGGTAGCCGTAACGTAGTGGTTAACGTATCGCAAACGGGTAACCAAATCACGAACGGTTCTTGGGAACGCGTTCCCGGTCAAAACGGCAACTGCATTGCAAACTACAAGTTGTATAGCGGTGAAGTTTCCTATAAGTTCAATTATAATATTTCGGCAGGTGGCAACCTGTTCTATCCCGTTCGTGGTAATGCTTCCAAAGCGCCCAATTTGGATTACTTTAACGGTTTATCCGTTCGTTTGGGTAGTGAAAATGGCGTTGCTAAGTTGATGCTCGCTTACGATATTGAAGACGTATTAATTTCTACTTTGATGCCCGACGTAGACACTTCTGCTTCGGCAGAACACGTGCTTACCTATAATGTAAAAGATACGTATAAGAGCAGCAAATTCAACGGCGTTCGCGTAGTGGTTTACTTTGACGGTCAAAAAAGATTGGACTTAACCATTCCTGCATCTACCGTAAATGCTGATAAGGAAACCTACTTCACGCCCACGGTAATCTTTAACGCGAAGAACGTTGCAAACCAAGAAATTTACGTAAACGGCGTTCGTCCCTACACTTATAAACTAGAAGGCGAATTTGAACAAACCTTGCCTTACGGTGAAGTTGCAAACCTTCCCGTTATGAACGTAATTTACCCCGATAAGGTGGTAGCGGCAGACGTATTCGTGGACGGCGCGCTGATTGATCCTACAACCTACGTATTCAATGAAAAGAAAACGTATACTATCGCGTATAAGTACAACAATGAAACTTTGTATGAAGTGGAAAAAGTATGTGCTGCGGACTTAACCTTTGCAGTAACCCCCGTTACGGAAGCGCAAGTTCCCGGTACGGTAACCCTTCCCACCTTGGTGGCAAAAGAAGGGGAAACGGATATCCGCGCAAACGTTGACGTAAAAGTACGTATGGGCGCACAAGTAATTGCGAACCTGAAAGGGGATGCAACCACTTTAACGCACAACGTGGCTTCCGTTCTTACCTTGGAATACTACTATCAAGGTTCCTTAATGGAAACCACCGAAATGACGGTAATTCCTTCGGGCAACCTGATTGACGACACTGCAAACTGGAAGAGTGGCAAGTACACCGCTATTAAACAATATAACGCGCGTGTAAACGTTACCTACTACGTAAAAGACAACATGGCTGGCGTAATTTCCTTGCCCATCCGTGGCGATAACTTCAACAACGTTACCTATTGGGATGGCTTGGCATTCCGCCCCAGCGTGCGCGACTGCTTCTTAATGAACCCCTTGAGAAACGGCGGTCATACCTACGCTTCCTTCTCGCAACGCTCCACGAATAAGTACCACACTTGGTCCTACCAAGCGGTAGACGTATTGAACGAAGACGGCACTTTGAAGGAAATCCGCGTTTACACTTGGGTTGACGGCGTATTACAAAAGGTTAGCGGCTTCGATTACGCTGTGATTTCGGTTGCAGATACCGCAAACTTCTACGATACCTTCTACGAAGTAGCAGGCTTCGTTCAATCGGACAACGCAGGCTACACCATTGCTGCTATCACCTTCGGTGATAACATGTCCTTGGATTACGTAGTTGAAGTGGGAATGAGCGGCGCAACCCTTTCGGGTACGGAATACGACGTAATTTACGGTACCGAATACGACTTTGTAACGAGTGGTATTGATGCAACCGTAGAAAGCATTCAGTATTTCAACCGCGGTTCTTCCGCTGCCCTTTCCGAAAAACCTAGCACACTTGGTAGTTACACCGCTAAAATTACGGTGAGCGCACCCGGTTATGATACTAAAACTTTCGTAATAGACTACAAGATTAGTGAAAACGAAATGGTTGGTCTTGCAATTTACGGTCAAAGTGTAGACTTCGGCGGTACTGCCTCCGTAGTGTTTGAAAACTTGCCTAACGACGCAACGGTAACTTATACCTACGGCAGCTTTACGGATACCGCAACCGCTCCCGAATTAACCGAATCGGGTGCAACCCTTACGGTTACTGTAAAAGTAGTGAAATACGGTTATAAAACGGTTACCGAAACCGTAAACTTAACCGTTATCCCCGTAGAAATCGGTGAAGAATGGACCGCGAACATGAAGGAAAGTGTTTCCGCACCCTCCGTAACTACTGCATACGTTGGCGTTCCCTACGTTTACGAAGCGACTTCCGCTTTGGATGGTGTAACGATTGAATACTACTACAAAGGTGCGTTGTTAGATCAACCCTTCTCCACTTCCACGTTAGGTTCGTACGAATTAGACGTTCGCTTCGTAAAAGAAGGCTATAAATCGTACAAAGTAACCGTAAACGTTGAAGTAATTGAACTGTTGGCTGAAGACGTAACATTTACCGTAACGGGCGTATCCACCGCAACCATCGGTACGGCGTTCACCCTTCCCACCGCAACCGCATCGCATAAGGTTACGGGCGAAGATTTAACTTCCTACCTCGTTCGTTCCGCAAGCTACGGCGCGTACGCGGTAACCGATCTTACCAACGACAAGGCTTCTTACACCGCTACCGTATTCGGAACGATGACCTTAACCTATAAGGTAAACGGCGTAAAAGTTGGCGCGAAGGATATTGAAATCGGCACCACGGATAACTTGGTACAAACGGGTACTTGGGCTAACCGCATTATGCAAAACTACACCGTATACAACGCGCGTGTCAACGTAACCTTTAAGATTAACGCGGCTTCGGATGCAATGTTCTTCGTTCCCTTGCGCGGTACTTCTACCAACAACACTTGGTGGGGTAACGATAGGGGCGCATTGTCCTTCCGTGTTCCCGCTAAGCGTGAAGCACAAATGTGGTGGATTTACAACAGCGGTAACGGCCTTGGCAACGTTAACAGCAGCTACTTCTTCACCCATAACGATTGGTTAACGGGTACCGAACACACCTTATCTTACCAAGTGAAAGACGTACTCAACGCAGATGGCTCCATTAAGGAACTTCGCGTATACGTTTGGGTAGATAACGTAGCAGTTTGCCCCGGTCAACAAACGGGTGGCATTGTTCACGTAGATGATAACATGGGTACCTTAACGGGTTACTTCGTGGTAGAACCTTCCAATGCAAACTGGCAAACTTGGTTCACCGAACCTGCAAACTTGTTGCAATTCGGTTTGACGGACGGAACTCTGCTCAATCCCTCCTCTATTACCATCGGCTAATTTATCCTAACGGATAAAGGGTTATAGGTAAAACCTGCCCGCCCCGCACGAATTTTCGTGTGGGGCGGGTTTTTGTTTTCCGTTTGATTGACATTTCCTTTGCGCGCGTGATATAATTACGGAAAAAGAAAAAATAGGGGGCAAACCATGGCGGAAAACATCATTTTATCTTCCTTTGGCAAATACGTGTTCGGGGATGCGGTTATGCAGCAACGCTTGCCCCGTGAAACTTATTTAGCGCTTAAGGATTGCATTAAAAACAATCAACCCTTATCCTTGGAAATTGCTAACGTAGTGGCTAACGAAATGAAGGATTGGGCGCTAGAACTTGGCGCAACCCACTTTACCCATTGGTTTCAACCCTTAACGGGCGTTACCGCCGAAAAACACGATAGTTTTTTGGAAAGTGAAAACGGGAAGCCTATCGTAAAATTTTCGGGTAAAATGCTAATCAAGGGGGAAACGGATGGTAGTAGCTTCCCAAGCGGGGGATTACGTGCAACCTTTGAAGCACGCGGTTATACCGCGTGGGATCCTACCTCCTACGCGTTCGTGCGCGGAACTACGTTATATATTCCCACCGCCTTTTGTTCGTACGGTGGGGAAGCGTTAGACCAAAAAACGCCCCTTCTTCGCAGTATTGAAGTGGTGGAAAAGGAAGCCGCTAAAATTTTATCCCTCTTCGGCAAAGAAGAAAAGGTTACCGTTTCGGTAGGGGCGGAACAAGAATATTTCTTGGTGGATGACAAGGTTCACGATTCCCGTTTGGATTTGGTTGTTTGCGGTAGAACGCTGTTCGGCGCAAAACCCCCCAAGGGGCAGGAGTTGGACGACCATTATTTTGGTAAAATTAACGATAGAGTGCTTGCCTATATGGCAGACTTGGATCGCGAGCTGTGGGAACTTGGCGTATATGCAAAAACCAAGCATAACGAAGCGGCGCCCGCCCAGCACGAGCTTGCCCCCCTTTACGGTGCAAACAACCTTGCTACCGACCACAACCAACTAACTATGGCGATGATGAAGCGGATTGCACACCGCCACGGAATGGTTTGCTTATTGCACGAAAAACCCTTTAACGGTATCAGCGGCAGCGGTAAACACAACAACTGGTCCTTGCAAACGGCAAGCGAAAACCTGTTTAAGCCGGGCAAAGCCCCTGCCGAAAACTTGCAGTTCTTACTGTTCTTGGTTGCCGTACTAAAAGCGGTGGACGAGTATCAGGATTTGCTCCGCATTTCGGTGGCTAGCGCAAGTAACGACCACCGTTTGGGCGCAAACGAAGCGCCCCCCGCCATTATGTCCGTATTCCTTGGGGACGAACTTTCTTCCATTTTGGAAAGTATGGAACGTGGGGAACGCTATTCCGAAAAAACCGCGCGCGAACTACTTACGGGCGTTTCGGTTATCACGCACTTTAATCAAGATAAAACGGATAGAAACCGCACCAGTCCCTTCGCGTTTACGGGGAATAAGTTTGAATTCCGTATGCCGGGTAGCCAACAATCTATTGCAAGCCCCAACTTGGTACTAAACACCGCGGTTGCCAAAGTTCTTGCAGATTTTTACGCCGAACTTTCGGTAAAAAAGGACCTAACCTCGGCCGTTCGCGCACTGATTTGCGAAACTTATCGCAAGCACAAGCGCATCGTGTATAACGGCAATAACTATTCTGCGGAATGGAAGGAAGAAGCACACCGCCGCGGCTTATCGGATAACGCCACTACGGTGGACGCGGTAAAACGCTATTTGGATGATAAAAACGTGGCGCTGTTCAGCGAATTTGGCGTGCTTTCGCCCGCGGAAATGCACTCCCGTTACGAAATTATGCTAAGTTCTTACGCTAAGCAAATCGTAATTGAAGGGGAAACCATGCTTACCATGCTTAGAAAGAACGTTTTGTCTGGCGTAATGCGCTATAAAGGCGACCTTGCCAAGTGGGCGGGGAATATTGTCGCGCTATCGGATGCGGACGTGCAAACGGAAAAGGAATTGCTTGTTTCTTTAGGCAAACTTACCGCGCAAATGCTTGTAGGTGAACGTGAACTTAAGGATGCAATTCAAAGCGTAAAATCCGCCGAAACCGCCCTTGGTCGCGCTGAAGCGTGCAAATTAAAGGTGATTCCCGCCATGAACCGCTTAAGAAATGCGGTGGACGGCGCCGAACTGATTACGGGCAAAGAATACTGGACCATGCCCGATTACAACGATTTACTGTACAGTGTGAGATAAAAAATGGAAATGAAATTTTTAAGCCGTATGACGGTAGAGCAGGTTGCCGACGTACACAAAAAGAAACTGCATTATCGGGATAGAAAGTATTATCTATCCGGGGAAATTTCCACCGAAGCGTTTTCCTTTACGGTGGGCAGTTTTCGTAAGCAAGAAGAAATGCCCCGCTTCGTTTTTTCGGGAACGGTAGGGGAAAAGAACGGGAAAGCTGAATTTCAGGGAAGTTTGCTAAAAACCGAACTTACCCAAAAAGCGGATAAAATTACCGCCTTTTCTCTTTCCGCCGCAATCGGCGCGCTTTCGGGCATTTTGGTTCAGCTGTTAACGGGGAAGTGGTATTTTTCGGTTGCCGCGCTTGTGGCAGGCGGTTTGCTTGGGATTGTTTCGCATTTCCGTTCCACAAAAAAGGAAAGAAAGTCCTTTGCAACGTTTTTTACCGAATATATGAAAAAGATTTTCCGCGCTACGCCTATGGAATAACGTATTCCCGCGGAATTTAGCGAAAAAAATCATTTCTAATTTTTTTCGCATAACCTATTGCAAGAATTGCCAAATTATGGTATACTATAAAAAATAAGGGCATGGTTAAGCGCTTTTGCTTGCAATTGCCGTTAAAAAATTAAAGGAAGGTGCTTTTCTTATGGGAAAGGAAAAAAATGATTTCGTAAAATTTTGCTCGTTCTTTGCATTACTGCTTGCAGCACTGTTGATCTTCATCTATAACGTTTTGCCCGAAATCGGCATTACGATGCAAGGTAAATTGTTGGGCATTTTAAGTTTGGTAAAGGATATCGCATTACTGCTTGGTATCGCATTCGCGGCATACGCTTATGCGGATAACAAGGGCAAGGGCTGGCGCATTACTTTTTGGATTGCGTTAGTTTTGTACTTGGGTGCAGCGGTGTTCGGTATTTTCTAATTAGAAAGGATTAAAAGGGCAAACACGAAAGTGTTTGCCTTTTTTCTTTTCTTGTGCTTTTTTTCTTGAAAAAAACAAAAAAATATGATAAAATAAGAAAAGGCTTATTTCAACAATTGTTGATAATGTGTTTGAAACCTGTAAAAACAATGGAAATAAGCGTAAGGAGGCATGAAAAGGTTATGGAATATCGCGTTACACACGATTCTATGGGGGAAGTGCTCGTTCCCCAAGATAAATACTGGGGCGCACAAACACAAAGAAGTTTGGAAAATTTTCAAATCGGCACCGAAAAAATGCCCCCTCTTACCGTTCGCGCGTTTGGGCTACTTAAACTTTCTTGCGCACGCGCCAACGCAAAGTTAAAACCCCAAAAAATGACTGAAGAAAAGCTTTCCGCTTTAACCAAGGCGGCAAAGGAAGTGATTGACGGGGAACTGAATGCGCATTTCCCCCTTGCGGTATGGCAAACGGGTAGTGGTACGCAAACCAATATGAACGCGAACGAAGTCATTGCAAACCGCGCCAACGCCTTAGCGGGGAAAGAACTCTTGCACCCGAACGACGACGTAAATATGTCCCAGTCATCCAACGATACCTTCCCTTCGGCAATGCATATTGGGGCGGTTCTTGCAATCAAAGAAAGTTTAATGCCCGCGTTATCCACCCTAATTCAAACGTTACTCCGTTTAGAAGAAGAAAACCAAGGGGTTATTAAAAGCGGAAGAACGCATTTAATGGATGCGACCCCCATTGCCTTTTCGCAAGAAATCAGCGGTTGGCGGTCTTCCTTAGAAAAAGATGCGGAACTAATGGAAAGCGCACTTGAAAAAGTATATCCCATTGCTATCGGCGCAACGGCTGTGGGAACGGGCTTAAACGCGCCTAAGGGCTTTGATAGGGAAGTGGCTAATGAACTTGCCCGGCTTACCGGCTATCCCTTTACAGCGGCGGAAAACAAGTTCCACGCGTTAACCTCTAAATCCGAACTTATCTTTGCCCACGGTGCATTAAAAGCACTTGCGGCGGATTTGATGAAAATGGCAAATGATATTCGTTTCCTTGCCAGCGGTCCGCGCTTGGGATTAGGGGAAATTTTTATTCCCGAAAACGAACCGGGATCTTCCATCATGCCGGGTAAAGTGAATCCTACGCAGTGCGAAGCGGTAACCATGGTTGCCGTTCAGGTAATAGCAAACGATACGGCGGTGGGCGTTGCTGGGTCGCAAGGAAATTTTGAACTGAACGTGTTTATGCCCGTATTCAATTACAACTTCTTAAATTCGGTACGTTTACTTGCGGACGTAATCACGTCCTTTGAAAAGAACTGCGTACGTGGGATTCGCGCCAACAAGGAAAAAATGCGCGCAAATTTACACGGCTCGTTAATGCTTGCAACCGCGCTGTGTCCCGTAATCGGCTACGAAAACGCCGCAAAAGTAGTAAAGCGCGCGTATCAGCAAGGGGAAACGCTAAAGGATTCCTGCGTAAAATTAGGATTTTTAAGTGTAGACGAATTTGATAAAGTGTTCCACCCCGAAGAAATGGTGTAAAACGGTTGCTAAAATTCTTTACAAGAACTAAGAAAATAGAGTATAATTAAAAAAACGAAACAAACGGTGAAATTATGGCAAAACCTTTGGTGGCGCTGGTTGGTAGACCCAACGTAGGCAAGTCCACTTTTTTCAATAAAGTAACGGGGAAACGGCTTTCTATCGTGCAAAACCGTCCGGGCGTAACGCGTGATCGGTTATACGCAGATGCGGAATGGTGCGGGAAAACCTTTACCTTAATTGATTGTGGCGGTTTGGAACTGAAATCGCAAGATGAAATGTGGCAACACATTTTCCGTCAAAGTGAAATCGCCATTGAAACGGCGGACGTTATCGTGTTTATGACGGATGCAAAAAACGGCTTAACGGCTTCTGATTACGACGTAGCGGATATGCTTCGCCGTTCGCAAAAACCCGTAGTTCTTTGCGTAAACAAATGGGATAACGCAAAGCAAGAAGATTTGTATGAATTTTACGCGCTTGGGTTGGGCGATCCCGTGGGTGTTTCTGCCGAACTTGGCAAAGGCCTTGGGGACGTTCTTGACGAAGTGTGCAAGCATTTCCCCGCAATAGAGGACGAAGAAGAGGAAGATACCTTAAAAATTGCGGTAGTGGGCAAGCCCAACGCGGGCAAAAGCAGTATCACGAACCGCCTTTTGGGGTACGACCGCACCATTGTTTCGGCAATTGCGGGAACTACGCGGGATGCAATTGATACGGATTTTACCTTGAAAGGTAAAAAGTACACCCTAATTGATACGGCTGGGATTCGTAAAAAGCGTAGCGTGGAAGAAGATTTGGAATATTACAGCGTTCTTCGCGCCTTTGCGGCAATTCGCCGTGCGGACGTATGTATCGCGGTGGTGGACGCATCCGAAGGGCTTACCGAGCAAGACGTAAAAATTTGCGGTTACGTTCACGAACAAAATAAGCCTTGCGTTATCGTGATGAATAAGTGGGATCTGATTGAAAAGGATACCAACACGGTGAACGAGTTCAAAAAGAAGGTTGCCACCGATTTGGCCTTTATGGATTACGTAGAAACGGTGTTCGTTTCCGCAAAAAGCGGTCAACGCGTGGAAAAAATCGTGGATTACTGCGAACGCGCTAACGAACACGCGCATTTCCGTGCCCCTACGGGTGTGTTGAACGATTTAATTTCGGATGCTATCCGAACTTCCGAACCCCCGTCTTATCAAGGCAGAAGATTAAAAATTCATTACTGCGTACAAGCGGAAGTTGCTCCCCCCACCTTCGTGTTCTTCGTCAACGACGGGGCGTTACTACACTTTTCTTATCGCAGATATTTGGAAAACTGTATCCGTCGCGCGTTTGATTTTACGGGTACGCCCATCAAACTTGTTTTCCGTGAACGGGAGGAAGAAGAATCGTGAAATATTTAATGTTTTCTGAGTGCTGGTGGCAATTTCTATTGCTTGCCTTAGGCGCGTATCTGTTTGGCAATATCAACTTTGCCATTATGATTTCCAAATTAAAGCGCAAGGATATTCGAAATCAAGGTAGCGGCAACCCCGGTACTTTGAATATGAGCCGTACCTTCGGCGCAAAAATCGGGCTTATGACCTTGGGTTTGGATATTTTGAAGGGCGCGGTTCCCACCTTGGTTGCCTTTTTACTTTACAAAAACTACTATTTTGCAGGTAGCGCTTTCGTGGTTGCGGACGTAATGAAGGCGGTTGCGGGCGTATGCGTTATTTTAGGGCATATTTTCCCCGTATTCTTTAAGTTTAAGGGCGGAAAGGGCGTTGCTTCTACCATCGGCGTATATATGGTTTCTTCCCCCTTGGTTAGTATCGTGTTCGTTGTGGCGGCGGTTACTTTCGTGTATTTTACCGAACTTGGGTCGGTAGGTTCGTTTATCGCCATCACCCCCCCCGCCATTTTATACGCGGTTCGCTTAATCGTTTCGTACGGGACGTATAACGCGCCTTTATGGGCGCTTATCGTGGCGTACGCGTGCGTTGCGCTTTCTATGGTTTTGGTTTACGGGGCGCACCATCAAAACTTGTACCGCCTATTCCACGGGCAAGAACACCCTACTTCCATTAAGGCAATGCTAAAAAGAAAACCAAAGGAAGAAAGCGAAAATAAATAATAGAACAATAAAAAACAAATTTTTATGAACGCGGAAAGTTTCCGCGTTCTTCTTTTTTGTTCGTTACTTTTAGTGTTCGCCTTTCGTATCACGGGGTCTTAGTTTTCTTTTTTCGCGATAAATCGGCATATATTTCTTTTCCCCGCCATACAATACCGTAGGCAGAAAGGGGAGGTTTCTATATGCAAGAATTTGATTTGTACGGGGATATTGCCCGCCGCACGGGTGGGGAACTTTATATCGGCGTGGTTGGGCCCGTAAGAACGGGAAAATCCACCTTCATTTCCCGTTTTATGCAAAGCATGGTGCTTCCGAATATGGAAGAAAGTGAAAAAAAGAAGATGGCGGAAGATTTTCTTCCCCAAAGCGGTGCGGGCAAAACCGTAACCACTACCGAACCCAAGTTCGTACCTACCGAAGGGGCAACCGTTACCTTTGGTAACGGCGGTAGGGCCAAGGTGCGTATGATTGACTGCGTTGGCTACTTGGTAAACGGCGCGCTAGGGAGCGAAGAAGAAGGTGCCCCCCGCATGGTAAAAACCCCGTGGCAAGAGGAGGAATTGCCCTTTGTTACGGCGGCGGAAATGGGTACCCGCAAGGTAATTAACCAGCATTCCACCGTGGCGGTTTTGGTTACTACGGACGGCACTTTTACGGATATTCCGCGTAGCGCGTATCAAGAAAGTGAAGAAGCCGTTGCGCGCGAATTACAGGCGGCGGGGAAACCCTTCGTTATCCTACTTAACACGCAGTTCCCCGAAGGGGAAAGCGCGCTTTCTTTGCAAGCGGAACTTACGCAAAAATACGGCGTTCCCGTGCTGGTAAACTCGGTGTTAAGAGCGGGCGAAGAAGAATTTACGCAAATTTTACAAAGTCTTTTATACGAATTTCCGCTTACGCAAGTGGAATTTACCTTGCCCGCGTGGTTGCAAGCACTGCCCCAGGATCACCCCGTAATTGCCGAATTGATTTCTTCGGTAAAAGGGGTTGCAGAACGCGTGGAAAAGATGAAGGATTTCACCGTGTTTGAAAGCGTTTTGGGGGGTGAATGCCCGTTGTGTTCCCCCGCGACTCAAGAAGTAAACCCCGCCACGGGCAGCGCCACGTTCGCTCTTTCCGCAAAGGAAGGATATTTTTACCAAGTGTTAAGCGAAGCGTGTGGGGAAGAACTGAGCAGCGAATTTGATTTGCTTACTTACTGTAAAAATTTGGCGGTAGCAAAGCGGGAATATGAAAAACTGAAATACGCCCTTACCGAAGTGGAAGCAGAAGGCTACGGCGTAGTTGTTCCCGGGGTGGAAGAACTTACCTTGCAACCCCCCGAAATCGTAAAACGCGGTGGGGGATTCGGCGTAAAACTAAAAGCAACCGCCCCCAGTTTACACGTGATGAAGGTGGACGTATCCACCGAAATCAGCCCCATTGTTGGCACCGAAGAACAATCCCGCGAAATGGCTGCGTATTTAACCGAACGGCTGGAAAGCGACCCTTCCGCCGTGTGGGAAACCAAATTGTTTGGAAAAACATTGCACTCTATGATGGCGGAAGGGATGGAAGGCAAAATTACCGCCATGCCCTTTGATACTAGAAAGAAAATGCAAAAAACGGTATCGCGTATCGTAAACGAAGGCAAAGGCGGGGTGCTTTGCATCCTTCTTTAAGAAAGTGTATCAACGTCGTTCTGCTTCGTTAACTGCTACGAATTTGGACTTCGATAACCAACAAGGTTCATCTCATCTCAAATTCCTAGCGAGCCTTGCATAACTCGTTTCTACGCTTTCTTAATAAAAAATAGGAATTGATTTTGTCATTCTTCGCCTACCTACGTGATGGGCGAATCGGAGAATCTAACATCCCCGCCCCGCGGATTTCCGCGGGGCGGGGGCTTATACTTACAGGCAAAAGGTTTTTTCTTTTAATCGCTTGCAATATTAAAAATATTGTGCTACAATGTTTTTGCGACCAAACTTAATATCTTATAAGTAGAAGTATACTTCCTTGGTAGAAGTGTACCTTTTCGCATTACATAATATCTTCGCTTATAAGGTGTTTGTATTAAGTTTGTGTCGCAGCAAGCGGAACGTACATTTTTACGGTGTGCCGTTGCGTTTGCTTCGGCACATTTTTTATTTTTAGAACTTTGTTTCCCAAATGGGAAAGGAGAAAACTATGAAAAAGCTTTGTAAACTGCTTACGTTACTGTTTATGGTAACAGTGCTCTGCTTTACGGCAACCGCGTGTTTTGGTGGGGACGGTTCTAACCCCACACCTACCCAAACGCCCACCCCTTCGACAAGCACGTCGGCAAGTACGCAACCTACTGTGGTTCCTACCGCCCAACCTACGGTTGTGCCCAGCGTAACACTTTCGGTGGCCCCCAGCGTAATGCCCAGTGTTGCGCCTTCGGTAGAATCTAGCGTAATTCCTACCGCCCAACCTACGGTTGTGCCCAGCGTAACACCTTCGGTGGCCCCTGTGGCAATGCGTAAAATCACCTTTATACAGGCGGGCTTTGCGGACGTAGTGGTAGAGGTGGCAAACGGAGGCAGCCTAACCACCCTGCCCACCCCCAAGCCTGTAAACGGCTATACCGTAACGTGGAACCGCACGTCCTTTACCAACGTAACGCAGGATATCACCGCGTATGCGGTAACCACTCTTGAAACCTACACGGTTACCTATGTTTTGGGTGGTGCGGAAAACCACGTGGATAACCCCACGCAGTTCACAATAGAAAGCCCTGCATTGCCCCTAACTGCCTTAGAAGATTCCTACGGCAAAAACTTTGGTGGCTGGTACACAACCCCCACGTTTACCGAAGAAAGCCGTGTTTCCGAAATTGCCGCGGGTAGTTTTGGCAATATCACGCTTTATGCAAAATGGTTATCCTACCGCATAGAAAACGCAGATGGGTTCACCATGGATTACACCAAGCAACCCACCGAAGTTACCCTTACGGTGCCTTTCACAACCGAAAATATTGACCTAAACAGCCGTTTCGTTGTAAGCAAGGGCTGCAATTGGCGTTTGTATTCGGATTTTACCGGATTGCAAGAATACCCCCTAAAAGCAATGACTCTTTTCGTGGGGGATAATATTGCGTATATTATCGTATTCCACCCGGATGGGGAACACTTTACCCGTTACAAATTAAACGTGTACCGTTTGGCAATGTTAGATTACGCCTTTGCGTACAGTTTGGAAAATGTGGTAACGAATACCGCGCAGGAGCGTTCCCAAATTTCCGCGCCCGAAAGGAATCCCGAAAAACGTGGCCATACCTTTGACGGCTGGTTTGATGGTGCCCAAATTGCCTCCTTCCCCTACACCTTAACTAAGGAAGTAGTCTTTACCCCCGTTTTCACCCCCATCAGCTACCCCATTACCTACAACCTAAACGGCGGTACGATAGAAAACAAAAAAGAAACCTACACGGTGCTGGAATATTTTACTTTCCGCACGCCTACGCGCGATTATTATGATTTTGAAGGCTGGTATCTAAACGAAAACTTTACGGGTTCTACCCAAACGGGCGTGGATATTGGTAGCATAGGGGATATCACCCTTTATGCAAAATGGACCCCCGTGGATTACGCCATTACCTACCATTTGGATGGCGGGGATGATTTAGACCAAAACCCCAAAAAGTATAACGTAGAAAGTTCCGCAATCACCCTAAAATCCCCCACCAAGGCAGGCTATACTTTTAAGGGTTGGTATAAGGAAAGCACCTTTACCACCCCCGTAACCACCATTGCTACGGGCAGCCACGGCAAGTTGGATTTATACGCCAAATGGCAAGCCAACACCAACACCTTAAAGTTTGACGGCAACGGCGCAACTGCGGGTAGTATGCAAAATATGCAAATAAACACCGCCGCCACCGCCACCCTTACCGCTAACGGGTTCGCCCGCCCCGGCTACACCTTTATGGGCTGGGCAATCACTGCGGATGGAGAAGTAGAATACGAAAACCAAGCAACCTACACCATGGGCACGGATAGTGAATACACCCTGTACGCCGTATGGCAAGGCAATCTAAACACCTTAAATTTTAACGGTAACGGCGCAACTTCGGGCGAAATGCAGGATATGCAAATTCGTTCGGATGCAACGGCAGTTTTAACTGCCAACGGCTTTACCAAAACGGGTTATACCTTTATGGGCTGGGCAACCAGTGCAAGTGGCAGTGTGGCGTATGAAAACCGTGCCACCTACACCATGGGTACGGATAGCGAATATACCCTGTACGCCGTATGGGAATTAACCGAAAACGTAATTACGTTTGACGGCAACGATGCCACTTCTGGCACCATGGCAAACCAAACTGTATATAAATACGGCAATAAAACGCTAAATACTAACGCATTTAGCCGTCCTGGTTATACCTTTATGGGTTGGGCAGAAAGCGCCTCCGGTGCAGTGAAATACCAAAACGGTGCAACCGTTACCTTCCAGCAAAAGGAAGGCTATACCCTGTACGCTGTATGGCAAGCCAACACCAACACCTTAAAATTTAACGGTAACGGCGCAACTTCGGGTAGCATGGCAAACATGCAAATTAAAACGAACGCCACCGCCACCCTTACCGCTAACGGGTTCGCCCGCCCCGGCTATACCTTTATGGGCTGGGCAACCAGTGCAAGTGGCAGTGTGGCATACGCAAACGGTGCCACCTACACCATGGGTACGAATAGCGAGTATACCCTGTATGCCGTATGGCAAGCCAACACCAACACCTTAAAGTTTGACGGCAACGGCGCTACGTCCGGCACTATGGCAAGCATGAAAATTAACACCGATGCCACCGCCACCCTTACCGCCAACGCGTTCAGCCGCACAGGCTACACCTTTATGGGCTGGGCAACCACCCCTACGGGTGTAGAAGAATATGCAAACCGTGCCACCTACACCATGGGTACGGATAGCGAATATACCCTGTATGCCGTGTGGGAAGGGGCGTTAAACACCTTACATTTCAATGGCAATGGTGCAACTTTGGGCACTATGCAGGATATGCAAATCCACGCAGGTAGAAGCGTTACCCTTACCGCTAACACTTTTGCAAAAGCCGGCTATACCTTTATGGGTTGGGCAACCAGTGCCAGTGGCAACGTTGCGTATGCAAACGGCGCCACCTACACCATGGGGTTAAATGAAGTTACACTATATGCCGTATGGCAGGCAAACACAAACACCTTAAAATTTGAAGGCAACGGCGCCACTTCGGGGGAAATGGCGGACATGCAAATTAAAACGAACGCCACCGCCACCTTAACCACCAATACCTTTGTAAAAGCAGGCTACACATTTAAGGGCTGGTCCACCACGGCAAGCGGCAATGTGGAATACACCAACGGTGCTAACTACACCATGAGTACGGATGCGGAATATACCCTGTATGCCGTATGGCAGGTAAATACCAACACCTTAAAGTTTGACGGCAACGGCGCTACGTCCGGCAGTATGCAAAATATGCAAATACAAACGGGCGCCACCGCCACCTTAACCACCAACGCCTTTACCAAAACGGGATATACTTTTGTAGGTTGGGCAACCAGTGCAAGCGGCAGTGTGGAGTATAAAAACCGCGCCACCTACACCATGGGCACCAGTAGCACCTATACCCTGTACGCCGTATGGCAGGAACCGTATACCACAGGATTAAAATTTACAAAAAATGGAAGCGAGTATTCCGTAACCGATTACACGGGCAGTAGCACTACGGTTACTATCCCTGGTAAATATATGAACTACCCCGTAACCAGCATAGGTTATGATGCGTTCTATGATTGCGATTCCTTAACGGAAATCGTGATACCCGCAAGTGTAACCAGCATAGGTGATTGGGCGTTCGATTCTTGCGATTCCTTAACGGAAATCGTGATACCGAATAGCGTAACCAGCATAGGTGATTATGCGTTCCGTGATTGCGATTCCTTAACCACGGTAACGTTTGGCGATAACAGCCAGTTAACCAGCATAGGTAATTATGCGTTCTATTATTGCGATTCCTTAACGGAAATCGTGATACCGAATAGCGTAACCAGCATAGGTAATTCTGCGTTCTCTTCTTGCGATTCCTTAACGGAAATCGTGATACCGGATAGCGTAACCAGCATAGGTAATTCTGCGTTCTCTTCTTGCGATTCCTTAACGGAAATCGTGATACCGGATAGCGTAACCAGCATAGGTTCTTCTGCGTTCGATGAATGCGATTCCTTAACCACGGTAACGTTTGGCGATAACAGCCAGTTAACCAGCATAGGTAATTATGCGTTCTATTATTGCGATTCCTTAACGGAAATCGTGATACCAGAGGGCGTAACCAGCATAGGTGAATGGGCGTTCTTTGCTTGCTATTCCTTAACCATTTACTGCGAAGCGGAAAGCCAGCCCAATGGGTGGGATAGTGAGTGGAACTATACTCACTCCAACGAGGTTTGGGGATATCAATACGTAAAGCAAAACGGCATTATGTATGGAATTAAGGATGGCACCGCAACAGTGGTGCATCAATCTTCCTCAAATATTGCCGGCAGCATTACTATCCCAGCAAGCGTAACCTACAAAGGCACCACGTATGCGGTAACCAGCATAGGTGGAGGTGCGTTCTATAATTGCACTTCCTTAACGGAAATTGTGATACCGAATAGCGTAACCAGCATAGGTTCTTCTGCGTTCAGATATTGCACTTCCTTAACGGAAATCGTGATACCGAATAGCGTAACCAGCATAGGTTATTATGCGTTCTATAATTGCACTTCCTTAACGGAAATTGTGATACCAAAGGGGGTAACCAGCATAGGTGATGAAGCGTTCTCTTCTTGCTCTTCCTTAACGGAAATTGTGATACCGAATAGCGTAACCAGCATAGGTTATAGAGCGTTCGAATATTGCTCTTCCTTAACGGAAATTGTGATACCAAATAGCGTAACCAGCATAGGTTATTATGCGTTCGTTTCTTGCAGTTCCTTAACCATCTACTGCGAAGCGGCAAGTCAGCCTATCGGGTGGAATAGTGATTGGAACCCTTCTAACCGCCCCGTGGTTTGGAACTGCAAGAATAATGACGTAGCAACGAACGGCAATATTTACACCGAGCAAAACGGCATCCGCTATGCGTTAAAGGATGGCATTGCAACGGTGGTAGAACAATCCCGAAACATTGCAGGCAACATTACTATCCCTGCAAGCGTAACGTATAACGGAACAACGTATACGGTAACCCGCATAGGTTCTTCTGCGTTCAATAATTGCGATTCCTTAACGGAAATCGTGATACCGAATAGCGTAACCAGCATAGGTTCTGATGCGTTCTCTTCTTGCGATTCCTTAACGGAAATCGTGATACCCGATAGCGTAACCAGCATAGGTTCTGATGCGTTCAATTCTTGCAATTCCTTAACTAAAATTACGTTTAGCGATACCAGCACGTGGTACCGAACAACAAGTTCTTACAACTGCAATAATAAAACGGGTGGCACGAAAACAAGCGTAACCACCCCCATCACCAACGCAACGTATTTTAAGAGTACGTATAACAATTATTACTGGTATAAACTGTAATTTTTATAAAGCAGAAAAGCCTTTCCGTATTTGGGAAGGCTTTTTTCTTGCCGAAAAATAAAAAAAGTATTGAAAAACCGCGCGTTTTATTGTATAATAATAAAGCGTTCGCACCGCGTACGCCAAACGTAAGAAAAAACGAAAAACGGGGGAAGGAATATGAAACCCTTACAACATTACCAAAACGTGCAAAACGAAATGAAAACGTGGGTAGATGAAAGTATGCGCCCCCGCTATCACTTTACCGCGCCCGCGGGTTTTATCAACGATCCCAACGGTTTTACCGTTTATAACGGTAAGTATCAACTGTTTTACCAAGCAAGGTACGAAAACTGTGTGGGTTGGGGGCATGCGGAAAGCGCGGATTTAGTGCATTTTACACACTTGCCCTTGGCAATCTTCCCCGGTGAAGAATACGATAAGGACGGGTGCTGGTCGGGTGGCGCGATAGAAAAGGAGGGGAAACTATACCTTCTTTACACGGGGCAAAACAACGCAACCGATCTTAAACCCCAAAGGGAGGCGCAATGCTTGGCTTATTCCACGGACGGGGGCGTAACCTTTACGAAAGTGAAAGAAAACCCCGTAATTCCCCCCGAACTACTAACGGGGGATGCTTCGCACGCGGATTTTCGCGATCCTTCGGTATGGAAACGTGGGGAAAACTACTACGCGGTGGTGGGAAACAGTAAAAATAGCGCGTGGAAGGGGCAAGCGCAACTGTTTACTTCCAGCGATTTAATAACTTGGAAATACGTGGGCGTTATGTACGAAAACCCCAACCTTGGCGCAATGTGGGAATGCCCTTCCTTCTGCCCCGTGGATGAAAACACGGATTTACTCGTAATGTCCCCCATAGAAGTACCCGTTAGTGGGCACGATTATCACAATAGCCGCAGTACGGTATATCTAATCGGCAAACTGAACTACGAAACGGGCAAGTTTACCCCCCGTAAGATAGGGGAAATTGACCACGGCAAGGATTTTTACGCCGCGCAAGTAACCCGTGGAATAGACGGAACCCCCACCTTAATCGCGTGGATGGCGAACTGGGAAAGGGAATATAAAACCGAACGTCCCTTCGTGGGCTTTGCCAACAACTTTACCCTGCCCCGTAGGTTAGAAATTAAAAAGGACGAACTGCTGCAATTCCCCGCGCAAGGGGTGGAAAACGCTTTTCGCCGAACGAAGGTAAAAACGTTCACCGTAAACGGGGAAACGAAGGCGGATGCAGACTTTTTCGGTAGCGTACAACGCTTAAAAATTAAAGCGGATATGCAAAACGCAACCGCGTTCACCCTAAAAGTATTTGCGGGCGGGGAAACCGAAACCACCCTTTCGTACGATAAAATTACGGGGGTTTTCACCGTGGATAATTCCAAAAGCGATTACCCAACGAAGGGGGAAGACCGCGAGCGCGTTAGGGAAGGGATTCGCACCGTTCCCGTTGCCTTAAACGGCAATACGCTGGCGCTGGACGTGTTTTTGGACGTAAACACGGTAGAAGTGTTCACGCAGGACGGCAAAGTGGCTATGTCCACAATGTCCTTTAATCGCCCGGAAAAAACCCAAGTGCTGTTTAGCGCGGAGGGAGAAGTAAAATTACAGGTGGAAAAATATGAATTTCAATAAACCAACGCTGGTGGTTGCCAGTGCCAACGCGCATAAATTTCAGGAAGAGATATAAAAAACAATAAGAGATATATAAATTTTTAAATTTATGTTGACAAAAATGTTAAATATTGATATAATTTCATAATATAAAAGGATAAAAAATGATTGTCCGTAATCGTTTTTTTCATTTATATAAAAATAGCATTTAATGGGAACAATTATGTTGGAAACCAAAAAAGACTTGAAAGAAGTTCATGACGCTCTTTATAAGATCCTAATTGATTTTGACACGTTTTGTAAGGAAAATGATATCCAGTATTTTATAGATTCTGGAACGCTTTTAGGCGCAGTTCGCCATGGGGATTTTATTCCGTGGGATGACGATATTGACGTTATTATGAAAAGGGATCAGTTGAATAAACTGATACAACTACGGGACAAACTTCCTAGTCCGTATAAGCTTATTTTGCCATGGGATTTTAGTCCGTATTTTTACGACTTTACTATAAGAATTATAGATGTGGATAAACCTATGCGTGAAGAGAAAGAGGAGGATAAAGCCCAAAACAATTATCAAAATCGTTTGGATATTGATATTTTTATTATGGACGATGCCCCTAATAGTTTATCCAAATTTAAAAGAACGGTTTTTAAACAGAAAATGCTATACGGTATGGCTATGAATTACCGCGCAAATAAACGTTTGCGTGCACATTCGTTTACTGATCGTTGGAAAATTAGAATTCTTTCGTTTATGGGGAAATTTAAGTCCTTGAAAAAAATATTTGCCAAGAAAGAAAAGTTAAGCACAAAGTTTGCAAAAGATAATACCGATTATATTTACATGGCAAACTACTCTGTGGGTGCAATGTCTCTTCGTTTTCCCAAGAAGTGTTTTGACGGCGTAGTTTACAAAAAAATTAGGGATAAAGAATTTCCTTGCCCTATCGGTTATGACGAAGTGTTAACCATTAATTACGGGGATTATATGACGCCGCCCAAGGAAAGTGAAAGAAAACCCAAACACGTTGAATAAAACGTAGCCCCCTATGTAGGGGGCTTGTATTTTGTTTTTTGATAAAAGGAAGAAGAATATGATAACTAAAAACAAGCCAGCACTGGTAGTGGCTAGCGCCAACGCGCATAAACTTACTGAAATTGCGGAAATTTTAACCGAATACCAAATTGTATCTATGAAAGAGGCAGGCTTTACCGCGGACGTAGAAGAAACGGGGAACACCTTTGAAGAAAACGCAATTCTAAAGGCAAGTACGGTGGCAAAGGCCTTGAACTTACCCGCATTAGCAGATGATAGCGGACTTATGGTGGACGCGCTTAACGGCGCCCCGGGGGTGTTTAGCGCGCGGTATAGCGGAAAGCACGGCAACGATAAAGCAAACAATCAAAAACTGCTGTTAGACCTTGTAAGCGTAGAAAAAAAAGACCGCACCGCCCGTTTTTGCACGGTGGTTGCCCTTTGCTACCCAAGCGGAGAAACGGTTACGGCGCTTGGACAAACCGAAGGGGAAATTTTGTTCGCCCCCGAGGGGGAAAACGGATTCGGCTACGACCCCATTTTTTACAGTTACGATTTAGGCAAAAGTTTTGCCCTTGCCACAGCGGAAGAAAAAAATGCGGTTAGCCACCGATTCCGCGCGCTAACAAACTTAAAACAAAAGGTGCAATTATGAAAACCTTCGTTCTTCTTTCGGATACCCACGGCAACGTAGCCGCGGTGGAAAAACTTGCGCCCATTATGGCGGAAGCGGATTACGTCATCTTTTTGGGGGATGGTCTCCGCGATTTAGCCCGCTATGCGCTGGGTAATAAGGAAAAGTTCCGCCTGGCGGAAGGGAATTGCGATTTCTTTTCTTCGGGGGAAAGGGAAGGCTTTATGGAAGTGGAAGGGGTGAAACTGATGTTTTGCCACGGCCACCGCTACGGCGTAAAGCGGGGGCTACACGAACTTCTTGCGCGTGCAAAGGAAGAAAACTGCACCTTAGCGCTTTACGGCCACACGCATGACGCCCGTGTGGAAAAAATAGACGGCGTTACTTTAATTAACCCTGGAAGCATGACGAAATTCACCACAAAACCTTCGTATTGCTACTTGGTTTTGCATCAAGGAAAAATAACTGCACAAATCGTGGAAATATTTTAAAAAATGACTAAAAAACGTTTGACATTGTATTTGCAATTTGATATAATAGCCAAGCGTTGAGTTAGTGTTTGCGGGTGTAGTTCAATGGTAGAATTCCAGCCTTCCAAGCTGGCTGCGTGGGTCCGATTCCCATCACCCGCTCCAAAACGTACTTGCGGCGCGGACGTGTGCCTGTAGCTCAGTAGGATAGAGCAACAGCCTTCTAAGCTGTGGGTCAGGGGTTCGAATCCCTTCAGGCACGCCAAACATATGGCGGGTTTAGCTCAGTTGGATTAGAGCGCCAGATTGTGGCTCTGGAGGTCAAGGGTTCGATTCCCTTAACTCGCCCCATTAATTTCATATTTTTACTCATTGGGGTATCGCCAAGCGGTAAGGCACCAGATTTTGATTCTGGCATTCGTTGGTTCGAATCCAGCTACCCCAGCCATGTGTGGTTCATTAGCTCAGTTGGCAGAGCACGTGACTTTTAATCACGGTGTCCCGAGTTCGAATCTCGGATGAATCACCATAATTTTGCACCTTTAGCTCAGTTGGTAGAGCAACTGACTCTTAATCAGTGGGTCCCGGGTTCGAGTCCCTGAAGGTGCACCAACGGCAAGTCTTTCGTATTATCGAAAGGCTTGTTTTTTTGCTTTTGGCAAAAAAATAACGCGCCTTTTCTTATTTTGAAAGCCTTGCGCCGCCTTGCAGAAAAGGGGATCATCGAAATAACGTGACGCTTCGGCTTATGCCTTCGCTAATCCGTCGCGTTGCTATGCACGCTCCTCGCGAGTCCCTGAAGGTGCTACCCAAGGCAAGTCTTTCGTATTATCGAAAGGCTTGTTTTTTTGCTTTTGGCAAAAAAATAACGCGCCTTTTCTTATTTTTACCAACCTTTCCATAAAAACAAATTTTCCCTTTGGTATTGACATAAAATAAGAAAGGTGTTACAATAAACTTGTATCTTTGTGCGCATTATGCGTGTGAAAGATATAAACCAATCGCACTTTTTTGGCTGAAAATCAGCCTGAAAGGGGGAAACCGATGACGCATAAACCGATGACGTATAAAAAGAAAAAAGGCTTCACGTTGGTGGAGCTTGTGGTGGTTATCGCCGTTATGGCAGTGTTAATAGCAATTGCTATTCCCGTATTCGTAAACATCATTGGGAAAGCGAATATGAATCAGGATATTGCCACGGTGGAAACGTTAAATACCGTAATTGCTTCGGATGAATTTAACGGTCCAGCAACTTCTTTAGGGGAAGCAATTGATGTTTTGGCTGCTGACGGTAGAAATTTTGAAGAAATTAACTCCCAAATTAAAAACGGAGAAATTATTTATGATGCCTTATATAATCGTTTTTCCTTATTAGAAGATGGGGAATTGATATATAAAGGGCATGGTGATACGATATACGATAACAATGCAGTCAATAGGAACATTTGGCGTTTATGCCATTCGGTATCTAACGTTAACAGCATGAAAGCCAGTGTGTACCTATCTAGCAAGGTTTCGGAAGCAGACCGCGCGCAAGATTTGCACTTAACCGCGTTAATTTCCATAGACGCAGGCGCAACCCCTTACACCGGCACCCTGTTTATTGAAAACGAAGGGGAAGCAAACGTGGAAGTGCGTGGGGAGTGGGATAGGGTAGAAGTAACCCTTCCTAACGGAACCCTTTCGCACTACGACCATGCCGAATATATGTATATCCGCCAACTTTTAATTGAAGGATATTACGAATACGGCACCGTGGGTACCATAGAATGGGAAAAACTGCACGGCGGGACATGGGTGCCAGATAGCGATCCCTACCTTGCGCCGGATATTGAAGACGTAGCAGATAGCACCTACGGGCTTCGCCATAGGGATTGCGAAGTTCACGGTTACGAGCAAGAATTATATTTTGAAAACGCCTTCCGTAACGGGGATTTCGCCCACACGCTTACCCCCGTGCCTTACGCGAACACGTATCCCGATTACGTAATTTCCAACGCTGTGTTTGGTACAAATCCCGTCGTAAGCAACCGCTTGGGTAGTTGGTTCGGTTGGGATGCGAAAACGTTTACTTCCTGCAACGCGGCGGACGCGCAATATAACTACTACACGGGGGATGGTACCTCTGCATTGGTGTTCCGTTCGCCCGAGAAAAATATCAATACGCAACTTGTCACGCGTATCGTACTGTTTGAAGGCTTTACTTACGATTTAAGCTTTATGTATATGTTCCAAGGGATGCACAAGCCTTCCACTTCGGACGTGCATATGCTTTTATTAAGGGGTGAAGATTTGGCAGGGGAAATCAATACCCGTGTGCCCCTTGCCGTTTACGATTTCCAAAATCCGCCCGAAGGGGAGGGCATGTTCCACCACACGGTTGCGGATAAGGAATGGGCCAAGGCTAGCTGCACTTTTACCGTGCCTAACACTTCGGGAAATGAAAACACGCATAACCCCGTTTCGTACTATTTGTATTTCCACTTATACGGTATGCAAGCGGACGTATTGGCGTTTGACGAATTCAACTGCTATCCCACCGTACAAACGGTGGAAAACGAAAAGGCGCAAAGGTTCTTCACGCACGCGCATACCTCCCGCTTTTCCGTTCCAGACATGTGTTTGATGTATCAAGACGAAAGAACGGGCGAATGGCTTGGCCGATATGAAGCGATAGACCCCGTTTTAAACAGCCGCATTTCTTATCGTGTAAACGGTGTGGGATATAATGCATTAGAATTTAACACCGAACGGGACGTAGATATTACCACCACGTTTGCCTTTGGGGAACGCTCTTACAGTGTAACGAAAAAAGTTAAGGTGAGAAAGGCGGGAATGCCCGCAACCGTAGTGTTCTTGGATGAGTTCGGTAATGAAATGTTCCGCGATAGAAACGTTCGCGTGGGGGATACGATTAACGTAAATTACACGGTGGAAAAAGCAAATTACCGCCAAAATACGTGGAAGGATAACAAGGGCAACGTTTTAAACGTTGGGGACGAATATTACGTTGCGGATTCGTACGTGGTATTTACGCCTGATAACTATTCGCCCAAACTTTGCGGGGAACTGTTAATTGATCCCTACAACCAAGAAAACTGGACCGGTTGGTCGAATAACGAGGACACCATCGTGTTTAACCCCGCCGAAAAAAATATTACGATTTCGGGCGAGTATGCAATCGGCGATAAACACGAAGAACACCGCCAGTACGAAGTAGAACTGATTGCCGGGGTAGAATATACTTTTATGGCAACCGTGCAAATTGATCATATGGAAATTGACGGCGTGGGCGGAAACTATTTCGCGGTAATGGTAAAAGAGGACGGAACGAATTCCATAGATTATCCCGTCCTGCCCGCTTCCAGCAACTTCGTGCTTTACGGCCCTAATACTACCATTTCTGGCGTAACGCGCCAAATCAACGCTACCTGGGTTTGCCCGGAGGACGGCAAATATTTCGTTTCCATCATCGCTTGGTCGGTGGATGATTCGGAAATTACGATTAGCAACCTATCTTTACGCTCCTCGCAAGAGCATTGCTTTACGGGCGCTTACGATATGTACTGCAATTTCTGCAACTATCACCGCCCTGCGGAAGGCGCAAAGGATGCAATAGATTATAATATATTCCCCGAAGGAAACATCCCGGATAGCACTCCCACCGCCAGTTGGACGGCGCCTACTGACTGGAATATGATGGAAAACGCTTCGTTTGACGCGTCCACCACGCACACGGAGGATGGTTCGGGTTCTATGAAGTTTACCTTCACCGAAAAAGCGGATAGTTCTTCATACAACAAATATATGTATACGGAAATCACTTTACGCCCCTACGTGGAATACGAAGTGAAATTTTCGTATAAAACCAGTGAAGATTATATCCTTAATAATAATGCAAACGCGTATTTCTACGTAATAGATAAGAAAAACAAGCCCAACGGGTGGACTTCGGGTGGTGAATATACTTGGCGTTCTACCGGGCTACTTGATACGACTACCGCATGGAAAACGTATAAGCAAAACGTATACTTTACGGATGGCGAAGAAGCGCGCAATTTCGTTATTTTATTTATGGTCTACGGTTTAAGAAAGGGTTCGCTTTGGATAGACGATATTGCTGTGCGCCCCTTATCCCCCAACGAAAACCAAGTAGGGGTGATTGGTAAATTTACCGTTGACGAAACCTTTAACAAGTCCTACGTACAGGAAGAAGATAACAATAGCGTTTCGCATAACGTGCATAAGGGCTGGAAGGATTTTGAAGGCTGGCGCTTCCGCAATCAAGTTTCCTATTCGGAAGAAAACGCAATCCCGGGCGAAACGGATAGCCAAAGCTTAATGTTTACTTCCAAAGGCTACCCGGGGAATATGCGCTACGGGTTTGTTTTAGATCCCGGCAATTACACCCTATCCGTAAGATATAAGTATAAGAATTTGAAGACCGTCGCTGGGGATTCTTTCATTGGTCTTGTGTATAAGGACCGCATGGAAGTAGGGGATAATCGTACCCCGACGTGGACGGAAAACTTTGAAACCTGCGGTATCGTAATCAAATCCTTTAACAACGGTGGGGATCCCAAAACCATTACCGAATGGCAAACCGCCACCATTTCCTTTAGCGTAGAATATACGCAAGAAATGTATTTCGTGTTCAAGTTCAACGGCAACCAGGCGGGTAGCACCATTTGGCTGGATGAATTAGAAGTCTTCAAAAATTTAGGGGAAAATATCTTTACCAACGGCAATTTTGATTACGGAAATAGCAATACCTACTTACAGGGTAGTGCTATGGAGCAAGATGGTTGGATTGGCGGTTGGAACTGGGCAACCAACGTGGGTTACGTAACCGAAAAATCGTACGATAAAGGTGCGGGAACGGGTAGTTTGAAAATTCAAATGAACGAAGGATACTCTAGCACTGCGGGCGATTATAAAGGCAACGTGAAAAAACTGTTCAACGTTACGGGCGGTCTGCGGTACGAACTTTCCTTTATGCTATGGGCGGAAAACGTAGAAAATACTACCGTTGCAAATGCCCAAAACGCAAAGATTAAGATAGGGAAATGGAACATTGCGCAGGCCGTACACGATGGCAACTGGTCGGATAACACCACTTCGGACGTAAAAGGAACCACGAGTTCTTTTGCTTATTCGCATGCAAACTACTGTACCTTCCGCTTGTTAAATCCCGCAGGGTATACCAAACAAAACGGAACTTCCGCGGTAACGGACGTAAATAATGCGGGGGCGCTGTGGAACACGGGCGGTTGGATAAAAGTTACCTTTACTTTTGACGCGGATAAAACCGAACCCTACTATTTGGGTATTATGTGGAACGGCTTTACCACCGCAAATTCGGCGATTTATATTGACGATATTAACTTACGTGCCATCGGTGAAGCGCAAGATATAAACCTAATTGAAAACGGCAATTTTGCAACAAGCGTAGGGCAGGATGGTGCTATCGTTCCCGTGGAATATAGTTATTTTGAAACCACGCCCGGCTGGGGTGGTTGGACGGCTGCCGCACACACCCGTAAAACAAGCGTATCTTATACGAACGACGGTTCGGGTTCGCTAAAGATGATCAACCCCGCAGATAGGTCTATCAACGGCGGAAACACCTATATCGGTACGCAAGTTTATTTACAAGCGGGCGTGCGGTATGAAATATCTTTTATGATAAAAATCGTAAATCCCACGTGGTTTGATGGCGGTTGGGGTTGGATAGAACTGCGAAATAGTACGGACGTAGGCTCTGACGCAAGCAATCGTACACGCTTGGTGGATGCAAGCGCAATGTCGGTAGCTTGTAATTGGAAACTGGTTACGGGTACCTTCACCCCCAGGGAAAGCGGATACCACTACTTTATGATTTTGGCTTACGGCATTTGCTTTGACGAACTCTATTTGGACGATTTATCCATTACCCCCCGATAACGCATTAGCGTTTCCCCTTTGGGAAGTATAAAAATTACCTTAGCCCCCCTTGATTGTAAGGGGGGCTTGTTTTATTTCCCTTCCTACTTGGTAAAAGAGATAGAAAATCCTGTCGTTCTTCGCGTGCGCGTTATCAAAAATATGGAAAAGTACTTGATTTTTCGCATAAAAACCGTATTTTCAACCCAAAAAGCGGGCAAAATTATCAATTTTTTCATTTTTTTTGCAAACTATTTTCAAAAACCCCCTTGACAACCCCCCTTTCGTATGTTAACATAATGTTACCATTTCTATTAGGGCATTGGTCTTATGGAAAGGTGAGAATTAGCCAACACAACCTCTCGTGACTAATTCGAAAGAATATATTTTTAAGGAGAAGAGAGAAATGAAAAAGTTAAACAAAAAAGGCTTTACGATCGTTGAACTTGTAATCGTAATCGCGGTTATCGCAATTCTTTCCGCAGTACTGATTCCCACGTTCTCCAGCATCATCAACAAAGCAAACAAATCTAATGCAGATCAAGCTGCTAAAAACTCGTCTACCGAAATGCTTGCTATTGTAGATCAATCTCAATGGGACGATATGGTTATCGTATATTCCAAGGGGGATGATTACTATGAATACAAATTGATTGACGGCGTATTCACCGAAACTGCAAATGCAAAATCGAATAAGACCGCTGTTGCTGCAACTGCAACCGTTTACACCAAGAGTGGTGCTACGTTGGCAGGCTTAAATCTTGGCGAACCCGCAGTTACGCCCACCTATAAGCAAGCTTCTATCGCGGCTAACGTTGCAATCATCGTTCCCGCTGCTGCATAATTTTAATTATTAAATAATTAAAGAGAGGCACTTTGCACCCGTATTGGGCGCAAAGTGCCCTAATTTTTTTATGCGCGCGCACGCGCATACGTGCGGCGTCGTATTTACTACGCAATACTTTGTTAAACTTGCGTTTTTGGTGCAGTTACATACGCTAAGTATGCGCCTTTCCAAAATCCGCGTTTGCCGCGTCTTGCTTGTAACTACACCGCCTTATAAAAATCACGGTGCGTTATAAACTGCGCGCTACTTGTCATTCTTCGCCTACCTGCTTTAACGGGCATAGCGGAGAATCTAAAAATTCCCCAAGCGGGGATAGGAAATAAGGGAAACGCGTAATCCCAAAAACGCGAAATAGAAAAGGGGGTAATTAGCCGTATGAACAAGCTTGGCAAAAAGGGCGTAACGCTTGCGGAACTTGTGGTTGTTCTTGCAATGCTTGCCATCGTAAGCACTATGGTTACCTCCTTTTGTATTTTAATAAATAATTATCACGCCCTAAACCGTAAGCGTGCGGCTATTACAGAGCGACTTTCGGGGGTGGAACGTACGGTTTCTAATTTCCTGTTTGATTGCGAAGAAAACAATCGTACGATTGCGGTAAATGCGAACATGGTAACCGTAACATCCGCAGGTGAAACGTACACTTTAACCGTTAGTGATCAAACTTTAATTGCCGTTAGCCCCCAAGGGGAAACGCGGCTTAATGTAAAGGAGTTGCAATCCGTAACCTTTCAATTAAAAGCGGGCACAAACGGAAAAGCGTTACTACTTTGCAAGGCAACGTACTTGCCTCCGCAGGTAAAAGTGAATCCTACACCGCAAGCCGTTACGTACGCGTTTTATCCAAAACAAATCAAAACGCCTTAACCGAACCAAAGGGAAAACCTATTATTCTTCGCCTACCCGCTTTAGGATAGGACGAAACGGCTTGTCATTCTTCGCCTACCCGCATTGACGGGCATAGCGGAGAATCTAAAAAACACCAAAAAACAAAAAGGAGGAAGAAAACATGGCGCGCTTACTAAAAAGCGAAAAGCAAAAAGCCAACAACCGTAAACGCGGATTTTCACTTGCGGAAACAGCCGTTGCGCTTGCTATCATTGTGGCAATCAGTATTGCAACTACGTCCTTATTGGTTTCTTCTTCCAACCTTTCAGCACAGGGGATTGTGGATAGGGAAGCGCAGATTCGCGCCAGCGCCTTGGTGGAAGCCTTCCGTTTTGCGGAAACCGAAACAGAACTTACCCAAGCCTTTAACGCAATAGACGCGGATTATACAAGAACTCACACCGGGATACGTTTCAACTATGCGTACCAAAAGGATACTTACGTAATTTTGGCAATCGCAGTGTACGGGGAAATTGATTCCTTTTCGGTAACGGCGTATCGGGGCGGTGTGTTAACGTATGATGAGAACAACCATATAACGAATCACGTGATTTGTTCGTATGATGGTTTTATGAAGGGGGAACAAACATGATACGTTCTTTTATTCGTTTCCCCAGTAGCAAAGAGGGAAGTAAAAACCGCAACCGTTTAGGTAAACGCGGTGCCGGAATGGAACTAGCCATTGTAACTTTGCTTATCGTAACGGCGCTTTCCATTTTAATCGTTTCATCAGCGATGGGGGATTCCCTTAGTAGAAAATATGAAGAAGGATACACAAGTAGGCGTGTTGCCCTAACGTATATGGCAGAAGCGTTTGAACTTGCTATTCGTAGTGAAGACCTATTTTCGGAAGAAGAATTTCGCAATATGCACGTATTTTTTAACGAAATCTTCCCCAAAGGGACCACTTACGCTACGCAGGGGGCTGAGGGGAATAATTCACATTTCAGTTACTCCATCACTTTTTACGGCGAAAAAGGGCAAACGCATTTAGCAGTGCAAATTGATAAAACAGCAACAACAATCCCCACTTTCCGCATAGTGCGGTGGGATATTAACCCTTAGGTTAAGGAGAAATTCGGCATATGGCAAAAAATGAAATGACCACGGTAATCGTGCTGATTCCCAGAAAAGGCAAAGTTCGCTTTTACGGCAAAAACACCGCCGGGGAATATGAAATTGAAGAAAAATCCGTTGCAAGTGAAACTTGGTTTGACGAAACCTATTTTAACCAACTAACTTTGGCTTTAACCGAATACGCCAAAGATCACCCCCAAGCAATGGGCGGTAAAACTGCAGTACTTTTACCCGCGCATACGGTGGGTACGGATATGATAAGCGTGCCTTCCATCCGTAAAAAACTGATGCAAAACTCCCTTTCGGTTGCGCTTTCTAGCGCGTATAAAAATCGCGATGAACTGATGATTAACACCATCCCCGTGGTGCAAAACCGTCAGTACGCTTCCTACGCGGTAACTTACGTAAAAAAGGACTTGCTTGCTTCGGTTAAAGCGGCGTGCGCGGCGGCAAAACTGCCCGCAGAAGAAGTAACCTATCGTTCTTCCGCCATCGTAAACGGCATGCTTGCCTTACATCCGCGCGTAAAAAACGCGAATTTCTTGCTTGTGGACGTGAAGGAAGGGGAAACCAACTTTGCCCTATCGGTAAAAGGCAGAACGGCAGGTTCGTATGCTATTCCAGTGGGCTACGAAATTTTAGATAGCACGAAAGTACTTCCTGAAGACCGTTTAATTGGGCACGACGTAGCCCACCTTGCAGTGCTGAACGCCAAGGAAAAGGCGCGCGCAAAACAACTTACCATTCTTCTAAACGAACGCGGGGAGTTAGGGGAGGACGGAAAACTGACTAAGGAACAGCTAGAAAACACGCGCCTTCCCGAAGAAACGGAAAAGGAAAGCATTGCGGATGAATTGCGCACGCCCACCATTACCGCCCCTGTGGAAGAAGAGTACTACGAAGGGGAAGCGCAGGAAGCGGCTTTACAAGAAGCAGAACGCCTTGCCGAACAAAACGCGCCCAAAGTAAAAGTAGGGCAGCGGAAACCCCGTCGCCTTCCCAAATTTATGCAACGACCCGTTCCCGAATCGCCCGAAGGTTTCGTCTACGAAAACTTCCGTTATATCGTAAAATGGGCGCTGAATTTAATTCAACGTAACGAACGGATTACCGCCCAGGGCGCGCCCGAAACGGTGTACGTAAACCTTCCCAAGGAATACCACTATTTAATTGATATGGTTAACGCGGAAAAAGAAGAAAACGGCATCCCCTTCCATACGGTGGACGTAAAAGAAGGGCAAGAATCCGTGCTTGCGGATTTAGACCTGTTCGGCGGTTTATACGCGGGGCAATATAACAAAAACAACAATTTCTAAGTATGATTTATTATATCACGGCAATCATTTTGGCGGCGGTTTTGGGGCTTTGCGTGGGTAGTTTCTTAAACGTATGTGTGTATCGTATCCCTAACGGCATTTCGCTATCCAAGCCCGCATCACATTGTCCTAATTGCAAAAATCCCATTCGCTGGTACGATAATATCCCCGTACTCTCCTTTTTGATCCTTGGGGGTAAGTGCCGACATTGTAAACAAAAAATATCCCCCCGTTATATGCTGGTGGAACTTGCAAACGGGATTTTGTGGGTGGGCGCGGTACTTCTGTTTTGGAAAACCGAACCCGTTTACGCGGTGCTTGCCGCGCTTGCTTCTTCCGTTGCCCTTTGCGTGTTCTGCACGGATTTAGAATATATGATGATTCCCGATCGCTACTCGTTAATTTTGGCGGGGTTGGGGCTTGTTGCTATGTTCTTTGATCCCGCCACCGTTTGGTGGTCGCATCTCGTTGGCGGGGCGGTAGCGGCAGGCATGTTCTTGCTTGTGTATTATCTTGCCATGCTCATTTATAAAAAGGAAGCGCTTGGCGGTGGGGACGTAAAGTTTTCCGCCGCGGCGGGTTTGTTTTTGGGCTGGCAAAAATTCTTGTTCATGCTACTTGTGGCAGCGCTTGTGGCAAGTGTGGTACTTCTTGCCGTTCGCCTTGCAAAAAAGCAGGAGCAAGATAAAGAATACCCCTTCGCGCCCTTCCTTTCCGCGGGCTTCGTGCTTTCGTTGGCGGTGGGCGCCCAAGTAATCGCTTGGTACGTGGGGTTACTAACTTTTTAACAAATTTTACGCGCCCTAATCGTTAGGGAAAGGAGCGTTATATGCAACAGTATAAATATACTGCCGTAAACTTAGCCAAAGAAAAGTTTACGGGTACGTTTATCGCTAAGGACGAAAAGGATTTAGCCGAACAACTTGCTAAGCAGGACTTGTTTTTGGTGAATTGCGTTCCCTACACGGGGGAAACGCCGAATTCCTTCTTCACCCTTGGCACGGGCAAGGTAAAACGTTCGGAACTTACCACCTTTTGCCGTCAGTTTTCCATTATGATTAACTCCGGAATTCCCATTTTGGGGTGCTTGGATATCCTAAAAAACCAAGCGTATTCGGGATACTTCAAAAAACTGCTTGCCATTATTGACGAGGACGTAAAAGCGGGGATTATGCTTTCGGATGCCTTGAATAAGCACAAAAAAGTGTTCCCCGAATTCTTCCGCAGTATGATTTTCGTTGGGGAAGCCAGCGGAAAACTGGAAATCGTGTTTAATTCGCTTGCGGATTACTACGAAACGGATTCGGCAATCAAGCGTAAGGTAAAAAGCGCGCTTGCTTATCCCATCACCCTTCTTATTATGACGATAGGTATCGTAATCCTTATGCTTACGGTGGTTATTCCCACCTTCCGTGAATCGTTAAGCTCTTTGGAAATTACTCCCACGGGAATTACCAAAGTGGTGTACGATTTTTCGGACTTTATGCTTGCCAACTGGCGAATTATGATACTTCTCGCCTTTGCGTTATTCGGTATATTTTTCTTAATCGGCAGATTTGAAAAAGGGAAGTATTTTTACGACTTTTTAAAGTTAAAGCTTCCATTAATCGGTAAAGTACAAACGGCGCTATTATCTTCCCGCTTTGCGCGTGGTTTCGGCTTGCTTTTAAGCAGCGGTATGGATATTACGGACGCAATGGATACCATTGAAGTCGTGCTTGGCAACCGCTATATGCGTAAGCAATTCCGCGCCGCGGCAGAGGACGTACGCCACGGTATGCCCCTTGCTATGGCGTTTGAAAAGTATAAACTGTTCCCCCCCATCTTAATCCAAATGGTTGCGGTAGGGGAAAAAACGGCGGCGCTTGACGATATTTTGATGCGTTCATGCAAGTTCTTTGACGAACAAGTAGAAACCACCCTAACCTCGTTAACCGCAAAAATTCAACCCATTATGATGTGTATTATGGGTGGGGTAATCGGTACAATGTTTATTGCCGTATATTCGCCCATGCTGGCTATTATGGGTGGCTTAGGCTAAGGAAATTAGGGAGCGTGAAAAGATGAATATAGATTACGAACTTTTACAATTTTACGTTTATAAAAAACTAATTAAAAAGAAGCAGGCGGAAGCCATTTTGGCAGAATGCAAACGCTTGCATACCCCCGTAAGGGAATACTTATTAACCAAAGAATACGTTACCGAAGTTGCCGAATTGGAAGCACTTTCGGAATACTATTGCATTCCGTGCGCGGAAATTGACATGTTGGACGTGGATAAAGCCCTACTTAATAAATTCTCCTTTGAATTTATGAAACGGCATAAATTTATCCCCGTTTCCATTGATAAAAACGGCGTACTTTTGGTTGCGGTAGGGCGGCCTTTGGATATGAACGCCATGTCTGCCATCACAGCGCAGTTTTGCACGCCCATTGATACGGTTTTGGCACCCCCGGGGCAAATTGACCGCTATATTGATTCGGTAACCGCAACCATTTCAACCTCTATGGCGCTTAGCGACCTAAATAACGAAAAGGACGAAAAGCTGTTTGCCGAAAAGGACGAACTTTCGGGTGGTGTCTTTAAGCAGGAGGACGTAATCAACAATCCTGCCGTTCGTTTGGTAGACTCTGTAATTAAGGAAGCAATTCCTTACCGTGCCAGCGATATTCACATTGAACCCTTTGAAAAGAAGGTTCGCGTTCGCTACCGTATTGACGGGGATTTGCAAGAACGCGCGGATTTCCCCATTGAATCTTATCCCGAAATTTGCGCCCGTATGAAGATTATGTCGGGCATGAATATTGCCGAACGTCGTATCCCGCAGGACGGCCGTATCAATATGACTATCGGGGGTAGGGAATACGACTTCCGTGTGTCTTCGCTTCCCACCGTACACGGGGAAAAATTCGTTATTCGTATTTTGGATAAGTCGTCCTTCCACTTTACCCGCCAAGAACTGGGCTTTACGGAGTACGAAAACACCGTAATTGATAAAATGCTTGCCCGCCCGCATGGCATCATCCTTCTTACGGGGCCCACGGGTTGCGGTAAAAGTACCACCTTATATTCCTTCTTAAAGGAAATTAACGATCCAACCATCAATATCGTAACGGTAGAAGATCCCGTGGAATACACCATGGCGGGCATCAACCAAACCCAAGTAAACGCTAAGGCGCATATGACCTTTGCCGCCGCGCTCCGTTCTATTCTTCGTCAAGACCCCGACGTAATCATGATTGGGGAAATTCGTGATGAGGAAACGGCGGAAATTGCCGTTCGTTCGGCAATTACGGGGCACTTGGTATTTAGTACCTTGCACACGAACGACGCGCCCGGGGCTGTCATTCGTTTGGAAGATATGGGCGTTCCCGATTACTTGGTGGCGGATGCCTTAGCGGGCGTAATTGCACAACGTTTGGTAAAACGTCTTTGCCCCGCGTGCAAAAAGCGCGGTAAAACCAACGCGCGTGAAATGCAAATTTTGGGCATTGAAGAACCCGTAAGTATTTTCCGCCCGCAAGGTTGTCAATACTGCAACAATACGGGGTATAAAGATCGTATTGCCGTGCACGAAATTATGCATATTAACGATAAAATGAAGGGTATCGTGGCACACGAAAAGAACTTGGAAGTTCTTAGAAAACTTGCTGTGGAAGACGGCATGGTAACTTTGGTGGATTCGTGTAAAGAACTAGTGTTAAAGGGCGTTACCAGTATTCAAGAAATGGTAACGTTAAGCGCGGAATAAGTTTTGCTTTGCTCTTTCGCTCAGTTGCTTTTTTAAGGGCAAAACGGAAAAAATTTCATCGTATAGGGTTTCGGTTTCATACGCTTTCGGGTATGCGCCCTTACCCTCTACGCGACCTTTTCCCCGTTTTTCTCCTTAAAATCACGGCTCTAAAGCAACTGCGCTCTTTCGCAAAGCTGAAAAGCGAAAAAACTCTTTCGCTCAGTTGCTTTTTTAAGGGCAAAACGGAAAAATTCATTTTAATTCAAACAGAAAATCCGCAGAAAAAATCTGCGGATTTTTTTATAAAACTATTGAAAATAGTTTTTTTTCGTTGTATAATATCACATATCATAAAAAAGGAGCGTTCTTATGCGCAAATATCTTTTACCCAAGGAAGGGCAGTTTTACAAAGCAAATATGCACACGCACACCACCGTTTCGGATGGGCAAATGACGCCCGCCGAAATTAAAAAGGTGTATCAAGATCACGGATATTCTATCGTGGCGTTTACCGATCACGACGTGTTCGTTCCCCATCACGATTTAACGGACGATAAATTCCTTGCGCTTGCGGGCGTAGAAGTGGCGGTTAGCGAAGATATCCCCGATGTGGAATTTGCTTCCCAAAAAACCTACCATTTAAACTTCTATGCAAGATCTGCGGATATTACCGAATTTCCCTTATTTTCGGAAAAAAGGGTGGGGCAAAGCATCCGTGGCTCCATTACCCCCGAAATGCTAAAATACGATTATCGCATTTCTTACGGGCAGGAGGATATTAACAAGGCCATTCGCTTTGCGGATGACTGTGGCTTTTTCGCAAGCTATAATCACCCCGTGTGGTCCATGCAAACGTATAAGGACTACGGAGATTTGGAAAACGTTTGGGGGGTAGAAGTATTCAATTCGGGTTGCTTTATTACGGGTAGGGACGAAACGATCATTCCTTGGGAAGACCTTCTTCGCCAAGGTAAAAAGCCTTTCCCCTTGGCAACGGACGACGCGCACACGTTGCGCGATTGCTGCGGCGGTTTTCTTATGGTAAAAGCAAAAGAACTAACCTATCCCACGGTAATCCAAGCTTTGGAAAAGGGGGATTTCTACGCAACCACGGGGCCCAGAATTTACGAACTGTGGCTGGAAGGCACCGTTTTGCATATTTCTTGCTCACCCGCGCAGCAAGTAAATCTGACGGCGGAAAACCGTTGGACGCACAACCATTTTGCCATGCCCGATCTTCGCACCGAAATCAATATGGATATTTCCACTTGGTTTAGAATTGCAAAGGAAGCCAAGGAAAAATTGAACAGAAACAGCTACTTCCGCATTACGGTAAAGGACCAAGCAGGCAAGGCCGCCTACACTAGGGCGTATTTCTACGATGAACTTGTGGGGGATGAAGAATAATGAAAAAATACCTTTTGCCCAAGGAAGGGCAGTTCTATAAAGCAAATTTACATATGCACACCACCGTTTCGGATGGGAAAATGACGCTTGCCGAAACCAAGGAAGAATACCAAAAACGCGGATATTCCATCGTGGCGTTTACCGATCACGAAGTTATGCTTCCGCACGAAGATTTAACGGACGATAAATTCCTTGCCATTACTTCGGTAGAATACGCTTGTAACCGTCAAACGCGCGTCAACGATTTTTCGGACGTAACCGCCGTGCATATCAACTTCTATTCGCCCGAACCTAACCGCACCACTTCCCCCGTGTTCTCCGAACCCCGTTTTTGGATTGAACACTCTAAGCAGTACGTAACGGACGAAATGCGCAAAACGGATTATAAAATGTACTACGGCGTGGATCATATCAACCATATGATTCGCTTGGGCAACGAAGCGGGCTTTTTAGTAAGTTACAACCACCCCGTTTGGTCTTTGCAAAATTATCCCGAATACGCGGGGCTTGAAGGCGTTTGGGGTGTGGAAGTACACAACACGGGTTGTGCCATCGCGGGCTATCCGGATACTACCGTACCTTTAGATGATTTACTGCGCCAAGGCAAACGCGTAGTGCCACTCGCTACGGACGACGCGCATTCCTTTAAGGATTGCTTCGGTGGTTTTACTATGATTAAGGCGAAGGAATTAAGCTATCCCACCGTGTTTGACGCAATGAAGAAGGGGGATTTATACGCTTCCACCGGGCCCGAAATTTACGATTTATATATTGAAGATGGGGAAGTGCATATTTCTTGCTCCCCCGCAGCGGAAATTATGCTTACCACGGATAGAAGATACGCCGGGGTGAAAAAGGCAACCCAAGGTCCCTTAACCGAAGCCACCTTCGGGTTAAAAGGATTTTTCCACCAAAACGAAGAAATTCTTGCTAAAACCGACCACAAGCCCTATATTCGCATCACCGTAAAGGACGCTTCGGGGGCTTGCGCCTACACCCGTGCCTACTTCTACGACGAATTGCAGTAAATAACTGAAAATAACGATCATCAACGAATACCGCCCCGATTGCGTTTTGCAATCGGGGCGGTGTTTTAAAAGTCAATTTATTTCTTCTCCCTGCGGTATTCCTTGGGGGTTACGCCCGTTTTTTGCCGAAATAAGCGGCAAAAGCGGTTTAGTTCGGCAAAGCCAACGCGGGTGGCAATTTCGCTAATGCGAAGAGAGGTTTCGGCAAGCAAACGCTTAGCGTGTGATAGCCTTAACGCTGTTAAATACTGCATGGGGGAAATTCCACATTCTTCCTTAAACGCGTGCGCCAAATAATACTTACTTAAATGAAAGCGTTGTGCAATATCTTCAAGCGTCATGGGAAGTGCGTAGTTTTCTTCCAAAAACTTACGAATTTCCGCAAAGCGCGCGGGGGTGGAAAGCGTGGTCGCCTCGTCCTCGCGAAACAGTAAAATTAAAAGTTGTTCCAGTAGGGCGTTCACCGCGTATTCGTACAAGGGCGCGTGCATAGTTAATTCCTTTTGAATTTTATCAATCAATGCGGTTGCCGTTTGCATGGAATTTAATTTTCTAACGTGTAAAAATTCGGCGGGACGGAATTTTAAAAGGGAAACTAATTCCTTTGCGTTCAGCAAAGTGTCTGCTTTTTCCGCGTTCAGCAAAATTATCACGCGTTCGTACCGTTCGGATTTAGAGTGCAAGCGGTGTTCTTCGTTCCCCGAAATAAACACCACGTCCCCTTCGTTTACGGTGTAATGTTTATCCCGAACCGAAAGGGTGGCACTGCCCCGCGTAACGAAAAACAATTCGTACCCGTCGTGCGTGTGCGTGGGCGAAGTGTATTCTTGCGTGCTTTTTTGATACAGTTGTTCAACGATGCATACGTTTTTCATATTTTCATTATACCGCATATTTTCCTAAAAAGAAAGCCTTTTTCGGAAAAAAACGAAAAATTCGCAAAAAAGCGTTGACACGCAAAAAAGAATATGCTAATATAATAAAAAAGAATGATAGAGGCGCACCTTGTTATTAGCACAGCGCGTAACGGCTGCCAAAGCCGCGCTATGTAAGGGACGGGTGCCGAAGTGAAGCATTTGGCAAATGCTTTGCTGGCAATACGGAAAATATCCGTGTTGTTGTCGCCTTCCGGGCGGAGAGCTATCCCTTTTACTCATCATAAGACGTAGAAGAAGAGATGGCAAACCGAAAAGGCAAGGCTATCTCTTATTTTTATTTTTCTTCGGAGGTAGAAACACAATGAAAAACACGGTATTTACAGGCGCGGCAACCGCGATCATCACCCCTTTAAACGAACGCGGCGTGGATTACGAAAAGTTCGGCGCTTTAATTGAATGGCAAATTAAAGAAGGGATTGACGCAATCGTTGCCGTTGGCACCACGGGGGAAGGCAGTACCCTTACGGATGCGGAACATAAGGAAGCCATCCGCTTTTGTGTAGAAAAGGTTGCGGGTAGGGTTCCCGTGATTGCAGGAACGGGCTCTAACGATATCGCTTACGCGATTGAACTTACCGAATACGCTTGTAAGGTTGGCGCGGACGCAATGCTCCTCGTTACCCCTTATTACAATAAGGCTACGCAAGAAGGATTGTATCAATCTTTCACCGCAATTGCAAACGCAAGCACTAAGCCTTGCATTTTGTATAACGTTCCAAGTAGAACGGGTTGCAATTTACTTCCCGAAACGCTTGCTCGCCTTGCAAAACACCCCAATATCGTTGCGGTAAAGGAAGCCAGCGGTAACATTTCTCAAATTGCAAAAGTGGCTGCCCTTTGCGGTGATGAAATTGATATTTACTCGGGCAACGACGATCAAATCGTTCCCGTACTTTCTTTAGGCGGTAAGGGCGTTATTTCCGTTCTTTCCAACATCATGCCCAAGGAAACTTCCTTAATGTGCAAAAAATATTTTGAAGGGGACGTAGCGGGCGCTTGCAAAATGCAACTTGACTACTTAAACTTGGTAGACCTACTGTTCTGCGAAGTGAACCCCATTCCCGTAAAAGCAGCTTGCGCGGCTATGGGCTTCTGTGAAAATTATCTTCGCTTACCCTTAACCCCCATGGCAAAGCAAAACGAAGAAAAATTGCTTGCCGAAATGAAAAAACACAACTTAATTTAAGGTGAATTATGAAAGTTTTAGTTAGTGGTATTCACGGTTTTATGGGTAGGGAAGTGGTTGCCCTTCTGAATAAACAAACGGGCGGTCATACCCTTCTTTGCGGCGTGGATATGCAAGCGGCTGCGGGGGATACCGTTCCCGTTTATCCCGCGTTTAGCGCAGTGAAGGAAAAGCCCGATTGCATCGTGGATTTTTCCCACCATTCCTTAACCAAGGAAATGATGGATTACGCGGTGTCTACCAAAACGCCTATCGTGGTAGCAACCACGGGGCAAACTGCCGAAGAAAAGGAAATGATTTTTGCCGCGGCAAAGGAAATTCCCGTATTCTTCTCGTACAACTATTCGCTGGGCATTGCCGTGCTTGTGGAACTTGCTAAAAAAACCGCAAAGGCATTCCCCGATGCGGAAATTGAAATTGTAGAAAAGCATCATGATAGAAAGTTGGATGCCCCCAGTGGCACCGCCGTTATGCTGGTGGATGCAATTAAGGAAGTGCGCCCCCAAGCGTACGCAAACGTAGGCAGAAGCGGTAACGGCAAGCGCACCCCCGAAGAAATCGGCGTACACGCGGTAAGAATGGGCAATATCGTGGGCGTTCACGAAGTGATGGTTTCCACCCAAACGCAAACCATTACCTTAAAGCACGAAGCGTTCACCCGCGCCCTGTTTGCGGAAGGCGCCTTATCCGCCCTTTCCTTCTTAGAAGGGAAACCCGCAGGGTTATATACCATGGCGGATATCGTTAAGGAAAACTAATCTTTTCCGCTAGCAGCGGAAGTAAGTATTTTTAAGGACGAAAATTTATGAAAATTGCAATTTACGGATATGGGAATTTAGGTAGGGGCGTAGAACTTGCGTGCCGTAATCACGGGGTAACCGTAACGGGTATTTTTACCCGTAGAAATCCCGAAACGGTGGTAAGCTACGGCGCACCCGTTTACTCTGCAGAACGTATCTACGATATGAAAGGGGAAATCGACGTGGTTATTTTGTGTGGCGGCAGCGCAACCGATTTACCCGTAACCACCCCCGCTTTAGCCAAGGATTTTTGCGTGGTAGATAGTTTTGATACGCACGCGAATATCCCCACCCACTTTGCAAAAGTGGACGAAGTGGCAACCAAGGCACAAACCACCGCGTTAATTTCTTGCGGTTGGGATCCCGGTATGTTCTCCATCGCACGTACTTACGCGGGCGCGGTTCTTCCCCAAGGGCAGGACTACACGTTTTGGGGCAGAGGGGTAAGTCAAGGGCATTCGGATGCCATTCGCCGTATCCCCGGCGTTTTGGACGCGCGCCAATACACCGTTCCCAAAACCGAAGCGGTGGAAAGCGTTAGAAAGGGGGAAAACCCCACCCTTACCACCCGCCAAAAGCACTTGCGCGAATGCTACGTTGCGGTAGCCGAAGGGGTGGATAAAACCACGGTAGAAACCGCCATTAAAACCATGCCTAACTACTTTGCGGATTACGATACGGTAGTTAATTTCGTATCCGTTGAAGAATTAAAGAAAAACCATGCGGAATTGCCCCACGGCGGTAGCGTAATTCGTTCGGGCGAAACGGGGAAATGCGGGGAACACAAACAAGTAATTGAATATTCCTTAAAACTAGATAGCAACCCCGAATTTACCGCTAGCGTGTTAGTGGCTTACGCCCGCGCGGTGCATAAACTCAATAAAAAAGGGGATTACGGTTGTAAAACGGTGTTGGATATTTCCCCCGCAGACCTTTCCCCCCTATCTAAACAAGAACTTTTGGCGCATTTGCTGTAATTTTTCCCCTTTGGGGAAAGGGTACACGCGCAAGGAAAAACTATGACTAGAGAAATGATTTGCAACAATTTAACCGTGGAAGGAAACGACCTACTGTTTGCGGGTGTTCCCATCCGCGCTATGGCGGAGAAGTACGGTACCCCCTTGTATTTGTTTGACGAAAACAAGGTGCGGGAAAATTGCCGCACCTATCTAACCGCGCTTCGCGAAGAATTTGGGGAAAATTGCCGCGCTTTGTATGCAAGTAAGGCGGCGGCTTTCCGCGCCCTTTACCGCATTATGCGTGAAGAAGGTATGGGAATTGACGTGGTTTCCGCAGGGGAAATTGCCACCGCTTACAGTGCAGAATATCCCTTGCAAAACGCTTTTTTCCATTCTAACAACAAAACGGATGCGGACGTGCGCTACGCCATAAACCGCGGGGTAGGATATTTCGTTGCGGATAACGAAGAAGAATTGTTCGCAATTAACCGCGTTGCGGGCGAACTTGGTGTACGCCAAAAAGCGCTTTTACGTGTTACCCCAGGCATTGATCCCCACACCTACGCGGAAGTTGCAACGGGCAAGGTGGATTCCAAGTTCGGTTCTCCCATTGAAACGGGTGCGGCGAAAAAGGTAGTGGAAATTGCCCTTTCGCTTCCTAACGTGGAATTCGTTGGTTACCATTGCCACGTGGGTTCGCAAGTGTTTGATAGCGAAGTGTATTTGCAAACGGTGGAAATTATGTTTACCTTTATGGCGCAAATGCGGGACGAGCTTGGCTTTACTGCAAGCGTTATGGATTTAGGCGGTGGCTACGGCGTAAGATACACCGTAAACGACCCCCACATTGATATCGCGGCAAATATCCACACGGTGGCTACCGCAATCAAAGAAAAGTGTGATGCACTGCATTTACCCCTTCCCGTTATTTGTATGGAACCAGGTAGAAGTATCGTGGCAAACGCGGGTTTAACTGCGTACACGGTGGGAACGCGCAAGGTGATTGAAGGGTATAAGACCTACGTTTCGGTAGACGGTGGCATGGCGGATAACCCCCGTTACGCACTCTATCGTTCGGCATATACCGTTCTTCCCGCAACCCGAATGAACGAAGATTTTAACGCTATTTACTCGGTGGTTGGCAGATGCTGTGAAAGCGGGGATATTTTGCAAGAAAACGTACCCCTTCCCGGCGGTATGCAACGCGGGGATATTTTGGCGGTTTTAACTACGGGAGCGTATAACTATTCTATGGCGTCTAACTACAACCGCTTACCCAAGCCCCCCGTGGTAATGATTCGGGACGGGGTGGATCGGCTTGCGGTGCGTCGCGAATCACTGGAAGATTTGTTCCGTTTGGACGAATAGTTAAGCAGACCGCTTAAAACGGACGAGCGTATCCCTAAAAAACTGAAAAACGAACGCCGTTTACGGAAAAAGGCTCCGTAAACGGCGTTTTTTATTAAAAAAAACGCAAAAAGTGGGGTAGAATTTTTTTCATATTGTTGACAAAGAAAAAAACGCTGTGCTATAATGGTTTGCGTAGGGTGGAAATGTTTTTTCTTTTCCCTACGATTCAATTTTTTTGCGAGGTAAAAACAAATGAGCTTCAAAAACGCCTATCTCAACGAACTTATGGATAGAGTTATCAAAAGAAACGCAGGTGAAGGAGAATTTCACCAAGCAGTACAAGAAGTGCTGGAATCCATCGAACCCGTTTTGGAAAAGCACCCCGAATACATCACTTCGGGCGTAATTGAAAGAATGGTAGAACCCGAAAGAATTATTAAATTCCGTGTTCCTTGGGTAGACGATAACGGTAAAGTACAAGTTAACCGTGGTTTCCGTATTCAATTCAACAGCGCAATCGGTCCTTACAAGGGCGGCTTACGTTTCCACCCCTCTGTAAACGAAAGCATCATCAAATTCCTTGGTTTTGAACAAACCTTCAAAAACAGCCTTACCTCCCTTCCCATGGGCGGTGGTAAAGGTGGTTCGGACTTTGACGCACGCGGTAAGTCGGACGGCGAAGTTATGCGTTTCTGCCAAAGCTTTATGACCGAATTGCAAAAGTATATCGGTCCGGATACGGACGTTCCCGCAGGGGATATCGGCGTTGGCGCGCGTGAAATCGGCTATTTGTTCGGTCAATATAAACGCCTTCGTGATGAATTCACTGGCGTTTTAACGGGTAAGGGTATTCCCTACGGCGGTTCTTTGGTTCGCCCCGAAGCAACTGGCTTTGGCGCGGTTTACTACACCGTTGAAATGTTGAAATCCTTTGGGGAAGACGTAAAGGGTAAAACCTTCGCAATCTCCGGTTTCGGTAACGTTGCTTGGGGTACCGTTCGCAAAGTAAACGAACTTGGAGGTAAGGTTGTAACCATTTCGGGTCCGGACGGCTACGTTTACGATCCCGATGGTATCAGCACCGAAGAAAAAGTAAACTTTATGCTTGAAATGCGCGCTTCTTGCCGTGATAAGGTGCAAGATTACGCAGATAAGTTCGGCGTACAATTCTTCGCCGGCAAACGTCCTTGGGATACGAAGGTAGACGTAATTATGCCCTGTGCAACCCAAAACGAAGTTGGCATTGAAGATGCAAAGAACATCGTGAAAAACGGCGTTAAGTACTACGTGGAAGTTTCCAACATGCCCACCACAGCAGAAGCGGTTGCTTACCTTAAGGCAAACGGCGTTGTCGTTGCTCCCTCTAAGGCGGTTAACGCAGGTGGCGTAGCAGTTTCGGGCTTGGAAATGAGCCAAAACTCCATGCGTTACAGCTGGTCTGCAAAAGAAGTAGATGAAAAGCTTCACGATATCATGAAGAACATTTACAAAGCTTCTTACGACGCAGCGAAAGAATACGGCGTAGAAGGCGACTTGGTTGCAGGCGCAAACATTGCAGGCTTTATTAAAGTAGCAGAAGCAATGAAGGCGCAAGGCGTGGTATAATAGCCACGGCTATTGCAACGGCTTGCAAGGTTTACCATAGGTAAATTGCTAAAAAATTAGATTTCCGCCCGTTTGCAATTTGGCAAACGGGCGGTTTTTATACAAAAAAGGTTGACCGTATTCCCCCTTTGGTTTATAATAGTAAAAAAGAAAATGTTGGAGGCAACAATGGCACACGTTTTAATTGCGGAAGACGATACTGAACTTGCGTTACTGTTTCGCCACGTATTAGAAAAAAACGGTTACGCGGTAACCGTGGTTTCGGATGGGGAAGGGGCGGAAAACGCCCTTGCCACCTCCTTTTACGATTTGCTAATTTCGGACGTAATGATGCCCAAAAAGGACGGCTTTTCGTTAGTGCGATCCCTTCGCGAAAAGGGGAACACGATGCCCGTTTTAACGGTAACCGCGAAGGCGGAATTTGAAGATATGCGCCAAGGCTTTGCTTTTGGTACGGACGATTATATGATAAAGCCCGTAAACGTAGGGGAACTCGTTATTCGCGTAGGCGCGCTTCTTCGTCGCGCGCAATTGGCAAACGAACGCAAACTTACCATCGGCGGCACGGTGTTGGATATGGATTCGCTAACCGTAACCACCCAAAAAGAAAGTATGGTTTTGCCCCAAAAGGAATTTATGTTGCTATATAAAATGGCTTCGTACCCGGGCAAAATTTTCACCCGTAAGGAAATGATGGAAGAAATTTGGGGTTATGGTACCCCCACGGATACCCACACGGTGGACGTACACGTAGGGCGCCTTCGCGAACGCTTTCGCGATAGCGAAGATTTTGAAATCGTAACCATTCGCGGTATCGGTTATAAGGCGGTTCGCAAATGAGAAAGCCAAAAACCGATCAAACCAAAGTAAAGGGCTTCAAAACCCGAACTTTCCACTTTTACTTTATTTTCTTCACCATTATCACGGTGTTTATCGCGGTTGGCGTGGAAAGCGTTCTTTCGGCAATTTTAACCAAATATTTGCCCCCCGTGCTCCGTATTCCCACTTTCATCTTTACGGGGCTTTTAGGGCTAATTGTGGGCGCAGTTTTATCCTTTTTTATTGGGAAACTGTTGCTTGCGCCCGTTAAAAACCTGCAAAAGGCAATGAAAACGGTTACGGACGGGGATTTAACCGTAAGCGTAAGCGAAAAAAGCGTGTTTGAAGAAATTGCAAGTATCAACCACTCCTTCAACTTAATGATTGGGGAATTGCGCGCTTCCGAACAAATGCAAAGGGACTTCGTTTCCAACGTTTCGCACGAATTCAAAACCCCCCTTTCGGTTTTGGAAGGGTACGCCCAACTTTTGCAAGACCCCGTGCTTACCCCTGCCGAACGCGAATCTTACACCCAAAAAATTTTGGAAACCACCCGAAAAATGAACGAACTCATCGGCAATATTTTGGTACTTTCGCGCTTGGAACACAACGCGCTTTCCAAACCCAAAACGCGGTACGAATTGGATGAGCAAATCCGTACCACGGTTGCCGAACTGCAATATAAATGGGAAGCGAAACGCATCTCTTTTGATGCGAATTTGGAAGAAATATCCATTTTGTATAACCAAAGCTTGCTATCCCACGTGATCGTAAATTTAATTGATAACGCCATCAAATTTAGCCCCGAAAACGGAACGGTAACCCTTACCTTGCGCCGCGAAGGTAGCACCGCCGTATTTACGGTTACGGACGAGGGGGAGGGGATTACTCCGCAAGCGGAAGATCGCATTTTTCAACCCTTTTACCAAGCAGATACTTCAAGAAAAGCGCAAGGCAACGGTTTGGGCTTAGCCCTTGCTAAACGCGTTTTGGATAAAACGGGGGGAAGCGTTTCGGCGCAAAACACACCCCAAGGGGGCGCGTGTTTCACCGTAACTCTGCCCATAGATTAACGAATGTGCATATCAGCAAAAAACAGACCGAGCGGTCTGTTTTTTCTTTTTTACGCGTTTTCTTTTTTCTTTCTTACGCGGTTAGTTTTTTCTTTTCTAAAGAAAAAAAGATAAGTATGGAAAATCGTTTGCAAAATTTTTTTACGGGGTGTATAATGGGTAGGATTTTGATCGTAAGGGGGTAGCAAAATGGCTGGGCAAGAAAAAGTTCTTTCGGATGCAAAGCGCCGTTTGTTTGAAAGCGCGCCCGTTGGGAAGGCGCTACTTACCATGGCAATCCCCAGTATCGTCAGCCAACTCATCACGATGGTGTATAATTTGGCGGATACCTACTTTATCGGTAAAAGTAACGATCCGTATAAGGTTGCCGCCGCCACTTTGGTGGGCGTTTTATACTTTATGCTAAATTCCCTTGCCAACCTGTTCGGGGTGGGCGGTGGAAGTTTGTTATCCCGTTTGTTAGGGAAAAAACGCGATCAAGAAGCGCGCAACGTTTCTTCTTTCAGTTTTTACGGAAGCTTTTTGCTTGCCGCGGTATATTCCCTTCTTTGCCTTATCTTTTTAGAACCGGTTACGCGTTTGCTTGGCGCATCCGAAAACACGATAGAATACGCAAAAAGTTATTTGTTTTGGGTGGTCGTCGTGGGGGCGATTCCTTCCACACTTTCCATCACGATGTCCCACTTAATCCGTAACGCGGGTTATTCCAAGGAATCGGGTTTTGGGCTTACCCTTGGGGGCGTTTGCAACATTCTTTTAGATCCGTTGTTTATGTTCGTTATTTTGCCAAAGGGGAACGAGGTAACGGGGGCGGCAGTCGCCACCTTGCTTTCTAACGTGATTTCCTTTGGGTATTTTGCATACGTATATTACCGTTTAAGGAACAAATCCGTGTTAACCCTTTCCCCCAAGGCGGTGCGCATCAGTAAGGGGCTTATGAAGGAAGTGTTTGCCATCGGTCTTCCTTCGGCAATTACCGCGCTTCTTGCCAACGCCGTTTTGATTATCAAAAACAACCTTACCGAACACTACGGGGATATTGAACTTGCCGCGTACGGTATCGTAACCAAAATTGATATGTTGCCCTTAAATATCGGTATGGGGCTTTGCCAAGGGATGATGCCCCTTGTGGCGTATAATTACGCGTCGGGGGATTATCAGCGGATGAAGGCGTTTTCTCGCGCCGCGCAGGTGTGGGGTATGGCTACTGCTTTTGCCTTTATTGCCCTTTGCCAAGCCTTTGCTCCCGTAATTATTCGCCTGTTTATTCAACATCCGCAAACGGTTTCGTATGGAACTAGGTTCTTGCGAATTGCTTGCCTTGCACCCCCGTTTATGATATCCAACTTCCAAAAAATCTTCTGCTTGCAAGCGATGGGAAAGGGCAAGGAATCCCTTCTTTTAGGGGTGCTTCGCCAAGGCGCAATCGCAATTCCCGTACTGCTTGTGTTAAATCATTTCGTGGGGCTTTACGGGGTGGTGGTATCGCAAACCATTTCGGATGGGTTAACGTTTATCGTCAGCACCGTTTTGTACCGCAAAGTTTATAAAGCCTTAATGCTGCGGCGGGAAGAAAAAGTACCGCAAGAAACCGCGCGCGAATAAGCGCAAAGTAAGGGGGAGCGTATGATTGCAACCGTTATCGTATCGGGTATTACCGTAATCGGGTTAATATCCTCGGTGTTGTTTTTTCCTAAAATTCGCGTAGCCAAGCGGGAGTTTTCTACCTTTTGGATGGTGGGGCTTATCGGCGCGCTCGCTATCTTTATCGTTGGGGGAATCACCCTAAAAGCGTTTTGGCAAGGGCTTACCGCAAGCGGGGGAATGAATCCCTTAAAAATCCTAATATTGTTTTTGTCTATGACCTTTCTATCCGTCTTTTTGGATGAGGTCGGTTTTTTTTCGTACCTCGCAACGCACGTAACCGCGCACGCAAGGGGTGGGCAAAAAACGTTGTTTTTCGTGGTGTACGGCTTGGTTTCGGTGCTTACCGTGTTTACTTCTAACGACGTAGTTATTTTAACCTTCACACCCTTCCTTTGCTATTTTGCAAAGAACGCGAATATCAGCCCCGTTCCGTACTTGGTTGCGGAATTTTGCGCGGCAAACACGTGGAGTATGATGCTGATCATCGGCAACCCCACCAACGTGTATTTGGCTTCCGCAAGCGGAATCACCTTTTTGGAATATCTAAAAGTGATGGCGCTTCCCACGGTTTTTGCCGGGGTAGTGCAAATTTTGGTACTTTTACTTTTGTTTAGAACGCAACTGAAAAGTCCGCTATCTATTGAAATTGTCCCTAAGCCTTTAAAGGAAAAATTGCCCGTAGAAGCAGGGATTATTCACCTAGCAGTTTGCTTAGTGTTACTTGTGTTTTCTTCGTATATGGGGCTTGCTATGTGGCTAATTTGCGTTGTTTGCGCGCTTTCGCTTCTTATCTGTTCGCTTGTGTTTACGGCGGTTCATAAGCAAAAATTTTTGGTGCTTACCCATACCGTAAAGCGCTTACCGTGGACGCTCGTTCCCTTCGTTTTATCTATGTTCACCCTTGTTTTGGCATTGAAAACGCAAGGTGTTACGAATAAAATTTCGGGCTGGCTAGGGCAAGAAAACGTGATTTTACGGTACGGCGTCAGTTCATTTCTCGCTTGTAATCTAATCAATAATATTCCCATGAGCGTTCTATTTGCCACCATCCCGCAAATGCCCACAACCCTTCTTACGCAACAAGCGATTTACGCCACCATTATCGGTTCTAACGTGGGCGCGTTTTTAACCCCCGTGGGTGCGCTGGCAGGCATTATGTTTACCGAGCTCGTTCGTCAAAAACAAGTTAAATTTACCTTTAAAACCTTTGTTTTCTACGGCGTAGCCCTTGCTATCCCCACCCTAATTGCCGCCCTTTTGGGCCTTGCTATTCTTTTATAAGAGCTTGGGTAGTGGATTTTCCCTAATATCGTGAATACCGAATGCTTGACTTTTCCCCAAAATACGGATATAATAATACCCGACAACTAAAACCCCTTCCCCTTGCTTCCATAGTTAAATGGATATAACAAGCCCCTCCTAAGGGAGTGCTATATCCATAACGAAATGCAAAATATTAGGCATTTTTAAGGGAAAAACCCCCTAAATATCGTATTTTTAAG
>SVIF01000033.1 GCA_015069615.1 Clostridiales bacterium | reverse complement strand
ATCTTGGGGTTCCATCTTCTGGTTTGGTGGCCGAAATGTACGCCTGCTTCCAGAAGTTGCTTCATAGAAATTACTGCCATAAAAACTCCTCCGTTTTTACACCTCCCGCACAGCGGATTTCTTTGGGGAAAACCGGCATGAAAAAAATTTACCGGCAACGAACCCAAACGCAGTACGGTGTGAATTTTAGCCTTACAATTATACCAAAGGTGAAGAATTTTAGCAAGCGTTTTACCCCCTTTTCCCAAACTTTTGGAGATTTTTTCCTGTTTTTTGCTTGGAAAAATAAAAAAAACCGTAAAGACTTGCTTTCCTTACGGTTTTTCTTTTCGTTTTTTACGCTTTTTCTTAAGAAAAGTGGAAAAGATTAATCTTCCTTTCCTTCGCAATCTTCGTGATGGCAGCAATCGCAATCCCCGTCGCAATCGTCCTCTTCTTCCATCATTTTAACGAATTCTTCGTACACTTCGTCTAAAAGCGCTTCGTCTTCTACGGGAAGAAGGACTTCATCCCCCTTATCGTCTTCTGCTAAACGGAAAATAATAACTTCGTCTTCTTCCGCGCCTTCAATTTCTTCGGCGGGTTGGAAAAACGCATAACCTTCGTTCTTATAGTCCATGGTTGCAATATGGTAGAATTTTAGCACTCTGCCCGTATCGTCTACAAGTTCTACGATATCCGAAAGTTCTTCTTCGTTCAAGTTTTGTTTTTCATGTAATTCGCTCATTGCAGTTCTCCTTTCATTCCGGTTAAATAATTTTCTAAAATATAAGAAGCCGCGACTTTGTCCACGACGCCTTTCCTATCTTGACGGCGCATATCCGCCTCAATCAAAACGCGGTGCGCTTCCATTGTGGTAAACCGTTCGTCTACCAAAACTATGGGAAGATTAGTAACCGCCTTTAACGCATCCACGAATCTACGCGTTTTTTCGGATTGTAGGCCTTCTTCCCCCGAAAAATGCAAAGGAATACCGCATACGATTTTATCCGCGGCACGCCTTTTTGCAAGCTCGGCCAAATACACTACGTCTTTTTTTGTGCCCTGGCGGTTATACGTTTCCACGGGCAAGGGGATCATAAGGGGTTTTTCGGCAAAAGCAACGCCGATACGTTTATCCCCGATATCAAACGCAATCACAGATTCCATTTTGTATCCCCCTTTTTTATATTATAGCACAAGCAAAAAAGAATATCAACTTTTTTTACCGAAAAAGCAAAAATTAGCGGGAAACCCTTTCCGTTTCCCGCCAAATGTTAGTTTTGCGCTTGTTTTGCGCGTGTTTTTTTGTTCGCTGCCGCTTTTTGGGTAAGTTCTTCCATGCGGTCCAACACTTCTTCCTGACCGGTGGTAACTAAGTTACGCGCCTTTCTGCTGTTTGCAACGATTAGCGCACCCGTAAGCATACCCAACGCCAGCCCGAACGCCAACGCTTTTTCCATATTATTTCTCCCGTACGAAAATTCGTACGTTTAAAGTATATGCAATATAGAAATTTTTACACCTTTTCCTCAAAGGGAATCTTTGGCAATTTTAAGCGAGAAGTTCCCCGATAATTTGCTTTAAATACCCCACGACCTTTTCCGCTTCAACCAGCGTGTTTTCTTCCCCAAAAGAAAAGCGGATGGAAGATTTTGCATCCTGTTCGCAAAGCCCCATGGCAAGCAAGGTTTTAGAAGGTTGCAAAGTTCCCGAAGTGCAAGCAGAACCTGCCGAGGCGCAAACACCCAACATATCTAATCGGTGTAAAACTGCTTCGTTTCCCACCCCGCGGAAGGTAAAGTTTGCGTTACTTACCACGCGATTTTCAATGCTTCCGTTAAGAATAGCGCAAGAGATTTCCTCGCGGACGCGTCGGATAAAAAAATCGCGCGTTTGCCTAATTTTTTCACAAGCGGCTTGCATGTTTTCGTAGTTTAGGTGAAGGGCGGAGGCAAGCCCCACAACCCCCGCAACATTGGTTGTTCCCCCACGGCGCGCGCGTTCTTGCTGACCGCCGTGAATTAAGTGCCCAATGGGGGTGCCTTCCTTAACATATAGTACGCCTACGCCTTTGGGACCGCCGATTTTATGCGCGGAAAAAGATAGTGCCGAAACCCCTAATTCCTTGGGAAAAACTTGCATTGTAGGAATCGCTTGTACCCCGTCCGTAAATACGGGAACGCCAAAGGCGTTTGCAATTTCGCAAATTTCCTTTACGGGTTGCACGGTGCCGATTTCGTTATTTGCCATCATTACAGCAATAAACGAGGTGTTTTCGTTTACGCGTTCGCGCAAGAAGGATATATCTACGATTCCTTCGGCGTTTACGGGGATTTCGGTTACCTTATAACCTTGGGTTTTTAGATAGTTTGCACTTTCGTAAACCGCGGCGTGTTCAATACTGCTAACGAAAATTTCTTTATCCTTTCCGCGCGCTTCCGCAAACCCCTTTACCGCCCAGTTATCCGCTTCGGTCCCCCCCGAAGTAAAGTAAATTTCCGAAGGTTTCACGCGCAAAATTTCCGCCACGTTATCCCTAGCCGCATCTACTGCTGCCATGGCTTTTCTGCCAAGCGCATGGGCGCTATCCGCGTTAGCAAACGCGTGGGTAAGATAGGGTGTCATCCGCTCTAACACCTCCGCTTTTAGCGGAGTGGTAGCCGCGTGATCTAAATAGATAAAATCCATATTTTACTCCTTTTGCGTAGTAGGGCGAAGGGAAATTTCCCCCTGGGAAAAGATGCGTTCTTCCCCGCCTTTCAACCTTGTTATAAGGGAAAAATCTTGCGTAATACCCGTAACCGTTACGGGAAGTTCGCCATCCGCCGTTATCATAGTTACCTTTTCCCCCACGCATAGCATTCGGCTTAGGTATTCCGCATAATGCGGGCGGGTGGAAAGATGGGAATACAGTTGACTAAATTCTTCCAAAAACGCGGCAAGAACAGCGCTAGGAGAAACGGGGGTTACAAACGCTGCGCCCGCAACGTTTTTAATAGATTCATCAAATCCTTTTTTAGGGGACAAAAGGTTGATACCTACACCCAAAACGGCATATGCAATTTTACCTTTTTCAGCGTGGGACTCGGTTAAAATTCCACATACTTTTTTGCCGTTTACAAAGATATCGTTTACCCACTTTATTTGGGGGTTTTCCGCCCCAAAACGAAGTAACGCGCGGCATACCGCAACGGCTGCGGCAGTGGTAATTAGCCCCCCTTCTTCGGCGGACAAATTTGGGCGTAACAGCAAAGAAAAATATAGCCCGTTCCCCTTTGGGGAAAAGAACTTGCGCCCCATTCTGCCCTTTCCTTTGGTTTGGGTGCGGGCAAGAAACAGCGTTCCTTCTTCCGCCCCACGTTCAGCAAGCGCTTTTAAGCGCACGTTAGTGCTATCCGTTTTTCGCTTGCAAACGGTGGGGGCAAAACAGAAGGAATCCGTTCTGTATTTTTTTAGTTCCGCGCGCGTAACGTAACGCGCCACACGTGTTTTTTTCATATAAAAATTATATCATTGTAAAAGATAAATGTCAACGCTTTTCAACGAAAAACGCGCCACCCCGAAAAGGGTGGCGCGCAAAATTTCGGTTTACATTAACCAAGCAAATCTGCGTATCTAGATGCGTACTTTTTAACAACGTTTTCGTTTTTATTGTACGTGTTCAGCATTTCGGTTTGCGTTTCGCTAATGGTCTTCTTGGATAACGAATCAAACATCACCTTATGGAAGTTATAGGTGAAAGTACCGGGAACGGTAAGATCTGCTTCTCTTAATGTAGAGCTGTTTACGTTGAGCGATTCGGTGCAGTATACAATGTGCCAACCGTAATCCGTACCAACCACAACGTAAGTACCAGCGCCCGCAGCAACTACGTCTCTTGCAGCTTCGGCAAATTCTTTTACGTAAGTTTCGGTGCCGTTATCTGCGGGTGCAGGAGCGGAAACGTAACCCTTGTAGGAATTCAAAATACCATTATCCGAACCGTATGCAAAGCACAGGTCAAAAATCATTTCTTTTGCAGCAGTAGAAGTCATGACATCAAAGTCAACTTGCCCCGCTTTCAAATAGGGTGCATCCGGACCTAAGGGAATATCCGTTGCGTTCATCCAATCATCAAAGTCAGCAAGGAACTCACTCATAGAATGTTCGTTGGTTACGAAGGAGTATTTACCCTTGGTGTTTTCGGGCGCTTCGGTATTCACCAAAACAACTTCTTCGCCGTCTTCATTCGTATAGGTATAGGAAACGGTACCGTCAAAGGGAATTCCTTCGGTTTTGCAGTAATCTTCCCCAAATAACTGGGTGGTGAAATCGTAATCGTAACCGGCGGAAATCCAACTTTCGCGAAGGTCTTTCGCTTTAACTTGGGTTAACAAGCTTGCGCGAATCGTCTTATATTCTGCAGTGGACATTTTCCCCGCTTGATATTTAGCGGTGTACTTTGCAAGAATTGCAGCTTGATAATCGCTGAAAGGAATTAAAAGGTTGTATACGTAACCATAGCCAACCGCTTCGTTAGAAACAACGAACTTGGAAGAAGATACTTGACCGAGTGCGGTATTATAATCCGAAGGCTTGGTGTACAAGGTGTCTTGCACGTCTTTTAAATCTGCATAACGTGCTTCCATTTCCGCAAAGGTGATTTCTACACCTGCTTCTACGCTATCTTCCCAAAGGCCTACGATTTCATCTTCAATCATGCCTTCTACGACAGATGCGTAGTAGGTTTCGTACGTGTAGTAATTTTTCTTTAAATCCTTTTCAAATTGCGCATAAGCGGTTTTAATCGCCTTGGTAGAATCTTTATCCACTTCGGGAATTTCCGATTCCAGAACCACTTCTTCCTCCCCATCGTCTTCATAGGTGGGAGTCGTGCGAATTTCTTCGGTTTCTTCGGTATCTTCAGTTTCTTCCTCTTCGTCCTTTTCCAAATAACCTTCAATTGCGGAATTTATGGTTTCGTTCGCTTTTTTCTTGATGGTGTTGATTTGGTTTTGAGAAAGATATTTTTCCAAGGGGTTACCGATAATCGTTCCGGCGTTCATTTCGGGCAAAATAGTTTCTGCCTTTTGTACAACGATTTTGCGGTTTACCAATTGATCTAACAATAAATCCAAGGTTGCTTCCGCAGACATACCGTAATAATACATGTAAGTATAGCCGTATTGGTTGAAGGAAGAAATCAGTTCGCGCTTGGTGATGTTATCCGTACGATCGTTTACCTTTACGGTTGCTACGACTTGATTTAAGTCCCTTTCTTCATCCTTACTGATAAGGGCGCAGCCGGTAAGCGTAAACAGCGTGCCCATTGCCAAAGAAAGAACGAGAAATAATGCCAGTAATCTTTTCTTCATAAGGGTTCTCCTTAATATAATACTTTTTGCAATCGTATCTATTATATAGGAAATTGCAACAAAATGCAATAGAAAAAGGGGGGATTTTTATGATTTTTTCAAACTTTTCGCAGCAGTTTTTAAAAAATCGGACAAAAGCGCAAGGTATTTATCCGGATTTTTGTTTTTCAGACGAAAAACGAAAGTAGGCTGACGATCAAAAGTTAAGGTTACTGCGCCGCGGTATGCTTCCGCCGCCGCTTGCAGCCTGCCATCTTTTAAGGCGTTGACGCCCGTTAAAACGATACCCGCTTCCCCGCCACGGATATAAATTTCCGAAATAGAGAATTTTTTTGCGCGGGCTTTCAAAACTGCAATTCTAAGCAAATTTTCCACTTCCGAAGGAATTGCTCCATACAGGTCGGTTAAACTATCGCGAACACGGATGAGATCTTCCGCAACGCGAATTTCCGCAATTTGCTTGTAAGCTTCCATGCGTTCGGCTCCTGCGGAAATATACGTATCGGGCAAGTGCGCGGAAATGCGTAAATCCAACGAAATGGGAACGTCTGGTTCCCCGGTCAATTCTTCTTTTATGAGTTTTGCATACAGTTCATAACCGATTTTTTCCATATGCCCGTGTTGTTCAGCACCCAAAACGTTACCCGCGCCACGAATTTCCAAATCGCGCATTGCAATTTTATAGCCGCTGTTCAGTTCGGTAAAATCCATAATAGCAGATAGACGGCGATAGGCGGTTTCGGTAAGAACTTTATCCCGTTTGAAGGTAAAATATGCGTGTGCCAAGCGTTTTCCCCTGCCCACCCTACCTTTTAGCTGGTAAAGTTGGGATAGCCCTAAGCGGTCCGCATCAATTACGATTAAAGTGTTTGCGTTGGGCAAATCAATGCCATTTTCAATAATCGTAGTAGAAATTAGTACGTCTTCCTTGCCTTGGAAGAAGGACATAATGCGATCCTCTAGTTGCCGTTCGTTCATTTGACCGTGCGCCACCGCAATTTTAGCTTCGGGTACGATTTCGCGAAGTTTAGAAGCAAAGGCGTCAATACTTCCCACGCGGTTATATAAAACGAACGTCTGCCCACCGCGAGATAGTTCGCGAACAATGGCGTCGCGTAAAAGCGCTTCGGTTTCTTCAATGACGTACGTTTGCACGGGTAACCGCTCGGCAATCGGTGTTTCTATGGTGGAAATATCCCGAATACCCGAAAGGGACATATGCAAGGTACGGGGAATCGGGGTTGCGGTCATGGTAAGAGTATCTACGTCCGCCTTTACCGCTTTAATTTTTTCCTTATGTTCTACCCCAAAGCGTTGTTCTTCGTCCAAAATTAAAAGCCCTAAATCCGCAAACACTACGTCCTTGGATAAAAGTGCGTGCGTGCCGATAAGAATATCCACCTGCCCTTGTTTTAATGCTTTTAAGGTTTCTGCTTTTTCCTTCTCGGTGCGGAAACGGTTTAAAACTGCAATTCTTACAGGGAAATTTTGGAAACGGCGCATTGCAGTTTCGTAGTGCTGTTGGGATAAAATGGTAGTGGGACAAAGAAGCGCCACCTGTTTTCCATCCAAAACCGCGCGGAAAGCCGCACGGAAAGCCACCTCAGTTTTTCCATAACCTACGTCCCCGCAAAGCAAGCGGTCCATAACCTTATTGCTTTGCATATCCGCGGTAATTTCTTTTACGGACTGTGCTTGGTCGGCGGTTAATTCGTAAGGGAAATCCACGTCAAAGGCAGCGGTGATATCGTTATCATCCGAAAAACGGAAACCCCTTCTTTGAAAGCGTTTTTGGTATAAATCTTTTAAATCTAACGCAAGTTTTTTAACCGATTCACGGGCGCGTTCTTTAGCGCGCTCAAATTCCTTGCCCCCGATTTTACTGAGTTTGGGTGTTTCCTCTCCACCCGTATAGCGGGAAAGAGAATCCATATGTTCCACGGGAACGTACAAAATATCGCCACCGCCGTATTCCAGCATGACGTAATCTTTAGTGCCTTCCCCCGTAGTAATTTTTTTAGTGCCTTTTACCACACCTACGCCGTGCGTTTCGTGTACAGCGTATTCGCCTACGTCGGGCGCGGCAAAAAAGTCGTTCCGCTTGCGTTTTATCCGCCTTGTTTCGCGAACTTCGCGGAATAAATCCCATTCCCCAATCAGGGCGAATTTCCTTTCGTGATATAATGCGCCGTATCCTAAGGGATACGGAAAAATAGAAATTCCGCGAAAATCTTCGGTGATATCCGTACGGATTTTTACACCAACCCCTTGTTCGCTAAGCAAAGCGGAAAGGTTTTCCGCGCGTTTTTCATTGCCAGTGAAAATGGCAACGCGATAACCGTTTTGTCGCCAAGCGGATAGGTCGGTAGCAAGGGAAGAAAGATTGCGATAATATGCGGGAATTGCGCCCGTTTTTAAGGAAAAAATTTGTTTGGGTCGGAAGAAATCCACTTCCGCAACCACCGTTTGCAATGCTACGCAAGGTCTTTGCGTTAAGATTTGCCATAGGTCGCTTGCGGGAATCTGTTGCCACTTGGTAAAAGCAAAGGCTGCACCCGCTTTTTTTAAATCAGAAAGCCGTTCGTTAAATTCTCTCTCTGCTAAAGAACCCGCATCAAAAAGCAGTTTACACTCGTCCAAAAACACCACCGTTTCGGGGGGGAAAAACTGAGTAATATCCGCGGTTACTTCATCTAGAAGGGGCATTAAAAAGGATGCTGCTTCCCCTTTTCCCGCTTCTAAATCTACGCAAATATCGCTTTCAAGCGCTAAAAGACGGGCAGAACTTTCGGGGGATAAACTTTTGCGGGTGGCAAAACTTTCCTTTTTTAGTTTAGATAAGATTGCAGGAATTTCTTCTTCCCGCACTTTGAATTCACAAGCGGGGGGCAAAATTACCCGTTCTGCTACTTCCCCACTATGCCCCGTAGATGCATCCAGCACTTTAATGCGCTCGATTTCATCCCCAAAGAAGTTAATGCGATAAGCGGTATTTTCCCCTACGGGGAACACGTCCAAAATATCACCGCGAACGGAGAACGTTCCCGCCCCCGTTACCGATTCGGTACGCACGTAGCCAGCCTTTCCTAACGCAGCTTGGGTTTGCATTAAATCACATTCCCCCTTTTTTAAGGTTAACCCCGTTACGGTTAAGGGAAAGGGTTGCAATAAGGCATCCACCGTGGTAACGCAGTGTTTTGTGCCCGAGCAAATTGCGTAAAGTGCGGAAAGGCGTTTATATACGCTGTTTTTAGAAACGGCTTTTTTATACAAAAGCACGTCGTCCTTTGCGGGAAGGTATACGGTATCCGGATAAAAATCACGCAAGCGCTTTAAGGCTTCTTCCGCAGCAACGGCATCCTTTACCACGTACAAAAACGGGGTGTTCAGCGCGCCAACCAAGTGTGCTTTTGCCGCGCCCGAAACGCCGAAAACCGCCGAAGGAATACCCCGGCGGATGGACTGACAAAGAAGGCTCACGTCCTTCCCTAAAAGTTCTGGATTTAAAAACGGATATTGCATACGCTTTTATTTTTCCTTATCAATGATAAGGAAGGCTTTAAAATAGTTATTTTTTGTTATACTTTCTCATTACGGATTCAATATCTTCCCCAAGGGCAAACGCTTCCCCCGCTTTGCCCGCAAGTTGTAAAACCTCATCATAAATTGCGTAATCCTGTTCTCGGATCGTGGATAAAACGTAGTTCATAATGGGTATTTGGCTTAGTTCCGCATCCTTAATACCAACGCGCACGCGTGGAAATTCGGTACTTCCAATTTCACTTACGATATTTCGCATTCCGTTGTGTGTGCCTGCACTTCCGTTTTGACGAATACGCAAAGTACCCTTTGGCAAATCGTAATCATCATAAAAAACCAGTAGATCCTTGGGGGAAACGTGGTAATAGCCCATTAAATCTTTTACACTTTCACCGCTTAAATTCATATACGTTTGGGGTTTGGCAAGTACCACTTTTTCCCCTTTGATATACGTTTCGGCAACCAAGGCTTTGCACTTTTTTTCGGTAAATTTTAAGCCGAGCAAAAGGGCGGCGTTTTCCACCGCTAGAAAACCCATGTTGTGAAAGGTTTTTCTATACTTTTCGTCCGGATTTCCAAGACCAACCAAAAGTTTCATACTTCCCCCCGATAAAAAGGGTTGCCCGATAGGACAACCCGGAAAATTTTCTGTAGTTAAAAGGCTTATTCGTAAATTTTGGACATGGGTTTATCCAGATATACGTTTTCAATTGCTGCTGCGAACAGTTTTGCGGTGGAAAGGGTTTTAATTTTATCAATCTTCTTGTTTTCGGGAAGATCAATCGTGTTTAAGCAAACCAATTCCTTAATGTGCGAATTTTGGATACGTTCCAAAGCGGGGCCCGAAAGAACCGCGTGCGTGCAGCAAGCGTAAATTTCTTTCGCGCCGTTATTGTATAACGCTTCTGCGCCTTGAACGATGGTTCCGCCCGTATCGATCATATCGTCTACCATTAAGCAGGTTTTACCCTTTACGTCCCCAATGATATTCATAACTTCCATAACGTTAGCCTTGGGGCGGCGCTTATCAATAATTGCCATGGGGCAATTTAAGCGTTGCGCAACGTTTCTTGCGCGACCAACCGAGCCTACGTCGGGAGAAACGACGATAAAGTTATCGTCTACCATCTTCTTAAAGTAAGAATAAAGGATGGGCCCGCCAAGCAAATGGTCCACGGGAATATTAAAGAACCCTTGAATTTGCGCCGCGTGTAAATCCATAGTTAAAACGCGGTCTGCACCGGCAGCTTGAATTAAGTCCGCAACCAGTTTTGCGGTGATGGGATCGCGCGAACGCGCTTTTCTATCTTGGCGCGCATACCCAAAGTAAGGAATTACTGCGGTAATACGGCCTGCAGAAGCACGGCTTGCTGCGTCAATCATAATCAGAAGTTCCATAAGGTTGTCGTTAACGGGCGCAGAGGTGGATTGAATAATGAAAAGGTCTCTACCACGAACGGTTTCGTTGATATGAACGCTAGTTTCCCCGTCGCTAAACTGCCCTACTTCACATGTTCCTAATTCCAATTTCAATTCTTTAGCGATTTCTTTCGCCAAAGGAAGGTTGGAATTGCCCGCAAAAAGTTTAATTTCGTTGCCGTGCGTAATCATTTGCTTCCTCCAAAAAATTATCCTCGGTTTTCCGAACGATTTATCGTTAGCCTATCTATTATAAGATAGAAAAAATTTTTAGTCAAACGAAAAGACGGGTTAAGTGGCATTTTTTCTAATATTTCGGAAAAATTCGGTAAGAACTTCCCTACAAGGCTGTTCCATAACCCCGCCGTGCACCTGTAAACGATGATTTAATCGGGGGTCGTCCGTAATGCGATACAACGTTTCACAAGCCCCTGCTTTTTGGTCGTAGGCGCCAAAAAACAGTTTGCCCATGCGGGAATTAACAAGTGCACCTGCGCACATAGGGCAAGGTTCTAAGGTTACGTAAATTTCACAACCGACTAGCCGCCAAAAACCCACTTTTTTACAAGCGCGTTCTACCGCAATCATTTCCGCGTGCCGGGTGGCGCATTGTGTTTTTTCGCGTTTATTTCTGCCGCGCGCGATAATCTGGCCATCCTTAACGATAACGCAACCAACGGGAACTTCCCCTTCCTTGGCAGCCTTTTTTGCTTCTAATAGGGCGGCGCGCATGAACTTTTGCCGTTGCTCCATAAAACATTCTCCGTATTTTGTAAAATTTGACGTAATTTGGGTGTAAAACCCGTAAGCGCGGTTTTTTGAACGGGGTGCGAAAGCGCATCCGAAAACAATTCCACCGTATACGCGGGAATTTGCAAGGTTTGGATGCACCAATCCTTATACCCGCCTACGCTAAAGGGCGCGGTTTTGAAGGGATAATTTAAGGGGGCGAGGATTTGTTCCCCAAGCGTTTTATCCCCCGAGAAAACATCCTTTTCCGAAGGAAAATCGTAATAAATTTCCTGCCCTTTGGTATGAAAACTAATCGTTAGGCAAGGATTAACGGCACGCGTAAAGCGAACAAGCGCTTTCGTACACGGCTCGCTTTCGGGGAATTTCCCCACGAAATTTTCGGGGGCAGGCGCAAATACGTTTTGGCGTCCTTCCCCGTGGCGCGCGGAAAAATTTACGTTCAAATCCACACCCCTACCGTTTGCTTTCCACAAGGAAAAATCCTTGCTTCCGTTGATTTTTAGTAAGCGGTTGCGGTAAGATGCGGGGGCGGTTTGTATACCGCGGATAGCAAGCAAAACCCCATCCGGATTCGTGATAGGCAAAAACCAATATGCACCTTTTACTTCCATTTTTCTTGCAAAAGAAAGTAGTTCTAAGCAAACTTCTGCCGTTACCCATTCCCTTGCGTGAATAGCGGATTGCATAATTACGGGGCGAACGGTGGGATTCCCCACGAAAAACGCATAAATTTCCCTGCCGAATAAGGATTTTCCTATTTCTTGGCAAGGAATTTCTTTTGCTACCGACAAATAACGCGCGTACGTATCCATAGTAAAGTATACGCGCTGAAAGATTCGGTTGGTTACTTATGATAGGGGCTGCCTTGCATAATGGTGAACCCGCGGTAAATTTGTTCGGTTAAAATTAGGCGCATAAGGGTGTGCGGAAAGGTCATTTCTGAAAACGAAAGGCGAAGATCCGCGCGTTGTTTCACTTCTTCCAAAAGCCCGTACGAACCGCCGATAACGAAGGTAATTTCCCCACCGCCGTCCTTTACTTCGCGAAGGATACGCGAAAAGCCCACGCTGTCCGTTTGTTTGCCTTCTACACAAAGGGCAACTACCTTACCACGTAAGGCACAAAGGATATTTTCCCCTTCTTTTTGTAAAATGCGCTGTTTTTCGGATTCGGAAGGATTTTCGGTAAAGTTTTCTTCCTTAATTTCCACGATTTCCGCCTTGCAAAAGCGCGTTAGCCGTTTCAAATATTCTTGAATACCCGAAAGAAAATACCCTTCCTTAACCTTGCCGACACATACGATACGAACTTTCATTTTTATCCCCCAAAGCCCGTGATAAAATTGGAGATCCACATAATAATACAAGCGCAAACGCCTGGAAGCGACCAAAGAAAAGTGCGTTTCACGGGTTTATCCCCCGTAGGATGAAAAGCAAGTTTTGGCGTTTTGAAATGCAAAATTAGCATTGCGCCGATAAACGCCAAAAGCCCTATTGCCGTAGCAACGATAGTTGCCACCGTACCAAACGTAGGAATCCCCAAGTAGGTTGCCGTTAAAATATAAAAATTATTTAAAAAGTGCACGCCTACCGCCAAATATACGTTGCCGGTTTTTAAAGCAAGATATGCAAACGCGCAACCGCATAAAAACTGATAAGGGGTTTGCATGGGGTTTTGGTGGAACACGCAAAAAAGCGCACCGCAAAGCAAAATTCTTTGCCACGGTTTTCCGCCTTCCGTGCCCGAAAGCAAAATACCGCGGAATAACAGTTCTTCCGCAAGAGCGGGTAGTACCGCGATAATGAGAACGGTTAAAAGGTATTTCCCAAACGTATCCATAACGGGAAGTACGCTTGTTAGGCGATGATATCCCGTAAGTTCCAAAAAGCGCACGAAATATTCGTTGATTAGGGAGAAGCCGAAAAGAAGCCCTACCCAAAGTAAAAGGGCGGCAAAAATTCCCCAAAAGGTAGGCTTTGCGTGGGGTAAAACGGAAATCGAAGTTTTGGCGTATACCATAGTTC
>SVIF01000003.1 GCA_015069615.1 Clostridiales bacterium | reverse complement strand
ATAAGTTTTACAATAATGCGTGTGAAATTCTAGGGTTTTTTAATGAAAATTATTCAACGAACAAAGTAAAAGAAAAAATTTTAAATAACGAACACAAATGGAATATTAAAAATGTAAAAGTAGAAAAAAAAATGCGAAAAAAATTCAAATTGAATCAAGACGATAACTTACTTGACTTTATAAAAGGAAAAGTTGAACAAGCAGAAAGTGTAGCTGACGTAGGAATGATGGTTAGTGGTGAACATGGATTGCTTGTAAAAAGTGGGGAAATTGTAATATGGTTTTCTTCAGAAACTTTTACGATAAACATCTAAACAAAGAGAGTTGCTTAAATATTTTATTTTTTGTAAATAAGAAAAGCCCTCTATATTTCGCTTTCGGCGAAGTATAGAGGGCTATACTTTTACTATCTCGAAAATTCCCTACGGAAAGAGCGGGTAACTTTTCCGCTTTTTGTTTTTTATCTGGAATAAAAATAGAACTTTAAGTTCTAAGTAAAGGGGATAAAAAGCAACGAATTATTAATATTAAGAATTAAAATCCTTGACAAAGCCCCAAAAAAAAGATATAATAGCAAAGATATTGTAAATTATAAGGCGTAAAGCCAAAAAAAATAAAGGAAGTTATAACAATGAAAAGAACGTATCAACCCAAGAAAAGACAAAGAAGCAAAGTTCACGGTTTCCGTAAAAGAATGGCTACCAAAACCGGTAGAAACGTATTAAAGAGAAGAAGAAACAAGGGCCGTAAAAAGCTTTCCGCATAAGGCTTAAAGGGCATTTTCCTTGTATTACCGCTTGAAAAAAAACTGCGATTTTGATAAAGCGTTTCGCCTGGGAAAGCGCAGTTATTCCAAAACCCTAACCGTAATTATCCTTCGCAAGGAAAATGATGCGAAGGTAGGATACGTCGTTACTAAAAAACACGGCAACGCAGTAAAACGGAACCGTGTAAAGCGCGTATTCCGCGCCGCGTTTAGGGAAATTGCGCCCTTCGTACTCCCTGGGGCGCATCTGATTTTTTTGCCCAAAGCGGGAATAACCCACGGGGTGAAAGAAACAGCCAAAAATATGCGGTACGTGTTAGATAAGGAAGGACTGATTTTAAGTGAAAAAGGTTCTTTATAAAATCATCCGCTTTTATAAAAAGCGCGTTTCAAGGGGGCTACCCACTTCTTGTGTGTTTCGCCCTACTTGTTCAGAATACGCTTTAACGGCATTAAAAGAATACGGCGGGGTGAAAGCCGCCGCGTTTTCCGTTTATCGGATTTTACGTTGCAACCATTTTTCGTTAGGGGGGTACGACCCCGTTCCTATCAACGTAAAAAAATATAAATGGGTTTTGTAATCGGCCGTTTGTTTTCGCCCGATTAAAAAAGCTAAAAGTGTTCTTTTTAGCCAAAATTCCTTTGAGAAGGAGAAAAAAATGAATTTTATTCAAATTCTTGCGGCAAAAGCAGATTCCGTAGATCCCGTAAAATTAAATTGGATTGGTAAGTTATTAGTTAAATTATTTAATGCCGTGGGTTACGTTGCCTTGGCAGTTATTTTGTTTACGCTTATCGTAAAGTTAATTACCCTGCCCTTAGACGTATATTCGCGTTTTTCTACCAAGAAAAACGAATTTATTATGCGTCGTATGAAGCCCCAGTTGGATAAACTGAAAAAGCAATACGCGGGCAACCCCCAACTTTACCAACAAAAACTTTCGGCCGTTTATAAAAAGGAAGGGTACAGCATGTTTGGTATGTGCTTGCCTTTAATCGTTTCCTTAATTTTCTTCGGCGTTGTGTTTAGCGCGTTCCGTTCGTATAGTAAGTACGCGGTTGCAGAAAACTATAATCATATGGTAGTTGCGTATAACGAAGTGTTAGAAGATTCCGCTTACGCAACCCTTTCGGATGAAGAATTAAAAGAAAAAGCCGCACAGGCCGCTGCGGACGCGTATTATAAAGAAAAAGCAGATTTTATTTGGGTTAAAAACCTTTGGGTTGCGGATAATCCTTTAGATAAAGCCGTTCCCACCGCGGCAAAATTTGAATCGCTAACTGGCATAAAGGTAGATGCAACCCAATATAACGCAGTAACTGCAAAACTGAATAAAGAATCCGTAAACGGATACTTTATCCTGCCTATTCTTTGTATGGCGTTTACCTTCCTTTCGCAATGGCTCATGCAAAAAATGCAAAAAAGCCAAACGGAAATGCAAACGGTGGAAGGGCAACCCAACGTGGGCAAGTGGATGAACGTGATTATGCCCATCATGATGGGTATTTTCGCACTTTCCTATTCTTCCGCATTTACCATATACATGATTGTAAGTTCTATCTACGCCACCGTTTCTAACCTTGTAATTAACTGGATAGCAACCAAAGTGTATACCAAAAAAATGGGCGAAGTAAAACAAGAAAAGGTAATTATAAACAGATAAAAAAGCGCCGATAGGGCGGCTTTATAAGGAGTTATATATATCTATGGCACAAGAATTTGAATTTACCGGGAAAACGGTAGAAGAAGCGGTTTTAGAAGGGTTAAAAGAACTCGGCTTAACCAAGGAAACCGCAAACGTAACCGTGGTGGAAGAAGGGGGCAAGGGCCTTTTCTTCAAATCCAAAGCAAAGGTTTTAATTAGTAAAAAGGAAGGGGATCTTAAGCGCGTAGTAACCTTTATTGAAGCCTTACTTGCAAAAATGGAAATCACCGCCACCGCAGAAGTGGTAAGCGAAGGCGAAAAGCTGGAAATCAACTTGATTACAGCAAATTCTTCCGCACTTATCGGTTACCGCGGTGAAGTGTTGGATTCCATCCAAACCTTAGCCGGTGCGGTTTACAACACGGGTAAGGAAGATTATATGCGCGTTGTAGTAGATTGCGAAAATTACCGCGCAAGAAGGGAAGAAACGCTGAAAAACTTAGCAAACAAACTTGCGGATAAAGCAGTGCGTTACGGCAGAAAAATGGCGTTAGAACCCATGAATCCCTACGAAAGAAGAATTATTCACTCGGCCTTAGCTGAACATGCCGAAGTAAAAACCATTAGCGAAGGCAAAGAACCCAACCGCTACGTGGTGGTAATCCCCAACGAATTAAAACCCCAACGCGAACGTTTTGACCGCGGAGACCGTAAGTTTGACCGCCGGGAAAGAGGGGAACGCAAGGGTTTTGACCGTAGCGAACGTGGTGGCGATCGCCCCCGTCCTTCCCGCCCCGCAAAAAAGGCGTCCTCGTTTAGCAGTTTTGAAGGCTTTGGCGGTTTTATCGGCAACAGCTTAAAGGAAACGAACGGCGAAGGCACCCCTTTAAAGGACGAAGAATAATTTAATCCGCTTGGCTGCCTAAAAGGGAACGGCAAAAAAGATGATAAATAAATTTTGCGCCCCTTCAAAACCAAGAAAAGGGTAGCAAAAACAATAATAAAAAACAAAACGGAGCAATTTTGCTCCGTTTTTATAAAATAAGGAATAAAAAAATGAGATATTCGGCAGAAGAAAAATATAAAATATTAAAAGAAGCTGAAAAATATGGTATAAAAGAAACAATAAAAAAGTACAATGTTGCGAGACAGAGTATCTGGCGTTGGACAAAAAAATTTAAAGAAAAAGGGAAAGAAGGTTTGATTGACGATGTGTCTAGAGAAAAGATGCATCATCCTGCTGCTCATACACAAGAAGAAACAGCAGCAATAAAGCTTATATTAAACCAAAATCCATATATTCCTCATAATGAATTATATAAAAGGCTAGTTGAAGAATTTGGTTATAACAGAAATTCCCAAGGACTTTTTAATTTTTTGAAAAGAAACAAAATAAGGGAAAGAAAAAAGAGAAAAAGAGATTATTCAACGATGTTTAACTCGCAAGCAGTAGAAAGGCTTAATGGGGAGTTTTTATATTTAAAAAAAGACGAATTACCACTATATGTAATTGAGATTGACAGAAAAGGAATATATCTCGCAAAAGGGATATATGGATATCCTTGCGGATTAACAATCTTTTATTCAATGGCAAAAAGTTTTAAAACGCAAAAAGAAGCGGAAATATTTATTAAAAAAATAGAAAACACTTCACAGTACAAAATTGAAATCGCCGAAATCAAATAAATCTATAAAAACGGAGCAAATTTTGCTCCGTTTTTTGTTTGCCCATCTTCCCCCATTACATTATTTTGCAGGGTTTTTTAGCACGTTTAGGGCAGTAACAAAAACGAATAGAACGAAAAGTAGGTTACCCCTCATCCGTCAAGCGTTGCTTGACACCTTCCCCCTTGGGGGAAGGCAAGGAAAATTTGTCATTCTTCGCCTACATGCCTTGAAGGGTTTTGTGGATTTATCGGCAACAGCTTAAAGGAAACGAACGGCGAAGGCACCCCCTTAAAGGACGAAGAATAATAGGATAACGCCTAAAACGTATTAGTATTCAGCCCGACTTTTTAAAAGTCGGGCTTTCTTTTTACGTTAAAAAAATTGTATAAATGCTTTTATTATGTTATAATATTCTTACAAAAAAAAGATAGCAAGGATATATAAGGGGCTTTTATGCGGAAAATGAAAGGCTGTGTTTCACTTTTTTTCACTATGCTAAAAATAGGGCTATTCACCTTTGGCGGTGGATACGCTATGCTTGCTTTGCTTGAAAATGAATTCGTAGAAAAAAAGAAGTGGATGGAAAAAGAGGAGTTTTTGGACGTTGCTGCAATTGCGGAATCTACCCCCGGGCCGATTGCTATAAACGCGGCAACTTACGTGGGATATAAAACCGCCCGAACCATTGGGGCCGTGATCGCCACGCTTGGCGTTTGCATCCCCTCCTTCGTTATTATTTTCGCCATATCCTTGTTTTTCGATGCTTTTCTTTCGTTAAGGATGGTTGCTTACGCGTTCAAGGGGATTCAGATATGCGTAGTGTATCTAATTCTTACGGCAGGGCTAAAAATGTTAAAGCAAATGGAAAAAACCGTATTTAACGTAATCCTTCTTTCCGCAACGCTTATTTGTATGCTACTAGTTTCATTGTTCGCGGTGAAATTTTCAACCATTTTTATGATACTAATTTGCGGAGCGTGCGGTATAGTGGTATATCTTCTTGGCAAAATTAAGAAGGGGGAAAAACAATAATGTATCTGAAATTATTCTTAACCTTCCTTCAAATTGGCGCCTTCTCTTTTGGTGGTGGATACGGAATGATTTCGCTCATAAGGGAAAAGGTGTTATCCTACGGTTGGCTTACCGAAGAAGAGTTACTAAATATGATTGCCGTGGCGGAATCTACTCCCGGACCGATAGCGGTGAATATGGCAACGTTCGTTGGATCGGCGCAAGGTGGATTTTGGGGTGCGATTCTTGCTACGCTTGGCGTGGTATTCCCCTCCTTTCTCATCATTCTATTCATCGCCGCACTGATGCGCAACCTTTTAAAATTTGCAGGTGTAAAGGCGTTTCTTGGCGGAATTCGCCCGTGCATTATCGGATTGATACTTGCAACGGCTATTACAACGTTTATTAGTACCGCAATCGGTTTAAGTAGCGTAGGCGATATGCCGAGTATAGACGTTAGGGGTATTATCATTTTTGCCGTATTGATAGCAATCGGCGTAGTGACAAAGCGCGTATTTAAGAAAAACCCAAGTCCGATACTAATGATATTGATATCGGCAGGGTTTGGCACGTTACTGTATTCTTTGTAAAACCCCCAAAACCCCTTCTCCGCGCAAATAGAATTCTATTTTGTTTAGAAAAAGCGCCAAAATAATTCTATTTTCAGTAGAAAAACACTTGAAACGGGGGGAAAACCGTGGTATAATGGGGGTATGGAAAATATCAAGCAGATTATCGCCAAAAATTTGGTGGAGTTAAGAAAACAAAATAAATTAACGCAGTTAGAGCTTGCCGAGCGTTTAAATTATTCGGATAAGGCGGTTTCCCGTTGGGAACGGGGGGATGCCCTACCTGATATTGACGTGCTTTGCAAAATTTGCGAAATGTACGGCGTTACCTTTGACTATTTAACGCACGAAGGGGACCGCAAGGAAAAAAGCATGTACACGTACCGGCAGGAAAACGGCAATAAAATCGTAATTGCCCTGCTTGCGGTAATTACCGTGTGGTTTATGGCAACCTTTTACTACGTATACCAAAACATGCTATTTGATAAAAACATGTGGAAGGCGTTCGTTTGGGCGGTTCCCTTATCCGCAATCGTGGGCATCGTATTTAGCTCGTTATGGGGTAAGCGTTCGCTAACCTTAACGCTGGTTTCGGTGCTGATTTGGGGGGCGCTTGCCGCCTTTTACGTGCAGTTTTTAGATGATAACCTATGGATGGTATTTTTACTTGGCGCGCCCTTGCAAGTAGCGGTTATTTTGTGGGCGAACCTTGGTAAAAAACGGCTAAGAAAGGAAAAAAAGGGCAAAAAGGAATCCGAACCGAACCTTCCCGCCCGTATCCGTAAGAAAAAGGTGTTAGAGCCCGAAAAAATGCTAGAACTCCCCCCCGAAGAAGGCGCGGAAAGCGAAGCGCAAAAGGAAAAGTAAGAAAAAGAAAAGAAAACGAAAACCGAGCGGTAGGGATTTCCCCACCGCTCGGTTTTATTGTTTCATTTACACGAATTTTCGCTTATTTTTACGCCTTTTTTACCGAAAGGTTTTTAATTTCCCCTTCGCCACCGTTGATAAACACGCCGATTTCCCCACCGCTAAAGCCGTAGCAACGGGTGGAAAGGGCAACGCCGTTGCAGTAAATCAGTAAAATACTGCCCTTGGAAACGATTTCCAGGTGGTAGGTTTCCGCTTTAGGCAAGGGGCGTTCTTCATCAAAAAACTGATCCCAGAAGAACTTGCCGAAATGGTCGTAAAACAGGCGGTTTTTGCGGTTGTCCACCTCTACCGAACACCATTTTTCAAATTTGTTGGTGTCCGCGCGGAGTAGCATCCCGCACGAAGCGTTATCACTTAGGGTAATATCGCACGAAAGGAAGTATTCGTCCGTTTCACTTTCCCCTACTTTGGCGCATAAGTACCCTTCCGAAGATAGGCGGAAGGTGTTTTCGTTTACCACTTCCCCGCTACCTTCCCCAAAAGCGGGGGTTAAAGCAAGGGGGATATCCTTGGTAAACAACTGTTTTACGGTGGATACGGGGGATAGCGCAAGCGTTCCGTCCGCGCGTGCCGTAACTTCGTGTACGGTCAGCGTTCCACCCCATAGATATTTACCGTCGTCTTTATCGTTTTCTCGGCGGGCAGTCCAACCCACAAGGTACCGTTTTTTACCGTCCGTAACCGTTTTTGCCGCGTAAAAACTGCGGTTATCCAGCCGGTCGTCCTTGGGAGTTTTCCATGGCCCGTCAATGCTATCCGAAACGCGGTAATGCAGTTCCCACCAACGCGTGAAGGTGGAAAACAAAAGGTAGTACTTGCCGTTCATTTCAAACAAATCGGGGCATTCGTGCGCGTCGTATAAATAGGGCGCGTAGAAGGGGTCTTGCACCTGCCATTTCGTTAAATTTTGGCTGGTGGCAAGCGCAACGCAACCCCAGCGCTTGCTGTGTTCGTGCTTCAGTGCCCCCGTAATTAACATGCGGTATTCGGCGTTCTTTTCATCGTAATACACGAACCCGTCCCGCCAGCCGCGGCGCATATACCGCGTTTCGTCGGGCGCAAGGAATACGTCCGTTTGCCGTTCCCACGTGAAAAGGTCGTTAGAAGTGGCGTGCATCATCACTTCGCTGGGCTTGCCGTCCTTTAGTAAATCCTCGTTATGCCCGCAGTAAAACATATGGAACGTGCCCTTATCCAAAAAGATGCTTCCCGTATAAATATCGCGGTCCTGCGCGGTAAGTTCGGGAATCCCCGAAATAGCCACGCCGTGGTTTGTAATATCCACGAAATCCGTGGTGGTTAAATGCCACCAGTCGCTACCGATAATGGTGAATAAGTGGAACACCCCTTCGTGATAAAAGGGGATAAAATCCCCGCAAAAGCCTTGTTTTTCGTGATCGTAGAAAATGCGATTATCTAACATACTTTCTCCCTTTCGCGCTACGAAAACCACGTTGCCCGCGCGTGTTTTTTTTCAAGTATATCATACCCCAAAAGGAAAAGCAATAGGGCGAAGAAATTTCCCTACCAAAAGCAGGAAAAATATTGACAAAAAACCACCTTCGTGGTACAATAAGAAAAAACGAAAGGAGAAAAAGTATGGGTACTTTCATCATTAAAAAAACGCCTACGGGCGCGTTTAACTTTAGTTTACTTGCGGCAAATAAGGAAAAAATTGCCGTGGCATCCCAAGTATATTCCACCAAAGCGGCTTGCAAAAAGGGTATGGCAAGCGTGGGTGTGAACGCCGCTAAATGCATAGAAGCAGGCAAAATTGAAGATAACACCCTGCAAAAACCCGTTCCCCAAACCAACCCCAAATTTGAAATTTATTTTGATAAAGCCGGCCTTTACCGTTACCGCTTATTCGCCGCAAACGGTGAAAGCATTGCCATCTGCGAAGCGGGCTACAAAACCAAGTCGGGCTGTTTGAACGGGATGAAGAGTGTGGCGGTGAATGCGGTGAATCCCGAAATTATCGACGAAACCGTCGGCGGATAACACTTCGCAATACGGTGTCAGCCGTCGCCCTTTGGACCGTCGAATACGACAAGTATACTTCCGCCCCAAATGGCTTGGACTTCCTTGTCTTGCTCGGTTCTCCACCGACGGACACCAACGCATAAACTTCGTTCTGCTTCGTTTACTGCTGTGAATTTGGACTTCAATAACCGCCCAGGTTCATTTCATCCCAAATTCCCAGCGAGCCTTGCATAACTCGTTTCTGCCTTGGTGGGGGTGTTCTGCTTGCTCGGTTCTCCGCAAACGAAGCCGTCGGCGGAGAAACGGTGTGCTACCGCGTTTTCTGCCAAAGAATACGATTTTGCAACTTTTTCATACCCCAAAGAAATAACGCCCCACTGGTAAAAACAGGGGGCGTTTCCATTTTTCCCCTATTGCATTTGCGTATCAAAGCCCGTATAATGGAAGCATGAAACGAATTTTAAGCATTTTTTTCATTGTTCTAGGCTGTATTTCGGTATGCGCGTGCGGCGCAAAAACCCAAGCGGATACCCTTCTTTCTCCCCCCGAAGAAAGCGGAAGCGTTTCAATTTGCCCTTCTATAAGCGGTGGGGCGTTTCCGCCCCAAACGGAAGAGGATGATTCCCCCACTTCGCAACCCCAAGAAAACAGGGCGGTTTACGCGGTTTCTAACGTAAACGGCCTTATCGTGCGGAGTGGTGCAAGCGTAAGCGCAAAAAAACTGGGCGTTTTGGATAAAGAGGACGCGGTGCTTTTGTTAGGCAAGGAAAACGGTTTTTATAAAACCGTGTATAAGGAGCAGACGGCGTACGTTTTTGCTGACTACTGCACGCAAATGGCAATACCTTGCGCGAACGAAGAAATAGAGCGCGTGATAGCCGTTGGGGCAAGCCTGCTAGGATATCCATACGTTTGGGGAAGCCCGCGATATCATTGGGGAAACGGCGTACTCAACACGGAATTCGCGCAAGGCAAGTTTGACTGTTCGGCGCTTACGCAGTACGCGTTTTATCACGGAAACCGCACGCTGTTAAGCCTTACTACGCGCACCCAAGTAACCCAAGGAAAGGCGATTGCGCGCGGGGAAATAGCCCGTGGGGATTTGCTGTTTTTTACCAACGCCGCAAGAAAAAATAACGTAGGCGTGGAACGCATTGGCCACGTTGCCATTTATTTGGGAAATAACTATATTTTACATACCGCAAGCGACCACGCGGTGATAGAACCGATAAGTAAGGCGCGGTGGAAAAATTACGAATGTGCCCGCCGCATATAACCGCGAAACATCCACGCATACCCCACAAATCACCGCGTAAAAGCGGAAACGAAAATACCGCGTAAAATAAACTACGAAAAAAAGGCTCCCTTAAAGGGAGCCTTTCAAATGATAACGAAAAAAAAGGGGAAGAATTAAAAAGGATCTTCGGGCGGGGGAAATTCGCTTTCCGCGTTTCCTTCGTTGTTTCCGTCGTTCCCTTCGGTGGGCGCGGGTTGGGGTTCGGTGGGATACGCAGGGGGCGCAAAGGGGTTTTCCGCCGTTGGTTCACCGGGATGCGCAGGGGCTTTGAACGGATTTTCAGAGGCGTTGCCGTTTGCGGTAGGCGGATTCCCCGTTCTGTTGTACATATACGAAAAATAGCCGTTGCCCCAAGCGTTTACTTGGGCGGATGCCTGTTGTTCTTCATCCGCAATCAGTTCACAGTAGAAAACCGCTTGGGCGGTGATCATATAGGGCACAACCCAAATCAGCAAAAGACCAAGGGTAAATACGCTTAGCACGATCCAACCGAAGAAGGAAAGCCCCAAAAGGAAGTATTGCATTTTTTTGCCTTCCATCAGTTCTTTACTGCGCGAAATGGCGTCCCTTGCGCCGATATCGGGGTTATCTGCAACGATATTCAACGCTTGCGAATACGAAATGGCTTTGATAATGCCGGGAACAATCAAAAGCAAAGACCACAAGAACACGTAAAGCGCGGTTAGCCAAGTGGTTTTGAACGCCGCCCAAAAACCCTTAAAGCCGTAGAACGCGTCCCTTGCCAAGGGGCGGGAGCCGCGTACCGTTTTTATAAACACGAACGCTTGCGAAAGGGCGAACGCGGGGGTGATAATTACGGTAACCGCAAGGGGTAAAAGGGGAACGAATCCCGCAATAAAACTTGCTGTCCATTCCATTACTAAAAACAGCATAAGGATACCGAAAAGGACGTCGAAATTCCCACGCATTTGCTGGCGGGCAAAACGGCGAAGTTCATTATTCTGTCTCATAAAAATTCTCCTAAAAGCAAATTTTCGGTAAGGTTTACCAAATAGAGTATAGCATACTCTAAAACCCGTGTCAATATGCGCGGAAAAAGCCGCGGTATCGAATTATAAAAAACCGCAGAAAAAAAGGAAGGGACCTTGCGCGAAGGGGGCGCAAAGGGCTATTCCCGATTTTCCTTTTTTCCGATCTTCTTTTCCCCAAGAAAAAACCGAAAACGCAAAAATTTTTTCCGTAGGGGTATTGAAAAGTATCGCGGGGTGTGGTATAATACCACACGGAAAAAGATGGGGAGAGCCGCACTGAAAACGGCGCGCGGTTCTTCCCCAAAGGAGAAATGGATATGAACGTAACCAAAAACGTGTTTTACGTGGGGGTAAACGATAAGGAAATCGACCTTTTTGAAGGGCAATACGTGGTGCCGAACGGTATGGCGTACAATTCGTACGTGATTATGGATGAAAAAATTGCGGTTATGGACACGGTGGATGCGCGCTTTACGCACGAGTGGCTGGATAACGTACAAACCGTGCTTGCGGGTAGAGCCCCCGACTATTTAATTGTACAGCATATGGAGCCCGACCATTCCGCCAACGTAATGCAATTTATGAAAACCTTTCCAAACGCGAAAATCGTGGCTTCCCAAAAGGCGTTTCCCATGATGCAAAACTTCTTTGGAACGGATTTTGCGGATAGAAGAATTGCCGTGGGGGACGGGGATACCCTTTCCTTAGGCGGAAGAACGCTTACTTTCGTTACTGCGCCCATGGTACACTGGCCCGAAGTAATCGTAACGTACGATAGCGCGGATAAAATTTTATTTTCGGCGGACGGATTTGGGAAGTTCGGCGCGCTAGACGTAGAAGAAGATTGGGCGTGCGAAGCGCGTAGATATTACTTTGGCATCGTGGGAAAATACGGCGCGCAAGTACAAGCCCTTCTGAAAAAGGCGGCGGGATTGGATATTCAAATTATTTGCCCCTTGCACGGCCCCGTATTAACCGAAAATTTGGGGTATTACCTAAACTTATACAACGTGTGGTCTAGCTATCAACCCGAAGAAGAAGGGATTATGATTGCCTATACTTCGGTGTACGGTAACACCAAAAAAGCGGTGGAACTGCTTGCCGAAAAGTTAAAGGAAGGGGGCTGCCCCAAAGTGGTGGTAAACGATTTAGCCCGTTGCGATATGGCCGAAGCGGTAGAGGACGCCTTCCGTTATTCTAAATTGGTGCTTGCAACCACCACCTACAACGCGGAAATTTTCCCCTTTATGCACACCTTCATTGACCATTTAACCGAACGCAACTATCAAAACCGTACGGTTGCCCTGATAGAAAACGGAAGTTGGGCGCCCGTTGCCACAAAGGTGATGCGTTCTATGCTGGAAAAAAGCAAGAATTTAACCTTTACCGAAACGGCGGTTACCATCCGTTCCGCCCTAAGCGAAGAAAGCAAGGAAAGTTTAGCCGCGCTTGCCACCGAACTGTGCCGCGAATACGTTGCGCGGGGCAAAACCGCCAACAAAAACGACCTTTCCGCACTGAACAGTATCGGTTACGGCTTATACGTGGTAACGTGTAACGACGGCAAAAAGGATAACGGCTTAATCGTGAATACCGTTACCCAAGTTACCAGTCAACCTAATCGCATTGCGGTTACCATCAATAAGGAAAATTATTCGCACCACGTAATTAAGCAAACGGGCGTAATGAACGTGAACTGCTTAACGGTGGAAGCGCCCTTTAAAGTGTTTGAAGCCTTTGGCTTTGTAAGCGGAAGAAACGTGGATAAGTTTAAAGATTGCACCCCCTTCCGTACCGAAAACGGGCTTGTACTACTGCCCCGCTACGTAAACGCGGTAATTTCCCTGAAAGTGGAAAACTACGTGGATATGGGCACGCACGGAATGTTCGTTTGCGCGGTAACCGAAATGCGCGTGCTTTCGGATAAAGAAAGTATGACCTACGCCTACTACCACGCGAACGTGAAACCCAAGCCCGACACCCAAAAGAAGGGTTACGTTTGCAATATTTGCGGGTACGTTTACGAAGGGGAATCTTTGCCCGAAGATTTTGTGTGCCCGTTGTGTAAACACGGGGCGGCAGACTTTAGTCCTATCGGTGGATGATAAACGGCGCAATACGGTGTCAGCCATCGCGGTTCGGACCGTCGAATACGCAAAGTATACATCCGCCCCAAACCGCTCGGACTTCCTTGTCTTGCTTGTTTCTAATCCGCCTTTTTATCGGTGGATGATAAACGGCGCGCTACTGCGTTTCTGCTACGGAATTCAACCTCGATAACCACCAAGGTTCATCTCGTCTGAATTCCTAAGCGAGCCTTGCATAACTCGTTTCTTCGCCACCTTTTCGGCGAAAGAAGCGGAGAATCTAACAACGAAAAAATTTAAGTGGCGCATACGCGCCAAAAGGAGAGATATTATGAAATACGTTTGCAACTTATGTGGTTGGGAATATGATGAAGAAGTAGGCGCACCCGAAATGGATATCGCCCCCGGTACCGCTTTTGCGGATCTTCCCGAAGATTTTGCGTGTCCTTTGTGTGGGGCGGGGAAAGACGAATTTTCTGAAGCGTAAGCTTATAAGCGGCGCAAGCCTTTGTTAAACTTGCGTTTTCGGTGCGGTTACATACGGGTAAGTATGCGCCCTTCCGAAATCCGCGTTTGCCTCGGCTTGCTTGCTTCTAAACTTCCGCTTTTTTGAAAAAGCATAACTCGTTTCTGCCTTTTCAGAACGGATTTAAGCGAGCCTTGTATCGCTTGCTTCTGCCTTTTCAAAAGCGTTTAGGTAAGCTTTGGCTTGCTTTTAATCTTCCGCAAAAGGATATTTCATCTAAAAGTAAAAAGGCGCACTTACGTGCGCCCGTTTGTAATGCATAAGGAGAACTAAATGGGTATCGTGCTACTAACCGCCCTTGGCGTGGGCGGGGCAACCGTAATAGGGGCGGCGCTAGGGGTGATTTTCAAAAAAGCCACCCACCGCTTTTCGGATATCGTGCTTGCATTTGCGGCGGGCGTTATGCTTGCTGCGGCGGTATTCGGCCTGATTCTTCCCGCCGTAACCGAAGGGGGCAAATACGGGCTTTGGATTGCCGTTTTGGGTATTTTTGCGGGTGCTCTATTATTAAACTTTACGGATAAAATGGTGCCCCACCTACACAATTTAATGGGGCGCGCAGAAGAAAGACACAATAACCGCGCAATCAACCGCGTTTTGCTGTTCGTAACCGCGATTGCCATACATAATTTCCCCGAAGGGCTTGCCGCAGGGGTGGGGTTTGGCGGTGGGGATACCGCACGCGCGTTGATTATCGCCGGGGGTATTGCTTTGCAAAACATCCCCGAAGGCATGGTAATTATCGGCCCTATGCTTTCCACGGGCATGAAGCCCAAAAAAGTGTTTGGTATTGCCGCGCTTACGGGATTAGTGGAAGTAATCGGCACGTTTATCGGCTACTTTGCGGTACGCATTGCCCGCACCATTTTGCCCTTTGCCCTTGCCTTTGCGGGTGGCACCATGCTTTACGTAATCAGTGATGAAATGATTCCCGAAACGCACGCCCACGGAAGCGAACGGGGTGCAACCTACGCCTTACTTTTCGGCTTTTGCTTGATGATGGTAATGGACGTTTTGCTTGGATAAGCGGAACGTTTTTACAACGGACTTTTTTAGATTCTCCGATTAGCCCGTCAAGGCATGTAGGCGAAGAATGACAAAAAATAAGGCCCCTTTACACACGGGGGCTTGCAAAAGTTCTTTTCGCACGATAGAAAAACCCCAAAAAACGAAAAACCGCCCCGGACAACGGGGCGGTTTTGTTACGTAATCGTGGAATTTACTGCAAAAAAGCAAAAGGATAGCGCTATCAAAGGTTAGCCGTTAATTAGTTCGTCTAAGGAAACGCAAAAAATTTTTGCTAACTTCCTAAGCATATCCACGTTGGGTTCGGTTCTGCCTTGTTCCCAGTTAGCGTAACAGCTTTCCACAACGCTTAATTTGTTTGCCACTTGCTTTTGGGTAAAACCGCAAGCCTTCCTTGCTTCCTTTAAATTGTTACAAAATAATTTATCCATAGTAAAAGTTTACCCAAAAAGTACACAAAATGTCTTGACACTAGATAAAATGTGTAGTATAATGCGGATAAAGACGGGGCAAGAAAGCCTTGCAAGTGGGTTTACCCCTTTCCCCGAAAAAATTTTCTATAAAGGAGAAAAGAAAATGAAGAAAACACTATCACAAATTATTGCCGTTATTGGTATGCTTATCGCCATTGTTGGCATCTTCCTTGACGCAATGGAACTGGAAATGCCCGCGTATGCATTTAGCATTATGGATCTTTCGTTTGCAGTAGCAATTGCGTCCCTTGTTTTAATTTTCAGCAAGAAAGAAGGAGCTGTAAGCCTTGGTTATTTAATTATGGTTGTTGCAGGCGTTGCCGCAATCACCAGAATTTTGTATCCTGACGAAATGTTCGCATATTACGAATTCTTTAGCTTTATTGACGTAGGTTTTGCCGTAATGGCGGTTGCAGCGCTTTTGTATTATTCTGTTAAATTGCTTACCCTTCTTGGTTTTGTAAAGAAAGGCAAAGCAACCACTAGCGAAGATGTGCTTTCCGTTTTGAACAAGTATAAGGAAATGGAAAAAGAAAGCATCATTACCGCTGAAGAATTTGAAGAATTAAAAACAAAAACTTTAAAAGTTGCTAATAAAAACGTAGGCGACTTGGAAGAACTGAAAAAGTGGAAGAAACTAGTAGACCAAAAAGTGATTACCGAAGAAGAATTTGCCGCTATGAAAGGCGAGTTATTCGGTAAAAAATAATTAGGTTATCGCTAAAATAAAGCCCGCCCGTGCGTTTTTTCGCACGGGCGGGTTTTGTTTTCATCTATTATTTTTTCAAAACCTTTTTATCCATTAAAAGCCTTACTTTCTTCTTATGGATTGAATTACGATATCTTCTTGGGGAACGTCTGAGGCGAACACGTATTTTGCGTCCGTTGTTACGCGGGAAATATCCATGGCAACTTCTAAGCTTTCCGCATCCGTTAACTTGCCGAACGCGGCGTAGTATCCATCCAAATGCGGGCATACCGCAGTGCAGATAAAAAACTGTGTGCTTGCGCCGTTATACGCGTTGGTTCTTGCCATAGAAAGCACGCCCGGTTCGTGTAATAAATCGTTGGCAAAGCCGTTAAAATAAAATTCCCCGTAAAGGCTGGGGGCGGAAAGTTGCAGTAAGCCTTGCGCGCTGGGAATAAAGCCCCCCGTTTGAATCATAAAATCTTCAATTACGCGGTGAAAAATTACCCCGTCGTATAAGTTTTGGTCTACCAAAGCAAGAACGCGCGCAACCGTTTGAGGGGCGATATCCGGGTATAATTCGGCAGTCATTTTACGTCCGTCCGCCAAGGTGATTTCAATAACGGGTTTGGGCGCTGTGGGAACGGAAGGGCTTACCGAAGGGGAAGCGGAAGGGGTAAGCGAAGGGGTAACCGAAGGCGTGGAAGGTGCCGGGTTATCTCCGCACGCGGTAAGGGTAAGGGGGAACGCGCAAAGTAGCAACGCGCAAAGGGTTGCAGAAAGGTATTTTTTAATTATATTTTTCATTTGAAAACTCCTTTGAAAGGGTATTGGGCGAAGAATGAATAGTAAAATGATATACGCCCGTGGGCGTATGATATAAACTGCGTTTTGATATATCCTAACGGATATGATATATTTCCTATGGAAATATGATGGTAGGCGAAGAATGACGTACTTGGGTGTCCTCCTGAGGAGAGGGAATTTTGTCCTCAGTTACACGCGGTAAAACACGGGTTCGTGCCCCGTGGCGCGCGCAAATTTTAATAAATCTTCATACTTTAAGTACACCGAGCCCGTGTTATCGTTGGGGTGCATACAAATGTACGCGTATGTTGCTAAATCCGCATCCAAAATCAAGGGAATTTTCCCTTCGGTATCGTTCATACAGCAAAGGGGGGAAACCGAGCCGGGGCGAATTCCTAAGCCCTTCCAAAGCCGTTCGGGCGAACAGAACCCCAAGCGACTACTGCCTAAAAACGCACGAAGGTTTATCAAATCCGCGTGCTTGTGGTAACATTCGGTAACCAGCCAAGATTTCGTGCCCGTATCGTTTCTTAAATACAAGTTTTTTACCACCACGGTATGCTCGTCCACGGGTACGTAATTTTCCACACAATCCGCGCCGTGCACGGGGGGATGGTCAATGGCGTAAAAGGGAATATCAAGGTCGTTTAGTTTTGTATAAACCGCATTTTTTGCCTCGCTTTCGGTGAAAGGGGGTGCGATTCTTTGCGCCACCAAACTTGCCACGTTAAAATTTTCTGGTTGCATTTCTTTCTCCTATTTGGAAAGCCGTTTGATGGCTTCCCCGTACGTTTGATAAGCGCAGAAAAGATGCGCTTTTTTTATTTTTTCATCCGCTTGGTGGGCGGTGGAAGGCTCGCTTAAAAAACAAGGGCCAAAGGCTACGCCGTTTTTCATTGCGCGGGCGTAAGTGCCACCCCCTATCGCGATGGGCGTTGCGTTTTCCCCCGTGAACTCGTTATATACCCCAAGCAACGTTTGAATCAGTTTGCTTTCCACGGGCTGCAGTAAGGGGGGTTGTTCGTGCAAAATTTCGTACCGAACGCCGTATGCGTTTAGTTTATCCACCACTTCTTTTCTTTTGCTTGGCGCATAGCGAATATCCGCGGTAACGCATAAGGTGTTTCCTTCCACGCGAATCACGTTGGGGGAAAAGGAAGAATTTCCCGTTTCGTCCGCCGCTTGGCTAACGCCGTTACCATCTGCGAAAAAGTGGGGTAAAGCCCCCAAATTGATACCCGCATCCGCAAGAAAATTTAGCATAGGAACGCAAGCGTTTTTTCCTTCCCAGGGGGTAGAGCCGTGCGCTTGCACCCCTTCGGTTTGTAAAAGTCCGCTTACCATTTTCACGCCGTGTTTTTCAAGGAGTGAAAGGGGGATTTCCGCATTAACTTTCGCTTGCGCTTTGGCGGGCACCATATTCGCGCGTTCCCCTGCGGTAAAGGACACAACGCCCTTAGGCAGGGGGAAAAAGAACCGCGCGTGCAGTATCCCCCGTTCGGCGTAAATTACGGGGAATTCCGCGTCAGGCGAAAACCCCGTTTCGGGCATCTTTGCGTGCGTGGTATAGTAGTCCATACACCGCCACCCCGTTTCTTCGTTACAACCTAAAATTAACTTTACCGTTTTTGAGGGGGTAAACCCTTCGTCCAACAGTTTTTTCATTGCGTAAAGGGTTACGGCGGCGGGTCCTTTATCGTCCAATACGCCCCTACCCATCAGGTATTCCCCTTGCTCGGTCAACGCGTAAGGGGGCACCGACCAGCCTTCCCCTTCGGGCACTACGTCCAAATGCGCCAAAATGCCTACGCAGTTTTCGGGGGTGGCGTTGGGGTTTCCGAAAATAACTTCCCCCGCGTAGCCTTCGTAGTTTTTTACCCCAAAGCCAAGGGTTTGCGCTTCTTCTAAAAACAAAGAAAGCGCGTTTGCCACGTTCTTGCCGAAGGGTGCGTTTTTTTCAGGAACCCCTTCCACGGAAGGGATTTTTATCAGTTTTTCTAAAAATTTTAGCGAAGAATTGAAATAGTTCATAAAAAAGTTCCTTTTTTTCCTTAAAAACATTATACACTTTTTTTATTTTGTGGTAAAATGTTTTTAGAAACATTTTGAAAATTTTTCAGGAGAAAACCCGAAATGAAAGAAGTAAGGACCAGATTTGCACCCAGCCCCACGGGGTATTTACATATCGGTGGGCTTAGAACCGCCCTTTACGGCTATCTTTACGCGAAAAAGGAAGGCGGTAAGTTTATTTTGCGCCTAGAAGATACGGATACTTCCCGCTACGTGGAAGATTCGGTGTCCTTAATTTACAACACCTTAAAAGATAGTGGCGTTATTTATGCCGAAGGCCCGGACGTAGGCGGTAATTACGGCCCTTACGTGCAAAGCCAAAGAAAGGATATTTACAAAAAGTACGCCGAACTATTAGTAGAACGCGGCGGCGCATACTACTGCTTTTGTGATGAAGAACGCATTGCATCCTTAAAGGACGCGAACGGCGTTTCCCGTTACGATAAGCACTGTTTATCCTTAACAAAGGAAGAAATTCAAGCAAACATTGCGGCGGGTAAGCCTTACGTAATCCGCCAAAATATCCCCCTCACGGGTTCTTCTTCGTACACCGATTTAGTGTACGGGGAAATCACCGTGGAAAATAAGGATATGGAAGACGGTATTTTGCTAAAATCGGACGGGATGCCCACCTACAACTTTGCCAACGTGGTGGATGACCACTTGATGGCTATTTCGCACGTTATTCGCGGTACGGAATACCTTTCTTCCACCCCTAAATATAACCACATGTACGATTGCTTTGGTTGGGAACGCCCCGTATATATTCACTTGCCCCCCATTATGAAGGACGAACACCAAAAACTTTCCAAAAGAAACGGGGACGCGTCCTATCAGGACTTAGTGGATAAGGGATATATTAAGGAAGCGATTATCAACTATATCGCCCTTCTTGGTTGGAGCCCCAAAAGCAATCAGGAGAAATTCTCCTTGCAGGAATTAGAAGAAAAATTTTCTTTGGAAGGCATTAGCAAATCCCCTTCTATTTTTGACCCCGTAAAACTTGGTTGGTTATCCGGCGAATACATCAAGGATATGGCGGAAGAAGACTACTTTAACCGCGCCCTGCCCTTCCTAAAAAAGAGCAAAGCGTACGGCAAAGGGTATGATGAAAAGAAGTTGTTACTTTTGGTGAAAACCCGCATTGAAACCTTGGCGGAAATCCCTGCAAAGTTAGACTTTTTACAAGAGTTTGGGGAGTTTGACAACGCGTTATACACGCATAAGAAGATGAAAACGGATGAAAGCGTTGCAAAAGCGGTGCTTCCCGAAATTATTCGCGTAATACAAGCGATTCCCGAAGAAGAATATACGTTTGAACGTATTCATGACGATATTATGCGCCTTCCCGAAGCGCTTGCCATGAAAAACGGACAGGTTCTTTGGCCCATGCGCGTAGCCCTTTCGGGAAAGGAAACCACCCCCGGCGGTGCGTTTGAACTTGCGGATATTTTGGGAAAAGAAGAAAGCTTGAAACGCTTAAACTTCTCATTAAACAGATTATAATTTTTCTTTTAGGGCGCGGACTCGCGCCCTTACTAACTATAAGGTAACCGAAAATGAAATGGCAAAGAAAGTATAATTTAAACATAGAAACGCTTTCTTTAAAGGCGCTTAGAACCGCAGTATATACTACGGTTGCCGTTATTTTGGCTGTGGTTTGTGTTTATATTACCACGGTTAGCGCCAAAGTGTGGTACCTGCCCTTGTTTACGGGGGTGGGGCTTACCGCGTCCTTTTTTATTAAGGTTATTATGCAAGATAACATCAAGCGGATTTTACTGCTGTTCGGCGCGGACTGGGCGCTACTACTACTGCTTTCCTTCTTTTTGGAACAGCCCATGGTTTTGGTATTAAACCTTTGTATACTTACCGCCTTTTACGTTTCGCTTGCCAAACTGTGGATAAAAAGCGTGGGCACCATGCTATGCTTTTTTACCTACCTACTAATGACGACGGACGTATTCCGCATTTTTAACCGCGCGGTTTTATCCGATTTAATTTCTACGCTGTTCGTATTTTGGTTCGTATTTTTCTTAGTAAACCTTTGCGTAGTATATATTGAAAAATTGCGGGATGAAAAAATCAACGTTGAGCAAAGCCGAGAAAAGGAAGAACAGTTGCAAAAGGCGTACCGCGAACTGGAAAACGTAACCATTCTTCGCGAACGCAACCGTATTGCAAAGGATATTCACGATAACGTGGGGCATGCGATTACCACCGTTATTATGCAAACCGAAGCGGCAAAACTTTCCTTAGAACAGGACGTGGAAAAGGCAAAACGCTGTATTTTAGCCGCAAATATGCAGGCCGTTTCCGCGTTAGAGCAAATGCGAAGCTCGGTGCACTTATTGTCCGAAAATTCCACCGTGTTTGATTTAGCACGTGAACTGGATATGGTAATTGCGGAAACCACAACGGGTACGGACATTACCGTACGCGCGCAGATAGACCCCGAAGTTTCCGCCCTACCTTATCCCATTGCGCTACTATTACATAGGGCGCTGAAAGAAGGGTTAAACAACGGGATTCGCCACGGAAAAGCCACTGCGTTTTTATTCCAAATCCGCATGACGGATGGGGGAAAAGCAGAATTTTTGCTTTCGGATAACGGGGGTGGCGTGAAAAACTTTACCCAAGGGTTTGGGCTTTCTTCCTTAACCAAACAGTTACAAAGCCACGGATACGAAGCGGAATTTTATTCGGAAGGTGGGGAAGGGTTTGAAATGCAAATTCACGCAAAACGAAAGGGGGAACGGGAATGATTCGCGTAATGCTGGCAGACGACCAAAAAGAACTGACCGAAGCACTGAAAAACGTACTAGAAACGGATAGTGAAATTCGCGTAGTGGGCGTTGCGGAAAACGGGCAAATGCTTTTAGATTTATTAAAAGTGGTGGACGTAGACCTGATTTTAATGGACGTAAGAATGCCCGTTTTGAACGGTGTTCTTGCCACCAGAGAAGTAAAACTGCGCTACCCGCACGTGTGCGTTTTAATTTTGACTACCTTTGACGATAGCGAATATATTTTGGACGCAATTAACTACGGTGCCAACGGTTACTTATTGAAGGATTCGCTGGGAACGACCTTGATTTCTTCCATTAAAAACGCGATGCGCGGGGACGTAATCCTTCCCATGCGCGTGGCAAAGAAAATCGTTTCTGCCGCAACCATGGTAAAAAACGATAAGGAAATCCGCTTAAAGCAAGCGTTTCAGTTTTCGGATAGGGAAGCAGGCATTGCAATTATGCTGATGGAAGGGTTTAACAACCGCCAAATTGCCTCCTCCCTGATGCTTTCGGAAGGAACTTGCCGTAACTATATTTCCGCAATTTACGATAAAGTGGGCAAAACCACCCGCGCGGACGCGGTGGAAAAAATGAACGCCGTTTTGCACGCGGATGAAGGGGAACCTAAAAATCAATAGCCGAAAAAGGAAAATAAAGATAAGAAAAAACGCACCCAAACGGGTGCGTTTCCTTTTCGTTAAAATTACTTGCTTTCTTTTGCTAAACGGTTAGCAACGGTACGTTTTTTGTACGCTTTATCGCAAGGGTTTGCAAGCGCTTTGTTGCAGAACGCGCAGTAACCAAAACTACCGCAAGCGTCTACGCCCGTCTTTTCACTTTTCAGCCACTTTCTGATATCTAATTTTTGTTGCAATTTCGTAACTTTCATTGTTTCTTCTCCTTTTTATCAACTTTTATCGTTCAACGGGGGAATTATAGCAAACCTGCGGTGGAAAGTCAAACAAAGTAATGTTATTTTTGTGAAAAAATTACTTAAAAGTTATTTATTCCAAGAATATAATCGCTAGATACGTCCAAAACCAAGCAAAGTTTGGCAAGGGTATCTAAGGCGGGGAAAATATCTTTTTTCATATATTTGGAAACGGTTTGCGGGGAAACGCCAATCCGTGCGGCAATTTCCTTTTGCGTAATGGGTGCGTGTGCAATGCTTTCGCGCAATCTTTTTTGTATTTTAGCTAGTTCCATAAAGACCCCCTTAAAGCATTTTGTAGCCGCAAAATATCACACAACGGGTGATTTTTGCTTGACAATCGTATATTATGCGATTTATAATAAGGAAAAGTTACAAAAGGAGAACGAAATATGGAAGAAAAAGACAAAGAAGAAGTGGAGCAGTACATTGCTGCGACTGAGTCAGAAAGAAAAAAAACTTTGAAAAAATGGGAAAAGGAGGGGAAAAAAACATCTATCATAGGTATTCTACTGTGTGTTTTAATCTTTATAATAATCGGTGCAGTAAGATATTCGCCGTTTGTGACGGTTGAAAGGGAGATTGGGCATATGTATTTTTCATCCGTAGAATACTTTGATAAGGAAGACGCGTCAATTACCGTAATCCAACGGGGCTTTTTTGACCGGTATTCCGTACAAACCTTTTATTTGGACTTTGAGGATAAGGATAGGAATGGCAAGCTGGATTATGCCGAAAGAGAATCGGCACGGGTTAGCGAAATCAGCGAACGTTATGAAGTAGCCGGGGAGTATTTTGACGGGAAATTAACCATAATGCTGACCACAACGGAGGAAATGTGGGAAGAAGCCGAAGGCAAGAGGGAAAGAGGCTTTTTTACTATGGGATTAGGTTTTAAGTCCTACGGCAAATATTATAAAACAGGGGATAAAATTAAGTGGAAACGGTTTGACTTTAAGAGTCAGTACAAACGCTAAATTCCGTTAAAAGGAGAATTTTATAACAACGCCGTTGCCTTTTTAGGCAGCGGCGTTTGCTTTTTTCGGTTTTTTCGTATTTGTCGCTTGTGTTTTTTTGTAAAAAATGCTATACTGTTTTCAGTGGCGGATTCAGCCGAAAAAACGAGGGGGAAAAGCATATGAAAAACCAAGTGGAAAGCGTTATATTTCCCCTGCCCTTACCAAAGGAAATTGCGGATTACGAAGGGCTAATTTCCGCCCTACCCAAAGCACGAAGGGATAAAATTTTGCGCGCGCCCGAAGGCAAAAAACAGCAAAGTTTATCCGCCTACCTATGCCTAATTTCAGCGGTAAAAAACAAGACGGGAAGCCTACTTTTGCCCGAGTATGAAGAAGGCAGTTTCACCCAACTAAAAGGGGGGCTATACGCGAATATTTCGCATACGGATACCGCCGTAATGGCGGCGGTTTCGGAAACCCCCGTGGGGGTGGACGTGCAGTCCGTTCGCCCCGTGGAAGAAAAAGTAATTCTTCGCGCGCTAGGGGAAAGGGAAGGAAAAGCGGTGCTATCTTCCCCCGATATTCCCCGCGCGTTTGCCCTTGCGTGGGCGAAAAAGGAAGCGCTATATAAAGCGCACGGGGTGGGTTTAAACGGCGTAGCGGTAAGCGAAAAGGGATATGCGTACCAAACGGGATTCGGCACGGATTTCGCCTATGCAATTTGTTATAAAACGGAAGAATAAAAAGCCACCTAAAAAGGCGGCTTTTATCTTTTTGCTAAAACAATTCCCTATAAAAGGGGGCGCAAGAAAATAAAGAAAAAAGCGGGCGTTTTCAAACAAAAACACGAACATATTTTCCGTATTTTTTCATAAAAAGGGGGGAAAGAAAGGAAGGGTGCGAAAAAGCGGGAAAAAAGCAAGAAAAGGGCGGATATTTGTTTCCCCATACGCTTGACAAAGCAGGGTAAAAAAAGCTAAAATATAAGAGTGGGAAAAGGGCCGTTTCCCTTCGCGCGCGTGTAAGCGCACGGGAAGGGTGCGCACGCGTTTGCGCTTAATCGCGCCCTATCCAAAATAAGGAGAGTTTTGATATGAAAAAAGTTGGCATCGTGATGGGAAGTGATAGCGACCTTCCCGTTGTAAAAAAAGCGGTGGACGCGTTAAAGGAATTAGCAATTCCCTACGAAGTACATATTTATTCGGCGCACCGCACCCCGGGCGAAGCGGGTGAATTTGCTGCGAACGCGCGGAAAAACGGCTTTGGTGCAATTATCTGTGCGGCGGGTATGGCGGCGCACCTTGCAGGGGCAATTGCGGCAAGAACCACCCTTCCCGTAATCGGTATTCCTTGTAAGTCTACGAATTTGGACGGGCTGGACGCGCTACTTTCCACCGTACAAATGCCCAAGGGGATTCCCGTTGCCACCGTGGCGATTGACGGGGCTTACAACGCGGCTTTAATCGCAGCGGAAATTTTTGCGGTTACGGATGAAACCCTTGCCGCTAAACTTGACCAAATGCGTGCGGAAGGCGCCGCGTTGGTGCTGAAAAAAGATAAAGACCTTTGCGCTTCGCTGTAAGGCAAAGGGTAAAACAAGAAAAAACTTGCGCGCTTCCCTAAAAGCCGTAAGCAAAAATAACGAAAAAAATTTTTATTTAAGATAAGGAGAATTCATTTATGAAAAACGCACTTGTGTACACCGGCAAAACCAAAAACGTATTCGCGCTTGACAACGGGAATTATATGCTGAAATTTAAGGACGACTGCACGGGAAAAGACGGCGTGTTTGACCCCGGCGAAAACAGCGTTGGTCTTACCATTGAAGGGGTAGGCGACGTAAACCTTCGTATGTCCATTTATTTCTTTGAAAAAATCAATGCGGCGGGCATTCGTACCCATTACGTTTCGGCAGACCTTGCAAACACCACCATGGAAGTTCTTGCTGCGAAACCCTTTGGTAAGGGCTTGGAAGTAATTTGCCGCCACAAAGCGGTTGGTAGCTTTATTCGCCGTTACGGTGATTATATTGAAGAAGGCGCAGATCTTCCCGCATACGTAGAAATGACCTTCAAAAACGACGCGAAGGGCGATCCCCTGGTAACCAAGGAAGGTTTGGTTGTTCTTGGCGTTATGACGGATAAGCAATACGACGACGTAGCGGAAATGACCAGAAAAATCACACAAATCGTTGCGGACGACTTAAAAGAAAAGGGGCTTGTTTTATACGACATTAAGTTTGAATTCGGCTACGATGCAAACGGCGAAGTAATGTTGATTGACGAAATTGCTTCGGGCAATATGCGCGTATACAAGGATGGCAAGTACGTAGATCCCATGACCCTTTCTAAACTGTTCTTTGCTTAATAGCGAGGCGCAAGATGGGCGGTGTCTTCGGAACGGTCCTTAAAAGGGATTGTATAGCGGAAGTGTTTTTTGGTACGGACTACCATTCCCACTTGGGAACCAAGACGGGCGGTATTGCCGCGTACGATAAAGAGCGTGGGTTACAGCGGGAAATTCACCGCATTGCTAACTCCCCTTTCCGCACTAAATTTGAGCATATCTTTGAACAGGTAAAGGGGACGAGTGCAATCGGCTGTATTAGCGACCAAAGTCCCCAACCCCTTACCATCCGTTCTAACCTTGGAACGTACTGCATCTGCATGGTTGGGGTAATTAACAACGCGGAAATTTTAATGAACCAATTCCTATCCTTTTCGGGTGGGCATTTGAACGCCATGACGGGCGGCGCGATTAACTCTGCCGAACTGCTTGCCGCAATGATCAACCAAAAAAGCAGTTTTGCGGAAGGGATAAAGTTTGCGCAAAAGGTAATTAACGGCAGCGCGAACATTTTAATTTTGAAGGACGACGGTACGCTGATTGCCGCGCGCGACCGCGTGGGTAGACTTCCCTTGCACGTAGGGAAGAATCAGGACGGGTACTGCGTTGCCTTGGAAAACTTCTCGTATAAAAAATTAGGCTTTGAGGACGAGTTTGAGCTGGGCCCGGGCGAAGTGGTGGAAATTTCCCCCGACGGCATCAAACAATTAGTAGCCCCCGGCAAGGAAATGCGCGTATGCTCCTTCCTTTGGTCGTACTACGGTTACCCCACCGCCGAATACGAAGGGGTTAGCGTGGAAGTGATGCGGAACCGTAACGGCGCAATTATGGCGCAAGCGGATAAAGAACGCGGGCTTTTGGAAGGCATTGATTCGGTAAGCGGTGTACCCGATTCGGGTACCCCCCACGCCATTGGGTTTGCTAACGAAAGCAGAATTCCCTTTGCGCGCCCCTTTATTAAATACACCCCCACTTGGCCCAGAAGTTTTATGCCCCCCAGCCAAGTAAGCCGTAATCAGGTTGCTAAAATGAAAATGGTACCTGTGCACGACTTAATCCAAGGGAAAAACTTACTGTTTGTGGACGATTCCATCGTGCGCGGAACGCAACTTAGGGAAACGGTGGAATTCTTATATTCCAACGGGGCGAAATCCGTGCATATGCGTTCGGCTTGCCCCCCCATTATGTTCGGTTGTAAGTACCTAAACTTCTCCCGCTCTACGGACGATATGGATTTGATTGCCCGTAAAGTGATGTTTGAACTGGAAGGGGAAGAAGCGATAAAGCACGTAGAAGAATACGCGGACGGCACCACCGAACGCGGTAAGGCGTTAAGGGATAGAATTTGCAAGCAACTAAACTTTGCTTCCTTGGAATATCAGTCCTTGGAGGGGCTTGTAAAGGCTATCGGCCTTGAAAAATGTAAACTTTGCACTTATTGTTGGAACGGAAAGGAGTAAAAATTATGCACGAAAAATCGAAATCGGATAGCTACGCAGCAGCGGGCGTGGATATTACTGCCGGCTACAAAGCAGTAGAACTTATGAAACAACATATCGCAAAAACCATGACCAAGGGCGTTTGCTCGGACGTAGGCGGTTTCGGCGGTTTGTTTGAACTGGACCTTACGGGAATTAACCGCCCTGTACTTGTAAGCGGTACGGACGGCGTTGGTACCAAACTGAAAATCGCTTTCCTTATGGATAAGCACGATACGGTGGGTATTGACTGCGTTGCAATGTGCGTAAACGATATCATTTGCGCAGGCGCAAAGCCCTTGTTCTTCCTTGACTACATTGCTTGCGGTAAAAACGTACCCGAACGCATTGCGGATATCGTAAAAGGCGTTGCGGAAGGTTGCGTACAAGCGGGCGCGGCGCTCATCGGTGGGGAAACGGCGGAAATGCCCGGATTTTACCCCGTAGACGAATACGATTTGGCCGGTTACAGCACGGGCGTTGTGGATAAATCCAAGATTATCGACAACAAAACCATGGAAGAAGGGGACGTGGTTATCGCGCTTGCTTCTAGCGGCGTGCACTCCAACGGCTTTTCACTGGTTAGAAAGGTGTTTGACGTAGAAAATCGCGATTTGAAAACCCCCTTGGCTGCTTTGAACGGTAAGTCCTTAGGGGAAGCCCTTCTTGCGCCCACCCGCATTTACGTAAAACCCGTTCTTGCCCTTTTGGAAAAGGTTACCGTAAAGGGTATTTCGCACATCACGGGCGGCGGCTTCTACGAAAATATTCCCAGAAGTATTCCGGACGGTTTAGGTGCGAAAATCAATAAAGCAAGCGTAAAAATTCTGCCCATCTTCAAACTTTTGCAAGAAGAAGGCGGTATTAGCGAACGCGATATGTTCAACACCTTTAACATGGGCGTTGGCATGAGCATCGTGGTAAAGAAAGGCCAAGAAGACCTTGCCCTTTCCATCTTAAAAGATGCGGGTGAAGACGCGTATATCATTGGGGAAATCGTTCGTTCGGACGAAAAGATTGAACTTGTATGAGTGAATGCGGAAAGGTAAAAATCGCCGTCCTGGTTTCGGGGGGCGGCACCAACCTTGGCGCGCTGATCAGCGCCCAAAACGAAGGGATTCTTTCTAGTGGGGAAATCGTAGCCGTAATTTCGGACCGCGAAGGGGTTTACGCCCTTACGCGCGCGGAAAACGCGGGTATCCCCCACGAAACCTTGGTGAAAAAATCCTTCCCTTCGCAACAAGCGTTTGACGACGCGCTTGACAAGGTTTTAACTAAATATCAAGCGGAAGTTATCGTGCTTGCGGGCTTTTTATCCATTTTGGGGGAAGGTTTTACCAAAAAGTACGATAAGCGCATTATCAACGTGCATCCTTCCTTAATCCCTTCCTTCTGCGGTAAGGGATTTTACGGTTTAAGGGTACACGAACACGCCCTAGCGCGCGGTGTAAAACTGACGGGCGCAACCGTGCATTTCGTAAATGAAATTCCGGATGGCGGTGAAATTATTATGCAAAAAGCGGTGGCGGTGGAAGAAGGGGATACCCCCGAAGTTCTGCAACGCCGCGTAATGGAACAGGCGGAATGGATTATCCTTCCCCTTTCGGTAGAAAAGGTTTGCGCCGACAAGGCGAAAAAATAAGGAGAACTATGATGAACGTATACGAATTAAAGACGATGGGGGAACGTTTAACGGGCAACGCTTACGCGGGCCGCGGTATCGTTCTTGGTAAGAGTGCGGACGGGAAAAACGCCGTTGCCGCTTACTTTATTATGGGCAGAAGCGAAAACAGCCGTAACCGCGTGTTCACGGTAAAGGGTGAAGAAGTGTTTACCGAACCCTTTGACGTAAGCAAGGTAAAGGATCCTTCCTTAATCATTTACGCGGCGGTACGCGCGTACGAAAACAACTTAATCGTAACTAATGGTGACCAAACGGATACGGTGTACGACGCGCTGAAAGAAGGTAAAGATTTCCGCGCTGGGCTTCGCACCCGCGAATTTGAACCCGACGCGCCCAACTTAACCCCCAGAATCAGCGGTATGCTCACCTTTGATAAGGGTGATTTCACCTACGAAATGAGCATTTTGAAATCGGCGGATGCAGAAGGCACCGCTTGCAACCGCTTTTTCTTCGAATACGTTCCCAAAGCGGGCGTAGGGCATTTTATCCACACCTACGTTTGCGACGGCAACCCCCTTCCCACCTTCCAAGGCGAACCCGAACGCGTGGAAATCCCCGCGGATATCGATGCGTTCACCAAGGATATTTGGGAAAACTTAAACGAAGAAAATAAAATTTCCTTGTACGTACGCTACACCGATTTAGCAACGGGTAAGGCGGACGTGCGCGTGATCAATAAAAACAAATAAGGAGCGGGAAAATGAAAGAATTTGAACTGAAATACGGTTGCAACCCCAACCAAAAACCTTCTAAAATCTTTATGCACGACGGCACCGAACTTCCCATTGAAATTTTAAGCGGTCGCCCCGGCTATATCAACTTTTTGGATGCGTTTAACAGCTGGCAATTAGTAAAGGAATTAAAAGAAGCGCTTGGGCTTCCCGCAGTTACTTCCTTTAAGCACGTAAGCCCCACTTCCGCCGCCGTTGGGATTCCCCTTTCGGATAAACTGAAAAAGGCGTGCTTTGTGGACGATATCGAAGGGTTGGACGAATCCCCCTTGGCTTGCGCTTATGCGCGCGCCCGCGGTACCGACCGCCTTTGCTCCTTTGGGGACTGGGTTGCGCTTTCGGACGTGTGCGACGTAACCACCGCTAAAATGTTACAGCGCGAAGTTTCGGACGGGGTAATTGCGCCCGGTTACGAACCCGAAGCGCTTGCTATTTTAAAAACCAAAAGAAAGGGCAATTACAACATTGTTAAAATTGACGAAAATTACCGCCCCGATCCCATTGAAAGAAAGCAAGTTTACGGCATCACCTTTGAACAAGGCCGTAACGAATTCAAAATTGACCGCGAATTACTTTCGGACGTAGTTACCGCAAACAAGGAACTGCCCGAAAGCGCGAAACGCGACTTAATCGTTGCGCTTATCACCTTAAAATACACCCAATCCAACAGCGTTTGCTACGCGGTAGACGGGCAAGCCATCGGCGTGGGCGCAGGGCAACAATCTCGTATCCACTGTACCCGTTTAGCGGGCACTAAGGCGGATACCTGGTTCTTGCGTCAACACGATAAGGTGCTTTCCTTACCTTTCCGCCCCGACCTTGGCAGAGCTGAACGCGACAACGCGGTAGACGGCTACATCAATAAAAACGAAGAAGACATTTGCGCGGACGGCAACTGGCAAAAATACTTCACCGTTCGCCCCGAACCCTTCACCGAAGAAGAAGCAAAGGCTTACCTTGCTACGATTGACGGGGTTGCGCTTGGTTCGGACGCGTTCTTCCCCTTTGCGGATAACGTGGAACGCGCGAAAAAGAGCGGTGTAAAATACATTGCGGAACCCGGCGGTTCTATTCGCGACGATTTGGTTATTGCGAAAGCAGACGAATACGGTATGGCAATGGCGTTCACCAAAATGCGCCTGTTCCACCACTAAGAAGGTGCGTCAATGAAAATTTTAGTCGTAGGTGGCGGTGGTAGAGAGCACGCCATCATCAAAAAATTAAAAGAAAATCCCACCGTGGAAAAAATCTACGCCCTTCCCGGGAACGGCGGTATGGCGCTTGACGCGGAATGCCACCCTGAAATCGGCGCAAAGGACTTGGAGGGCGTTTCGGCGTTCTGTAAAGCCAACCCCGTGGATTTTGCGGTGGTTGCGCCCGATGATCCCCTGGTTTTAGGTATGGTGGACCGTTTGGAAAGCGAAGGAATTCCTTGCTTCGGCCCCCGCGCTAACGCGGCGATTATCGAAGGTAGCAAGGTGTTTTCCAAAAACTTAATGAAAAAATACGATATTCCCACCGCGGGTAGCGAAACCTTTACAGACTTTGAAAAAGCGAAAGCGTACGTGGAAAGCTTGCCTTGCCCCATCGTAATTAAAGCGGACGGGCTTGCGCTTGGCAAAGGCGTAGTTATCGCCCAAACCACTTCTGAAGCGGTAGAAGCCCTTCGCGGTATGATGCTGGATAAGATGTTCGGCGAAAGCGGTAACAGCGTTTTAGTGGAAGAATTCTTAACCGGGCCCGAAGTATCCGTTCTTGCCTTTACGGACGGGGAAACGGTTGTCCCCATGGTTTCTTCTATGGACCACAAGCGCGCGGGGGATAACGATACGGGCCTGAATACGGGCGGTATGGGTACGGTTGCGCCTAACCCCTTCTACACGAAGGCTATTGCTGGAGAATGTATGGAACGCATTTTCTTGCCCACTATTCGCGCAATGAAGGCGGAAGGCAGAACCTTTCAAGGTTGCTTGTACTTTGGCTTAATGCTTACCCCAGGTGGCCCCAAGGTAATTGAGTACAACTGCCGTTTTGGCGATCCCGAAACGCAGGTAGTACTGCCCCTTTTGAAAACGGATTTACTCACCGTTATGCAAGCGGTACAAAAGGGAACGCTGAAAGATATTAACGTGGAATTTTCTTCGGGTTCCGCTTGTTGCGTAGTTATGGCAAGCAAGGGCTATCCCCAAAAATACGAAAGCGGATTCCCCATCACGCTTCCTGCTACGGCGGATGACGAATACGTATTCGTTGCGGGCGCAAAGATGGATAATGGCGTACTAAAAACCGCGGGCGGAAGGGTTCTTGGCGCGGTAAAAACCGCCCCCACACTGCGTGAAGCGGTTGCGGGCGCGTACGCGCTTTCCGAAAAAATTACTTTTGCAAACGCGTATAAGCGTACGGATATCGGCAAACGGGCGTTAAGCCAAACGGAGAAGGACTAATGGTATATAGAATTTACGTTGAAAAGAAAGCGGGTTTTGACCACGAAGCGCAAGGCGTTACCAAGGAAATCCGCGAAATTTTAGGTTTAGAACAAGTAAAAAGCGTTCGCGTAATCAACCGTTACGACGTAGAAGGGATTGAAAAATCCTTGTTTGATTCGTGCGTAAAAACGGTATTTAGCGAACCCCAAATGGATAACGCAACCGAAACCTTTACCGCAAGCGGTAAAGTGTTCGCGGTGGAATATCTGCCCGGTCAGTTTGACCAACGCGCGGATTCCGCAGCGCAATGCATTCAGTTAATTTCCCAAAAGGAACGCCCCTTGGTTCGCACCGCGAAAGTGTACGTGGTGGAAGGGGACGTAAGCGAAGAAGTTTTAGCGGAAATTAAAAAATTCTTAATCAACCCCGTGGAAAGCCGTGAAGCAAGCCTTGCCGAAGTGGAAACTTTGAAAATGGAATACGAAGTTCCCACCGAAGTGGAAACGTTACACGATTTCTTGAAACTTTCTGGGGAAGAACTTGCCGCTTTCGTTAAAAAGTACGCTTTGGCAATGGATGCGGATGACGTTGCGTTCTGCCGCGATTACTTCCTTTCCGAAGGTCGCGCGCCCACCCTTACCGAAATCCGCATGATTGATACGTACTGGTCGGACCACTGCCGCCACACCACTTTCCTAACCACGGTGGACGCGGTTACCTTTGACGATAGCGAAATTCAAGCAACGTGGGAAGATTATTTGGAAACCCGCAAGTTCTTAAACCGCACCAAACCCATCAATTTGATGGACGTAGGCACCTTGGCGGCGAAATACTTGAAAAAGACGGGTAAACTTGAAAAATTAGACGAATCCGAAGAAATTAACGCTTGTACCGTAAAAATGAAGGTTACGGTGGAAGGGAAAGAAGAAGATTGGCTTTTACTTTTCAAAAACGAAACGCACAACCACCCCACCGAAATTGAACCCTTTGGGGGCGCGGCTACCTGTATCGGTGGCGCAATTCGCGATCCCTTGTCTGGTAGAAGTTACGTTTATGCGGCAATGCGCGTAACGGGCGCGGCGGACCCCTTACTTCCCGTAAAGGATACCATGAAAGGGAAATTACCCCAACGCAAAATCGTTACCACCGCGGCGGCGGGTTATTCTTCGTACGGCAACCAAATCGGTCTTGCAACCGGTCAGGTTAGCGAATTGTATCACCCCGGCTATGCGGCAAAACGTATGGAAATCGGCGCGGTAATCGCGGCTACGCCCGCTGAAAACGTGCGCCGTGAAGTTCCTTCCCCCGGGGATAAAATCATCCTTCTTGGCGGTAGAACGGGGCGGGACGGTTGCGGCGGCGCAACGGGTTCTTCTAAATCGCATAGCCTTGAATCCCTTACCACTTGCGGCGCGGAAGTACAAAAGGGTAACGCGCCCGAAGAAAGAAAATTGCAACGTTTATTTAGAAACGGCAACGCAACCCGCTTAATCAAGCGTTGTAACGACTTTGGCGCGGGCGGTGTTTCGGTTGCGATCGGTGAACTTGCGGACGGCTTAAAAATTAACTTAAACGCGGTTCCCAAAAAATACGAAGGTTTGGACGGCACCGAACTTGCGATTTCCGAATCGCAAGAACGTATGGCGGTTGTGGTAGAAGATAAGGACGTAAACGCCTTTATTTCCTTAGCGCAAAGCGAAAACTTGGAAGCAACCGTGGTTGCGGAAGTAACTGCTAGCCCCCGTTTGGTAATGACCTGGAACGGCAAGGTCATCGTAGACTTATCCCGTGAATTCTTAAATTCTAACGGCGCGGAAAAGCACACCGTGGCGCATATCGTAAAGGGCGAAAAAGCAACCCGTAAGGTGGAAGGCGATTTCAAAACCGCTATGGAAAAAACCGCGGGCGATTTGAACTGCTGCTTAAACCGTGGGCTTTCCGAACGCTTTGATAGCACCATCGGCGCAGGCACCGTTTTAATGCCTTTCGGCGGTAAAAACCAATTAACCCCCATCCAAGCGATGGTTCATAAAATTTCGGTGGAAGAAAAGCATACGGACGATTGCTCGTTCATGGCGTGGGGTTACAACCCCTTCGTTACCGAAGCAAGCCCCTATCACGGCGCTTACCTTGCGGTAACCGAATCCATTTGCAAACTAATTGCAGCGGGCGCAAGCTTTGAAGACGTATACCTTACCTTCCAAGAATACTTCCCCAAGCCGGGCAAAAGCGGTACCCGTTGGGGGCAACCCTTATCCGCCCTTCTTGGCGCGTTCAAGGCGCAAAAAGACTTTGGTTGCGGTGCCATCGGCGGTAAGGACAGCATGAGCGGTACGTTTGAAGATTTGGACGTACCCCCCACCTTGGTTTCCTTTGCGGTAACCACGGGAAAAACGGGGGATGTTATCACTCCCGAACTAAAAAAGGCGGGCGCAAAGGTTTACCTTCTCACCCCCGAATTTACCGAAAGCGGTCTGCCCGTTCCCGCGTCTATTCAAGCGCTGTTTACCCGTTTGACGGGATTGATGAGAAAGGGCAAAGTGCTTTCCTGCTACACCCCCGGCATGGGCGGTATTGCAGAAGCCATTATGAAAGCGGCGTTCGGTAACGGCCTTGGCTTTAAATATGCAGATAGCTTAACTAAGGAACAGTTGTTTGACTACGCATACGGCACCTTCCTTGTGGAAACTGAAGAAGATTTGGCGGATGCTATTTTCGTTGGTACGGTAACCGAAAAAGCGGAAATTACCTTCGGTGGCGAAAGCGTAAGCCTTGCGGATTTACTTGCTATTAGCGAAGGTAAGTTAGAACCCGTATTCGCAACCAACGCGAAAACCGCGAAAATTGCCGTTCCCACCTTCTCTTACAGCGGTAAGTGCAATTTAGTGGGCAAGAAGGGCGGTGTAACCCCCAAGGTGCTTATCCCCGTATTCCCCGGCACGAACTGTGAATTTGATACCGCAAAAGTCTTCCGTGATGCGGGCGCAAACCCCGAAATTTTCGTTATTCGTAACTTAACTTCGGAAGACGTATCCCGTTCGGTGGAAAGCTTTGCGAAAAAGATTGGTGAAAGCCAAATCGTATTCGTTCCCGGCGGTTTTAGTGGTGGGGATGAACCCGATGGCTCGGGTAAGTTCATCACGGCGTTCTTCCGCAACGCGGCAATTAAAGAACGCGTAACCGAACTACTGGAACGCAAAGACGGGCTTATGGGCGGTATTTGTAACGGCTTCCAAGCGCTGATTAAACTTGGGCTTGTGCCTTACGGCAAAATTATTGATACGGATGAAAATTGCCCCACCCTTACCTATAACGATATTTCCCGCCACCAGTCGCGCATGGTACGCGTAAGGGTTGCTTCTAACGCATCCCCCTGGCTTAGCGGTGTGAAGGTTGGCGACGTGTTCACCGTTCCCATCTCCCACGGCGAAGGTAAGTTTGTCGCTAGCCCCGAACTTGTAAAAGAACTTGCGGATAGCGGTAGAATTATGACGCAATACGTGGATTTGGATGGCGCGCCCACCATGGATATCCGCTTTAACCCCAACGGTAGCGTTTGCGCAATCGAAGGTATCTTATCCCCCGACGGCCGTGTATTTGGTAAAATGGGCCACGCTGAAAGAAAAGGCGCAGGCTTATACCAAAACGTTGTGGGCGAGTACGATATGAAGTTGTTTGAATCAGCTGTTCGTTATTTCAAGTGAAATTATAAACGTCGTTCTGCTACGTTTACTGACGCAAAATCGGACTGCGACAACCAACAAGGTTAGTCTTAGCCCGATTTCCCGTCGAGCCTTGCATAACTCGTTTCTAATTCCTCTTAGGATAGCACACCCCGTTAGGGGGGGTAGTGCAATGCGAGCCTTGTATCGCTTGCTTCTATCGCACCTTTTAGCGTTGGGTTTTACCCCCCTATAACTTGCCTTCCCCTTGGGGGGAAGGTGTCAAGCACCGCTTGACGGATGAGGGGCAAAAGCCTTCTCCTACGGGGAAGGTGGCAAGGCAAAGCCTTGACGGAAGGAGTTTTAGCGGGAAAATGCCCGCGCCTTACGGTTTTCTTTCGCCCTTTGCAAAGGAAAGGCGGGAAAACCAAAATCAACTTAACATCTGCCACCGGGTAGAAAAAACAAAACGCATTCGCGGTTTCCGTTCCGTTAGGTCTTAGAAGGGGCGGAAAAGGGCGGATGCGTTTTTTACGGAGTGAATCTTTATGCGCAAAAAATTTATATTTTCGGGGCGGGATTTTTATATTTGGATCATCTCGCTTGCCGTGGTGCTAATCAGTTGCCTAATTTTCGGCGGGCAAAAATGGTATATGGTGCTAACCTCCCTTTTGGGGGTTACTTCGCTTGTATTCCTTGCCGAAGGCAACCCTGTGGGGCATTTGCTTATCATTGTGTTTAGCACCGTGTACGGGGGTATTGCCTTTTCCTTGCGCTATTACGGGGAACTGATTACCTACGTGGGGATGACCCTTCCCATGGCGGTTTCCGCCCTAATCACGTGGCTAAAAAACCCCTTTAACGGCAACCTGACGGAAGTGAAAATTAACCGCTTGCCAAAGCGCGAATGGGCGGTTTTACCCCTAATAACCGCGGCGGTAACGGTGGCGTTTTACTTTATTTTGGGCGCGCTAAACACCGCAAATTTAGTGGTAAGCACCCTATCCGTTGCCACCAGCTTTTTTGCCGCGTATTTAACCTTTCGCCGTAGCCCCTACTACGCGCTTGCCTACGCGCTAAACGATATCGTGTTGATTGCGCTATGGGGTATGGCGGCGCTTTCGGACCCCGCATGTTTTTCCCCCACCATATGCTTTGCGGTATTCCTGTTTAACGATATTTACGGGTATATTTGTTGGCATAAGCGCGAACGCGAACAACAACAAAAAGAACAAGCCCAAAAAACCGAAACGAAATAACAAACACCCCCTTATGAAAAGGGGGTGTTTTAATGATATATGCCTTTGGACATATGATATAGGCGGGTGCCTATGATATATCCTAACGGATATGATATATTGCCGTTGGCAATATTAGGATTTAGCCTTTCCAAATTCGCGTTCGATAGAATTATTCCTCGCCAAACAGGGAAAGGGGTTCAATTGTGGGTTCTTCTAATTCTAACGGGTCGCCGCCGGGTAAACCTTGCACAGAAGAAAGTTTTTTGCCGATAACGCGCGTTCTGGTTGCGGCTTGGGCAATGGTGTTTTGCGCTTCCACCAGTTTTTTTTGCGTGCGGGATAAAATATCCGTAAACTTCATAAATTCTTCCTTAAAGGCGGCAAGCAGCTGCCAAAGTTCCGCGCTGCGCTTTTCAATCGCCACGCTTTTAAACCCTGCGGAAAGCGAAGTAAGTAGGGCGGCAAGCGTTCCGGGGCCTGCAAGCATTACGCGTTTAGAAAGCAAAAATTCGGTAAGGTCGGCGTGTTTTGCGGCTTCCGCGTACAAGCCTTCGCTGGGCAAGTACATCAGCGCAAAGTCCGTAGTATAAGGTAATACGATATATTTTTCCGCAATGGATTTTCCTTCGTTTTTCAATCGGGTAAGAAGGCCCTTTTCCGCCTTTTCGCGGGCGGCAAGGTCGGTGGTATCGGCTGCGTCCAAAAAGCGGTGGTATTCTTCTAAGGGGAACTTACTATCAATGGGAAGTAGGGTTTGCTTGCCGTCCTTCCCGGGGATTAATACCGCAAAGTCCACCCGTTCATCACTGCCCGGGCGCACGGGTATTTGTGATTTATATTGGTCGGGCGCTAAAATTTGGGAAAGGAGCAATTCCAAATTGCGTTCCCCCCAAACACCGCGCTGTTTTACCCCCGCGAAAATTTTGCGGATATCCGAAACCCCTTCGGCCAAAGCGTTTACTTCGCCGATTCCCTTATACACCGCTTCTAATCGGCTGGAAATTACTTCAAAGGACTTAGCAAGGCGGGCTTCTAGCGTTTTATCTAATTTTTCATCTACCACGCCTCGCATTTCGGCAATGGCGCGCCCATTGCTTTCATTTAAATAGCGAAGGGAACTTTCCAACTGTTTTTGCATATTGGTAAGGCGTTGTTCGGTGGCGTTTGCGGTATCCAAAAGCCGGCGTTCGGTACTTTGCGCACTTTCAAACACGCGGCGTTCCACGTCCGCCATTTTTTCCTTTTGCGATTGCGAAGCGTTGTTTACCGCTTGCACGGTAAATTCGGTGGCGTGCGTTTGGCGGTTAAGTAATTCGCGAAGCATTTCGTTGTCCGCGCCTTGCCCGCTAGGGGTAGCGCTTTTTTTCTTTGCCGTAAGATAGGCAAGCAGAGAAAAAATCGCTGCGATTCCGCAAAGAACGATGGCTACGACGATTAGCGTTTGTACGTTTCCGTTACTTGCTAAAATGGAACTTTTCATACTTCCTCCTTTTGTTTTTGCTTGCGCTTATATATTCGTTTCGCGCGCGAGATAAGTAGGTTTTTTTGGTTGTCTTGCGGGTGCATCATACAGTGCTGTAAAAATGCGTTTAGCATTTCCCCGATTTCTTTGCCTTTTAGCCCTAAGGCGGTTAAATCGTTACCGCTTACGGCAAGGTCTTTTATGCTAAAAGGAACGTTTTCTTCGCACATACGCGCATATTCCGCCATTAAACGGGATAGGCAAGCCGAAGGGGTTTCTTCCCCTTTTTGCGCACTGTGGTCCGCTTGCATTAGATAAAACAGGTTGGGAATCAGCCACGCGTTCTCACTTAAAAAACGGCGCAGTTTTACTTGGCGCGTGTTTTCGTGTGCTACGTATCCGTGCTGACGGCATAAGGCGGAAACTTCGTGGGTAAGGTGATTGCTTGCCTTTATCCGCTTTAAGCAGTCCAAAACTAGTGGTTCGCCGTAACGTTCGTGCCCTGCAAACGCCGCGGGCGTTTCGCTTGTGGGCTTTCCACTTTTATAAAAGGCTGTGGGCTTTCCGATATCGTGCAGCAGCGCGGCAAGCCGAACTTCTAAAATGGGTGGCGCGTAAAACACCGCGCGCAAACTGTGGGTTAGCACGTCGTGGTCGTGATAGTCCTTTCTTTGGGGCATGCCGTCTGCGTTTTTTAAGGCGGGGAACAGTTCAAACAGTACGCCCGTTTCACGTAAAACTTTTAGCCCGCGAAGGGGTGCGTCTTTTCCGCTGACGGGGTATGCGGTGTCTGATAAAAGCAGTAAAGAAAGTTCGCTGTTTAGCCGTTCCCCCGCAATATCGCGAAGGTTGGTTTTATATTCCCTTGCCGCCGAAAGCGTATCGGGATGCACGCTAAAATTCAACTGCGCGGCAAAACGGGCAAGGCGCATCAGTCTAAGCCCGTCGCTTTCAAACACCTTTTTACCGTCGTACGCGCGAAGGCTTTTGGTTTTGATATCTTCCATACCGCCTAAGGGGTCGCAAAACCTATCCCCGGCAATATCGTAGTATATCGCGTTTATGGTAAAATCCCTGCGTTTTGCGTCCTCCTCTATGCTTTGGGTGGGTAACACTTCACACGGGGTGTGAACGCCCCCTTTGGGGTAGCGTTCGGTGCGGAAGCGCGTATATTCAATTTCCCCTCCGTCAAAGGAAAGTTGCACCGTTCCCGTTTTTGGGTATACTGCGTGCACCTTTCCGCCAAGGCGTGTAGTGGCGGAAACAATTTCTTCCACGGGTAGGGCGGCGGCTACGTCCAAGTCCGTTTTGGTTGGTAGCCCGGCAAGGAAGTTCCGCACCATACCCCCCACTAAATACAGCGGAGCGGGTAAATTTTGGGCTAAAAGCCGTAAAAATTCGGGTAAAATCTCTCTCATAGAGTTATTATACCATAATTTCAGGGAAATGGCTTGCAAAATAGGGGGAAAAATTATATAATTTTAATTAGTTTTACAAAAGCAACAGAGAAGTAAAATTTTTTACAAAGGGGAACGAAGATGTTTGATATCGTTTATAATCCCGTTGCGGGTAAGGGTAAGGCGCTAAAAGCCCTTGCCGTGATAGAAGCGGAATTTAACGCGCGAGGCATCACCTACCGCAAGCACGAATCCACCCACCGTGGTGGCATAAAGGAAGCCACCGAACAAGCGATAGCGGGGGGCGCGAAGAATATCCTTGCTTTGGGCGGGGACGGTACTTTGCACGAAGTAATTAACGGCTTTTCCAATTTTGAAAACGTTAATCTTGGAATTATTCCTTGTGGAACGGGAAACGATTTTGCTTCTTCCTTAGGGATTTCCGAAAAGGTAGAAGAAGCGGTTGCGCACGTGTTAGAAGGCGCGCCCACGTACGTAGACTATTTAGAGCTTCCCTTTTGCCGTGGCATTAACGTGGCAAGCTACGGCATAGACGTAGACGTATTGCGCCGCTACGCGAAAAAGAAGAATAAAACCAAAGGCGCGTATATGGCAAGCTTGATTTCTTCCATTTTGCACTATAAAAAGCCGTACACTTTTACCGCCGAAATTAACGGGGAAAGCGAAGAGCACGCGGGCTTTATTGCGGCTGCGGGCAACGGCAAGCGCTTTGGGGGTAGCATTTACATTTGCCCCGAAGCAAATCCTTACGACGGGCTATTAGATATCGTAACCGTGGATAACGTGAAAAAGTTGGGTATCCCCGGCGCGTTTATTAAACTACTAAAAAAGAAGATTTTAAATTATAAGAAAACTAAATTTACCCGCGCGGAATCCTTACGCGTAACCACGGGTAGCCCCATGGTGGTCAACGTGGATGGCGAATTGTACAACGCAGATGAATTTGCAGTAAAAGTGGTGCATAACGCTTTACGGATTTGGCTAAAACGCCCCGAAGAAGAAAAGGCGTAAAACCTTTTCGTAATTATACAGAAAGAAAAATAATAAATTTTGCCCCGACTACCCTTTTTAAGCGGTAGCCGGGGTGTTTTTATTGCCTTTCGGCGGTCTGCGCGCGTTGCTTTTGGGGCAGAACAAGAAAGGGAAAAGGCGTAAATGCCCGTATGGGGCGCAAAACACAAAAAAGATAAAAACTTTTGCACGTGGTTTGTGATTTTTCACATGAAAAAACAAAAATACGGCGGTAAAAAGTTTTTTATTGAGTGAAATTTTGCGAAAATCCCGTAAAAAAATCGCAAAAAAATCTTAAAAAAATTTTTTGCACCCTTTTAGCGGAAAAAACCGCAGGGGTAAGAAAATGCAGCGAAAAGAGCAAAAAATAAAAAATCGCGTATTTTTACGGCGTTTTTAGCGCTTAAAAATTTTTGATAAAAAAATAAAAAATTTATGTAAAAGGGTTTTTTGCAAAATCCCCGTTTGTTTTTCACAAAACGTGTAAAATTTTTCTTTACAAAAAATACGGGGCGAAAATTCGGCTTCTAAGCCCCCAAAAGGGTGTTTTTGCTTGGGTTTCCTTCCTAAAATGTTTCAACGCAACAAAAAAATGTTAAAAAATAACATAAAAATGACTATTGACAACATTTTATTCCTATGATATAATGTAGTCAGAAAAAGGGAGGAGCACTCCGATGCAATAAAATCTTACAAAAAATATAAAAAAGGAGAACACTCCAATGAAGTAAGAATTCATTCCCTAAAAAACGTAAGGAGGGCTAGACCACCCAACTAGTTAAAAGATGATGCGGCAGTCTCCGCAAAGAAACAAAAAGCCTTTTATAGTAAATAAAATGGAAACGCGCGTACAAAGCTCCGAAAAACAAAAGCAGTAGGCTTACGGAAAGCGGTGCGCAAGCAAAAACGCCGAAGAGTTCTTCGGGAAGAAAAAGTCCATGGAGGTTACCGTAATGAAAAAGATTTACGGTAGAAAAATCTCTTAGGGGGTACGGTCCAATGGCACATATTTTAAAAGGATAAAAACGCAAATTACCCGGTATTTTGGCAAGAAGGCCAAGCGTGAAGTAAGGGAAAACGGGGAAACGCGGAAAACCTATCCTTCACAATTAAATACGGTAGATATATAGGGGGGGCTGAAAAACGCCCCCTTTTTGCGTGTAATGGATGATAACGCGGCGCAATACGGTGTCAGCCGTCGCCGTTTGGACCGTCGAATACGGCAAGTATACTTCCGCCCCAAAGGGCTCGGCTTCCTTGTCTTGCTCGGTTTTGATTCGTTACGGGGGAAAATGGTATGCGCCCGTCGGCCAATCCGCGTTTGCCTTGTCTTGCTTGGGCGCAAAAAATTTTTCAAAAATTTTGAAAAAAGGTATTGACTTTCCGTTTCGCATATGGTATAACGTGTGCAAGCAAAAAACCTTACTCAAAAAAGAGTAGGGTTTTTTCTATCCGCGGGAAAATTTTCTGCAAAAAAACGGCTATAAAATCAGCCGAAAAATAAGGAGTGTTAGGAGCGTATGGAACCCCTTCCCCGACGAAGCGTTTCGCCTGAAAGCGCGAAACAAAAGGAAACCAAGCAACACGTAAAGCAAGAAGAAAAAGTGCTGCGCGAAAGCGAAAAACTGCAGCACAAAAAACATCTACAAGAAGAAAAAGAGCAAAAGAAAGCGGAAAAGTTTTTAAAAAGAACTGACGCGTACATTCCCCAATACGACGCGCTTTTTACACAAGAGGAAAGCGCAAACGGAAAAAGAAAGCGGGGTGGCAACGGCTTTTTGAAAAAGTTTTTCAGGTTAAACTGGAAGATGATTTTTCTCTCTTGCCTGTTTTTTACCATTAAATCCATCCCTTCTTGGGCAATTCCGCTTGTTTCCGCCAACCTTATCGACTTAGCGGAAAAAGCCATTTCCCTTGGGGGTATTACGGACGCCATTTGGAATTCCATTGGGTGGAACGTTCTATTTTTAATTATCGTTATCGTACAAAACCCCTTTTCTTATTCGTTAGAACAGCATTTTTCCAGCACGCTTAGAAGAACCACCTCCGCAGGGGTTAGAAGCGCGGTGGTAAGAAAACTGCAAGGGCTTTCCATTACCTATCACAAGGATATGGAAACGGGCAAAATTCAAAGTAAATTTATTAAAGATACCGAAAGCGTGGATTCCCTAATTTCCGTTCTTGTGGATCAGTTAATCCCCGGCTTTATTGCGGTTATCGTTTCGGCAACGATAGCCGTTAATAGAAGTGGCACCGTGGCGCTATTCTTCCTTTTGGTGGTTCCCATCAACGTTTTGGCTTCGCGCGTTCTTTGGACGGGCATTGCCAAGCGTAGCAGGGATTTTAGAAGAAAGTACGAAACGGTTAGTAGCCATATGAATACCATGCTGGAAATGTTACCCGTAACCAAGGCGCACGGACTAGAACAGCGCGAATTTTCGGGTATGCACCGCGAAATTGCAACCCTTTCGGGTAGCGGATACGCGTTGGATAAAACCAACTGCTGGTTTGCAAGTGCCCTTTGGGTGGTTTCGGCAACCACCAACGCAGGGTGTTTACTGTTTTGTATTTACCTTGCCGTTGCGGGCAAAATCTCCATTGGTAGCGTGCTATTATTCCAAAGCTTATTTTCCACGCTAAGCGCAAACGTAATCGGTTTGGTGCATTGCGTTCCCGCCATTACCCACGGGCTGGAAGCGGTTACTTCCATTGGGGAAATTATGTCCTCCACGGATATGGAGTACTCCTTGGGCAAAAACAACGCCACCACCGTTCGGGGGGACGTAGAGTTTGAACACGTTACCTACACCTACCCCGGTATGGAAGAACCCGTGGTTTCGGATTTTTCCTTAAAGGTAAATGCGGGCGAATGTATTGCGGTGGTGGGTAGCTCGGGTTCGGGCAAGTCCACCTTGATGAACGTGATTATCGGCTTTTTAACCCCCGAAAAAGGGTGCATTAAAATAGACGGCGTTCCCCTTACCGACCTAAATTTAACCGAATACCGCCACCACATTTCGGTGGTTCCGCAAAATAGTATTTTGTTCCCCGGCACCATTCGGGAAAACATTACCTACGGCTTAGATAAATATACCGAAGAAGACCTAAACCGCGTGGTAGAAGCCGCCAACCTAACCGAATTTATCAGCGAACTGCCCGAAGGGTTAAACACCAGCGTGGGCGAACACGGTGGCAAACTTTCGGGCGGGCAAAAGCAACGCGTAACCATTGCGCGTGCACTGATTCGTAACCCCTCTCTTTTGATTTTAGACGAAGCCACCAGCGCCTTAGATAACGTTTCCGAATACCACGTGCAACAAGCGATATCAAGGGCGGTAAAAGGGCGTACCACTTTTATCGTGGCGCACCGCCTTTCCACCATTCGGGATGCAGACCGTATCGTGGTTATGGAAGGGGGCAAAATTGCCGAAACGGGAAGTTATGAAGAACTGATGGAAAAGAAAGGCAAATTCTACGAATTAAAATGCTTGAACGACGCTACGAACAAGCAAGCGGAAGCCGCCTTAAACAACGTGTTTTAACGCGAAACGGGCAAAGCCGTGTAAAAGCATTTGTTTATACTACTTCCGTTTAGGTTTGATTACAAGTTTTCCCTAAACGGATTTCTCCTTAAACGCGGGGCGTGTGGGATTTCCCACATGCCCCGCGTGTCGGTATAACGTTTTACAAAATTACGCAGGGAGTGTGGTTTTCCACACTCCCTGCGTTCTAAGAAAAAATTCGCTTTTTTGTAAAAATGCAATTCGGTTTTAGGGCTAACCCTTGATAAGGGTTAGTTTTGGTTGGTTGGGGTTATTTTTCGTCCGTTTTTTCTTCTTTGGGTTTAGACGGGCAGGCGTGGCATTTGCCGTGGTAAGGGCAATCTGCGCAACCCGTACATCCCTTTTTTTTGCGAATTATGGCGGCAATACTAACGCCCACCACAACGGCAATTGCGCCCACGATAATTAAAATATCCCAAATCATTTGGTTTTCTTTTTCTCCTTACTTAAAATCAAGGCGTAAACCACGGCAAGGGCAAGCGCGCCCAAAGCGGGGAATACCGTCCACCACCAAGTTCCCACCAAGTAGGTTACTGCGGCAACCACGTAAGAAGTTGCTACCCAGAAAAGGAAAGTCCACTTAAAGGTGCCTTGTTTTAGTTCGGCTTTTGCCGCGGCAACCGCCGCAAAGCAAGGAACGGTGGTCATATTAAACATGATAAAGCTAATCAGTGCGGGAATAGTAACGCCCGTTGCGGCAATCATAGCAACCGCTTCTAACGCGCCCGATTCACTACCTTCGCCCGAGGCAAGCATAGCTTGCACTTCCAGCATCACCGATTCGGGAATGCCAACGGCGGTGCCTGCCATAATCACGCTAGATAGCGCGCACGCGATGGTAAAGAAGGTGGAAACTACGTTTTCCTTTGCAATTAGCCCTGTGATGGCGGCAACCGCAAACACCCATCCGTACGTTCCCAGTTGCGAGCCAAAGCCCAAGGGGGTAAACAGCGGTTGAATTAGCTTGCCGATGGAAGCCAAAATGGAATCGTTCATAGAAGAAACCATTTTCCAATCCCAACCAAAGTTGGACATAAACCAAATTACGATGGTGCTGGCAAGAACGATGGTGAACGCTTTTTTAATAAAGTGTTCGGCTTTATCCCATAAAAGGCGCATCAAGTTTTTAAAGCGGGGCGCGTGGTAGGTGGGCAGTTCCATAACGAAGGGGGGAATTTCCCCTTTCAAGGTGGTGGAACGCATCAGTAGCAGCGTAACTGCCGCCACAACCATACCAAACAGGTACATACCGTAGGTGATTAGGTCGGCGTTGCCAATGCCAAACGCCATTACAATACCCCCCGAAATTGCGGTTAAAATGGGTACTTTTGCCCCGCAAGAAAAGAAGGGGATAACGCGAATGGTGGCAATTCGTTCCTTTTCATCCGCCAAGGTACGTGTGTTTGCGATTGCGGGAACGGAGCAGCCAAAACCCATAATCATGGGCATAAACGCCCGACCCGAAACACCGAATTTGCGTAAAATTTTATCCAAAATGAACGCAACGCGCGCCATATACCCCGTATCTTCTAAAATGGAGAACAGTAAGAACAGTACCATAATTTGGGGGATAAAGGAAAGTACCGCAAATACGCCGCCCAAAACCCCGTCGCAAACAAGGCCTACCGCCCAAGCGCTTGCGCCAAGGGATTCCATCCCTGCGGTTGCCCAGTCGCCTAAATAGCCCATGGCTACGTCCAGCGCGTAAAACAGGATTGCACCCGGAGAATTTAAGCCTTCCGCAAAAAAGATGCTACCCACCGTGGTGGCGCTCATCTTTTCACACCAATCCCCAAAGGAAGGGAAGATGGATGCTAAATATAAAAAGTTTTCGCTAAAAGTAAGGTGGAATACCCCGAACAAAATCAAGAAGAATAAGGGTAGCCCAAACCACTTGTGCGTTAACACGCGGTCTGCTTTTTCAGAGGGGGTAAGTTCAGTTGCCTCGTGCGGATGCTTATGTACGGCGGAAGAATAGTTCGCGGTGATGTACGCATAACGTGCGTCCGCAATTACCGCTTCAAAATCCGTACCGAATACGTCGTCCGAAAAGGTTTTCTTAAAATCTTCTACCATGGGTAAAAGGTTTTTATGCGCCCCTACTTCTAATTCGTCCAGTTCAATCAGTTTTACCGCGTGGAATAGCGCGTGGGGAACGTTTTGCGATTGCAAAGCAATTTTTACGTCCCCAATAAGATGGCGCAAGGCGGAATTTTCTAAAACGGTTACCGCTGGACGGGGCTTTTTGCACGCCTCGTACGCGCGATTCATCAGCTTGTCTAATCCCGTACCCTTTAATGCGGAAACTTCCACAACGGGAACGCCTAATTTTTCTTCTAACACTTCTACGTCAATGTGGTCGCCGTTCTTTTCTAACGCGTCCATCATGTTTAGGGCAACCACCACGGGAACGTCAATTTCAAGAAGTTGGGTGGTTAAGTATAAGTTGCGTTCCAAATTGGTTGCGTCCACGATATTGATTACTAAATCGGGGCGCTCGTCCAAGATATAGTTGCGCGAAATGACTTCTTCGGGCGTGTAGGGGGAAAGGGAATATATCCCGGGAAGGTCCACAATGGAAATGGGTTCGGCGCATTTTTTATATAAACCGTCCTTACGGTCTACCGTAACGCCCGGCCAGTTGCCCGTATGCGCCGTACTACCCGTAAGCACGTTAAATAAAGTGGTTTTACCACTGTTGGGGTTGCCGGCAAGAGCGAAACGTATCATTGTTCCACCTCCACAACCACCATTTTGGCTTCCTTTTTCCTAAGGGTAAGTTGATAACCGCGTAACGTAATTTCAATGGGATCACCAAGGGGTGCACGCTTTTTTAAGGTTACGCTTGCGCCCGGGGTTACGCCCATATCAAACAAACGGCGGCGGATTTTTACCCCTTCTGCTCCACTAGAAAGTACGTTAGTAACCTTTCCCGTTTCGCCGATGGCGAAATCACATAATTTTTTTTGCATAAATACTCCTTTTTTATAAAAGCGATTACGGAAATGCATCCGTAGAGGCGGAAGTTCGCATATGCGAACCAACAGTGAAAAAAATATAGGAAGGCAATAAAAAGGGTTGTCAAACACCTTTTTTTGTCAATTCCGAGTACTATTATAGCGATAAAATTTTTAAATGTCAAGCAGTTCGCATATGCGAACTAAAAATTTTTTCATTTTTTTTCGGCGGCATATTTACGGCGCAATACATTGTTAAACTTGCGTTTTCGGTGCAGTTACATACCAAGTGGTATGCGCCTTTCCGAAATCCGCGTTTGCCTCGTCTTGCTTGTAACTATGCCGCCTTGGTGGGTTGTTGAACTCCAAATTTTTGCGAGCCTTGTATCGCTTGTTTCTAGCCCGCCTTTTGCTTGCGGCGGCATATTTACGGCGCGCTACTGCGTTTCTGCTACGGAATTCAATCTCGATAACCAACAAGGTTTATCTCGCCTGAATTCCTAAGCGAGCCTTGTATCGCTTGCTTCTAAACCACCTTTGGTGGCGTGCAAGTGTCTTTTTTCGGTGGTTTGTACCATCACAATACATTGTTAAACTTGCGTTTTCGGTGCAGTTACATACCAAGTGGTATGCGCCTTTCCGAAATCCGCGTTTGCCTCGTCTTGCTTGTAACTATGCCGCCTTTTTGGTGGCGCATAAACTTCGTTCTGCTTCGTTTCTGCTGTAAATTTGGACTTCGATAACCCCCAAGGTTCATCTCACCCCAAATTCCCAGCGAGCCTTGCATAACTTGTTTCTTCACCACCTTTTTGGTGTGTATCGGCGACATCTGTCGGTGGCGCATAAACTTCGTTCTACTTTTTACACTATATGCGCGTGCGACTAATAAAAATACCACTAAAAATACCACGGGGGCTTTGCAAAGCGCAAAGTCCCCGTGAAGAAGAATAAAAATTATAAGTTTTCTTTTGCTACAAGCAAGGTTTTTACGTTCTTTTTGGCTTTCGCATCCGCAAAAGCCACGTTAATTTGGTCTACCGTATAGCGGTCCGAAAGCGCTTTAATTTTGGGTAGTAAATCTTGGTTGGCATCTAAGAAGGAAAGATAGGTTTTTACGTCGCAAACCGAATACTGGGAAGACCCGATAATGTGTAGCGCCTTAAAGGTAATCAGTTGGGGTTGAATTTCAATGCCGCCCGAGTTACTGTACTGCCCGGGAACAAGGTACACGCCGCGATTTCTTAAAACGTTGATGCCCATAGGTACTGCGGTAGGAGCGCCCGAGGCTTCAAAGCAAAGGTCTACGCCAAGGCCACCGTTTTCCGCTTGTAACAGCGCGGCTACGTCCTCTCCCTTTAAGTCAAAAACGCGGTCGCAACCGATACATTTTGCGCGTTCTTCCCGCTTTTCATCCTTACCAAAGGTAATTGCGTAAACCTTGGGAATACCCATGCGCTTTAAGTAAGCCACTGCAAACATACCCACGGGGCCAAGACCTTGTACCACCGCTACGTTGATTTTTGAAAAATCCACGCCCGCTTGTTTTGCTAAGGAAAACGCGTGGATTGCCGTGGGGCCGGGGCAAGCGAACGCCGCCGCCGCAACGGGGTCTACGCTTTCGGGAATTTTAATTAAGTTGGCAAGGGGGGTAAAGTTTACTTCGGTATAACCGCCGTAAAGGTAGGGGGATTCAAAAATACTGCCCCCGTTGGTTACTTTCATGTTCACGCAGTTTGCGTCGTCCCCACTTTTGCATAGCAAGCACTCCCCGCAAGGAACTGCGATATCCGCGATAACCGCATCTCCCTTTTTAAGGCCGAACGCTTCGCCTTCCTTTTCGTCCATGTCCGTAATTCTACCCACGAATTCGTGCCCGATAATACTGGGGAACCCAACCGCAAGCTTGCCGTTATGCATATGCACGTCCGTACCGCATACGCCACTTGCAATTAAGTCCATACGTGCGTAGCCTTTGGGGGCGGAAACTACGTCAAATTCCCTTACTTCAAAATCTTTCATGGGGCCCATGAATACTGCTGCTTTTGCTTTGCTCATCGTTAACTCCTTCGGCTAAAAAGCCCATTGATTTTTTTATTTTTTCGGCGAAAAGCCGTTTGGTTGCGTGTGTTTGAATCAACTTTTAGTGTTTTTCCACCTTTACGGTGAAGTGTTTTTCCAAAATTTGCACGATTTCGTTTACTTCCTCTTGGGTAAGCAAGGGGGTGTTTTCGTACGCGTAAGTCTTTTTAAGCGCGGTGTACTTGCTTTTCCCCAAACGGTGAAAGGGAAGAACGTCCACGTGCGTTATTCCCAAGGGAATAAGGGCGGAAGCAATGCCTTCTATTTCCCCTTCTTCGGTATTAAACCCGGGGATTAGGGGGATGCGAACGCGCACTTTTTTCCCTTCCGCTATTAAGCGGGAAAGGTTATTCGTAATCAGCGTTACGTCCGCGCCCGTTTGCTTTTTTAAGCGTTCGGCGTTTGCGGATTTATAGTCGAAATAATATTCGTCCACGTAAGGGTTTAACTTTTCAAAAGAAGAATAGGGAACACACCCCGCGGTATCCACAATAAGGTGTAAGCCCCCTTCCTTTATTCTGCGGGCAAGCGCCGCCGCGCTATCCGCTTGCAACAAAACTTCCCCCCCGCTAAGGGTAACGCCACCGCCGCTTTCGGCGTAATAATCGGCGTCCTCCATAATTTCGCTAAATAGGGTATCCACCGAAACGGGCTTTCCGCAAATTTCGGTAATGCCCGCCCGTTCGTAGGTCATTTGGGTGGGGGTAAGGGGTATGGTTTCGGGGTTATGACACCACGGGCAATGTAAATTACAGCCCTTAAAAAACACCGTGGTGCGAATCCCTGGGCCATCCCCCAAGGAAAAATGTTGCACGTTAGCAATTAGGGGGATAGACGCGTTTTTTCGCGCAAGAATTTCGTCTTCCATATTATTCGCCTTGCTGGGTGCGGTTTAAAATATCCAACTGCACGTCTTTATCCAAGCGTATGAAGTAGTCCGAAAATCCCGAAACGCGCACCACCAAATTTTGGTAGTTTTCGGGGTGAGCAAGCGCGTCCAATAGCACTTCGCGCGAAGTGGCGTTAATTTGTATTTCTTGCCCGCCTTTTTTAAAGTAGGCGCGAACCAAAGCAAGCAGTTTTAGGATATGATCGTCCGAAAACGCGGAAGGGAAGAATTTTTGGTTGATAACCGTACCGCAAGCCGCCTTTTCGTAGTGGGGTTTAGAAACGCTGTTTAAGGTGGAGGTAGGCCCTTTTACGTCCTTGCCGTAGGTGGGGCTTGCCGCATCCGAAAGGGGCGTGCCTGCCTTTCTGCCGTCAGGCGTGGCGTTAATTTCCCTACCAAGCAGCACGTTGTGAATATTCGCCGCCATGGCAACGTAAACACCGCCGCCGTCCCGCGTTTTATATTTTTTGAATTCGTCTGCAAGCACGTCTAAATACCATACCGCGTATTTATCCACGAAATCGTCGTTATTGCCGTACTTGGGCGCGGCAAGTAATTTTTCGCGTACGTCTTCGTAGCCCACGAAGTCTTCCGCAAGCGCATTCCGAATTTGGGGTAAGGTAAGGGTTTTTTCCACGAATACGGTGTGTTCTATCGCCGCCATGGAGTCCGCAAACGTGCCAACCCCCATCAGCCCCGCTCCGTGTACCGAAGGATACACGCTACCGCCGTTGTTGATATCTAACCCCCTACCGATACAGTCTTGGCAGAAGCAGGAAAGGAAGGGTTCGGCAAAGTATTCTTGGTTGATGCGGTTATTGTGCGCCATAAAGTACGCGTAGTATTCGGCTACGCCTAGGCGCATTTGTTTTTCCATTGCATCCGTAAAATCTTGCATGGTTTCCATTTGTTCGATATTCCCCGTAACGGGGCCAACCGAACGGTTGAACTTGCTTACGCCGTTAAAGAAGATGTAATCGAAAAAGCGGGGGGAATCAAATCGCCCGTCCGACCACGGGGGTTGTTTGCCCGTAATAAAGTTTTCAATGCAACCCACCATACAGTAGTCGTACACGTCTTCTTTTTTATAGCCGTACGAAAGCAGGGCGGGAATATTTACTTCGTCGTTCATCAAAGCGGGATATCCAAGCCCCGTGCCGATACTTTTTAAGCAAGCAATCAAAAATTCGTCTGGCGCGTCAGGCGTGATGCGCGCCGAAAGGTTGGGCCCGGGCGCATTGCAAGTTTTTACTGCTTCTACAATAAGGTAAGAAAGTTCGTTTACCTGCGATTTTTCGTCTAGTCCCTTACCCCCAATTACGATATTTACAACGTCGTTCGTGGGGATTTTAGTGAACACGTTTTGCAACAGTTCTACCGCGTATTCGTCCGTTAAAATGCCCGATCCCACGTCCTTTTTGTAGTAAGGGTATAAATATTGATCCATACGCGCAAGCGCCATTGCCGCCCTGCCTTCCGAATAAAAGGCGGTGTGAATCAGCCAAACCAACTGTAAGGCTTGGGCAAAGGTTTGGGGCGCACCCAAAAGAAGGGCGGAAAGGTTGTTTGCAATAAATTTTAGCTTTTCGTTATCGTAGCCTTCCGCGCCTTTTAATTTTAAGGCGGCGTCGCGATAGTTTTTCGTGCGCGTATAAAAGGCTTCCATGGCGATTTTCATGGAAGTTAAAGTCAAGGTTTTCTTTTCGTCCTTTTCGTAGGTTTTTAATGCGGAATTTATGCGCGAAATAGTGCCCGGAATCCCTTCAAAAAGGGCGGTTTTATAGTCGGGCGCAAAGTGGTCGGCGTTCGTGCCGAAACCACGAAGGCCAAAATCGTTTACCACGCGTGCTGCGTATTCTAACTCCTCCTTATCCACCGAAACCGCGTAACAACGCACGTTGCCCACGATTAGGTCGTTTTTGAAAATATAGGGGGTGGGAAGGGTAAATAACGCTTCAATTCCGCGCGCGCGAAGGAGAGGTGTGGGTAAACCCAAATTGCCCTTATACCCCAAAAAGCGGAAGTAGTAGGGCGCGTATTCCCCCGTAAGGGGCGCGTTTACTTCTTGGCGTAACGCTTGAAAAGTCTTCATAAAAAAGCCTCCTAATTCCAATTCTATACACAGTATAGCAAGTAGAAGGAAAAAAGTAAAGGAAGAATTTTCATAAATCTTGACAAAATTCATCTAAAATGCTACAATAAAAAAGGGGGCAAGTATGCAAGCGATTGAACTAAAAGGAAACGCCGTAGTGGATTTTGCGCACGTGTATAAAGCGGAAAGGTACGAAAACACCATTGCTATGGCCGAAAATGAAATTGAAATTTCCTTTTTAACCGAAGGGGAATTGATAATTCAAGACGGGGCGCAAATGTTTGTGGCTAGTAAGGGGGATATTATGTGTTCCTATGGGGGTGCAAAACGGGTGAAAAGTGAAAAATTTCACTGTCATCACACCGTTCGCTTCCGTTTTGATCACATTGATAAGGGTGAAAAGGGGTTGTTATTGCCCTTTTTAACCAAGGCTTCCGCCCTAACCGAAGAAATTGAAAAGTGGCTGGATTTGCTGATTTATAAGCCCTACTTATATCTGGATTCCCCCACGAAAAGTACGTACGCGGCGCTTTCCGTTCTTTGTAAAATTGATGAAACTTTCCGTGCGGAAGGTGGCGAAAAATTCAAAGAAGGGCAGATGCTTGCCCAGCGCGCGAAAAAGTACGTGCATAAGCGGTTAAGCGAACCCTTAACCCAAAGGGAAGTTGCCCGATATTTGGGGGTATCGCCCGGGTATTTATGCGGTCAGTTTAAGAAAGCGGAAGGGATTACCTTGATGTCGTACGTCAACCGCGCAAAGCTTAGCGGCGTGAAAAACTTGATGGAAAAGGAAGGGCTAAAATTAAAGGACGCGTGCGCGCGCTTTGGCTATCAGGACCCCAACTACGTAAGCCACTTATACAAAAAAACCTTTGGCAGAAATATTACTTCTAAATCGGATACCCCCAAACTGAAAAAAGAAGAATAACAGGGCAACCAAACGCGCGGTGCAAGTTTTTTTGTGAAATTTTACGAAAAACACGCTAAAACCCTTGCCAAAAAGCAAAAAAACGGCTATAATATGCAAGCGATTGGTTAAGGAAGATTTCTTCCTGCCAAATACGCGGGTATGGCGGAACTGGCAGACGCGCTAGATTCAGGTTCTAGTGGGGGCAACTTCGTGTAGGTTCAAATCCTATTACCCGCACCAAAACGGCAAGTCTTTCGTTTTAACGAAAGGCTTGTTTTTTTGCTCTTTGGCAAAAAACAATCCTTCCTTTTTGAAATCCTTGCCTTATCGTGTAAGTAAGGCGGAATATCGAAATAACGTGACGCTCCGCTTGGCTTTGCCTACGCTCTCGCTAATCCGTCGTGGGGCAAGCCCACTCCTTGCAAATCCTATTACCCGCACCACGTATATAAAGCCTTTTGCTATTTAGCAAAGGGCTTTGTTTTTGCCTTATGGCAAAAATATATCCCTTCGCATTTTGCAAAGGCTTTACGAAAGGGCGCAGGAAAAACGGAGGGTGAAATAACGTGACGCTTCGCTTGGCTTTGCCTACGCTCTCGCTAATCCGTCGTAGGGCAAGCCCACTCCTTGCAAATCCTATTACCCGCACCAAGTCTTAATAGGTTGAACCTCTTTACCGCCCAAAAGACGTTCGGCCTATTTTGTTTTATGGAGGAGTTTAATATATTTAAGATATAAATGTTGAATTTATGTGATTTTTTTAAATTGACGATGATTGTCGATTTATGATACAATATAAATCACTAGGAATCAAAAAGAGGCATAATATGGAAAATATGGCAAATGGATTGTTTGTATCAATCAAAAAGATATTCCTGTTTTTTATGATGATATGCCGAGCTTTCAGGAGATTCTTCCTACATGGATATCGCAAAGAAGTATGCAAGACAGTGGGAGATAGATGCTAAGGCAGACCATGAGGGAACAAGACTTTCCTTTGACGTAGACGATAGCTGGAGTCTAAAATATAACATGGTTTGGGACAATCTGCTCGGGTACAATGTTTTCTCGGATGAAATAAAAAAGAACGAGATAAAGGTTTATATGTCAAAGATGAACCGCTACGGTGTGCCTCTTGATAACCGTGCCGATTACACAAAGATCGACTGGCTCATGTGGTCAACTTGCATATGGAGAGACAGGGAATATTTCGATGCGGTTTGTCAATCTATAGTCAATATGATAAACGAAACCCTTGACCGCGTACCGCTTGCCGATTGGTACTACACAAGTTCCGCTGATTACATAGCATTCAGAAACAGAAGTGTAGTAGGCGGTCTGTATATCAATCTTCTTGATTAAAATTGTAGCATTGATCAATAACCGAGATCGGTTGCTATTATATGGGAGGTATCCAAAACGAAGAACTTGGAATAAAATAATAACGGCATCTATTAAGGTCAGAAGAGACAAAAAACGACAATCTTCGACAGAAGGTTGTCGTTTTTACTTTTTTACTTTTTCACTTTTCACTAAAATCCCTTGTCGTTTTTTGGCAAGTAATAAGTAATAGTGAATAGTGAAAAGGTGCTGATGTAGCTTTTCTCCCTTGTCAAAGCAAGGCCTTTGGTCTTGCTTTTTTGCTTGCAAAAAAGCAAAGGACGTTACGGCCTGCTTTTCCTTTTTCCCAAAAATCTTTTTTCTATGAAAAAATCTTCTTGGGAGCCCTATGATTTATGAAAGTCTTTCGTTTTAACGAAAGGCTTGTTTTTTTGCTTTTTGGTAAAAAACAATCCTTCCTTTTTGAAAGACTTATACGTAGCGGCTAGCATGCGATTATAGACAGTTTAAAGAAGAAATAAAAATTACGCAGGGCGAAAGCAATTTTTTGCTTTCGCCCTGCGTTTTGGTTTTTTTAAAAAGTTTCCTATGGTGTTTTTAGGGGGATACCTCGTGTTTTGAGATTATCTCTTTTTACCGAACAGCATTACGCTAGCTAGCGCCATAACGCTTGCCAAAAAGGCAAGGGTTTTGGTGGCGTTCTTTTTACAACTGCCGTTTGCACCCGCGGGGCCTTGCGCGCCCGTTTCGCCTTGTTCCCCTTGCGGGCCTTGGGCTGCTACGCCCGTATCCGTAGTGCCGATCCACCAGTTGCCGTTGGTGCCGATATGCGGAGTAATGCCGTTTGTACCATTTGTGCCGTTGGTACCTGCGGGGCCTTGTTCCCCTTGGGGACCTTGCGCACCCGTTTCACCTTGTTCACCCTGCGGGCCTTGGGCTGCTACGCCCGTATCCGTAGTGCCGATCCACCAGTTACCGTTGGTGCCGATATAGGGAGTTTCGCCGTTCGTACCATTTGTGCCGTTGGTACCGTTCGTACCGTTGGTACCTGCGGGGCCTTGTTCCCCTTGGGCTTGTACGCCCGTATCCGTGGTGCCAATCCACCAGTTACCGTTTTCACCGATATGCGGAGTAATGCCGTTGGTACCGTTGGTGCCGTTGGCACCTGCGGGGCCTTGTTCCCCTTGGGGACCTTGCGCACCTGTTTCGCCCTGTTCACCCTGCGGGCCTTGCGCAGCTACGCCCGTATCCGTGGTGCCAATCCACCAGTTGCCGTTATCGCCGATATAGGGGGTTTCACCGTTCGTACCATTTGTGCCGTTGGTACCAGCGGGGCCTTGTTCCCCTTGCGGGCCTTGCGCACCCGTTTCGCCTTGTTCCCCTTGGGGCCCTTGCGCACCCGTTTCGCCTTGGGGCCCTTGCGCCTTAACGCCCGTATCCGTATCCCCAATCCACCAGTTACCGTTATCACCGATATAGGGGGTTTTGCCGTCCTCGCCGTCTTTACCGTCTTCCCCGTCCGCGCCTTCTACCACGCCGCCAATCACTACGTCTTCGTACGTACCGTTGGTGTAAAGGTAACGAAGGGTGGTGGTGCCGTCTGCGTTCGGGATGGTTAAAATTTCGTAAATTCCGTTGCCGTAATAATCAATTAAGTTAAATTCAAATTGGTTTACCGCGCTGTAATATTGGTTGCGAACTGCGGAATAATATTCTACGCCCACGTCCCTACCGTCCTCGGTAAAGTGCAGCATGGCAATCATACCCGTTTCCCAGTTGTTTTCCATATCGAAATCTTGGGGGTTTACCAGCATTTGGGTTACTTTGGTGCCGTAATAGGTGCGGTCCTGCCGCCAAACAATATTACCCGTGGTATCGCATTTATGCCCGCAAAGAACCATAACGATGTTGCGGTGTTTGTTGATAAGTTCCAGCCAAATATCATCCCCGTCGTTATAGGTGTAGTGGGAGGAGGAGGGCGCGCGGTTGGTGGTATCCGTTACGTATTCGCCTTCCGAATCCATATACGCGTGGGTGGTAATGATAACGCGGCGGGTGGGGTTTTTGGAAATTTCTTCACTTGCCCAATTTAAGATGTTATCTTCCGCACCGAAGTCAAAGCTAAAGAACATCCAGTCTGTTTCGCCCACGGTAAAGTTTACGTAGAAGTTTCCCAAACTTTCGGGGTTATTCACGTAGTAATTTCCAATCCCCGGGCGTTCGCAGGGGCCCGAATAATGGTGAATATCCAAGCGATCCCAGTTTTCGCTATCCCCAAAGAATTTATCGTAGTTTTGCACCGAATCGTGGTCGCCTTGCACGAACTGCCAGGGAAGGTTTGCATCCGTCAGTTTTTGGAATTCTTGCGAAGCGTACGCGTATTCTTCGTTAGAATCTTTGGTATCTACCGTATCCCCCATGCCAAGTACGTATTTTAAGTTGTATTTTTCAATGGTTTCGGGGTTAGAAAGCCAATCGAAGATGTAGGTTAAGTTATCCGTGCCGTTGGCTAAATCGTAGTACACCAATTTTTGGGTATCCCCAAGAACGGCAAAGGAATAGGAATATTTACTTAAATCCAAACCGCTTTCGGTAAGCCAAATGCGTTCCAAATCGTTTTTCTTGGGGGATAAATCCGCTACGAAGTTCATTTGGGGGGTTACGTACGAAAAATCGTAATAGCCCGCCAAATTATCCGCCGAAACGTTCAATTTTTTGTAGTCCGCGGCAATTTCCGCATCCGTTCTTACGTCCGTAAACACCGCTAAATCGCGTATCGTACCCTTAAAGTTCCAGGGGTTGCCCTTTCGTAGGTCGCCACCAATCGCAAGTTGGGTGTAGGGAAGTCCGCTTGCGTAATCTGCGGCGGCAAGGGTTTGTTTCAGTTCCCCGTTTAGGTACAGTTTCAGTTCGGTGCCCGTATGCGTTAGGGCAAGATGCGCCCAGTTATTGGTGCGCACGTCCACCCCATCGAACGCGTATTTTCTAATAGTGCTTTCAACACCTTCAACCTCGCTTACCGTTTTTACGGTTAGGGAAGGTTGCCCGTTTTTCACCACTTCAAAGTTGAAGGTATCCACGGCGGAGCCTTGGTCCGACCAGCAACCAAATAGGGTGCCTACGTCCCCCGTGTAGCCCACGGGAACGTGAATCCAACTTTCCACCGTACGGGGAACCACCTTGGTTTTTTGTTGTAAGGGGTAATCCTTGTTGAATTTTACGCCCACGACGGGTTCAAAAATTAAGTCGTTGGAGTTGGCGGATAAGTCGGTATCATAGTTGGTGGCGGTTAAATCGTACGCGGCAAGTAAGTTGGTATCCGTTGCGTCTACGGTAAAGGTGCTTGCCTGCGCCGAAGCAAGTAATTCCGCATCCGTTCGTACGTCCTTATACACGCTAAAGTTTTGAATTTTACCTTGCAACATATGGCCGTTGTTCGCACAGTAGTCCCCACCAACGCAAAGCTTATCTAATTTGGATAATTGCCCTTGGTAAAGGTGTTGCCCGGGGCGTTCCATAAGGGGATCGCTTTCGGTTAAGGTTTCTTTCAGTTCCCCGTTGATATACAGTTTATAAACGGTGGTGCCTGCGCCTTTTACGTCCTCCACGTCAATAACAAGCGCAAAGCGCGCGGGCGTGGGATTATCTTCGGTACCCATATAATCTAGGTAGTTCGTTTGGAAGGTAAAGGACTGGGCAAACATGGTGGAAAGTTTAATTTTCCCTTGGTCTGCAAGCATTAAGTAAAAACCCGTCATGGTAGCGCCTTGGTTGTTGTAATCCCCAAACAAAACGCCGTTGTTCCAACTGAAATGCACAACGGGAATCCACGCTTCCACTTCAATGGTCAAATCGTCCGCTTCGGCAAGATTTAACTTGTTTTCCATGTGGTAATAGCCTTGCTTGTTAAAGTCCTTACCCTTATCGTAAGTAACCCAAGCCTTTGCGGGTAGGGAAGTAAGCAACAGCGTGCCTACCGCCATACACAGCGCAAACGCGAAGGTTAAAAACAGTTGAGTGATGCGCTTGGTTTTCATAATTCGTTCTCCTGAAAATGAATGGTTTTTGATAGGTAAAGCCCCGCGGAAATGCGGGGCTATATAAAGTTAGCGTTTTTTACCGAATAGCATTACGCTTGCAAGAGCCATAACGCTTGCCAAAAGGGCAAGGGTTTTGGTGGCGTTCTTTTTACAACTGCCGTTTGAACCCGCGGGGCCTTGTTCCCCTTGGGGACCCTGCGGACCAACTGCGCCTTGTTCGCCTTGGGGGCCTTGCGCACCCGTTTCGCCCTGTTCCCCTTGCGGGCCTTGGGCTGCTACGCCCGTATCCGTAGTGCCGATCCACCAGTTACCGTTGGTGCCGATATGCGGGGTAACGCCGTTCGTACCATTTGTGCCGTTGGTACCGTTCGTACCGTTGGTACCTGCGGGGCCTTGTTCCCCTTGCGGGCCTTGGGCTGCTACGCCCGTATCCGTAGTGCCGATCCACCAGTTGCCGTTGGTGCCGATATGCGGGGTAACGCCGTTCGTACCATTTGTGCCGTTGGTACCGTTCGTACCTGCGGGGCCTTGTTCCCCTTGCGGGCCTTGGGCTGCTACGCCCGTATCCGTAGTGCCGATCCACCAGTTACCGTTGGTGCCGATATAGGGAGTTTCGCCGTTTGTACCATTTGTGCCGTTGGTACCGTTCGTACCTGCGGGGCCTTGTTCCCCTTGCGGGCCTTGCGCGCCCGTTTCGCCTTGGGGCCCTTGTGCCTTAACGCCCGTATCCGTATCCCCAATCCACCAGTTACCGTTATCGCCGATATAGGGGGTTTCTCCGTCTTTTCCGTCTTCACCGTCCGCGCCTTCTACTACACCGCCAATTACTACGTCTTCGTACGTGCCGTTGGTGTAAAGGTAACGAAGGGTTGTGGTGCCATCCGCATTGGGGATAGTTTGCACTTCGTAAATGCCGTTGCCGTAGTAATCGATTAAGTCAAATTCAAATTGATTTACCAGTTTAAAATATTGACCGCGCACGGTGGAATAGTATTCTACGCCTACGTCCCTGCCGTCTTCGGTAAAGTGCAGAAGGGCAACCATACCCGTTTTATAATCCATGGTGGCGTCAAAGTTTTGGGGGTTCACCAGCATTTGGGTAACCTTGGTACCGCAATCGGTGTAATCTTGGCGCCAAATTACGTCGTCCGCGCCACAGTGTCCGCAAAGCACTAATAAGATGTTGCGGTGCTTACGAATCAGTTTTTCCCAAATATCGTCCCCGTCGTTATAGGTGTTGTGAATTTCCGAAGGGCAACTTTCTTGTGTTCCGTTTACGTATTCCCCTTTACCGTCGATATACGCGTGCGTGGTGATGATAACCCGACGGGTGGGGTTTTTCCAGATTTCTTCGCTTGCCCAGTCTAAAATGTTGTCTTCTACGCCGTAGTCTAAGGAGAAGAACATCCAATCGGTATCGCAAATGGTAAAGTTTACGTAGAAACTACCAAGGTTGGTGGGGTTATTGATGTAGTAGTCTTGGCGACCGGGGCGTTCGCTTGCACCCGTGTAGTAATGAATATCCAAATTATCCCAGTTTTCGCTATCCCCAAAATATTTGTCGTAGTAGGGAAGCTCGTCGTGGTTGCCTTGAACGAATTGCCAAGGAATGCCCGCATCCGTCAGTTTTTGGAATTCTTGCGCGGCGTATTCGTATTCCGCGTCCACGTTGCGGGAGTCGGTGGTGTCTCCCATACCGAACACGTATTTTAGCTTCTTTTCCGCAATTACGTCGGGGTTGGATAGCCAGTTAAAGATGTAGGTTAAGTTATCCGTGCCGTTTTTCAGGTCGTAGTACAAAAGCTTTTGGGGGTCGCCGATAACCCCAAAGGAGTACGCGTATTTATCCAAATCCAAAAGGCTTTCGCTAAGCCACAGGCGTTCTAAGTCGTTCCCTTTGGGGGAGGAATCCTCTACAACGTGGGTATCCGTGGTAACCTTGGTGAAATCGTAGTAGCAAGCGATTGCCTCATCCGTAAGCGCGGGGCCGTTTTTATAGTCCGCGGTAATCTCCGCATCCGTTCTTGCATCCGTAAATACTGCAGTATCGCGCATATATCCCTTAAAGTTACAGGGGTTGCCCGTTCGGATATCCCCACCAACGCAAAGGGGAGTGTTCGTCATATTGGTAGCGAAATCCGCCGATGCAACGGTTTGTTTTAACACGCCGTTTAAGTAGCATTTCAAATTGGTGCCGTCGTGCGTTACCGCAAGATGCGCCCAATCGTTGGTGCGTACGTCCACGTCCGTAAACGTAACGCGGTTGGTTCCTGTGGTGGTAGTGTAGGTTAGACGGGGCTGACCATTATAGTAAACTTCCCAAGAATAGAAGGGAACGGTATCTCCGTCATCTGAATAGTTTGCAAGAATACTTCCCACGTAACCGCTGTTTGCGGAGGGAACGTAAATCCAGCTTTCCACCGTGCGGGGCGCGGAAGAGGACGCTTGTTGCAAGGGATAATCGCTTGTAAAGGTAGTGCCCACGATGGGTTGATACACCAAATCGTTGCTATTCGTGGATAAGTCTTTTGCAAAGTCCGTTCCCGTCATATCGTAGGCGGCAAGAAGGTTAGTGTCCGCGGTGTCTACCGTAAAGGTGCTTGCGGAAGCCGAAGCCGCAATTTCTTCGGGCGTTCTTACGTCCTTATACATAGCAACGCTTTGCACTCTACCCGTAAGCGCCATACTGTTGCCAAGGCGGCGGTCGCCACCAATGCAAACGGTATCCCAGTTAGATAGTTCGCCTTGGTTTAAGTGCGCGTTCTTTCTAAGCATTAAGGGGCTGTTTTCATCCACCGTTTCTAGAAGCTGCCCGTTCATATACAGCGAATAGGTAGTGGTGTTAGAACCCTTTACGTCCTCCATATCAATTACGAAGGTGAAATGCGCGGACTTAGGATCGTTCGCCCCGCCGAAATAGGTGGGATCGTAATGGGTAGTGATGTACTTGGTAGCAAACTTAAATTCGGGGCCGTTTTCAATGGAAACCAAAATTTCCCCGTGCGCAGTGAATTCTAAGTACGAACCGCGAATGGTGGTACCGTCGTTTAAATAATCGCTAAAAAGAACGCCGTTTCGCCAGCCGTAGTGTTCGGAAGGAATCCAAATTTCCGCGTCAATGGTAAAATCGTCCGCCTCCGAAAGGTTGAACTTATTTTCCATGTGGTAATAGCCTTGCTTGTTAAAGTCCTTACCAACGGTGTAAGCAACCCACGCTTTGGCGTTATGAACGCCCAAAGTTAAGGTGAACACGCTAATTGCCGCGCAAACCGCGCACAAAGTGGCAAGACTTAACTGGATCAATCTCCGTTTCATAGTGTTTTTCTCCTTGTTTTGCTTATAGCAAAGGGTTTATGGGAAAAAGTATACCGCCTTTTCTTGCGTTTGTCAAGATAGGCGGTAAAAAAACAAGCGTTTTTGATACGAAAAATGATAAAAAAATGCTAAAAAATAACAAAAATTCGTAGATTATTTGGTTTTCGGTTCTATGCGAAGGGTAAATTTCGTGCCCGTTACGGGGAAATCCACCAAATATACGGGGTAGGGGTCCCCCAAATTATTGTGGCGGCCAACCGTTTCCACCGAAATAGTGGGCGCGTCCGCCCCCGTAAAGGTGGCTACGGCATCCCCCGCAAAAATGCGGTTGCCTTGTACCCTCGGTTCCACTAAAAGGGCGAAGCGTTCGGTAAAATCTCCTTTTTTGGGGGTTACGCCTTCCGCATAGGTAATTTCGTCCGTTATCGTTACCCCACTTTCGTTGGGCGCAAACGTGCGCTGCAACCCTTTTACCTGGGTGATATCGTAGGCGGAAGCAAAATCAAAGGTCATACTTTTGCCGTCGTACACCGTACCGTTTGCGCGGTAATTTCCACCCGTTTTTTGGTAGTTGCCAAACAAAATGGGAACGCTGTGCGAACGGGAAGATGGGTTAAAATACTGATAGCGGAATTCTTCTTGGAAATACTGGCGGGTATATTCGCCCGCGCCGATATCCGCAAACACTTGCTTTCCGCCTGTGGCGAAGATAAAACTTGCTACGTCGTTATGGTTGTGCGCTTCCCAGTTCGTGCCCCCTTTTGCCGCAAAGCCGAAACGGGGGGTGCGGTAAATTAGCCATTCCGCGTCCTTACTGTAATCGGTTAAGGTTTCGCTGATTTTTTCGGTAGAAGGGTCAAACCACGCAAAACCGCGAATACCCAAATTCCATCTGCCCCCGTAGTTTATGGGGCTAAAATCGGGTTGGGGAACGGGAATCACGTCTTCGGGGTATTGGTGCGCCAAAAAGTGGAAAAGCCCGCGTGAAAGCGTTCCTTCGGTCATGCCGTCCGAAAAGCTGACGAGCGCGCTTCCCGATAAAAACGCCTTTTGGGGGAAGGTGGCAATCGCCTTTACCTTTTCGTTATCGAATAAATTTTCTTTTCCGTTCGTAAAATCGTAAAGCATTTGCGCGTAAGTTACGAAAAAGCCGAAGCCGTATTCCCAATACGAAATGCCTTCATAGCAATATCCGCTTTCGCGGTAAGAAGCAAGGAAATTTTGAATTGCTTGGTCAATGCGGGGTTTTACTTCGTAAAAGCGTTCGGGGAACAGGTACATAAACGCCGCGGCAACACTTCCAGCGCAAACCGAAGCCCAGTTGCTGCGTACGCCCAGCCACCAAAACCGCCTTTCAAAGTTGGAAAAGGGGAGTATGATGCGGCGCTCCACTTCCATTTTTATCCGCGTTTTAATCAGGGGATCTAACCTGTCCTCTAAAATCGCGTAAATTTCGGATAGGCAATACCCCGTTTCGGCGGCGAAAAGGTCGATATCGTCGGGGATATAATCCACCATATTGGGGATATGCGCGGGGATTTCCCACGAATATTCGTTGCACACCGCAAAAAGATAATCCTGCATTTTGTTAAAGTAGGACTTTTCATCGGGGTATATCATAGAAAGCACGGCGGAAATGGAAAGCATACGGCGGCGCTTAAAATAAAACGCTTCCCCCGTAACGCGGTCCCCCGAAAGGGCGAAATCCGCCGCCACGGTGTAGGGTAGTTCTACGATGGGATCGTTACACTCCTTTTCGTATAACTCCTTCATTGCGGCAAGGGTGGGGGCGTACGTTTTATCCGTCCGTACCTTTTCCCAAAAAGCGGGGTCTTTCATCTTTTTTAAGAACATATTTTTTCTCCTTATCTTTGCTTACGTAAAAACCGTTTCACGTAAAACGGAAACTTTCCCCGCAAAGCGGGGAAAGAATTACTTTTTCGGCTCTATGCGAAGGGTAAATTTCGTGCCCGTAACGGGGAAATCCAAAAGGTACACCGTGCGGTTGGGCGCGCGAAGAACGGTGGCAAGTTCGGTGCTAACGGTGGGAGCATCCGCCCCCGTAAAGGTGGCGATAACCCCGTCCACCAAAATTTGGTTGCCTTGCACTACGGGTTTTTCCAGCGTAACGAAGCGTTCGGTAAAATCTCCTTTTTTAGGGGTTACGCCTTCCGCGTAGGTAATTTCGTCCGTCAGCGTTACTCCGCCTTTGTCGGGGGTAAAGGTGCGTTGTAACCCCTTAACCTCGGGGATATCGTAGGCGGAAGCAAAATCAAAGGAAAGGGTTTTGCCATCGTACACCGTACCGTTTGCGCGGTATTTTCCACCCGTTTTTTGGTAGTTGCCAAACAAAATGGGAACGTTATGCGAGCGGGAGGAGGGGTTGAAATACTGGTAGCGGAACTCTTCTTGGAAATACTGGCGGGTATATTCGCCCGCGCCCAAATCCGCAAACACTTGCTTGCCGTTTACCGCAAACACGAAACTTGCTACGTCGTTATGGTTGTGTGCTTCCCAGTTCGTGCCCCCTTTTGCCGCAAAGCCGAAATCGGGGGTACGGTATACCAGCCACTCGGCGTCCAAACTGTAATCGGTTAAAACGGGCTGTTCTTTTTCCGCTTTGGGGTTAAGCCAAAGGAAATCGCGAACCGCCAAATGCCATCTGCCCCCTGCAAGGTGGGGGGAAGTGCAAGGCTGGGGAACGGGGAATACCGCGTCTGGATAGGTATCTGCCAAAAAATGCCAAAGCCCAAGGGAGATACTGCCTTCCATAACACCGTCCGAAAAACTGATTAAAGAATTCCCGGATAAAAACGCCTTTTGGGGGAAGGTGGCAATCGCCTTAACTTTTTCGCTATCGAACAAATTTTCTTTACCGCCCGTAAAATCGTACAGTAGTTGTGCGTACGAAACGAAGAAGCCAAAGCCGTATTCCCAGTAGGAAATCCCTTCGTAGCAGTAACCACTTTCGCGGTAGGAAAGCAGGAAGTTTTCCATTGCCTTATCAATTAGGGGCTTTACTTCATAAAAGCGTTCGGGGAACAGGTACATAAACGCCGCGCCCACACTTCCCGCGCAAACCGCCGCCCAGTTACTGTGAAAGTTAATCCAGTAAAAGGTGTGCTTTTGGTTTACAAAGGGAATTACGATTCTACGCTCCACTTCCATTTTAACGCGCGTTTTAATTAAGGGGGATAACCGCCCTTCTAACGCCGTGTAAATTTCCGCAAGGGTAAAGCCCGTTTCGGCGGCGGTTAAATCAATAAAATCGGGGATGTACGCGTTCAAATCGGGAATATGCGCGGGGATTACCCACGTGTATTCATTGCAAATGGCAAACAAACAGTCCTCCGTTCGCTGTAAATACTTTTGTTCTTCGGGGTAAATCAAACTTAAAATTGCCGAAACCACCAGCATTTTACGGCGCTCGCTAAAAAACGCTTCCCCCTTTTTGCGGTCCCCCGAACGGGAAAATTCCATCATCACCGTGTAGGGAAGTTCCAAAATGGGCGCGGTTTCAATTTCTGCGTAAAGGCGGTGTAATTCGGTAAGAAGGGGCGCGTACGCCGTATCCGTTTTTACTTTTTGCCAAAAACGGGCGTCCTTCATTTTTTCTAATAGCATAAAAGCCTCCTAATCCTGCGTCAATTGCAAAGGGTTACTTCTTTTGGGGGGATACGGAAAGGGTGAATTTGGTTTCCGTAACTGCAAAGTCCACCAAGTACACGGTTTCCAAGGGCATTTCGCCTATTTCGGTACGAATGGGGTAGGTGTGTTCGGTTACCGTGGGCGCACTTGCCCCCGTGTAAGAAGCGGTTAATCCGCCCACCGTAAATCCGCCTTCGGTAAGGGTGGGTTTTTGGGTAAGAACGAAGCGTTCTACGTAATCGCCCGCTTTGGGGGTTATCCCTTCCGCGTAGGTGATTTCGTCCACCAAAGTTACCCCTTCCACCGTGGGGGTGAACGCGCGTTTTAAGGAAGTTACTTCGGGGATTTCGTAAGCCGAAGCAAAGTCGTAGGAAAGGGTTTTGCCGTCGTACACCGTACCATCCGCACGGTGCGTTCTGCCCACCTTTTGGTAGTTGCCGAATAAGATGGGAACGTTATGAGAGCGGGAGGAGGGGTTGAAGTATTCGTAACGGTATTGGTCTTGGAAGTATTGACGGGTATATTCGCCCGCGCCGATATCCGCAAACACTTGCTTGCCCTTGGTGGCAATTACAAAGCTACCTACGTCGTTATGATTGTGCGCTTCCCAGTTGCATCCGCCCTTGGCGCAGAAGCCGTATTCGGGGGTGCGGAAAATTAACCATTGCGCGTCTAAACTGTAATCGGTAAGGGTTTCTTGCACCACTTCGGTGGTGGGGTCGAACCACGCAAGGTTCCTAAGGGCAATCCCCCATCTACCGCAAAGGTCTATGGGGCAGGAAACCCCTTGGGGGGCGGGGAATACCGCGTCCGGATACTTTTTCGCCAAATAATGGCAAATACCGCGCGCCACTTTACCGTTCATATTACCGTCCGAAAAACTAACCAGCGCGTTCCCCGAAAGGAATACCTTTTGGGGGAAGGAGGAAATGGCTTTTACCTTTTCGCTATCAAATAAGTTTTCTTTTCCGTTCGTAAAATCGTAAAGCATTTGCGCGTAGCATACGAAGAAGCCAAAACCGTATTCCCAGTACGAAATGCCTTCGTAGCAATATCCGCTTTCGCGGTAGGATAATAGGAAGTTGTTAATCGCTTCGTCAATGCGGGGTTTTACCAAGGGATAGCGTTCGGGGAATAGGTACATAAACGCCGCGGCTACGCTTCCACCGCAAACCGCCGCCCAGTTGCTGTGATAGCCAATCCACGCAAACTTTCTATCGTAATTAGAAAAGGGAAGAATAATTCTGCGTTCCACTTCCATTTTGATACGCGTTTTGATTAAGGGGTCTAACCGATCTTCTAAAATGGTGTAAATTTCGGATAGGCAATACCCCGTTTCCGACGCGAATAAATCAATATCGTCGGGGTTATAGTCAATCATATTGGGAATATGCGCGGGCACTTCCCACGTGTATTCGTTGCACACCGCAAAAATATAGTCCTGCAAGGTGTTAAAATATTCCTTTTCGTCTGGATAAATCATACTTAAAAGGGCAGAAGAAGCAAGCGCGCGTCTGCGCCTAAAATAAATTTCTTCCCCCTTTTTACGATCCCCCGAAATAGCAAAATCCGCCGCCACGGTAAAGGGTAGTTCTTCAATGCCCTTTGCGGTGCTTTCTTGGTACATATCCAAAATGGTTTGCACGGTTTCCGCGTAAACTTCGCTGTTTCTCACCTTTTCCCAAAAAGCGGGATCTTTCATTTGCTGAATAAACATATTTTGTTACTCCTTTTGGCTAATGTGCCAAGAACAAATATTTCTTATTTATAAGAATACCAAATTTTTCTTGAAAAAAACAGTATATATCTTGCTAGAAAATATGCAATTATTGCTATGTTTGCGCGTTGAAAGTGGGCGCGCGTGAAAAGTTTGCGTTTGCGGTTGCATTTTCTATTTGCTTGTGCTATACTTTAGCCATCTTTTGCGCGCAGTGAACCTACAAAAAAGGGGAATATTCCCGTTTTGTGTAAGTTCTTGCGTTTACGTTTGTGTTTCGCGCAAGGCAGGGAGAAAACATATGCAAGAAAATCAAGAAAAAACAAGGAGCGCGGCGGGCAGTTTTACCGCGCTTATCGGTATTATCGTAAACGTGTTTTTGGCTGCGGGGAAAATGGCGGTTGGGCTAATCTTCGGTTTCGTTTCGGTGCTGGCAGACGGGCTGAATAATTTAACCGATTGTGGCAGTAGCGCGGTTTCGCTGGTTTCCTTTCGCCTATCCGCAAAACCCGCGGATAAGGAACACCCCTTTGGGCACGAACGTACGGAGTACGTTTGTTCGCTTATCGTGGCGTTCGTAATTTTGCTGGTGGCCTTTGAAACGGTAAAGGAATCGGTAAGCAAAATTTTCGGGGGTACGGCAACCGAATTTTCTATTTGGGCGGTGGCGGTACTCGGCGCTTCTATTTTGGCAAAGTGCGGGCTTTACCTATATTATAGCAGGGTGGCAAAGAAAATCAATTCCACCATTTTGCGCGCTTCGGCGGTGGATAGTTTATCCGACTGTATTTCCACTTCGGTGGTGCTTATCTGCTTACTGATCGGCAAGTGGACGGGCGTGCAACTAGACGGCTACGCGGGGGTACTCGTTTCTCTGTTCATCGCTTGGGCGGGTATCGGGGTGCTGAAAGAAACGTTTTCTAACCTAATCGGACGTTCACCCGAAGAAGAAACGGTGGCGGAAATTAAGGCGCGCGTGCTAAAGCACGAAGGGGTTTTGGGGGTACACGATTTAAGCGTGTACTGCTACGGCCCCAACAAATTTTTTGCCAGTGTGCACGTAGAAGTAGACGCTAGCGTGGACGTGCTAACGTCGCACGAACTGGTAGACGCTATTGAGCGCGAATTCGCCTTGGAAACCAACGTAATTTTAACGGGGCATTTAGACCCTATCGTAACGGATGATGAACGGGTGAACGGATTAAAAGCCAGGGTGGAAGAATTCGTTCAAAGCTTGGACGAGCGTTTTTCGGTGCACGATTTCCGTATGGTGTTTGGGGAAAGGCGTACCAACGTATTATTTGACGTAGCCGTTCCCTTTGACCACGCTTTCACAAAGGAAAACTTACGGGAAAGGATAGAAAATTTCGTGCGGGCGGAAAATGAAACGTACCAACCTATCGTAACGGTGGAACATACCATTTAAACGTTACGGGGTAGCGAAGCTCTGATGAATAGCCGTGGAAATTGCGGTGGAAAACCGCCAAAAACCAACGAAAGCGGGGGGAAAACTTTGTTTCCCCCCTTGTTTTTTTGCTTTTCGTGTGCTATACTGAATAAAAAACCGCGTGGACGCGCGGAAGCCAAACCCAAAAGAAAGAAAAAAGGGGGAAGAAGGATGATAGACGAAAAACGGGCAATAAAAAAGTTGCAAAAGATTGACGCGTACTTAACGCCCTACCTATCCGATATCCAAATGCATCTTTCCCGTTATAACGGGAAGTACGCCGAACTTACGCAGGGCGGAAATTTGGCGGATGCGGTAAACGCGCACCTGTATTTCGGTTTTCACCGCGAAAAAGGCGGTTGGGTGTTCCGCGAATGGCTACCCGAAGCGGACGCGGTGTATTTGATTGGGGATTTCAACGGTTGGAATCACGGTTCGCACCCCTTAAATAAAGGGGAAAACGGCGTTTGGTCCATTTCCCTTGCGGGGGAAACCGCCCTTTGCCACGGTCAGTACGTAAAACTGTGGGTGGTGAAAAACGGGGAAGGGTTTGAACGCATCCCCGCGTATATCCGTTTTACCGAGCAAGATAAAGGCACGGGGAAACTGTGCGGAAGAATTTGGGCGCCCGAAACCCCCTATCCTTGGACGGATGAAAAATTCCATAAGAAAAAGCGCCCCAAAACCCCTTTGATTTACGAAGCGCATATCGGTATGGCGCAAGAAAAATACGACGTAGGCACCTACCGCGAATTTGCGGATATCACCTTGCCCAGAATTCAGCGAGCGGGGTATAACACCGTGCAACTGATGGCGGTGCAGCAGCACCCCTACTACGCTTCCTTTGGTTACCAAGTAACCAACTTTTTCGCGCCCGCGCATTGGTTTGGGGAGCCGGAGGACCTAAAATATTTAATTAACAAAGCGCATAGTATGGGCATTACGGTGCTACTGGACGTGGTACATAGCCACGCTTGCCCCAACGTGGGGGAAGGCTTAAATATGCAAGACGGCGCGGACGGGCAGTATTTTTTAACGGGCGAACGCGGATGGCACTCCGCTTGGGGTACCCGTTTGTTTAATTACGGCAGAATTGAAGTGTTACAGTTCTTGCTTTCCAACCTAAAATATTGGGTGGAAGAATTCCACTTTGACGGCTTCCGTTTTGACGGGGTTACTTCTATGCTGTACGAAAACCACGGCTTGGGGGTTGCGTTTACTTCGTACGCGCAATATTTTTCGCTGAACACCAACGTGGACGCGCGCGTTTATTTAATGCTTGCCAACCGCCTAATTCACGCGATAAACCCCAAGGCAATTACCATTGCGGAAGATATGAGCGGTATGCCCGGCGCGTGCCTTCCCCTAGAAAGCGCGGGGATGGGCTTTGATTACCGCCTTTCCATGGGCGTTCCCGATATGTGGATTAAACTGATTAAAGAAGTCCGTATGGAAGATTGGGACGTGTTCTATTTGTGGAACGAACTTACGGGAGGCAGAGATAAGGAAAAAGCGATAGGCTACGCCGAATCGCACGACCAAGCGATGGTGGGGGATAAAACGGTGATGTTCCGCTTGGCGGATGCCGAAATGTACACGGGGATGTGCAAGGACTACCACTCGCCCACCATGGATACCGCAATCGATATGCATAAACTTATCCGCTTGCTTACCCTAAGTTTGGCGCGGGGCGGGTACTTGAACTTTATGGGCAACGAATTCGGCCACCCCGAATGGATTGATTTCCCAAGGGAGGGCAACGGATGGTCCTTCCACCACGCAAGGCGGCAATGGTCTTTGGTGGAAAACGGATTTTTGAAATACGAGTGGCTAAATAATTTTGACCGCGCAATGATTGCCTTTGCCAAGAAAACCACCCTTTTGGGCGGGGAAAAACCCCAAAGTATTTGGCTGGATAACGCCAAAAAGGTGCTAATTTTTGAACGAAACGGCAACTTATTCGCCTTTAATCTGCACCCCTATATTTCGCAAGAAGCAACCTTTATTTCTTGCGCCAAAACGGGGAAGGGTAAATACCGCGTAACGCTAAATTCGGATGCGGAAGAATTTGGCGGATACAACCGTGTAGATGCCTCCTACGAATACGAAGCGGTGGAAACCCAGTACGGCTTGGGCTTTTTCGTGTACTTGCCTTGTCGCACCGCTGTGGTTATGGAAAAGATAGAAGAATAACGTAGCGTTGTCGCCCTGCGATAGTTATGGAAAAAATAGAAAAATAAAAACACCGCCCCGCCGTGAATTCACGGCGGGGCGGTGTTATCTTTTAATTTTGCGGAAAAAGTTCATTTGCCGTAGCATCAAACACTTGTAATAAGCGGAAAATATCCGTTATGGAAGGTTCCCTTCTTCCTTGCTCCCAATTAGCGTAGGTGCTGATTGGTAAACCTAAAAGTTCGGCAACTTGTTTTTGGGAAAGTCCCTTTTCTTCCCTTAACTCCTTAAGGGCGGTAACAAATTTAGTTTTGCAAACTTCTTCAATATTTTTCATAATCGCAATATCCCCTTCATGTTAAAAATATTATAGCAGAAAGTGGTCAAAATGACTTGACAGTAGTCAAAAAGACTATTATAATATGGAACAAGAGGTGCAAATATGAAAAATTTTCAAGCGATTCGTAAATTAATTGGCAACGGGGCAAATCTTTTTGTGGGTAGAAAACTTGGAAAAGATTACCAAAAACTTACCGACGAGGTGCTGAATGCAGAAGATGAATTTTTACAGCAAATCTCTACTTTGTGCGACGTAAAACAAGCATATGAAAAATTGGAACGCGCAACCGATAACCTTTGGTTGGAAGAGTGCGTTTGGTGTTATGAACAAGGCTTTCGCATAGGTGTTCAGTTAGGGATTGACGTAGCGTGCGAGCCAGAAGCATAATTTTCACGCTTGCTTTTCCGTTTGGGTGGGGGAAAGTGTTGGAACGTTCGTAGGGGCGGGGAAAAGGGCTAAGGCGGTTTGGGTAACCTTGCTTTCGGCAAGGGATAATTTTTCCTTTAAGCGGGCGTTTTCTTTTTTTAGGCGGTTCAGCTTTTTAGCCAAGGCGCTTTCCTTTCTTTGTTTCACGGGGGAAATTTCCGCCTTTTTCTTCCCTTCGTAGGGGTTAAAACAGTACCCCGTTTCTTCCTTTACCCGTGCCACCGCGCGTAGCACTAAACTTGGGTTTTTGGTAAGCAAATTGCGGTATTTATTTTGGTAGCGAAGGGCAAGGGAGGGGCTATGTTCCGCCATGACGGCAAGCGCGCTTCGTACCGAAACGCCCTTTCTTTTTAAGGTGAAAAGGCGAAGAAGTAGCCCTTCTTCCTCCGTCTGCGAAAAAGTTTTCTTTTTTTGTACGGAAAAATCTTCTTTCCCAAACAAACGGGTTTTTAGGTGGGGGCTACCTTCGGTTTTTGCCACCGATTCGTAATATAAATTACGAATACTGCCCTTGGCTTTGCCCGTTTTTTTTGCGTATTCGCTAAACAGTTCGCTTAAATTTTTGCCTTCCTTTTTGCCACGCGCAAGAAAAGTGGCCAAGGCTTTTACGCGTTTTTGCGTTTTTTCTTTTTCTAAATTCATAAAAAGGACTCCTTTTATTTTCGTTAGTTTTTTTATTCCCAAACGGGAAAGAAAATATACCCTTTCACATATGCTTTTTTATGGAACTTATTTTGTTGAACGCCGAAAACACCTTGCTTTTTTCCCGTGGGGGCGCGCTGCCCCAAAAAAACGGCTATCTAACCCGCCTAACCTTGCGCCGTGGGGAAACGCTGCAAATCACCTGCCTTATTTCGGGGCAAACGTACCCGTTCGCCATAGAAGAAGGCTTTCCGTTTTCTTCCCCCCACCTAAAAACGTGGCAGGGGGAAGGGTGTGTTTTTTTGTACGTAAAACCCGCGTTGCAAGGGGCTGAAAAATGGGTACAAGATAAGCGCTTGCCCCCCTTGGGGAATTTTCCGCAAACGCGCAAAACTCAAACCGAAGGGGGGTATACCCTATATGCGTTTAGCCGTGAAAAAGGGGAACAAAACCTCCTTCGGGGGCACGCGTTCGCCCTTTTTTCCCCAAAAAACGAACTTATTTTTTACGGCAAAGGGCAGGGGATACGCGTGGAAGAAAAAACCTTTACGGTAACGCGCGTATTTCCCACCCACCGCCGGCACGAAACGGTTACGAAACGTAGCCTAAAAACGGGGGAAATCCTATCCTATACCGCACGCCCCACGCGGTGGGAAAATCCCGTATCTTTGCCCCAAGAATTAACCCCCATTTTGTTTTTGGAAGAACTATTTTTACGCGCGCATCCCGAAGATTTTTTAAGCCGAACTATGGGGGCGCGCGTTCGTGATTTATACGCGTTTTTGGGGGAATTTGTCTTTGCCCTTCCTTGGGAAGAAGGGGAAGTTCTGTTATTTCGTAAAAACGGCGGGGTGGCGCGCGTGATATTCGCCCTTCGCGAAGGACTAATTTGCGACGTAGAAATGGAAGAATAACTCCCCCTTCAAACCGCATTGTACCACCGTGCAGAATCACCAGAAAAGCCCGTTCTATAAGTATAAAAAAAGGGGAAAAGGGGAAACATTTGGCAAGAAATCCACGTAAGGAGATTTTGCCATGCAAGAATATAATTTCAACGTAAACTCTACCGCGTGTGTGGGTGGGCTGGCGCGTGATTTATCCCGTTTGTTACAAGGGAAAGCGCCCGTTATCCTATGTATCGGCAGTGATGCGGTAATCGGGGATAGTCTTTCCCCCATGATCGGCAGTTTTTTAAAGGAATTTTACCGTTTGCCCGCGTATATTTACGGGGAACTTGCCCACCCCGTAACCGCAAAGGAATTGCCCCTTATTACGCAAATGCTGAAAAAACTACACCCAACCGCCCCAGTCATTGCCATAGACGCGTGCGTGGGCAGTGTGGAAGAAATTGGGCTGATTAAGTTAAAGCAAGGGGGGGTATACCCCGGCAAGGGGGTGGGAAAGCACCTTTCCGCAGTGGGGGATATTGCGCTTATGGGGGTGGTTGCCCCCCGTGGGGAAAACGCGTTTCAAATGCTGGAAGTAACCCGCTTGCGCCTGGTATACCGCATGGCGGAAAAAATGGCTTCTGCCATTTACGGGGCGGTGTTTCCCTTGCTTTCCGCTTTGGAAAATCCGTCTTCCCCATGCGCGTAACGGGAATTGTGCGCTACGCAATTTTTTAATTTTCCTTTCAGTATCCCATGATAAAATAGCCCAAAATGCCAAAAATATCTAAAAACTAGGCAAAAAACACAAAAACGCTGTAAAAAACAGTAGAAAAAAAACGGGAGTTGTGATATACTAATTGTACTGTGTGTTTTTCGCCCAAAGGGCGTTAGGATATAGGAGGGATTACTTTTGAAAAAATCAGGCAGAGTTATTTTGGGGATTATCGGTGCGGTACTACTTGTCGTACTGCTTCTTTCCCTGTTTGGGGGCAATTTAACGTCTACCAAAGTTTCGTACTTCGAAATGATAGATAAAATTCAGCACGATTCAAACATCACCAAAGTTACCGTTGACGAATATAAGGTGGTTTTGTATTCTGGCAATACCGCAAGGTATTATACGTATTACGATAGGGATAACCCTGATTCTACTAACGAAATTAAGGAAGAGATATTAAAGGTAAACGCCATTAGGTCTGGCCAAGAGAAAGCGCCTATTAAACTTTCCTTTACCGACCCTAACGCGGGTTCCATTTGGTCTTCCATCTTGCCTATTTTAGGCGGACTATTGCTATTGCTTTTACTGTTCTACTGGATGCGTTCGGCGCAAAACGGCGCGAAAAACGGCAACAGTTTCGGTAAAACCAAGGCACGCCTTTCGCAAAGCCTTCGCGTTCGGTTTACGGACGTAGCCGGCGCGGAAGAAGAAAAGGAAGAACTTGCGGAAGTGGTGGAATTTTTACGGAGCCCCCAAAAGTTTTCTAACCTTGGCGCACGGATTCCTAAGGGCATTTTGTTAGTGGGCCCCCCGGGTACGGGTAAAACGCTGTTTGCAAAAGCGGTAGCGGGGGAAGCGAATGTTCCCTTCTTTTCCATTAGCGGTTCGGACTTTGTGGAACTGTACGTAGGCGTGGGCGCAAGCCGTGTTCGCGATTTGTTCGATATGGCGAAAAAGAGCCAGCCTTGCATTATCTTTATTGACGAAATCGACGCGGTAGGTCGTCAACGCGGAACCGGCCTTGGCGGCGGACACGACGAACGCGAACAAACCTTAAACCAACTTTTGGTGCAAATGGATGGGTTTGATACCAACGAAGGCATTATCGTTATGGCGGCAACCAACCGTGCGGATATTTTAGACCCCGCACTTCTTCGCCCCGGCAGATTTGACCGCCAAGTTCACGTGAACTTGCCCGACGTTCGCGGTAGAGAAGCAATTTTACGCGTTCATGCAAGAAACAAACCCTTGGCAAGCGACGTAAACTTTAAAGTGATTGCGCGTATGACCAGTGGTTTTGCGGGCGCGGATCTTGAAAACTTATTAAACGAAGCCGCCATTTTAGCAGCGCGCGATAACCGTAAATTCATCACCAACGCCGACCTTTACGAAGGTTTAGATAAAGTGTTGGCAGGCCCCGCGAAAAAGAGCCGTTTGGTTACCGAATCGGATAAGCGCATCACCGCGTATCACGAAGCAGGGCACGCCGTTCTTGCCGAACTACAACCCCATTGCAATAAGGTACACGAAGTTACCATTATTCCTCGTGGCGGTGCGGCGGGCTTTACCATGACGCGCCCCCAAAACGACGATAGCCATATCAGTAAAAGCATGCTGATGGAAGAAATCGTTATGGCGCTTGGCGGTAGGGTTGCCGAAGAATTAGTGATTAAAGAAGTGTGCACGGGCGCGCAACAGGACTTAAAACAAGTAACCGAAATTGCCCGCGCCATGGTTACCGAATTCGGTATGAGCGAAAAGGTAGGCCCCATTTCGTACGCAAGCGGTGGGGAAGTGTTTATCGGCAGGGATATGGCTGCAAAGAATTCGTATAGCGAAGAAACAGCAAATTTAATTGACGAAGAAATTGCAAAAATCATTAAGGAAGCGCATGCCCGCGCAACCGAGTTGCTATCTCAAAACATTTCTAAGTTAGAAGTAATGGCGCGCTGCCTAGTAGAACGCGAAACCATTTACGAAGAAGAAGTGGAAATGATTATGCAAGGGAAGTCCGCCAAAGAAGTATGCGAAGAAATGGACGCACGCTTAAACGGCAGCACGAACCCCTTTATTAAGGTGGCAAGGGAAATGGGTGAAGAGGTGGCAACGCCCGAAAACGGGGCAAATAACGCCCCCGTAGAAGGGGAAAATTCCGCCCAAACGGAAAACACCGTAGAATCTGCGGAAGCGTCTACCGAAAGCCCCGCGGAAAACACCGAAACCACTGCGGAAAAACCCGAAGAAAGCGAAGAAAATGGAAAGGAATAATTTCGCCGGCCACGGCGTACAACTGGAATTAGAAGGGATGCCCGAGCGCATCCCTTTTCCTGATGAGGAAGAATCTTTTGCTCCTATGGACGGGGAGGAAAATTCTGCCCCCCTTGCCTTTACGGAAGGGGAGTTCGCGCCCCAAGGGGGGGATCGCGTGGTGATACTTCCCGTAGAAGCGGTGTACGGCAACCCCAACCAGCCCCGAAAGGATTTTAGTGAAGAATCCCTTTACGAACTTGCCGAATCCATCAAAAAACACGGCGTGTTTTCCCCCATTTTGGTAAGCCCCCAAAAGGACGGGCGGTTTATGATTATCGCGGGCGAACGGCGGTACCGCGCAAGCTGTTTGGCGGGGCTGGAAAGTATTCCCGTAATTATTAAAAATTACGGCAAAAAGGAAATTGCGGAAGTGGCTTTGGTGGAAAACCTGCAAAGGGAGGATTTAAACCCCATAGAATCCGCCTACGCCATGAAACGCTTAATGGCGAATTACGGTTTTACGCAAGAAGAACTTGCTGGGCGTATCGGCAAATCGCGTAGCGCGGTTGCCAACACCTTGCGCCTTTTATCTTTACATAAAGGGGTTATCCCTTTGGTTAGGGAAGGGAAACTTTCTTCTGGCCACGCAAGGGCGCTACTCCCCCTGCCTAAGGAAGAACAAAAAAACCTAGCGCTTGCGGTTGTGAAACATAACTTATCCGTAAGGGAAGTGGAAAAACGCGTAAAGGATTTCCTAAACCCCAAGGAAGCGCAAGAACGCTTAAAAAAGGAACTAAGGAAAAAAGAACTTACGGTGGAACTAAAAGATTTGGTACACCGTATGCAACGGGTGTTCGGCACCAAAGTTTCCCTAATGGGTGGCGAAAACAAAGGGCGGTTCTATTTAGACTACTACACGCGGGACGATTTAGAACGCATTGCCGAAATTGTTTCGGATTTGGAAAAGGAAAGGGAATAGCCTTTTTAAAAAATCACGTTTGGAAAATGTAATATTGTAAGAAAAAACTGAAAAACACCCCGCCGTGGCGTTTCGCCACGGCGGGGTTCTATTTTTGTTTGTCATTCTTCGCCTACCCGCCTTGACGGGCAAAACGGAGAATCTAAAAAGGCTCCCCTATGTAAGGCGACCGTAGGGAGTACCTACTAAAAGCGACAAAATTAACAAAAGTTGTGGTTGGAGCTGCCGCGCGAAGCGGGGCTGAAGGGTTGTAAAAGATAGGTCTTTTAACAATCCCCCCTTTCGTTCCCCCCTTTACACAAGGGGGGCTTGTTTGGGGAACTTCCCCCTTAAGGGGAAATGTGAGAGACCCTTCGATTCGCCCGTAAAAAATTTTCTTATAACCAAAAAAGGCGGTACTAAACCTTGCAATTCGGTATTTTTGGTGGTAGTATGGTAGTGCGCCCGATTGCAAGCGGGCAAAAATAGGGGGGAAAGCAGAAAAATGGTGCAACGGTTTTATATCAAGAAGGACCACAAGCGCGTTCGGTTTAGCGCCTACCGAAAAGCGAATAGTTTTTCCGCGCTTTTTTAGCCGTACCCGTCCGCTTTCCCTTAGGAGGAAGCATGACGGTATATCAAATGCTGGAAAAGCTACTAAAAAGCGACCTTATCACCTTGCTTTTGGGTGGCATTGCGTTCGTTTTAACGGCAGTTGTAAAGCGCTACGTTCCAAACAAAAAGGCGCGTACGTTTTTGCCCTTTTTATTAGGGCTTGGCATTGCCTTTATTTACGGACTGTTTACCCAAACTGCAATCACCTTGCTAACGCCAAAACGCGCCATTTCGGTGGGAACCTGCGCCACCGTGTTTCACGTGTTTTACAAGCGGTTTTTTAGTAAGGAAGCCTTGCCTACAACCCAAAGCGCCCTAACTTCTGCCGCCGCAGACCTAATAAAGGACGTAGTGGAAGGCAAGGAAGAAACCACCGCGGTAAAGGATGCCGTTCTTTCGCTTACCGAACGCTTGGAAGAAAGCGTAATCATAAGCGAAAAGCATGAATTTTCTATTACCGAAAAAGAAGAAAGGGAATAAAGGATACTTTTACCCCAAAAGGGGAGAAAACTTTTCAACCCCAAAAAAGCCCCGCCGTGGCGTTTCGCCACGGCGGGGTTCTATTATTATTTTCTTTTGTCATTCTTCGCCTACCTACTTTGACGGACAACACGGAGAATCTAAACCAAAGGCGTTTTGGGTAAAAACAAATTTTTCTTTTATACACTTGCAATATTTATCATATTGTGCTACAATTTTATTTATAAAAAAACAAAAAATTTCAAGTTTTAAGGAGAAACC
>SVIF01000002.1 GCA_015069615.1 Clostridiales bacterium | reverse complement strand
AACTGATGTTAACCCCCGTTACCACTAACGCGTTAACGATACTTTGCACGGCAAAAATTATCGTGATACCTAAAGAAAGCAGAAAGCCAAAATAATCTTTACTTCGCTTTGCAATTAAAAAACCACGGTAAATAATAAATCCGATTAAAATAAAAACCATCGCCGTTCCAACAAAGCCTAACTCTTCCGCAATCACCGAAAGAATAAAATCCGACTCAGCAAAAGGTAAAAAACGAAATTTTTGCCTAGAACGGAAAAGCCCAACGCCAAACCAACCGCCACTGCCTATTGCATAAAGGGACTGTAAAAGTTGATACCCTTCCCCTTTTGGCGCTGCCCACGGGTCTAAGAAAGCGGAAAGACGCTTTAACCGATAGGGTTCTGCTATGATTAAAAGGGGTACCGCTAACAAAGCTGGAACCATTAAATATGCTAAATTGCGAAACTTGGTTCCCCCTAAAAATAGCAGAGCAAAAATTAAAAGAGCAAAGCAAACCGTGATGGATAAATTTGGTTCTAATAAAATTAAAATTAGATAGACGGCGCCAGCAAATAAGGGCAATAACATTCCACGAAAAGTATAAATTCTACCCGGTTTTTTTGATGCGTGCGTTGCAAAAAACAATATGTACGTAAATTTGGCGATTTCACTGGGTTGAACGGTAAACCCAAACAAACGAATCCAACGTTTTGCCCCGTAACTTTCCTTTGAAATTCCGGGAACAAAAACCATAACCAACAAAACCACACCGACAAGATATAACGGAAGGGCGAACTTTTTTAGATGGTGATAATCACACAGCGAAAAAATTACGAAAAGCGCAATGCCACCCGCAACCCCTACGCATTGTTTTTTAACAAAGAAAAAGGCGTCCCCGTACGTTTCTTTCGCAGTATAATGACTTGCCGAATATATCATAACGATACCAAAAAGTGCAAGTGCAATTACCGCAACCGCCAAAAAATAATCCGGACCACACTTTCCTTGCCCCAAAAGTCTATTCCTTTGCCTCGTTCTTCCGTGCATCCTTGTTATGCGCATTTCCCTTTTCTTTACCCTCCGTTACGTAACGAACGAAAGCATTCCCCCGTTGTTCATATCCATCAAATTCATCAAAACTTGCCGAAGCCGGACTAAGCAGTACGGTTTCCCCTTCTTTTGCCACCATTTGTCCTACGTAGACCGCCTGCCGTAAATTCTCCACTACGCTATACGTTAAAAAATTTTCCTGTACTGCCTCCCGCATCAAAGACTCTCGATTTTCCCCATAAAAGACGCAATACCGAACGGGCGAAGTTTTTAGATTTTTAAACAAAGCACGGTAAGAATACCCCTTTTCTTGCCCACCGAGAAGTAACACGGTGGGCTTTTTCATACATTTTACCGCGGAAAGCGTAGCATCCGGATTCGTTGCCTTGCTATCGTTAACATAGTTAATTCCTTTTTTAGTACATACCACTTCCAAACGATGTTTTGCACCACGGAATTTGGCAAGCGAACGGCGAAGCACTTCCGTTTCCACCCCTAAGAGTTTACAGACCGCAATCGTTGCTAGGGCGTTTTCCACGTTATGCTTTTGTTTTAACGCTAATTCTTCTACCGAAAATAGGCGCGAGCCCATATAAAAGATATCTTTGCCTTGTACGTATGCCCCATTTACTTCCCTTTCGGTGGAAAACCAAACGGGTTGCGCTTTGCATTTTTTTACAATTTCATGAGAAAGACTGCACGAATCGTTTAAAACTGCAAATTCGCTTTCACGCATATTCTGAAATAATTTTTGTTTTAAATGCGCGTATATTTTCATATTGTAATGCCGATTTAAATGATCTTCGGTTAAATTCAAAAGAACCCCGATATGCGGGGTAAAACTATGTACCGTTTCCAACTGAAAACTGGAAACTTCCACCACCGCAATTCCGTTTGAAGGGAACTTTTCCGCCGCCGAAGATAGAGGAATTCCTACGTTTCCCAAAGCCGAAGCCCGAACCCCTGCGTTTTTTAAAACGAATTCTATCATGGAAACCGTGGTCGTTTTTCCATTCGTTCCCGTAACGGCAACCACGGGTGCTTTCAAAAACAAGTACCCTAACTCCAACTCGCCCAGAACACGCTTTTTTAACTCGTTAGCACGTAAGGCAACGGGATGATCAATGGGAACACCCGGACTTATCACGATGGCGCAGGATTTTTGCATGGTTTCCTCTAACTCCTCTTGCTTTATCCTGACTGCCCCGATAGCACTAAGTTCGTTAACGGCAACTGCTACGCGCGGGCTATCCGACTGATCGTAAAGAAAGACTTTTGCGCCGTGTGAAATGAGTAATTTGCTTGCGGAAATTCCGCTTTTGGATAAGCCTATTACTAAAAACGTTTCCTTATTATATTTCAATTATTTTCCACCTTTGGTGGCGTTTACAAGATCCCCACAAGCAACCCAACACCAAACAAAAGGGTAACCGTAGCATAAATAAATGCTATTTTCCCTTCCTTCATTCCGCACATTTGTAAATGATGATGTAAAGGCGCCATGCGAAAAACACGGCGTTTCGTTCGCTTGTACCAAACCACCTGTACTATTACGGATATGCTGGAAAGCACGAACATTATGCCAAGAACCAACATATATAAGCAATTTCCGCTGAACATGGACACGCAACCGATAAGTCCACCCAGCGCCATGCTACCCGTATCCCCCATAAATATCTTTGCAGGGTGAAAATTAAAACACAAAAAGGCAAGTATGCCACCCGCCGTAGCAAAGCTAAATATAGTAAGCGAATCCAACTCCCCGCGCGAAACAGCCCCTGCCGCTTGCACGGATATCACGATTCCCATAACAATCAGATAAACCAACCCCACCATTCCGGCAAGTCCGTCTAGCCCATCCGTTAAGTTAACACTGTTGGTAATTGATAAAAAAGCAACAATAAACAGCGGAATAATCCAAATCCCCAAGAACACAGTTTGATTAAAAAAGGGCAAATGCAAAAACGTAATACCGTTTCTATATGCAAAAAAAGCCCCAACCACTGCCACAACTAACTGAAATAAAATTTTTTGATAAGGCTTTAACCCTTCGTTTTTTCGGGTTTTGATTTTAATATAATCATCTAAAAAACCCACGATCATATAAGAAAGCGTAACCGAAACGCTAAATAACGAAAGAGCCCCGTTTCGCGTGAATAATAAGCAAAGAATACTTGATGGTAGAAAAACCATAAGTCCACCCATGGTAGGCGTACCACCCTTGCTTTCATGCTCCTTTACATACGCCAAAATGGGCTGCCCCGCTTTGATACGGCGAAGCAACGGTATCATTAAATAAAACAAAATAAAAGATAGCGCAAAGCAAATTAGAAACGCATACAGCGCAAGTTTCATTGTTTATTCCCCTTTTTGTTTTTTTCTTAAAGTTGAAAGGCGATTAACTAAGCAATTCTTTTACGTATTCTTTATCACTATACGGAAAGCGAACGCCCATAATTTCCTGATAGTTTTCTGCACCTTTTCCCGCAAGCAGTAGCACGTCCCCTTTACTTAAAATTTCTAAAGCATAACTAATTCCCATTCTTCTATCCTGCACGGTTACGTATCGTTTGCTTTGCTTTCTAACCCCGCGTTCTACCTCGCCGATAATCATAAGGGGGTCTTCGTAGCGCGGATTATCCGAAGTAATGATAGTAAAATCCGCTAGCGCCCCAGAAATTTCCCCCATTTTTGCGCGTTTATCCATGTCGCGATTTCCCCCACAGCCAAATAAGCAAATCAATTTGCCTTTTGTTATCGCACGAAGGGCAGTTAAAGCGTTTTTTAATCCTTCGGGAGTATGTGCAAAATCTACGTATACGGAAGCACCCAAAACTTCAGCAACGCGTTCCATCCTACCCTCTACCGCAAAATTAGAACACAGCGCGGCAGCAACGTTTCTAGTTGGTATGCCAAGTTTTAGTAGCGCAAGCGCCGCGGCTAGTTGGTTACTTACGTTATATTCTCCGATTTGCGTGGTTTGCATACGGTAAACGTAGTCAAGTAAATTCATCACGTATTCGGTTCCTTTGGGGGAAAACTTGACGTCTATTGCAAAAGCGTCGCTTGGATTATGTAATCCATAGGTTAAATGCGGAATTGTACTTTCCCTACTAAGCGCAAGCGCGAAATCGTCATCAGTGTTGAATATTGCAAATTCCGTAAATTCGGGCGTGAAAAGTTTTGCTTTTGCTTTTGCATAGGATTCCATATTCAAAAAATCGTCTAAATGGTCTTGCGAAAGGTTAGTTAAAATACTGACTGCAAATGTTAATCCATGCACGCGGTCAAATTTTAAAGCGTGTGCAGAAACTTCCATAACCACGTATTCAACGTTGTTTTTTACCATATCCGCAAAAATTCGGTGCAAAAATAAGGAGTCCGGAGTAGTTAATATGGGGGCGAAATATTTATCTGCGTAATAAACGCCTGTGGTTCCTATTACCCCGGCACGTTTCCCATTTAAATTCAATGCGTAATGTATCGTTCTTGCAACCGTTGTTTTACCGTTGGTACCCGTTACCGCTACGAGTTTTAGTTTTTTATGTGCGTTATCGTAAAATTTCGCAGCTACGTGCGCCATTCCTTTGCGTACACAATCGGTTAAGGCATAGGGAACGTCTTCTTTAGGTTTTTCTTTTGCAATTACGGCAACTGCGCCGCGTTGGATTGCTTGGCGGATATAATCTGCCCCGTCCACGTTTTTTCCTTGTATTGCAAAAAACAAATCTCCCTTTTCCACCGTTCGGCTATCAAACGAAAGCCCGGTAATTTCGGGATTACTTCCTAATTCTTTTTTGTGAAAGGAAAAATCTTCTATCAGTTGACTAAACTGCATATTCTCCACCCCCGTTACTAATTCTTGTCCGCTATATACTATATGATTTTACCTTGCGGAAAATAAGTGATTGTGTCAAAAAAATACTAACAATGCAAAAAGTTACGGCGTGCTAAAAGCACGCCGTAAAATTAAGCATATGGTTGCAGTTTTTTCGCGTTAATAATTCCTTGGAAAATCTCCCCCGCATAGGGCGCTGCCACTACGCTGCCGTAAGACTGCCCTTTTGGTTCGTCTATCACAACTAGACACGCGTATTTGGGGGCGTTTGCGGGGAAAAACCCCACGAAGGAAGAAACGTATTTGCCTTGCGCAATTTTACCATTTTCATATTTTTGCGCCGTTCCTGTTTTTCCACCCACGCGGTAACCATCAATGTATGCTTTTTTACCCGAACCGTTTTGTACCACCCCTTCCAATAAATGGGCCAGCTCGCTGGACGATTGTTCGCTAATCGTTCGGTTTTTCATTACGGGGTAATTGACTTGCACAACCTTTCCGTTTTCATTTCGGATTTTTCGGATAATTGACGGTTGATAGTAGTACCCGCCGTTGACCGCCGCTGAAACAGCGGTAATCAGCTGAATAGGGGTTACGGCTATGGTTTGCCCAAAACTGATGCGCGCTAGATCCGAAAGCGTAACCGCGGATTTTGGAACGAGCAAGCCGTGTGCCTCCCCCCCGAAGTCCACCCCCGTTTTCTTACCAAAGCCAAACTTATCTAAGTATTCGTACACCGTTTCTGCGCCTAAATTGAGTGCGATATCCACAAAACAAGGGTTGCAACTGTTATTTAATGCATCCTGTATGGTTTGGGATGAATGCCTTCCGTTTGCGTGCGTATTCCAGCACTTTACCGTAGTGCCCGCAACTTGACGGGTTCTACCCGAGGGGAAAACGTGCGAAGAAGATAGGGCGCGTTTGTTTCCTTGATTGTACTCTTCAATATTTGCCGCAGTTGTAATAATTTTAAAGGTAGAGCCCGGCTCGTATACGTCTGTTAAAAGAATATTACGGGATAACGAAAGAAGCGAAGAGACATCCTCACGGGGAATTTCGTTTAGATTATACGAGGGTTTGATGGAAAGCGCTAAAATTTCCCCGTTGGTTGCGTCCATTACAATGCAAGCGGCACTTTTGGGGCTATACGTTAGCATTGCTTCTTGCATGGCGCGTTCGGCAACCGTTTGAATTTCGTAATCTACGGTTAGTTCTACGGTTAATCCATTTTGCGCAGGGTAGTAATAAGCGTTGCCACCCGGAATTTCCTTACCAACTAAATCGGTGGTATATAAAATTTCCCCGTTTACGCCTTTCAAGTTTTCATTTTGGTAAAGTTCAATGCCCGATTGCCCTACGCCGTCCGTAGACGTAAAGCCCAAAATTTGCGTTAAAAACTCCCCGTAGGGATACACCCTTGTGTTATCCCGCGCGTAGTACACACCTGCAAGTTCGTTTTGCGAAAGGGCAAGAACGGTGTTTTTATCTACGTGTTTTTTCACGGTAAGTTCGCTAACCTTACTATTTTTCAGTTTTTCATATAGCTGTTCTTCGTTCAGGTCAAGAATTTTGGCAAGAGCACGCGCGGTTTCCCTTTTTTCCTTAACCGCATTAGGGCGAACGAACACGCTGTACGTATCTTGGTTATCTACCAAAACAGTGCCTTTTCTATCCGTAATTTTACCGCGTACGGCAACTACGGGCAGTTCACGCGTCCATTGATCCACGGCGTGTTTTTGCAAATCTACACCCCAAACCACTTGCACGTAAAACAAACGCGCAAAGACTACGCAAAAAAGAAAGGTTACTGCAACGACTGTTGCAAGTAACCTCTTTCGTAATACCGTTATAGAAATATGATGCGTAATGGCGCACCTCCCTAAAGTTTAACCGAAAATGCCTGTGAAGAAATCACAAAAGGAGTTAAACCAGTTTCCTTTTAAGGTGGGTTCGGAAACTTCTACGGGGGTAAGTAAGTTCATGTGTACGTTGTTACCATTCGTGGTCATGCCCGAAGATAATGCGTTATCGGTAACGGTGGTTTCGTCTAATAACGATTCCAGTTCGTCATCTAAAGCGTTGCTTTCTTGTTGCAAAAGCGAAATTTCATTTTTCAATGCGTTCACATTGAGACGTTCGCGGGATAATGCAACAGCGTTTACCGCAATTAACGAAATCAACGTCATAATTACGATTGCGTAAGCGATAATTACCGCTTTATTACGGAATAAAGATACCGCCTTAGCCTTTACGGGAGTACGATCAATAAAGAAATCTTCGTCAATTTCTCTATCAACGAACTGCATGGTGGTGGAAGTGGGGTTTAAATCCGCTTCGTCCACGGTTTCCGCTTCCATTTCGGGGGCGGTTTCCCCTTGCATTTCTTGAATAAAGTCGGGGGCAACTACGGGTTCTGCTTCTTCTACGTCAAACGCTAATAATTTTTTGTAGTTTTCAGAAATACGGTTATTTTGTTCTTTTGCCATTTCTTCTTCCGAAAGAAACGTAGGCGTATCCGTACGCAACAATTCCAACTCGTCTTCTTCGCTGAAAACTCTGCGTTCAGTCATTTCTGCACGTTTTAATCCGTTCATTTTCCCCTATCTCCTTATACTATATTTTTATACGCGTTCCGCTATTCTAAGTTTTGCACTTTTTGCGCGGGAATTTAGCTGTAATTCGCTTTCGGTTGCCGTTACGGGCTTGTTGGTAAGGATTTTTACTTCCCTACGCTTATTGCACACGCACACGGGCAAATTTTTATTGCATACGCAATCTTGTTCTAATTCCTTAAAAGCTTGCTTTACGATACGGTCTTCTAAAGAATGGAAGGTGATAACGGCGATTCTACCGCCCACCTTTAATTTTTTTGCAAGCCCCATTACCGTTTCTTTTAATTTGTGCAATTCCCCGTTTACTTCAATGCGAACGGCTTGGAACACACGTTTTTCGGGGTGCGGTTCGGTTTTGAACTTGGCAGGAATTGCCGCGTTGATTAAATCAACTAGTTCCCCCGTGGTTTCAATGGGCGCTGTTTTTCGCGTTTCTACGATGCGTTGGGCTATTCTACCCGAAAAGCGTTCTTCACCGTACTCGCTGAAAATTCGTTTTAGTTCGTTTTCCGAATATCCGTTGATAACTTCGTAAGCGGATAATGCGGAAGACGTGTTCATACGCATATCCAGGCGCGCTTCCCTTGCCATATAGGCAAAACCGCGTTCGCCGTTATCTAGCTGATAACTGGAAACCCCTAAATCCAAAAGTACACCGTCAAGCTGTGCTACGCCCGCTTGTTCAAGCGCTTCTTCGTAATTTTTGAAGTTCGTATGAAATATTTGAAACCTTCCTTCATACGGACGGAGCCGCAAGGTTGCCGCCGCAATTGCTTCCATATCTAAATCGGTGGCAACCAGCTTGCCGTTTGGAGAGGTTCTATTTAATATTTGATAGGAATGCCCTGCGCCCCCCAGCGTTCCGTCAAAGTAAACGCCGTTAGGCTTTAAGGCTAATCCGTTTAAGCATTCTTCCAAAAGAACGGGAATATGTACGAATTCCATTAGCCGTTCATATCCTTTAACACTTGGTTGAAATCCTTGCCGCCAACAACTTCTTCATAAGCATCTGCATCCCAAATTTCCAAGCGATCACCCGTACCTGCTATTACGATATCCTTAGTAAGGTTAGCGTAAGCCACCAAGGCTGGAGGCAAAAGCACGCGACCTTGCCCATCCTTTTCTACTTCTTCCACCGAGTTGAAGAAGTGCCGTTTTAGGGACATTGCGTTATCCGGAAGATACGCGGGGGTGTTATCAAACTCTTGCGTGTACTTAGCAAAGGTATCTTCGCTAAAACAGTACAAGCATCTGTCCGTACCGCGGGCAACGTAAAACGCCGTACCCAGCTTATCGCTGAACTTGGGCGGGATTCTTATTCTGTTTTTTGCGTCAATTTGATGTTTTGACGTACCGAAGAAGAGTGCCAACGGTTTTTCCCCCTTGTTTTGATAGGTATATTATACCATAGAAAATGACCACTTGCAACCACTTTTTATAAAAAATGCGGCATTTTTGGGAAAAATACAACCACAAACTAGTATTTTACCTATTTAAAACACTACTTTTGAACATTTGTTCTAAAAAAGTTAAATATGTGTTTTGGTTTTTTATTGCACCCTCTCCCACAAAGTGAACGGGGGGAAAACGCAACGCTTTTTCTTGCCCCTTTTCTTTTAAGTTCTGCTTTTCCTTAGGCAAAATGGCATTAACGATGGACGTACACTTTTCAATTCCGTCTGTAATTTCTAAGTTTGGAAATGCTTTTAGCATTTCCATTTTTAGCCAAACGTAATGCGTGCATCCTAAATGCAAGCGAGTAAAGCCTTGGTTTACAATCCCTGCAAGGTTTGTGAACCATTGTTCTTTTTCTTTTTTTGTTATTCCCCGCTCTATCTGCCCCGCTAGCCCTTCTGCCACAAAAACCCTACACCACGTAGGCAAGGTGTTTTGAATAGCCTTGGCGGTAAGCGGAGTACATAAAACCGCCGTACGCTTTTGAGGCAAAGTGGATAGACTAGCAACGGGGCTTACCCCTACCAACGGAACTTTACTTTGCATTTTCGGTAGCACACATTCAGTAAGCGTATTACACGCAAACACGATAACCGCGGGCGAAAAGCCTGCTAAATACTCCACGTTTTCGTTTGCGACCTTTTTTAGCTCGCTTTGCGTTTTGTTTCCGTACGGCATCCGTGCATTATCCCCGTAATATACGAACTCACTGTTTTTAAACTTTTGCATTAAGCGGTATAAAACCGTGATGCCACCGATACCGCTATCGTAAACCGCAACCGTTTTCATTACAATCCCCCTTTATAGCCGTAAAATATATGCGAGATTAAAATGAAAATACACAAAGGGAAATATTTACGGACGAATTTTCCTCTTAATATATAATCCGCCCCACCGTATTACGGTTGGGCGAAAAATTATAGATTATGATATTGTACGCGCATTAGCGCGCATAATAGACAGTGTTAATAAAGCAAGGAGCGCACGTCCGATAAAGATAGTTCGGGATGAAAAGCAAGATTTACAGCATCACAAATTACGCGCGACACGCGCTGAACAAGGATATCAATTTCCCTTGGACAAACCAAAAATTTTTGCGTGCCTTGCCCTTCTATTTCATACGGAAGGGCAAGGGGAACGCCTATCGCATATACGGGAATCCCCAGCGTTTCTTGGGTAACGGAAAAAGTTCGGTTTCCCGTTCCACTACCGGGAGAAATCCCCGCGTCCGTCAGCTGAAACACGTTGCCGATTCGCGAAAATTTTGCCCCTACTAAGGCATCCACACACAATAGCGCTTGAGGTTGAATTTCCCGCACTACCGCACTTAGCACCGTGGTGCCCTTTATCCCCGTAGTCCCTTCTACACCCGGGTTTAGCGTACGTACGCGCACGCGACTATCTTGTCCAACAATAAGCCCGTTTAACGCCAAAGCACCAAGCGCATCACATGCAAGGTTACCGTTACCGAACCCCACTACAAGCACTTGCGCCCCTTTCGGTAAAGGATTTACAATGAGTTCACAAAGAAGTTTTTTAAGGTGAAGAATTAACGGAATTTGCGGAAAGGTTCCGTTTGGAATTTCTAAAGAAAAATATTTGCCTACGCGTTTACCTAGTTCTCTTTCCGCTTGCTTTGAAAGAATTTCCACTTTACGTTCGGTAATAACTCCCTGCCGACGTTCTTCTACCGTAACGCCCGAAAAACTTGATTTTTTATCACAAAAATCCACTGCCAAATCAGAAAACATTGTGATTCCCCCGAAAAAATTAAATTTATTCAAATAATTTACAAAAATGCCCCTAATTATCCTTGCCAAAACGAAAGTTTTATGGTAAAATATCAAACGATTGATTTTGTTATTACAAAAAGGAGATATTTACTGTGCCTAACATTAAATCTGCTAAAAAGCGCGTATTAGTTATTGAAAAGAAGACCATGCAAAACAAAATGATTAAGTCTTCGGTTAAAACCGCTATCAAAGAATATAACGCTGCTATTGCTGGTGGCGACGTTGCTGCTTGCGAAGCTGTATACGCTAAAACCGTAAGCGTAATTGATTCTGCTGCTTCTAAGGGCGTAATCCACAAGAACAACGCTGCTAACAAAAAAGCAAAACTTGCAAAGAAATTAGACGCACTTAAAAAAGCGAACGCGTAAGTTTTTTATACAAGTACATTAGAAAGCCTTGTTATTTTGCAAGGCTTTTTTTTCGTTCACGAAATTTGATATTTTCTCTCCTGTTTTTTATGACATAAAAAACGGCGTTCCGCGATTTGCGGAACGCCGTTTTCGTTTTTAACATTAATTTATTTTGGGAAGTTTAGCAAAGCTTGCTTGCAGTTCTTCGTCGGTGGGAACGTAATCCCCCATTTGCCCGTCGTTAAACTTTTGGTAAGCGTACATATCAAAGTAGCCCGTACCAGTTAAGCCGAATACAATGGTCTTTTCTTCCCCGGTTTCCTTGCATTTTAGCGCTTCGTCAATAGCAACGCGAATTGCGTGCGCACTTTCGGGAGCGGGTAAAATCCCTTCTATACGCGCAAAATATTGCGCTGCTTCAAACACTTCGGTTTGCTTTACCGAAACCGCTTCCATAAGCCCGTCTTCATACAGTTGGGAAAGAACGGAGTTCATACCGTGATAGCGCAAACCACCCGCATGGCTTGCAGAAGGAATAAAGCTACTGCCAAGCGTGTACATCTTTTCCAAAGGACAAATTCTGCCCGTATCACTATAGTCGTACGCGTACACGCCACGCGTTAAGCTGGGGCAAGACGCGGGTTCAACCGCGATAAAACGGTAATCCGCTTCCCCGCGCAATTTTTCGCCCATAAACGGGGAAATTAAACCGCCAAGGTTAGAACCGCCACCGGCGCAACCGATGATGATATCCGCCTTTTCGCCGTACTTTTTCAGTGCGGTTTGCGTTTCTAAACCGATAACCGTTTGGTGCAAAAGCACTTGGTTCATAACGCTACCCAAAACGTAACGGTATCCTTCTAAATTCCCCGCCGCTTCTACCGCTTCGGAAATAGCGCAACCAAGGCTACCCGTGGTGCCGGGGTGTTCTAACAAAATCTTTTTACCCACTTCGGTTTCGGTGGAAGGCGAAGGAGTTACGGAAGCGCCGTACGTACGCATCACTTCCCTACGGAAGGGTTTTTGTTCGTATGAGCATTTAACCATATAAACCTTGCAATCCAACCCGAAATACGAACAAGCCATAGAAAGCGCCGTACCCCATTGACCTGCGCCCGTTTCGGTGGTTACACCCTTTAAGCCTTGCTTTTTCGCATAATACGCTTGTGCAATTGCGGAATTTAACTTATGGCTACCGCTGGTGTTGTTCCCTTCAAACTTGTAGTAAATTTTTGCGGGCGTTTGCAGTTTTTCTTCCAAACAGTACGCGCGAATTAAGGGTGCAGGACGGTACATTTTATAGAAATTGCGCACTTCTTCGGGAATTTCAAAGTAAGGCGTGGTTTCATCTAATTCTTGCTTAATTAGTTCTTCGCAGAACACGGGGGAAAGCCCTTCGGCCGTCATGGGCTGTAAGGTTTCAGGGTCAAGCAAGGGCGCGGGCTTATTTTTCATATCCGCGCGCACGTTGTACCACTCTTTTGGCATTTCGGATTCTTCTAAATAAATTTTGTAAGGGATTTTCTTGTTTTCCATTTTTAGCTCCTTTTTCGGTGGTTTGGGATGAAAAAAATCCCGCCCCACAGAATCGTTTAGTTCTGCTGGGACAGGATTATACTTTTCCTGCGGTGCCACCCGGCTTGGCGTTTACACGCCCACTTAACCCGTACTGACATACGGACCGCCTTTTTACGGGCGCGGAACCCGTTGATTACTACTGAAAGCCACGGCTTGCCATAACTTCGTTCGTTTCACCCTCATAAGTCCATTCAATATCCGCAAGCGATTGCGATTCCACCATCCGCAACTCTCTTTCCGCCGCCCGAATATCTACTACTCTTAATCATCGGTTTATTATTAAATTTTCTTTATTTTAGCACTTTTTATGCGTGCCGTCAACCATTTTTAATATTTTTTTCGGTTTTTTTGGCTTTTACGCCATGCAATCTTCGTAAATGGGGAACTTTTTGCAAGTTTCAGCAACTTCTGCCGCAACCTTTTCTTTGCTGTTTTCAAAGTCGGTAACAACCAAGTACATCCATTCTGCAATTTTTTCCATTTCCGCTTCCTTAAAGCCACGGGTGGTTACGGCGGGCGTACCTACGCGGATACCGCTGGTAACGAAGGGGCTTTGGGGGTCGTTGGGAACGGCGTTTTTGTTTACCGTAATATGAACTTCATCCAACTTCTTTTCCAATTCCTTACCCGTGATACCGAAGTTTTGTAAATCAACGAGCATCAAGTGGTTATCCGTTCCGCCCGAAACAAGGTTAAAGCCGCGTTTTACAAGCGCAGCTGCAAGCGCGTTTGCGTTTTTAACAATTTGCTTTTGATATTCTACGAATTCGGGGGTAAGCGCTTCCTTAAACGCCACTGCTTTTGCAGCGATAATATGCATTAAAGGACCGCCTTGGATTCCTGGGAAAATCGCCTTATCCATTTGTTTCGCGTACTGTTCTTTACAAAGAATTAAACCGCCACGGGGACCGCGAAGGGTTTTGTGCGTAGTGGTGGTAACTACGTCTGCATAAGGAACGGGGTTTTCGTGCAAACCTGCCGCAACTAAGCCGGCGATATGCGCCATATCTACCATAAAGTAAGCGCCAACTTCGTCCGCAATTTCGCGAAAACGTTTGAAATCGATTGCGCGTGCGTATGCGGATGCACCTGCCAAAATCAACTTGGGCTTGCATTCCTTTGCTTTTTGTAAAACTTCGTCGTAATCAATTCTGCCTTCGGTATCCGAAACGCCGTAGGGAACGATATTGAAGTATTTACCCGAAATGTTTACGGGAGAACCGTGGGAAAGATGCCCACCGTGCGCTAAACTCATGGATAAAACGGTATCCCCGGGTTGTAAAAGGGCAAAGAATACGGCAAGGTTTGCGGATGCGCCGCTGTGGGGTTGCACGTTAGCGTGGTCTGCACCAAACAGTTTTTTAGCGCGTTCACGGGCTAAATCTTCTACCACGTCTACGTATTCACAGCCGCCGTAATAACGGTGTCCGGGATAGCCTTCGGCATATTTATTGGTTAAAATAGTGCCTGCTGCCATTAAAACCGCCTTGCTTACGATGTTTTCCGAAGCAATCAGTTCTACGTTGCCTTGTTGGCGTTTCAGTTCCTTGTCCGTTGCGGCAAACAGTTCCGCATCAAATTGTTCCAGTTCGCGAAAATTCATTGTTTATCTCCTTTTATTGTTTTTCTATTGTAAACGTGGCTTTTGCCACCATCGTTTCCGCTTGATTTAAGATTGCAAATTCGTAGCCGTTTTCAGTTTGCTTTTTGTAAATGGAAAGCATATCCCCTTCCCTTGCTTCTGCAATATAATGGATTTCCACTTCCTTTACCGTAAATTCTTCAAAAAAGGCAAGGGAGAAGGTATCCATCAAAAAGCGCACGTATGATACGTTATTACAATGTTTGGAATAATCCAAATCCGTATAGCGTACGGGGCGGATATCCACCCGTTCTTCTTTGGTGGGCTGATACGCGATTTTCGTAAAGCTTAGCGGGGCGAATTCGGTTTCGTCCTGCCCTTCCACGGGATATTCTACCGAAGAAAGCTTGCGGATTTTACGCGTTTCCCCGTCAATTACGCACATTTCCGTAATACCCAAAGCAAGAAGTTCTTCCCCTTGTTCCATACGGAATCTTCTGGTTACCTTTACGAGGCCAGGTAGATCTACGCGCGTTCGGAACTGATAAGGATGCAACATTTTTAACCTTCGGTTAAAACGGATTTTCGTTTTTGCGGTTACCCACAGTGCACCGTAGGTATGGCGCAAAGTTACGCCGTCCTTACCGATTTTATCCACGTGTTCGGTCATTGCGTCTTGAAAAAGCTGAAACACGCTTTCCACGGACATATAGTAATGGTCAAGCTCGGAATAAGTTGTATTTCCCGTTTTTACGTATTCGCGCATACGTTTTCCCCTTCAAACTGGCTTTGGTACAGCTCTGCATAAAATCCTTTTTTTGCTAACAACTCCGCGTGTGTGCCTTGTTCAATTACGTTCCCCCCCTTCATCACCAAAATGCGGTCTGCTTGTTGAATAGTGGAAAGGCGGTGGGCAACAATAAAGGAAGTTTTCCCTTCCATAAGTATGTGGAAAGCATCCGTAATGCGTTTTTCCGTACGAGTATCTACCGAAGAGGTTGCTTCGTCTAAAATCAACATGGGCGGGCGAAGGAGCATTACACGTGCGATACACAAAAGCTGACGTTCGCCCACCGATAGACCGCCACCATCCGAAATTTCGGTATCGTAACCGTTAGGCAAACGGGATATAAAGCCGTGTGCGTGTGAAAGACGACACGCCTTTTCTACTTCTTCACGCGTGGCGTCTGGCTTTCCAAGCGCAACGTTTTCGTGCACAGTGCCTTGCATAATCCAGGTATCTTGCAACACCATACCATAACTTTCACGCAAAGATTTGCGGGTAACTGCGTCTACGGGGGTACCGTCTACTTTAATTACCCCGCTGTTTACCTCATAAAAACGCATGAGTAGATTGATTAACGTTGTTTTTCCGCAACCAGTAGGACCAACGATTGCCGTTTTTTGCCCACGCTGTACAATTAAGTTGAAATCTTGCAGTAAGGGTTTATCTTCGTGATAAGAAAAGTTTACGTTTTCCACGCTGATTTCCCCTTCTGCCGTTAAAGCGGGAAGTTCTTGATCGGACACTTCTTCCTGTTCACCAAGGAAGGTGAAAATTCTGCCAAGGCAAGCAAAAGCGTTTTGCAGTTCGGCAAGAACCGAAGTAATTTCGTTAAAGGGTTTGGTGTACTGGTTAGCGTAAGTTAAAATGCCCGAAAGCATACCAACCGAAAGGGTTGCGCCTAATATGCCCCCACCAATACACAAAAACGCACTTAACGTAACGACACAAGCGTAAATTAACGCGTTTACGAATCGGGTTAACGGGTTGGTAAGCGAAGAAAAGAAGGTTGCGCGGAAGGTAACGCGCTTCAAATTTTTGTTAATTTCATTAAAACGACGTAACGCGGTTTCTTCGTAGCCGTAGGCTTGCACGGTTTTTAGCCCCGAAACCATTTCGTTCATCAAGGCCGTTTGTTTACCGCGAATTTCCGCTTGCTTGGTAAAAGAACTGTACGCGCCTTTGGAAATAAAACGGGCAACTAACAAGGAAATAGGGGTTAAGCAAAATACGGCAAGTGCAACGATCCAGTTAAGGAAGAACAGGATCCCAAGCGTTCCTACAATGGTAAACATCCCAGAAAGGAACTGAGAAAAGCCCATAAGTAGCCCGTCCGCCACCTGTTCTACGTCCGCAACCACAACACCAACGGTATCCCCTACGGCGCGGTTATCTAAGTATTTTAAGGGCATGCGGTGTAATTTATCCGCGCAAGCGTTTCTTAGGCGCAAGGTTACGCCCGCCACCACTTTTGCGTTCATAAAATCCTTTACCCATTCGGCGAAGCAAACAATGGCTATGCATCCCGCCGCAAGGGTAAGATAATAAGAAAGGGTTTCTAACGTAACCTTACCTTCCCCTATCATTTGGTCAATGGCAAGGCCGAATAAAATGGGTACGGTAAGGGTAAAAGCAACCGAAATTAAAGTTGCCAGCGTTGCAAGAATAAACTTGGGTGCGTCCTTTTTTAAATATGGAATCAGTAATTTGATGGACTGGGTTTTACGCATGATCTTCACCCCCCGTTTGCGAGTGATGAATTTCACGATACGTTTCGCAAGAAGAAAGTAGCGTTTTATGCGTACCCATACCAATGACGCCACCGTGTTCTAACACCAAAATGAGATCCGCATGCGAAAGAGAGGCCGTGCGCTGGGATACGATAAACACAGTGGGTGCATAGGGTAAGTTTTTAATCGCCTTTCTTAAGCGGGCCTCGGTTGCATAATCCAATGCGGAAGCACTATCGTCCAACACCAAGATTTCGGGTTTTTTAACGAGCGCGCGCGCAATAGAAAGGCGTTGTTTTTGACCACCCGAAAAATTAGCGCCGTTTTCAAAGACGGGGGCGGAAAGGCCACCTTTTTCACGAATGGTATCCGCAATTTGGGCTACGGTTAGGGCATCCCACAGTTCTTCATCCGAAGCGTTAGTGTTTCCCATACGAAGGTTATCCGCAACGGAGCCTTCTATCAGTTCGGTTTTTTGCATTACAAAACCGATTTTCGCACGAATTTCCCCCAGCGCATAGCTATTTAGGGGTTTTCCTTGATAGATAATTTCCCCCTTACTAACGTCATAAAAACGAGGAAGTAGGGCAACGAGAGAGCTTTTACCACTACCCGTTCCACCGATAATACCCACTGTTTGACCAGGGGCAACCGAAAAGGTAATATCCGTAAGCGCGTCTTTCCCTTCCCCGTAACGCATAGAAACCGAACGGAAAGAAAGATATTCGCTTTCAGTGGTTTCCCCTACTTGCGTTTGAGGTTGTTCGGCAGTATTTTCCAAAAGGGCGGAAAGGCGTTTCCCTGCCGCTAAACTTTTGGATACAAGCAAAACTAAGTTGGCAAGTTTGATAAGTTCTACCAAAATTTGCCCCATATACTGATAAACGGCAACGACTTGCCCTTGGGAAAGGGTTCCACCGTTTACTTTAACGCCACCAAAGTACAACAGCGCGATGATGGCAAGGTTTACGATAGCGTAGGTAAAGGGGTTAAGTAACGCGGAAACACGCGCAACCACCGTTTGGCCACGATAAAGAGCGTGCGTCTTTTTATGGTAAGCCGTTTGAAAACGTTCTTCTTCACCAAAAGCACGGATAACGCGCGTACCCGTAAGCGTTTCGCGGGTAGATGCGGTAACTTCGTCCAGCGCCCTTTGGTTTTTTCCATAACGGGGCGTAGTGTAAAGAAGAACGAAGAATACCACCAAAAACAGTAAGGGAACGGCAACGGCAAACACTAAGGATAAACTTGCATCTATCGTTATTGCCATAACCCACGCACCGAACACCACGAAAGGTGAACGCAAAAGAAGGCGTAAAAACAGATTAACCCCCGTTTGCAGTTGGTTGGTATCGCTAGTTAGCGCGGTTAAAAGGCGGGGAACGCCGATTTTATCCGTTTCAGAAAATGGTAAATGCACGGTTTTTTGAAAGAGTTTTCCGCGAATTTCCGCCGCGTAGCCCACTGCTGCCTTTGCGGAAAAAAATTGACCGAGCAAGCTAAAGCCAAGGCCGACGAAACCAACGGCAACCATCATGAAAGCAATGGTTACGATATATTTTCGGTCCCCATTTACAATGCCTACGTCAATAATTTTAGCAACGAATAACGGAATGGTTAGTTCCAAAAGCGCTTCTAAAAGTTTACACAAGGGGGCAAGAACGGCAATACCCGAAAATTTACGAAAAGACGAATAAATCTGCTTCATAACTTCCCCCTTATAATTTTCCTATTCTATTATACCATACCTTTTTGCCTTTGGCAAACGCTTTTCAAAAAAATAAAAAAGTAGCGATAAATTTCCGCTACTTTTTTTCCGTATTCACGTATCTTTCCAAAAAAGACACGTCTAGTTTCCATTCGTTTATAAGGTTCAGGCGTTTGTGGCGCTCGTTCGCATGACCAAGTGCTTTGCGATATTCAACGTAGGTGCAACCGTTTACCTTGCAAAAATGTTTTTGGGCACGTTCTTCCCCACCCGTAAGTTGAGTTCTACCGATATGGATTACCGAGTGGCAAGATTTGCAAACCGCCAAAATATCCGCGAGTTTTTGCACGGCGGTTTCTTCATCATATTCCCATTTTTCGTGCGCTTCCAAGTGGGTTGTGGGCTTACCACAAATGCAACATTTTCCCCCTGCACGCTCGTACGCGTCCTTCCTTAAAAAGTCCCACGCTTTTTTAGAAAGTAAACTTCTTAGGTTAGACCCCCAAACGCTATCGGGCACTAATTCAAATTCTAGTTTCATAGTTCCTTTCACAAAAACTGCCACCATAAGGTGGCAGTTCGGATTTTATTTCGCGTATTCAACGCCACGCGTTTCGCGGATAACGTTAACCTTGATTTGACCAGGATATTCTAATTCTTGTTCAATCTTTTTCGCGATATCTTTTGCAAGGAATAAGGTTTGCGCATCGTCAATTTGTTCGGGTTTAACGATAACGCGAACTTCTCTACCCGCTTGAATTGCGTAAGATTTATCTACGCCGTTAAAGCTGTTAGCAATACCTTCCAACTGTTGTAAGCGTTTTACGTAGTTGGTGTTGGTTTCCCTTCTTGCACCGGGGCGCGCGCCCGAAATAGCGTCTGCCGCCTGAATTAATACGGCTTCCACAGTTTTGGGTTCTACGTCACCATGGTGGGCTTGAATTGCATTGATAACGTTGTTGGATTCGCGATACTTTTTCGCGATATCCGCACCGATTTGAATGTGGGTTCCTTCCACTTCGAAGTCAACGGCTTTACCGATATCGTGAAGAAGCCCTGCGCGTTTTGCAAAGTTTACGTCTACGCCAAGTTCACCGGCAAGGGAGCCTGCAATATGCGAAACTTCAATGGAATGTTGCAGAACGTTTTGACCGTAGCTGGTACGGAATTTTAATCTACCAAGCAGTTTAATAAGTTCGGGATGCAAGCCGAAGATGCCACATTCAAACATTGCGCTTTCGCCTGCTTCCTTAATTTGTTGATCTAATTCCTTTTTTACCTTTTCAACCGTTTCTTCAATGCGAGCGGGGTGAATACGACCGTCTGCAATCAGTTTTTCCAAGGTGATACGGGCGGTTTCCCTTCTTACGGGGTCAAAGCCCGAAACGATAACAACTTCGGGGGTATCGTCAATAATAAGTTCAATCCCCGTTGCGTTTTCAATGGCTTTAATGTTGCGGCCTTCCCTACCGATAATACGCGCTTTCATGTCGTCGTTAGGCAAAGGAATTACCGAAACGGTGCTTTCCGAAGCGTGGTCTGACGCGCATTTTTGAATCGCAAGGGAAATGATGCTACGGGCTTTCTTTTCCGCATCTTCCTTTGCTTCCTGTTCAATCATACGAACGGAAACGGCGGCATCCCTTCTAGCTTCATCCGTAATGGCTTCAATCAGTTGCTGCTTTGCTTCTTCCTTAGAAAGTTGCGCCACTTTTTCAATTTCCTGCACCATAAGATCGTGCTGGCGATTTACTTGCTCTTGCAACTTTTCAATTTCCGCTTCCTTTTCGGTTAAGCGGCGTTGGTGTTGTTCAACCGCTTCGTTCTTTTTTTGCAAGGTTTCTTCCTTTTTATCCAAGGCTTCTTCCTTTTGAATTAAGCGGTTTTCCGTTCTTTGTAATTCTTGTTTCTTTTCCTTAGATTCACGTTCAAAATCTTCGCGAATTTTCAGATCCTGTTCTTTGGCTTTAAGAATTGCTTCTTTTTTAATTGATTTTGCTTCATTTTCCGCGTCTTCAAGCATTTTAGCAACTACCGTTTTAGCAGCGCCAACCTTTCTATCCGTTGTCCGTTTATAAATGAAATAACCTAAAAAACCACCTACGCCGCCAAAAAGAAGGGCGCAGACAATTCCAACGACGGCTATCGTGCCGCCTTGCGCTAAGAACAGGAGTAACGTTTGTGCTAACATCCGTTAGAACCTCCTGTAAAGTATTTAGTGTTAAACACAGATATATTGTACACCTTTTTATAAAAAATGTCAATGCCTACCGTGAAAACAATTCGTTTTTTTCGCGTTTTGCCTTCCCTTATTTATGTTTTCCGGGCTTATATTCGGGATCCGCTGCTTTTTCGCGAATTTTCGCTTCAATTTCATCCATTAAATCGGGATTTGCAATTAAGTAGTCGCGCACCTTTTCTTTCCCGTTTGCGATACGTTCCCCGTTATACGAATACCATGCGCCGCTTTTTTCAAGCACTTCGTATTCCGCGCCCATATCAATGATACAACCGGGGCGGGAAATACCTTCTCCAAACATAATATCAAATTCTGCCGTACGGAAGGGAGGTGCCAGTTTGTTTTTTACAATTTTAGCCTTGGTATGGCTACCGAACACACCGTCGCTATCCTTAAGCGCGTCCGACTTTCTTACGTCAATACGAACCGAAGTATAGAATTTTAAAGCCTTACCGCCGGGGGTTACTTCGGGATTGCCAAACATAACGCCCACCTTTTCACGAAGTTGGTTAATGAAAATAACGCAAGTTTTGGACTTGTTTGCAACACCCGCAAGTTTACGCAGTGCGCGGCTCATAAGGCGGGCTTGCATCCCTACCGAGTTATCCCCCATAGCCCCGTCAATTTCCGCTTTAGGCGTTAATGCTGCTACCGAGTCAATTACGATTACGTCTACCGCACCGCTACGAACTAATGCATCCGTAATATCTAACGCTTGTTCGCCCGTATCGGGTTGGGAAACGTACAGTTCATCCAAATTCACGCCTAATTTTTTAGCGTAAACGGGATCTAACGCGTGTTCCGCGTCAATAAACGCTGCCGTTCCGCCCGTTTTTTGCGCTTGTGCAACAACGTGCAAAGCAACCGTGGTTTTACCCGAAGATTCGGGCCCGTAAATTTCTACGATTCTTCCGCGGGGCATTCCGCCAACACCTAAGGCTAAGTCCAAGGAAAGGCAACCGGTGGGAATTACTTCAATATTCGTATCCCCCGCACTATCGCCAAGGCGCATAATCGCACCCTTGCCGAAATCCTTTTCAATTTGTGCAAGTACCTGTTCTAATGCTTTTTCTTTCTCGTTCATATAATAAAAACCTCTACTGTTTTTTTATCTCGTTTAATAAATGCGTTAAGGCAAGGCGAATTCCTTCCTTAGTGATCCTTTGACGGTCTCCGTTTGTAACGTGTTCAAACACCGTAGTTTGGATAGGCGAGGCCACACCGATATAAAATGCGCCGACAGGGGCTTTCCCACTTGGCGTTGGACCAGCGTTGCCCGTAGTGGAAACCGCGTAGTTGCACGCGCCCGTTTGCATTAAACCTTGCACCATTTCCAGCGCGGTTTGCTTACTTACCGCACCAAAGGTTTCCAGCGTTTCCGCTTTTACGCCAAGGCGACTAATTTTAGCGCGCTCGGAATAACACACCGCCCCTTCGTAAATTACGGCGCTTGCGCCGGGGACGGAAACAAGTTCTTGAACCACACCGCCACCCGTGAAACTTTCCGCCACCGATAGAGTTTGCCCCTTTTTAGTTAAAAGGGAAATAATTTCTTTGGCTAAAGCCCGCATTATTTTTCTTCGTCCTTAAATACCGAACGGTTTTTGATTAAGTAATTCAAACCCGAAGCGATCGTAAGCGCGGTTGCCGCGAATAATAGTACGTTACCCGTCCAGTACAGCCATTTAGCCGTGGGGAATTGCAAAGCGAACATCAACACGATCATGGCTACGTCCTGCACGAAAGTTTTATATTTTCCAAGCTTATCCGCCGCCATAACGAAGCCCGTTTTAGCAGCAACTTGTCTAAAACCGCTAATCATCAATTCACGCGCGATAATCACAGCAACGCAAGCTGCCCCCGCAATGGGAACCAAAACGCCCGTAGCAACTAGCAAAATAAGTGCGGTGGATACTAGCACTTTATCTGCAATAGGGTCTAAAAATTTGCCTAAATTGGTTACTAAATTGTACTTACGCGCAATTTTTCCATCTAAAAAGTCCGTGATAGACGCAATTGCAAAAGTTGCCAAAGCAAAAATGTAGTTATACGGAATTTGTTTTAAGAAAAACAGTGCCGCAAAAACGGGTACCAAAATTAAGCGTAAGCAAGAAAGTTTATTGGGTAAATTCATTTTCGTTACCTTCTTTTTTATTTTATTTACGGGTTTGAGCAATTGCCGTACCGTAAAAATCGTAGTTTTTATAGCGATTTAGGGATACGAGATAGCGTTCCCCTTGCACGCCTTCTTCCGCGGTAAAATACACCACGCCGTCAATATCCGGGGCTTGAAAATCTGCACGCCCCACAAAGCAACCTTTATCGTAATCAATGCCATCACAAAGCACCGAAACGGTTTTGCCAAGCAATTTTTCCGCACGGATTTTCGCATTTTCCGCTTGCACGGCGAATAGGCGTTTTACGCGCGTTTTCTTTTCCCTTGCAGGGATTTGACCGGGAAGTTTTGCAGCCGCAGTTCCTTCTTCCTTTGAATAAGCGAAAAATCCAACGTTATCTAATTGGGCAGTTCGTAAAAACTTTTCCAGCGTTTGCACGTTTTCTTCAGTTTCCCCGGGGAAACCCGCAATAAAAGTGCTACGTATTGCGATATTCGGCACGTTTTTCCGCAAAGTAGAAACTAAATCCAAATAGGATTGATAGGTTCCCTTACGGTTCATGCGCTTGAGCACCGCATCATCCGCGTGTTGCATGGGAATATCCAAATATTTGATAATTTTAGGGTTGGATGCAATTTCGGCAATCAGTTCCCCGTTGATGCGTTCGGGATAGCAATAGAGAAGCCGTACTCTTCCAACGTTAGGAAGTGCGGTTAACTTTTTGAGTAAAGGAACTAAAGAAGGTTTACCGTACAAATCCTCGCCATAGCGCGTTACGTCTTGCGCTACCAGTATTAACTCCGAAATATCCCCCAAATTCTCCGTTTCAGCAATCAGACGTTCCATCGGGGTGGAAATATACTTACCGCGAATTTTGGGAATTAAGCAATACGTACAGTGATTATCGCAACCATCCGCAATTTTTAAGTACGCGTAATGTAAGGGAGTGGTTAACACGCGGCTTTGGGTATCCGTTCCCTTCCCTTTGCCCACGATATTTTCTCTACCCGTTTGGTAGGAGCGAGCAACCGCTTCCACTAAAGCGTCGTAGTCCTGAAACCCGGCAAAAACGTCCGCTTCGGTAAGTCCTTCAAAAAGTTCGTTTGGGACAAGTTGGGGTAAACACCCCGTAACCACTAATTTTTCCAGTTGCCCGCTTTTAAGTTCAGCAAGTTCTAACACCGTTTCCACTGCTTCCTTTCTAGCACTTTCTAAAAAGGCGCACGTGTTAACCATTAGAATTTGCGCGGAGGAGGGGTCCCCGGTCAGAAGGGCGCCCGCATCCGTAAAACGGCGGATTGCCTTTTCGGTATCTACGCGGTTTTTATCGCAACCAAGAGAGATAAACCCCACTTTTTTACCTTGTAACTCCTTATTCTTCTCCATTTTCGTATTTTTCCACAAATTCGTCGTACGTCATTAATACTTTTCGGGTGCGATTGCCTTCAAAGGCGGAAATAAATCCTTTTTCGGTCATTTCATCAATGATGCTACCTGCGCGGGCAAAACCGATTCTCAGTTTTCTTTGTAACATAGAAGTGGATGCGGATTGCGCGCGAACTACTTCGCGAAGTGCATCTATAAACAAAGGATCTTGATCTACCGAACCCCTGCCGCCGCCTACGCCGCGTTCTTGCACGTCTTCTTCCTGCCGTTCGGGGCGGTTAAGCATTTCTTCCACTTCTTTACTATAATACGCCTTATTGCGTTCACGAATAAAGCCGACGATGGTTTTTACTTCTTCGGTATCCGCAAATACGCCTTGCAAACGCAAGGGGTTTTGGCGAACGCCGTCCGAGAATAAAAGGTCCCCCATGCCAAGAAGTTTTTCCGCACCGCCTTCGTTTAAGATGGTGATAGAGTCTGCCGCGTTGGTAACGCGGAAGGAAATACGCGCAGGCAAGTTTGCTTTGATGATACCCGTAATTACGTCTACCGAAGGACGTTGGGTTGCCAAAATTAAGTGGATGCCCGCAGCACGCGCTTTTTGGGCAATTTTTACGATACCGTCCTCCATCGCCTTTTTGTTTCTCATCATCAAATCGTTTAATTCGTCTACGATAATAACGATTTTGGGAAGTTTCCTTTGGTTAGGCTTGCGGCTGGCGTTATATTCTTCTAAGTTACGGACTTCCGCCTCGCTAAACGTCATAAAGCGACGTTCCATTTCTTCTACCGCCCAGCCGAAAATTTTAATTGCCTTGTTTACGTCCGTTACGGGATCGGGCAATAACAAATGCGGAATTTTACGGAACATAGTAAATTCCACCGTTTTGGGGTCAATTAAAACAAGGCGCAAATCTTCGGGCGAATATTTCATGATTAAACTTAAAATCATGGTGGTTAAACATACGCTTTTCCCCGTACCCGTACTACCAGCAACTAACATATGGGGCATTTTCGTAATGTCGCACACCACGTTTTCCCCCGAAATATCTTGGCCAAGCGCAAAGGTTAAAGAGCCCGCTTTACTGTTGCGGAATACGCTATCCTGCATTACGGGTTTCATACCCACGGTATAACGCGAACGGTTTGCAATTTCTACGCCCACAAGGTCTTTACCCGGAATGGGGGCTTCCACCCTGACACCGTCCTTCGCTTGAACGCGCATGGCGATATCGTCTTCATACTGCGGAATTTTTTTAACCGAAATGCTGGGGGGCAGGGAAAGTTCAAAGCGGGAAAACGCCGCGCCGTTAGTTACGTGAACAACGGTTGCGGGAATTTTAAAGCCCATCAAGGTTTCTTCAATGATATGCGAACGTTCTTCATTTTCCGCCGCAAAATTTTCCGCTTTAATTGCATAATCGCGCAACATATCCACCGGGGGTGCTACGTAGTGATAAACCAAAGGCATTTCATCCATAGGGGGCGTAACGGGTTCTTTAGGAATAGGCTGAGCCCGTTCGGGCGCGGATTCATTTGCATATGGCATCCGTACCGTAGTACGCATAGGTTCCACAGGCGTAATCGGCGTTTGCATTTCCCTTCTAGCAGCAAAAGACTCCTCCCCGTTAAAACCAGATTCGGGAATAAAAGGCGTTTCTTCGGATTCTTCCAGCCCGGGTTCTACGGGACGGGGGTTGTAAGAAATATTGTCTACGGGAATATCCCTTGAGAATTCTTCCTGCCTTGTGGGATTTATCCGCGAGAAATCAACCCCATACGAAGGTGCGGAAGATACCGTGTTTTGCCGGGCATACGGAAATTCTTCTTGCGAAGGAACGTGCGTAGGCTCGGGCTGAATAAAGTTAGTTTCCAAAGGTTCTTCCGTTTTATAACTATTGCGCACGGGTTCGGTAAACGATTCAAACGTACGATAATTGTCGCGCTCGGGTTCGGTAAATGTTTCAACCGTACGGTAGCTTTCGCGTATGGGGGCAATTGGCGTAGGTGCAGGCTGGGCGTAAGTAACACCTTCCCCATCCGTAAAGCGGGAGGTTCCGCTTCCGGGTACCGTTTTTAAAGGAGTTGCGCTTGATTGAAAAGGCTGAGGAATCACCGGAGGGGGCGTTGTGATATAATTTAACTTTTGCGCGTAATCCTTACGATAATTTTCTAGATCCTGCCCACCTTGCGAAAAATCCAACTGTTCTTTTCCACGGTTGGGGTATAGAATTTTTAAACTTTCGCTGCGACTATCCCCTTTTTTCATTTCCTTTGTCGTTTTTAATTCAAACACCGCGTTGCCAAAATAGCGTTCGGTGTTGCTTTGCACGTTTTGGCGGTTTTCTTCCGCTTCAAAATCAAAATTCGTAACGGGATATGCCTTTACGCCACTGATTTCTTTAGGGGTTTCGCGGTACACGTCCCCCTTCCCTTTGGGTGCGGACTTCTTTTTTTGTTTTTCGGTGGGGCCGTTCGTAATGCGAACGTACACCGAATACACGCAAAGAAGGGTGATAAAGCCAAATACGATGGCTGCGCCTACGGCGGAAATTAAGGAAATAACGGGGTAGCACAACATAGCAATTAGCGCACCACCCACCGTTACGCCGGCAAAAGAGCCTTCACCCATTGCATAGCAAGCCTTTACGTAACCCAAAAAAGATGTTGCGGGAAAATCCAAGGTTAAAATTACGTGTAAACACGCAAGTAAAGAAAGAATACCGATAAATAAAGTAAAACCTAGGGCAAGTTCAACGCGCGGGCGTTTCCCAGAAACAAGCAAAATACCTGTATAAAACAAAGCGCATAATACGGCAAAGACGGTATAACCGAAAGCACCGTATAAAAACGCGCGAACGTTAGCACCGAAGGACCCAAGTAAACCTTCCCCCGTTAATACTACAATGAACGTAAGCAAAGAAAACAGAACGAGTACCATGCCGAAAGTTTCCGCAGTTACGATCCGTTTCGCCGTTTCATTTTTTCTTCTTAATCCGTTCACGCCCATTACCCCGTTTAATTAAAATTTTATTCTTCTTTCATTATACCATATCTTGTTAAGAAATTCAACACCTACACAAGAAAAAACGCGAAAAAGTACAGACTTTTTTCGCGTTTTTTACATTTTGCCCCGTAGGGGCAGGATTTTTGTTTTATGAAAGGGACTACTTTATGGCGTTCAGAAATGCTGCGCGCACGTCCGATTCCTTTCCTTCTTTAAACACGGCGGACACCGCAAGCTTTTCGGGGTTAAAAATTTCAGCTACAGTACTATTTACCCCATCTAAGGTAACAGCGTTCATTTCCGCAAGTTTTCCTTCCAAATCGTAAGTTTCCCCCGTTAAAAGGGCATGTTTGCCAAGAACAAGCATTTGGGTAGCAACGTTATCTTGACTAAACACGAAAGAAGCCTTCATTTGTTCTTTTGCACGGGCAAATTCACTGTTCGTAATTCCCCTTTTAGAAAAATCGGATAGTAGACAAGCAATCGCTGCGGAAGCTTCTTGGCTACGTTCGGGATTCACCCCCGCATACACGCAAATATCCCCACCGCCAAGATACGAGGACCGCATGGTATATACCGAATACGCAAGCCCTAATTCTTCACGAATTTTTTGGAATAAGCGACTACTCATGCTTCCACCAAGCACGGCGCTTGCCAAAGTGAGGGCGTTTGCGTTTTCGTGTTCGTACGCGTACGAAGGAAAATCAAAGGATAAATGCGTTTGTTCAATGCGTTTGGACTTATATTCCGTGCCCTTTTGATAAATGATTTTCGGGGCGGGAAGATGATACGGGCGTGCGGTCCATTCGCCAAAGAATTCTTCTGCCATGGCGTATATTTCTTTTTCGTTTACGTTGCCCGTAACCGAAATTACCACGTTTTGTGGGGTGTAATGTTTTGCCATAAAGGCTTGAATTTCTTCCCTATTAAAACGTTTCACGTTTTCTTCGGTGCCGATAATGGGTTTTCCATACCCGTTAGCGCCAAAAATTGCAAGAGCGGATAAATCTAAACACAACTCGTCGGGAGTGTCTTCTCCCATATGAATTTCTTCTAAAATAACGCCCTTTTCCTTTTTCTGTTCTTCTTCGCTGAATAAAGAGTTTTGCAACATGTCCGCCAGCACGTTAAACGCACGACTAACGTGTTCTGCCGTACATTTTACATAGTAGCAAGTGGTGTTTTTAGAAGTGAACGCGTTGATTTGACCACCGAAATCGTCCACGTATTCGGAAATGGCTAATGCGCTTCTGTTTTTCGTGCCTTTGAACATCATGTGTTCAATATAGTGCGAAATACCGCTTTCCTTTTCGGTTTCATAGGCACTGCCTACCCCCACCATTACGCCCACAGAAACGGACATAAGCCCTTGCATGGGCTTTACAAGAACGCGGATTCCGTTTTTTAACTGTAACATTGTTTCTCCTTTATCCCATCAGATTTTCGGAAACCGGGGCAAGCGTTAACCCTACTGATCGGTAAAACGCAATAATTTCCTTTAAAACCGAAACGGTAACCATTTTGGGATGCATTAAAATCAAATCTCCACTTTTGGCATTTTTGGTTGCGCGTGTATAAATTTTTTTTGGATCGGTATCCCGCCAGTCTATCGTATCTTTGGACCACATAACCGTGAGATACCCTAATTCTTCTGCCGCAGACAAAGTAACGTTAGAAAAAGAGCCCGAAGGGGGCGCAAATAGCCGTGTTGTAACGCCTGCGATATCTTTTACAACGTTTTCCGCTGCGCGAATTTCGTGTAAATTATCCGTTAAAGTCAGTTTTGCATGGTCGCGATGAAAATACCCGTGATTGCCCAACTCGTGCCCTTCTAACGCAATGCGGCGAACAATAGATTCGTGCTTAGCGGCAAAAGTTCCACCCATAAAAAAAGTTGCTTTTACCCCCGTTTCGGATAAAATATCCAAAATGGCATTTACTTCGTTCTCCCCTTCATACACGTTAAACATTAGGGATACTTTGTTGGCCGTGGTACTGCCAAGATAATAGGGTTTTGCGCCCCCCTTCCCAAAAATAGGGGAAATTTTTTGAGGCAAAAAACCCACAGCGCAAACCGTTGCCGCAAGCAATATCAAAATAAAATTTGTAATTAGCGTGCGATATTTTCCAATATTTAATTTTCGCAATTTTCCACCCCTCTATTCCGTTCTACCACGATTTTATGTTAGAAAAGGAATTTTTAGGACGGATTAAATAGGAAAAAAGTATGCGGAACGTGGGGTTCCGCATACCGAATTTAATATTTAGGGCTAAACCCGTTTCATTTCAGTTAACCTTCCATTTTTTCCAAAAGCTTTAAGTCAATGCCCTTTTCGCCGATTTTGATCACTTCTACTTTTACCGTATCGCCGATATTAAGCACGTCTTCAACCGCATTGATGCGCTTATCCGAAAGTTTGGAAATGTGAATCATACCGTCCTTACCGGGGGCAAGTTCTACGAACGCACCCGTTCTGGATAAGATGCGAGCAACTTTACCGATATACATATCGCCTACTTCGGGATCTTTAGCAATAGACATAATGATTGCTTTCGCACGGTAAGCGTTGTCCATGTTCGTACCAACGGTAGCGATGCAAACTTTTCCATCGTCCGTAATATCAATTTTTACGCCCGTATCTTCAATAATCTTGTTGATAACTTTACCGCCACTGCCGATAACTTCACGGATTTTATCGGGGTGAATATTGAAGGAAATAATCTTGGGAGCGTACTTGCTGAGTTCCGCTTTGGGCGCGGGCAAGCAGTCAAGCATTTTGCCAAGAATAATTTTTCTGCCTTCGTTTGCTTGGGAAATTGCTTGGCGCAAAATTGCTTCGTCAATCCCCTTAATCTTAATATCCATTTGGATTGCGGTAATACCGTTTTCGGTACCAGCAACCTTAAAGTCCATATCGCCAAGGAAGTCTTCCAAGCCTTGAATATCCGTAAGAACGGCAACTTTACCCGATTCTACGTCCTTAATCAAGCCCATAGCAATACCTGCAACGGGTGCTTTAATGGGAACGCCTGCATCCATAAGTGCTAAGGTAGAACCGCAAACGCTTGCTTGCGAAGTAGAGCCGTTGGAAGAAAGAACTTCGGATACCAAACGGATTGCGTAAGGGAATTCTTCTTCAGAAGGAACGACGGGTTCTAACGCGCGTTCTGCCAAAGCGCCGTGGCCGATTTCGCGGCGACCGGGGCTTCTTAAGGGTTTCGCTTCGCCCGAAGCGTAACCGGGCATGTTGTAGTGGTGCATATATCTTTTGTACGTTTCTTCATCCAAACCTTCTAACTTTTGAACTTCGGAAATCATACCTAAAGTACAAGTGGTCATAACTTGGGTTTGACCGCGGGTGAACACGCCGCTGCCGTGTACGCGGGGCAATACGCCGTTTTCACACCAAATGGGGCGGATATCCGTAAGACCGCGGCCGTCCGGACGAACGCCTTCATTGATAATGCGAGCACGTACTTTTTCCTTGGTTAAGTAGTAAAGCGCATCGTTCAGTTCGCGTTCCATATCGGGATATTTTTCCGCAAAGTGATTTAATACGTCCTTGGTTACCGCGTCTTGCTTTGCAGATCTGCCTTGACGGTCAAAATCAGCAAGTGCTTCATCTAAAGCGGCCGAAGCGTAAGCGCGCACGTCTGCATCAATATCAGCGGGAACGTGGTAAAGTTCCATTTCGCGCTTGGGTTTACCAACTGCAGCAACGATTTCTTCAATGAAAGCACATTCCTTTTTGATTTCTTCGTGGCCAAACAAAATTGCGCCTACCATTTCGTCATCCGAAATTTCCTTGGAACCTGCTTCTACCATCATGATTGCATCTTTAGTACCTGCAAGGTTCAAGTTTAAGCGGCTTTTTGCACGTTGTTCTACGTCGGGGTTGATGATGTATTCGCCGTCAACCAAAGCAACTTGTACCGAACCCGTGGGGCCTGCCCAAGGAATATCCGAAATTGCAAGCGCTACGGAAGAGCCGAACATTGCCAAAATTTCGGGAGAAACGTCGGGTTCTACCGAAAGGGCGGTTGCAACAACGGTTACGTCGTTAAAAATACCCTTGGGGAATAAGGGACGGATGGGACGGTCAATCAAGCGGGAAACCAAAATTGCTTTATCGCTTGCGCGACCTTCACGCTTTTTAAATCCGCCGGGAATTTTACCAACCGAATACATTTTTTCTTCATAATCCACCGAAAGGGGGAAGAAATCCATGCCTTCTCTGGGTGTTTCCGCCATAGTTGCGTTTACCATAACTACGGTTTCACCGCAACGAACCAAACACGAACCGTTAGCTTGACCGCCGTATTTGCCCGTTTCCACGGTTACGGTTCTGCCGCCGATTTCGCATTCAAAACTTCTAAATTTTTCTAAATACATGCTACATCTCCTATTTTACTCTGTTTTTTATAGAAAAAAGGGCGGAATACTGCCCGCCCCTTTTACCTTCATTACTTTCTGAGTTCCAATCTGGCGATAATTTCTCTATACTTATCCAGGTCGGTTTCTTTTAAGTAGTCCAAAAGACCACGACGCTTACCTACCATTTTAAGCAAACCGCGACGGGTATGATTATCATGGGGGTTAGCCTTTAAGTGTTCGTTCAGGTGGTTGATGCGCGAAGTTAAGATTGCAATTTGAACTTCAGAAGAACCAGTATCCCCTTCATGACGGGCGAAATCCTGAATAATTTGCGTTTTTACTTGTTTATCCATAATATTTTATCCTCCTTTCTATGGACCGTGTGTTCTTAAACCTTGCCGTGCGACGAGTACCCGCATAGCAACGCAAAAGACCGTGTTTAATTATAGCACAATTATTTTACTTTGTAAACTGTTTTAAGCGAAGAATTCCGCTTTTTCCAAAATAATCTTATCCGTTTTTTGCAAATAGGTGGGTAAATCCTTGGGAGAAGCGTACCGCTCGATGCGATTTTCCGCGTTAAACACGCGTTTGGACACCGCGTTTGCACCGCAAGCGACGATGGGCGCGGTTTCTTCCATAATATCTACGTTGTACACGCACGCCTTACCTTGCTTGGTAAAGCCCACGTTTTCCAAATTCCCTGCCATATATTTCTGGCGGTACAAATAATAGGGGAAATACCCCGCTTCACTTAAAATACGGTATGCGCCCGAAACCATTTGCCCCACTTCCCCTTCGGTTAAACGAGAAACGCGTTCTTTTAGCGCCGAGCCCTTTTTTAAGGAAAGGGTATGTACGGTAACGTTTTCGGGGGCAAGGGCGCAAACCCTTTCCATACCCCGTAAGAACTCTTCCGCACTTTCCCCCGAAAGTCCGGCAATAAAATCCATATTGATATCAAAGCCAAATTCGCGCGCCCAGTAAAAGGCTTGCTCGGTTTGGGCGGTAGTGTGCTTTCTGCCGATTCTAACAAGGGTTTCATCCGAAAACGTTTGTGGGTTGACGCATACGCGGGTAACGCCGAAATCCTTTAAAATTTGCAAATTTTCTTTGGTGATTGCATCCGGACGACCCGCTTCTACCGTGTATTCGCAGTTCACTTTCCCTACCGCTTGCATAATCCGAAGAAGATTTTCCTTGGGAAGGGAAACGGGGGTGCCCCCGCCGATATACACGCTACGAAGTTTCCCTTGCTTTAGCAAGGGCTTTACCCCTTCAATTTCCCGAATTACCGCTTGGGTGTATGGTTGAATAAACCTTTGACATTTGGAAATTTCCGCTGAAATAAACGAACAGTACTCACATTTCGTGGGGCAAAAGGGAACGCTGACGAACAAATTGTAGTTTTGATCCCCTTTTTCGTAAATTCCCTTTTGTTGGCGCATAATTTCCGCAACGACCTGCGTTTTTTCTTGGGAAACGTCCATTTTATTTTGCAAAAAAGATAATGGTTCTACCCCAAGTTCTTCTTGCATATACGCAAGTTTGGTGGGGCGAATCCCCGTAAGCGCACCCCAAGGGGGCTGTTTGCCCGTTACCGTCTTTAACGCATGGTATACGGCAAGCTTATAAAAACGCTTTTTTTCGCGTTTTACGAGAAGCGGAACTTCCGCAGAAAGGGTTTCCTTGAACGAAAAAAGGCGCCCACCAACAGTTACTTCGGCAAGCAGCGTTTTTCCTTCTTCTCTACACGTAAGTGATACGGGAAGGTCGGCAGCCCCTTCAAATAAATCTAAAATCAAAGATGCCTCGTAAGTGTATTCGGGCATATTGCAAATTAACATACTTTTTCCTAAAACCCTGCTAAATAGGGGTTATTTTTCTTTTCCGAACGCAGTGTGGTTTTTTCACCGTGCCCGGGATAACAAACCAGTTCTTCGGGCAAAGTGAACACCTTTTCGCGTAAAGAAGCAAGCAAGGTGGCAGCGTTTCCCGTGGGAAGGTCTACCCTACCCACCGAACGGAAAAACAGCGTATCCCCCGTAAAAAGGAAATTTTCCAATAAAAAACAGCAAGAATCCGCCGAATGCCCGGGGGTGTGAATTACTTGAAAAGGGAAACCGGCAATATCCAGCGTTTCTCCGTCCATAAAGGTGTGATTTACGGTGATAGGAAGGGCTTCTAAGCCGAACATCATTTCCGCAAGGTTGGCGTTCGTGTTGATAAGCCGAGCGGTTTCGATATGCGCGTAAACGGGAATATCCGCTATGCGAACCAGTTCGCATACGCCCCCGATATGATCAAAATGGCAATGCGTAAGAAGAATAGCGGTAAGAGTTGCACCGCTTTCCTTCGCTATACGAAGGATATAATCCGCATCCCCACCGGGGTCGATAACTACCGCCTTTTTTTCTTCGGTATTTATCACCAGCCACGTGTTTACGGCAAGCGCGCCCGTGTTTAACTGTTTGATGCGATAACTCATGACGACGTAGTCCTAAAAACTTCTAAAATATCAGGGTTGGATTCCAACTTTTGCAGTAACGTTTCCAAATCCTTTTTCCCGGCTAAACGCACGGTTAAATCCACCACCGCTTGTTTCTTTTTATCAATGCGCGCGTTTACCGAAGTTAAACCGATATTCAAGGTGGATACGGTGGTGATGATGTCGTTTAAAATGCCCGTTTTATCTACGGCACGAATTTTAATAGACGCAAAGAAGTTTGCGTCTTCCGCTTCCGTCCATTTGGCGGGAAGGATTCGCTGGGGGTCAAACGCAGAAGCATTGGGGCAATCCGTACGGTGCACCATCACTCCCCTACCGCGCGAAACAAACCCTAAAATATTATCTCCGGGTACGGGATTACAGCAACCCGCAAAGCGGATAAGAAGCCCCGAAATACCACTGATATACACACTGCCCGTTGCACTTTTTCCCGTGGGTTTTGCGCCTTCACGGACGGTTTCTTCTTGCGCGTGTTCCTTTTTATAAATATCAATTAGTTTATAGATAATCTGGTTAGTGGTAACCGCGCCAAGCCCTACCGAAGCGTACATTTCTTCAACGGTAGAAAAAGACAGACGCGCGCTGATGAGTTTGAAACTTTCGGCAGTAAGCAGTTTACCGAATTCGTATCCGCGCTTTTTGGTTTCCTGTTCTAACATGGATTTCCCAAGGCGGATGTTTTCTTCCTTCATTTCGCGCTTAAAGAATTGCTTGATTTTTGCGCGCGTTCCCGAGTTTTTAACGACTTTGAGCCAGTCCCACGAAGGACCTTTAGAGGTGTTAGACGTAATAATTTCTACGCGGTCGCCCGTAACGAGTTCGGTAGTTAAAGGCACCATTTTGCCATTAACTTTTGCACCAACGCACTTGTTTCCAACCGCACTGTGGATACTATATGCAAAGTCAATAGGCGTACTACCCTTGGGCATATTGCGTACGTCCCCACGGGGGGTGAACACAAGTAGTTCATCCGAATACAAGTCCCCCTTGATGGAATCCAAAAAGTCCTTGGAATCCTTAAATCCACCCTGCCATTCCATGGCTTCGCGAATCCAAGAAAGACGTTCGCCAAGAGTATCTTTATCCTTTTGTTCTTTATACTTCCAGTGCGCCGCGATCCCAAATTCCGCCGTTTTATGCATTTCCACCGTACGGATTTGAATTTCTACGGGTTGCCCGTAGTTGGTAACTACCGTGGTGTGTAAAGACTGGTACATATTCTTTTTAGGCGTGGAAATATAATCCTTGATACGCCCGGGCATGGGGTGCCATTTTTTGTGGATTTTACCAAACACGTCGTAACATTCGTCTAACGTATTCACCACTACGCGAACGGCTGCCAAATCATAGATTTGGTCTAACGATTTATTTTGGGCGTTCATCTTTTTCCAAATGGAATACAAGTGCTTTTGGCGGCCAAAAACTTCCCCGTCAATGCCCGATTCGGCAAGCAAGGATTTTACTTCGGCTACCACTTCGGAAAGCACTTCCTGCCGTTCGCCCATCAAAAAGCGTACGCCGTTGGTTAAGCGTTCGTAATCATCCGGATGCAAATATTTTAAGGCTAGGTCGTCCAGTTCGCACTTAATTTGCGAAATACCCAAACGGCCTGCCAGGGGGCAGTAAATTTCTAGCGTTTCCTTTGCGAAGCGCTGTTGCCGCTCGTACGAAAGATATTGCAAAGAACGCATATTGTGAAGGCGGTCCGCAAGTTTAATGATGATAACGCGGATATCCTTTGCCATTGCAACGAAAATTTTGCGGAAGTTTTCCGCTTGTTCTTCTTCTAAGGAAGTGAACTCGATTTGGCTAAGTTTGGTTACCCCTTCCACAAGTTCCATAACGCCCGTGCCGAAAACACGACTGAGTTCTGCGTTATCCGCGGCGGTATCTTCTAATACGTCGTGCAAAAAGGCTGCAGCAACCGCTTGTTCGTCCAAACCTAAATCCATTAAGATTTCCGCAACGGCCATGGGATGGATGATGTAGGGTTCGCCCGAGGCGCGTTTTTGATCACCATGTTTTTCTAGCGCAAAACGATAGGCGGATTCACACAGTGCCGCGCCTTCGGTACGGAAGTTTTGATGCAGTTTTTCAAGTAAAGATTGTTCGTTAATCATAGTTCTTCCTGCAATTTTTTTACCGTTTGATAAATTTTACTGTTTTCTAAAGGATTTTTTACTTGTTTGTTGACGGCAAGTGTTCCACCGAAAGTTTCAAAAATACCTAATTCTAAAAAACATTCTACTGCGAAAATCACTTGGTAGGGGTTTTCCCCACCCAACGCGCGGTATGCGGAAAGCCCGTCAAAAGCGGAGATTTTACCCGCGGTTTTTACCGCCGTAAACACTTTAGAAAACTCCGCGCGGTTTAATGATAACTCCATAATTTCTTCCTTGAAAGGAAGAACGCCGTGCATAACCACCGTTTGACCGCGGAATTTCCCCGCGTAAGATAAGGGGGTATCCAGATAGATAACGGTGTGATATTCTTGCGTATCCGCATCAACGTCGGGTGCAAGAAGTAAGGAGTTATGCAAATTGTTAAAATTGCTTGCGAACGCGTAGGCGGGAAGCAATTTTGCGCTTGCAAAACGCTCCATATTTTTAGGATCTTGACACACAACAAGCGTTCCGTAAGGGGTTTGCAATGCGGTGTGCAAGGCATTTTCGGTTTCTTCTTTACTTGCGGCTGCCGGGAAAGATAAACTTTCCTTTTTTGCTTCGGCAAGCGTTTTTCTAAAGAACGCTAATCTACATTCTTCCCCGTACTGATTACTGGGAATAAATTCGCGTATATATGCTTTTAAGGATTCTTTTTTATTGAAAACCGAGATGTTCGGCTCAAAAATCAAGGATTTTTTAACGGGATTTTTCAAAATATCCGCGTATTTTTCCCCACCAAAATAAAGTGCGTCAATCACGGGCGTAGATAAAGATAAGTGGGGGGATTCCGCCTTTAAGGGCCGGGTTGCCACAGCACCCACTTCTACTACGTATAAGGGTTTGCGATTGCCTACACCAAAGGGCTCTAACCGCTTTAAATCCTTAGCAAGTTCCATGGTAAAGGGTTCGGTTACCTGCTTTTCTACGTGAACGGTGGGAAGAACACTTCCTTCCGCGCGGATTTTCATAATTTGGTCGTATAGCGCAGTTTCAAAGGCAGATAAATTGTTTTCGAGAACCGAAACGCCTGCCGCCTGCGCATGCCCACCAAATTCTACGGTATATTCTTTTACAGCAGAAATTGCTTCGTAAATATTGATGCGTTCCACGCTGCGAACGCTACCTTTTAATACACCTTCCCCCTTGCTACAAAACAAGATAACGGGGCGGGCGTATTCTTCTGCCAAGCGCGATGCTACGATACCCAAAAAACCTGCTTTCCATTCGGGTGAATACAGCACGATTGCCGGGGTATAAGCGCCCTTTTGCAATAATAAAGTTTTTGCGGTGCGATACATTTCATCACACGCAACTTGGCGCTGAACGTTATATTCGGCAAGCAGATTTGCCAAACTTGCCATTTCGGCTTCGTCCTCGGTTAAAAACAGTTGCAAAGCGGAAGCTACGTCCCCCATTCTACCCGCGGCGTTTAATCTGGGCGCCACCGTAAAGGCAAGGGCGGTTTCGCTAATTTCGCGACTGCCCGATAAAAGCAATTTAAACTGCGGACGAAGGGCGGAACTTTCAAATAGTTTTAAGCCTTCCGCAATAATATCGCGGTTTTCCCCCGTTACGGTCATACTATCCGCAACGGTGGCAAGGCAAGCGAAATCCACCAAAGTGTACGCCCATTCCCCACATAGTGCGCAAGCAATTTTAAAAGCCACGCCTGCCCCGCACAAGTTATCGTAGGGATATTCTTGATTGGGAAGTTTGGGATTGATTACGGGAACGGAAGGAAGTTCTTCGGGAAGTTCGTGGTGGTCGGTTACGATAACGTCAATCCCCGCATCTAGGAGCATTTCTACTTCGTTTTTGTTGGAAATCCCGCAGTCTACGGTAATCAGCAAATCGGGGAAATACTCCCCTGCAATCCGATCAATCATCTCCTCGGAAAGCCCGTAGCCATCCTCCCTTTCGGGCAGAACGGGGATTACGTTGATCCCCTCGTGCGCGAGCGCACGTACCATAATAGAGGTAGCGCATACGCCGTCCGCGTCGTAGTCCCCGAAAACGACTACCGTTTCGCCGTTTTCCTTCGCCACGTTTAGGCGCGACACGAGAACGTCCATATTTTTAAGGGTAAAAGGATTGACAAAGTTCTTTTTGCCTGCATAAAGGTATGCGCGGGCGGAAGAAACGTCCTTTACCCCACGGGTATATAATACGGTTGCCGCTTCTTCGCAAAGGGAAAAGGCGGAAGCGATTTTACGCATTTCCACCAATTCTTCTTCGTTTAATTGTTTGCGGTAAACGATTTCTTTCATACCAATACCCTATCATTTTGTTTTAGAGGTGATTCTTTAGTGATAAAGTGGGGAAATTTAGGCTATGCGCCACACGTTTCCCGTAATAAAAGCAAGGCGAGCATACGCCCGCCTTACCAAGTTGCCTGAATTACTTTTCGGCTTTTTTCGCTTTATATTTACGCTTGTTTTTGATAGCTGCGCCCCAACCGTTCAAGACCGTCCATAAAGGCCCTGCAATGCAGATGGAGGAGTAGGTACCAGCAAGCAAACCAACGATAATGGGAATACCAAATTCACGAATGGAAGTAACACCAAGCACAACCAAAATAACCATAACGAATAAGGTGGTTAAGGAGGTGTGAATCATACGGTTCATCATTTGAGAGATAGACACGTTTACGCGTTCGGTATCCGTTGCATCTGGCATAAGCGCCTTATTTTCACGCAAACGGTCAAACACAATAATTGTATTGTTGATGGAGTAACCAACGATGGTTAATACCGCTGCGATGAAATAGGTGTTAATCTGCACGCGGAAGATTGCGCAAATTGCAAGCATCACGAGTACGTCGTGCGTTAAGCCAACGATTGCAGCGATTGCACTGCTGAACGTAAAGCGAATAACGATATATACCAAGATAAGCGCAAGCGCGATAATCAAAGCAAGCATCGTGCTGGTTACAAGTTGCTTGGTTGCAACAGCACCCGCTGCATCATAGGTGATTTCCACTTTATCAATGCCGTCGATTGCAACGAGATCCGCTTCTAATTCCGCCTTTACTTCGTCCAAAGCGGCAAAGAAATCCGTATCCGAAGCATTCTTACCGTTCAATTTTAACTGCATCTTAAATTCGTAGCCAGCAACGGCACCCGAGCCAGATTTTTGGATGGTTTCGGATTTTAAGCCGTGCGCTTTTAAGGAAGCATCTACGATATTTTTTACTTGCGTTGCGTTTGCGTCAGACGCTTCGATGTACGCGCCCGTGTTTACCTTTAAGGTTGCACCACCCGTAAAGTCGATACCCAGGTTCAAACCAAAGATAATGATAACCAGCAAACCGATTAAGATAAGGGATGCGCTACCGATAAACCAGAACTTTTTCTTTTCCGCTACGTGTAACGGTTTTTTCATAATGTTACCCATAACTTACGCCTCCTTTTCCACGTTGCGCTTAGCAAGGCCGAAGAACTTTTCGTTTTTGCCGAACGCAGCGAATATTTTAAGGAAGAATTTGGAAACAAGAACCGCGGAAATGAAGGAAAGAACGATAGAAACTACAAGGGACATAGCAAATCCTTGTACGGTACCGTTACCCAAAATCCAAAGAACGATTGCCGCGATAAGCGTGGTAACGTTCGCGTCCAAAATAGCAACGGTGGATTTTTTGAAACCTTCCTTTACGGCTACTTCAAATTCCTTACCGAGCGAGTATTCGTCCTTAATTCTTTCAAAGATAATAACGTTCGCGTCAACCGCCATACCGATACCAAGGATAACGCCCGCGATACCCGCAAGGGTTAATTGGATGAAGGGCAGAATTGCCAAGAACAAAAGAACTACGAATACGTAGAAGATAAGCGCAAGGTCTGCAACCAAGCCCAAACCACGATATACAACCGCCATATAAACCAAGATAAGAATTAAACCGATTGCACCTGCAAGTAAACCCGAAGAAAGCGCTTCTTCACCAAGCGTGGAAGAAATTACGCGGGGTTCCACCGTGATTAAGGGAAGTTTTAACGCACCGCTGTTGATTTGCATTGCTAAGTCGTAAGCGGTATCGTAGGTGTATTGCCCCGTGATGATTGCGCTACCCGTGGTAATTGCTTCGTTTACCGTAGGTTCGGTTAACAGTTCATCGTCCACGTAAATACCGATTTTCGCATTGGAACTTGCTGCAGAGGTGGTAGCGTCCGCAAACTTTTGCGTACCTTCCTTGTTGAATTCCAAACCTACGGCGTATTGCGAGTTATCGTCCATCGTAACGTACGCCTTTTTAACCAGGTCGCCCGTTAAAATTACTTCTCCGTTCGCATCACGGAATTCCAGTTGTGCGGTTTTGCCGATAATATCAAACACTTCTTCCGCATTGTCTACCGCAGGGATTTCAATACGAATTTGATCATCCCCTACGCGTTGGATGGTTGCTTCGGTATAACCCTTGCCGTCCAAACGAGTACGCAAAATGGAGATAGAACCGTTAATCCCGTCTTCAATCTCACGGCTGGACATATCCTTCGTTGCTTCGGGATCTACGCGTAAAACCACGTAAACGCCCCCTTCAAGGTCAATGCCCAAATCAATGCTGGACATAACCGAATCATAGTTATTGACGTACGTTCTACCGCCAATGGTGTATTCGGGAATTTGGAAAGACGCGAATGTCAAAAATCCCCAAAGCGCCAAGACGATGACGGACAAAACCAATAACGATATTGCTTTTCTTTTTTTCATCGTTGCCTCCTGAAAAATTTGTGTATACAATTCGTACCAAACCATTATATATCTAAACGGAAAATTAGTCAATCTTTTTTTGTTAAAAAAGGAAAAAATTTCCCCCGTTTTACGCAAAAACGGGGGTTAAAGATGAATATGGGTTAAATTTACCTATTTTTTAAGCTTATAGCAAGAATGCCCGAACATACACCGAACAGCAAGAACGCGAGAAAATCAATCAACACAGAACGAAAAACGTACCTGCCGTTTCCCATAAAAGCAAGGATTAGATACACCGTTGCAAAGGCAAGAGCACCTGCAAATAATCCTTTCAAAGCCCCCTGTGTGCCGCGAACACCGCAAAGCACGCCAGTAAGAATTGCAACGGGTTTAAGCACTTGCACCACGGGATGCAAAACGCTTACACTTAAGTTTGCCGTGTTTACGATAAGTGATAGCGCGGTTACACCAAAAAAGAGAAAAATTAAACTGATAATTACGGATTTTATGATTTGCAGAACAACTGATAAGAACGATTCGGACATAAAAAAACACCTCCGCTATACCATATGGTATTGCGAAGGCGCTTGTTTTAGAACTGAAAAATTATTCTGCGGTTTCTTCGGTTGCAGTTTCTTCGGTTTCCACTTGGGTTGCTTCCCCTTCAAAAACTTCTTGCATGGGTTCTTCGTGAATAACGATGGAATGGAAGGCAACGCGGTCAAACTTAATGTAGGACTTCATGTCTTCGGTACCTGTTTCAATGGTGAAATATCTACCGTCTTCCGAAAGTTCTACGATAACCCCCGTGATACCACCGATAGTTAAAATTTCTACGCCAGGACGTAAAGATTCATCAATCGTTTTTCTTCTTTCTTCTTCTCTCTTTTTCATGGACTTAGAGGACCATACGAAGTATGCAACTAAAAGCACAATGAGTACGCCCACGAAAATCCAACTGGTATAATTCGTTTTTTCTGCTAAAAATAACATGTTTTTACTCCTTTCAATATTTTGGAATATAGATATTCTACCCTATTTTCATAATTTTTGCAAGCGAAAACGGATAAATTATTCCTGATTTTCGTATTTTTCGTAAAATTCCTTGCGAAACGCAAGTACACGGTCTTCCAAAACTGCCTGACGAAGATTCCTTGCCAAACGCAAAAGGAAGGTGGTATTGTGTAAACTAAGCAAAATTGCACCCAGCATTTCGCCCGCGTTGATTAGGTGGCGCAAGTACGCTTTGGTGTAATTTTTGCACGCGTAACAATCGCATTCCTCGTCCAGCGGGGTAAAATCTTCCTTATACTTGCCGTTGCGAACCACCACCTTTCCACGCGAAGTAAAGGCGGTGCCGTTACGCGCAATTCTGGTTCCCAAAACGCAGTCAAACATATCTACGCCGCGAAGAACCCCTTCAATGATGCAATCGGGACTACCTACACCCATTAAATAGCGCGCCTTCCCTTGGGGATAGTGGGGGTATAACCCTTCCAAAATTTCGTACATTAGGGGTTTGGGTTCGCCCACTGAAAGCCCACCGATGCCAAAGCCCGCGCCCATAAAGGGAATACAGCGTTCTAAACTTTCCTTTCGCAAATCGTGAAACACGTTGCCTTGCACAATGGGAAACAGTTCTTGATTTTCGTTTTTGTGCGCGATTTTGCAACGTTCCAGCCAAGCGGCGCTACGATCTACCGCGCGTTTGCTTTCCTTTTTATCCGTACCGTATTCGCTGCATTGATCAAATTGCATTACGATATCCGCGCCCAAATTGTTTTGGATTTTCATAACGCTTTCGGGGGAAAACAAATGCTTGCTGCCATCCAAATGCGAACGGAAAGTTACCCCGTCGTCCGTAATTTTATTTAAGCCCGCAAGCGAAAACACTTGAAAACCGCCACTATCCGTTAAAATGGGGCGATCCCAATTCATAAAACGGTGCAATCCGCCCGCTTTTTTTACAATTTCATCCCCTGGGCGCAAGAATAAATGATAGGTGTTGGCAAGCACGATTTGTGCACCTGCATCCTTTAAATCACGGGGCAAGAGCCCTTTGACGGTTGCTTGCGTGCCTACGGGCATATAAATAGGAGTAGGCACGTCCCCATGGGGCGTATGTAACACACCTGCACGGGCACCCGTTGCGCTATCTTGCTTGATTACTTCAAATGAAAATTTTTGCATATATTTCCTTATTTCCGCTTATAGCGGAAAGTGTTGAATACATTATAGAAACATCCACTTGGTTTTAGAAGCGAGCAAGACGGGGCGCGAGAAAAACCCAAGGGATTCGTTTTTGTCTGTTTTTAGAAACAAGCAAGACAAGGCTCGCGTAGCGTTTTGGATGAAATAAACCTTTTGGTTATTGAAGTCAAAACGCAAAGCAGTAACGCCGTATTGCGCAGTTTATAAGAACAGACACGCGTCGCCAAAGGAGAAGAAACGATATTCCCTTTCCACCGCTTCCTTATACACTTTTAGCAGTTCTTCCCTTCCCGTGATACAAGAAACGAGCATTAGAAGGGTGCTTTTAGGCAGATGAAAATTAGTGATTAAGCCTTCCACACATTTCATTTTGTATGGCGGGTATAAGAAAATTTGCGTATCCCCGCTACCTGCGGTAATCGTTCCATCTTCGTTTGCTACCGTTTCCAAGGTGCGAACGGAGGTGGTTCCCACCGCAATAACGCGGCGGCCTTCCCTTTTGGCAAGGTTGACGATTTCTGCAGCTTCCTTAGTAACTTCGTAATATTCGGCGTGCATTACGTGGTCGGTTACGATTTCTTCCTTAACGGGGCGAAAAGTACCCAAACCAACGTGCAGCAAAACTTCGGTAACGATAACCCCTTTATCCTTAATTTTCTGGAGTAATTCGGGGGTAAAATGCAAGCCCGCCGTAGGCGCCGCCGCCGAACCGTTGATTTTTCCGTACACCGTTTGATAACGGGATTGATCTTCTAATTTTTTGCGAATATAGGGGGGCAAGGGCATAGTGCCAACCTTGGATAAAACTTCCTCAAACACACCTTGGTACGAGAAAGTAACGCGACGCAAACCTTCTTCCAGCGTGTCGCCAACGGTTACCGAAAGGGTTTCGTCTACGGTTAAAACCACCCCTTTTTTCGCCTTTTTCCCCGGCTTTACCATGACTTCCCAGTCGTCCCCTTCTAGTCTGCGAAGAAGGAGTAGTTCCACCTTTCCGCCAAAGGGCGTTTTGGCAAAAATACGCGCAGGGATTACTTTGGTATTATTGATAACTAAAACGTCCCCCGCCTTTAAATAATCGTATACGTCCGAAAAAACGCGGTGTTCGGTTTCCATAGTTTTGGTATTATATACCAAAAGTCGGGAAGAATCCCGTGGGTAAACGGGGGTTTGCGCAATGCGTTCTTCGGGCAAAAAATAATCAAAATCTTTTACGGTAAGCATAGTTTTACCCGTTCTTGCCTAAAGCAAGTTGTTCTTGCAACGTTTTGGGGATGGGCTTATTTAAGTGTTCGTAAGCCAGTTTTAAGCATACCCTACCGCGGGGCGTACGCGAAATGAAACCTTGTTGCAAAAGATAGGGTTCGTATACGTCCTCAATGGTATTCGCGTCTTCGTTAATGGCGGCTGCAAGCGTTTCCAAACCGCAAGGGCCGCCGCCAAAATGATCGATCATTGTGGTTAAAAGTTTAATATCCGTTCTATCCAAGCCGTATTCGTCAATTTCCATACGGTCAAGCGCTTCCTTGGTTACTTCTAGGTTAATAGAAGGAAGCCCGCGCACCATGGAAAAATCGCGAACGCGTTTTAATAAGCGGTTGGCAATACGGGGCGTTCCGCGCGAGCGCATTGCAATTTCTTCGGCGGCATCCTGATTGATACTGCTACCCAAGGTTTTTGCGGCGCGTAGAACGATATCCGACAAATTCTTTTTATCATACATTTCCAAACGACAAATAACGCCGAAACGATCACGCAGGGGGGAAGAAAGCATGCCTGCCCTGGTGGTTGCGCCGATTAAGGTGAATTTAGGAATGGGAATTCTTACGTTTCTTGCGGTGGGGCCTTTACCGATAACGAAATCTAAGAAAAAGTCCTCCATCGCGGGATATAAAATTTCTTCTACCGAGTGGTTTAGGCGGTGAATTTCGTCAATAAACAGCACGTCCCCTTCGGATAGGTTGGATAAAATTGCCGCAAGGTCCCCCGCGCGCGAGATTGCGGGGCCGCTGGTTACTTTCACTTGTACACCCATTTCGCTTGCGATAATGTGCGCCAAAGTGGTTTTACCTAAGCCCGGAGGGCCGTATAACAGCACGTGGTCTAACGCTTCCCCGCGCAATTTTGCCGCTTGAATATAAATTTCCAAGTTTTCCTTAACGGCGGTTTGCCCGATATAATCGGACATAGAACGAGGACGCAAAACGTTTTCGCTTTCCACTTCCCCGTACGCGCGTTCGCCGTCCATCAACCGATCTTCATTTTCATAACTTTCGTAATCCATACCCAAATTCCTTTAACGAATATGTTTTAAGGCAAACGCCAACAGTTGTTCGGGGGTTTTCATGCCCGCTTCCTTTGCAGCGGACAACGCTTCCTTGCTTTCTTGCGCGGTAAAACCAAGCGCAGTTAGGGTTAACAGCGTATCCATATCCGCCGAAGTTTCCTTCTTTTTTAAGTCCTTTTTCGCCGCCGTGGGGAAAGCAACCGAAGTGAGTTGTTCTTGCAAATCCAAAACGATACGTTCGGCGGTTTTTTTACCAAGACCCTTTACCGTACAAAGTTTGCGCAAATCCCCCGCCGCGATTGCCGAAGCCAAATCGTCCGCATCAAGGTAGGTTAAAATAGTAATGGCAAGTTTTGGACCTACGCCCGAAACGGTAACGAGTTTTAAGAATAAATCCTTTTCTTCGGGGGAAATAAAGCCGAATAGGGAGAGTCCGTCCTCACGCACTTGCAAATACGTAAACACCGAACCCACTTCGTTATTCACCAAAGAAGCAAACGCTGCACCCGAACAGGATACTTCGTATCCAACGCCGTTCGTAAACAAAAGAACCGTTCCGTTTTCGGCGTACATCACTTTGCCTTCTAAAAATCCTATCATAACTACTCCTTCTTTGTCTATCGCTACATCATAAACGCGCCCGAAAGCCTGCTAGCGTTGGTGTGGCAAAGGGCTACTGCCAACGCGTCCGCCGCGTCGTCCGGCTTGGGAACGCTTTTTAGTTTTAACAGCAGTTTTACCATTTGTTGCATTTGTTGCTTATCTGCCCTACCGTAACCCGTAAGGCCTTGTTTAATTTGCATGGGGGTATATTCAAACAGTTTAGGTACGTTTTTTACGCAAGTAAGAAGGGCTACCCCGCGCGCTTCCGCAACCGCGATACCCGTGGTTTTGTTGTTGGTGAAGAATAATTCTTCCATCGCCACTTCGTCGGGGTGGAATTTTTCAATAATTTCGGTAAGACCACGTTCAATGCGGAGTAAGCGCTGAGGAAGGCGTTCCTCCTTAGGGGTTAAGATTACGCCGTAATCTAAAACGGTAATTGTACCGCGTTCCTTTTTTAACACTCCGTAGCCAAGGGTTGCAAGCCCCGGGTCAATACCTAAAACTACCATATTTCTCCCTTTGAAAAGTAAAAAAGCCATACCGCCCCACTTTTCTATTCTATGATACAAAAATATGAGGAAAATGTCAACCTTTTTGCCTTTGAAAGGTAAAAAAACAAAACAAAAGTTTTATAAATTGCGCGAAAGTTTCAGAAATGAAAGAAAAACGCGCAAAAATCATAAAGGACCGCAAAGGCGGTAAAGCCAAGCGGTCCTTTCCTTTCCCTTAAAACGAAAATTCGGTTTATGGGAAAAGTATCTTAAACGCAAGTGATATTTCGCGGATAACCCACGGCTAAACGCTACCACTACCCTTGCGACAATATCAGTATTTGCAAGTTCATTTCCCCTATCCGCAATATTTAGGGGTATTCGTGCGGAGATTCTTCCCTAAAAGGGAAAGATTTTCAAAAACTCTACTATCCGTTTACTGTTTTGCCTTTTTTATAAACCAAAAAATGAACGATTAGTGGGTTGACGAGTGGAAAAATTTGGTTTATAATGGTTGCAGAACCGAAAAGGAGATTTCTTATGGGAGAACTGAAAATCGGCACAACCATTGCTAGACTTAGAAAACTGCGCGGTCTTACCCAAAGCGACCTTGCGGAAGAACTGTTCGTAAGCGATAAAGCGGTAAGCAAGTGGGAACGCGGCGTTGGATATCCGGACATTACCCAACTGCAAGTGCTTGCAAAAACGCTTGGCACCACGGTGGACGGGCTGTTAGCCGGCGAACGCACGGGTATTACCATTGCGGGTAACATTATTAAAGATACGGTGAAAATCGTAAACGTATACCCCGAAAAGGGAATGATGGGCATTATCGATTCCCTTTCCCAAGCGGTGGGCGGATGCGTACCCAACACGGGGATTGACCTTGCCAAATTAGACAAAAAACTAAAAGTTGACGTAATCGGTAGGGTTGGTAATGACGAAAGCGGTAGATTTATCCTTTCAGAAATGCAAAAATACGGTGTGGACGTAAGCAAGGTAATTACCGACCAAAAGGCTTGCACCAGTTTTTGCGACGTAATGACGATAGAATCCACGGGCGAAAGAACCTTCTTTTCGCACGAAGGCGCAAACGGTGAGTTCTGCCCCCAAGATGTTGACGTGGAAGCGTTAAACTGTGAAATGTTCCATATCGGCTATCTTTTGTTGATGAGACAGTTTGACGAGCCGGACGAAGAATACGGCACCGCGCTTGCGCGTTTGTTAAAGCGCGTGCAAGAAGCGGGGATTCGTACCTCCTTTGACGTAGTTAGCAACACCACGGGAAAATTTAGCGCAACCGTTCTTCCCGCGTTGAAATATACGGATAACGCGTTTATGAACGAAGTGGAAGCCAGCGAAGTTTCGGGCATTCCCCCACGCGACGAAAACGGCAACCTTGTGGTAGAAAACGTGCGCAAGACCATGGAAATTATGATGAAGGAAGGGGTTGGCGAACGCTTGATCGTTCACGCGCCCGAAGCGGGATTCTGCTACGCGGCGGACGGCACGTTTACCGTGGTTCCTTCCCTAGATTTACCTAAAGATTACATTAAAGGTTCGGTGGGCGCGGGCGACGCGTACTGCGCGGGCTGCTTATACGGAATTTACAAAGGTATGAGCGATAAAGAAATGTTGGAATTTGCTTCCGCTTGCGCGGCAATGAACTTGGCGGCGAAAGATTCCATCAGTAGCATGAAAGATAAAGAAAGCGTATACGCCCTTATGAAAAAATTCGGGCGCAAAAATATCAATTATTAAGGAGAAACAGCAATGAAAAGAAGTGACGTTGTTAGATGCCAACAAAAAGCATTAGAATACTACGCGAAAGCGGGTATCGTTTTAACCGATGAAGAAAAGGCGAACATTGAAGTTGCCGACCTTGGCTTAAATATCGTAGACCAAGTAGGTTTGGAACTTGTAACTTACATCAATACCGAACGCGTATGCGCAAAGGAAATGGTACTGTTCCCCGGTCAATGCTGCCCCGAACATAAGCACGTTCCCACGGGCGGTAAAGAAGGTAAGGAAGAAACCTTCCGTTGCCGTTACGGTAAAGTTTACCTTTACACGGATACCAACCGCGCGAAAACCAAGGAAGATATTTCCATTCCCCTACCCGCTACGGACGTTTCGGTTTTTGACGAAACCATTTTACTTCCCGGTCAGCAATTCACCATTATGCCCGAAACTTGGCACTGGTTCGTTGCAGGGGAAGACGGCGCGGTAATTAGCGAATTTTCCACCCGTAGCACGGACGAAACGGATGAATTTACGGATAAGCGCATTTCTCGTTTGCCCGTAATTGAAGAAGATATGTAAATTTAGGATAAAAAAAGGAGAAAATTTATGTTAGTTAATTTAGATTACGTATTAAAAGACGCGCAAAAGAACGGCTACGGCGTTGGCCTTTTCAACACCACGGATACGGATATGTTAGAAGCGGTAATTTCCGCCGCTGAAGAACTGCGCGCACCCGTAATTATCGGTACGGCGGAAGTTTTATTGCCCAGCGGTGAATTAAAACTGATTGCCCCCGCTTTGATTGCGGCTGCAAAACGCGCTACCGTTCCCGTTGTTGTTCACTTTGACCACGGTTTGACCTTTGACCGCTGCATGGAAGCGTTGCAACTCGGTTTTTCCAGCATTATGTACGACGGTTCCGTTCACCCCTACGAAGAAAACTTGGCTAACACCCGTGAAATCGTAAAAATCGCGCACAGCTTTGGCGCTACCGTTGAAGGTGAAATTGGCCACGTTGGTCAAGCAGACCAAGAGGATAACAACGCGGCAGACCTTTACACCAAGGTGGAAGAAGCGGTTGCTTACCAACAAGCAACAGGCGTAGACGCGCTTGCAATTTCCATCGGTACCGCGCATGGCGCTTATAAGAGCAAGCCCAAGCTTGACTTTAAGCGTTTAAGCGAAATCCACGCGGCTATGGATACTCCCCTGGTTCTTCACGGTGGTTCTGGCCTTACGGATGAAGACTTCCAAAACGTTGTAAAATACGGCATTAGCAAGGTAAACATTTACACCGACCTTTGCGTTGCGGGTATTGAAGCAACCGAAGCGGCAATTAAGGAAGGGGGTCTATCTTACCTTGCCATCCGCGATAGAAAGGTAGAAGCAATCAAACAAGCGGCAATTAAGAAAATGAAGATTTTCGGCTGCGAAAACAAAGCGTAAAACAAAAAATTTAAGCCCGTACCGAAATCGGTGCGGGCTTTTTATTGCGTTATAACGGTAAAAACCGTGTGTTTTTTCAAAAACAAAGCCCCCACAACGTGGGGGCTGTTTCGTTTAGAAAAATGATTATTCTTCGTCCTCTTCTTCGGGAAGAACTACGTTGTGCCATACTTCTTGCACGTCGTCCAAATCTTCCAAAAGGTCAACCATTTTGATGAACTTTGCCGTATCTTCGGGGCTAAGTTCGGTTTTGTTTTGGGGTACTTGTTGGATTGCCGCTTCCAAGAAAGTCAAGTTCTTTTCTTCCAACGCTTTGCGTACTTCGGAAAAATCGTTGGGGTTGGTGTAAACCACAAAAGCGTCTTCTTCGGTAACTACGTCGTCTGCACCACATTCAATGGCAAGTTCCATCATATCATCTTCGGTAAGCGTTGCGGTGCGTTCAATAACAATAACGCCTTTACGATCAAACATAAAACCTACGCAACCCGTGGTACCCATGGCGCCACCGCATTTATCAAACACGTGGCGAACGTCCCCCGCGGTACGGTTTTTATTATCCGTAAGCGTTTCTACGATCACCGCAGAGCCACCCGCACCGTAGCCTTCGTAAGTTAAGGATTCGTAGTTGGTTGCAGAAAGTTCACCCGAAGCCTTTTTAATACTGCGGATGATGTTATCGTTGGGCATATTTGCTGCTTTTGCCTTTGCGATTGCATCTGCAAGTTTGGAGTTTAAGTTGGGATCGCTACCTTGCTTTGCGGCAACTGCGATTTCCCTGCCGATTTTTGTGAAAATACGTCCGCGGGCTGCGTCCGCTTTCCCTTTTTTTGCTTGTATGTTATGCCATTTGGAATGTCCGGACATAAAATTTTCTCCTTAAATTTTCCTGTTTTCCAGCACGTATAATAGAACGGATAAGGATACCGCAGCGTTCAAACTTTCCACACCGCTTTGCATAGGCAAAGAAACGGTATGGGTTGCCGCGTTTTTCATTAGCTGGCTTACCCCGTTCGCTTCGTTTCCTATCACAAGACAGTAGGAAGCGGGAAGGGTGGCCTTAAACACGTTTTCGCCCCCCATATCCGCCACGATAACGGGCAAATGGGATACGAAAGGAAGTAATTCTTCCCTACTGCCACGATACACGTTTACCGCGTAAATACCACTCATACTGCTCCTAATCACCTTAGGGGAAAAGGGGTCTACCGTATCCGCAAGGTAAATTTCCTTTACGCCAACGGCGGCGGCGGTACGAAGAATAGTCCCCAAATTACCGGGATCGCGCACGCCGTCCAAAAAAATACAAGTGTTACTTGCTTTTCGGGGCGTAACCGTGGGAAGGGCAAGGGTGGAAAGAACGCCTTCGGGCGAAACTTCGTCACTCATCTTACGGAACACATCTTCGCTAACGGGGGTGATTAGGTGTTCGGGGAATAAATTTTCGCACTTTTCGGTAGCGTAAATTGCGGTTACGGAAAGCCCTTTTTGTAAGGCTTCCAAAACCATTTTTTTCCCTTCTACCACAAATAGCCCCGCTTTTTCGCGGTATTTTTTTTCCTTCAGCGCCGCAACCGCTTTCACGGTGGGGTTGGAAAGCGAAGTGATACGTTCTTTTTTCATGCTTTTCTAATGGGAAAAAAGCCTTCTTATAGAAGGCTTTTCACTTATGCTAATTTGCTTTTTGCTTTTTCGCAGAGAACGGTGAACGCAGCTGCATCCAAAACCGCTAATTCTGCAAGAACCTTTCTATTAAGTTCAATGCCGTTAGCCTTTAAGCCGTACATGAACTTGCTGTAAGAAAGACCGTTCATACGAGCTGCAGCGTTGATACGTGCAATCCATAATTTGCGGAAATCTCTCTTCTTCGCCTTTCTACCTACGTATGCGTAGGATAAGGACTTCATAACCGCTTGACGGGCTACTCTGTAAAGCTTGCTTTTTGCACCAAAGTAACCTTTGGAAAGTTTTAAGATTTTTCTACGCTTTTTTACAGCGTTAACTGCTCTTTTAATACGCATGATTCCGCCTCCTTAGTTCGCCTTTTTATAGGGAATAATTCTCTTGATGTTGTTTTCTTGCGTGGTGGGGAAATAGCCAACTTGGCGCAAGGAACGCTTTCTCTTTCTGGACTTTTTGGTCAGAATATGGTTCTTTTGGGAGTGGTACATTTTAACTTTACCAGACCCGGTTACTCTGAAACGCTTTTTCGCACCGCTGTGCGACTTCATTTTAGGCATGATTGTATCTCCTTTTATTGTTTTTCGTTATTATTCCGCTTTCGCGTTATTACCCTTATTGTTGGGGATCTAACATCATGGTGATGTTTTTCCCTTCGGTAAGGGGTTTTTTACTCATCACCGCGTAGTCCTTAACCATTTCGTAGAATTCGTTCATTACGTCTACGCAAAGGCCGGAGTGCGCGTTTTGGCGACCGCGCATCTTTAAGCTGACTTTTACTTTGTTGCCCGCTTGTAAGAATTTGGTTGCCTGCTTTGCTTTTACGTTCATATCCCCTACGTCTATGGTCATAGAAAGGCGGATTTCCTTAATTTCGGTAACCTTTTGGTTCTTTTTCGCTTCTTTTTCCTTTTTCAGGAGTTCAAAGCGGTACTTACCGTAGTTCATCAATTTGCACACGGGGGGCAGGGCGTTGGGGGAAATTTTTACCAAGTCCAATTCCGCTTCGTCTGCAATTTGCAACGCTTGGTTACGGGACACGATACCGTATTGCGTGCCGTCTGCACCAATTAGGCGCACTTCCTTATCCAAGATTTCTTCGTTAATCTGATGCTGCTCTTTAATGGTTCTGTACCTTCCTTATAAAAATTAAAGGGTTACCGCGTGGTAACCCTTTTCAAGCGAAAACATTACGAACTTTTAGCCCGTAAAACGAAATCCGATTGAACCAAACAACGCGTTTGCCGTTCGGTGAGAAGGGTTACTTCTGCTTACCGTATTCCATTTTACGCTTATTTTTTGAATTTGTCAACTGTTTTTAGCGCTTATCTGCACTTTTTTTCAGCAATTTCTTTTAAGATGCGTTGAAGGAAGTCTTCTTTCGTCATTACGCCTAAATCACCTGCTGCGCGTTCGCGTACGGCAAGAACCCCAGCTTCCTTTTCCTTATCGCCAAGAACGATCATATAGGGTACCTTGCTAAGTTGCGCTTCACGGATTTTATAGCCGATTTTTTCGCTTCGTACGTCCGTTTCTACGCGCAAACCATAGGTTTCTAATTCCTTTGCAATTTCTTGCGCGTATTCGGCGGTACGATCGGTTAAGGAAAGCACTTTTACTTGAGTGGGCGCCATCCATACGGGGAACGCGCCCGCGTATTTTTCAATTAAAAGCGCCATAGTACGTTCGTAGCAACCGATGGAACTTCTGTGAATAATGTAGGGACGGCGTTTTTCACCGTTTTCGTCTACGTAAGTCATATCAAAGTTCTTTGCAAGGAACATATCAATTTGTATAGTGATTAAGGTATCTTCCTTACCGAATACGTTTTTAATTTGGATATCCAACTTGGGGCCGTAGAAGGCGGCTTCCCCAATGCCTTCCTTGTAGGTTAAGCCCAAATCGTCCAAAATACGCTTCATTTCGTTTTCCGCGTAGTCCCATTGTTCGGGATCGTTGATGAATTTTTCGGTGTTTTGGGGATCCCAACGGGAGAAGCGATAGGATACGTCTTCATCCAAGCCAACGCTCTTTAACATATACATTGCCAAATCCAAACAGCCTTTGAATTCTTGTTCTAACTGCGAAGGCATACAAATGATGTGCCCTTCCGAAAGGGTGAATTGACGCACGCGAATAAGCCCGTGCATTTCCCCACTGGATTCGTTACGGAACAGTGTGGAAGTTTCCCCGTAGCGCAAGGGAAGGTCGCGGTAGGATTTTAAGCCGTTATTATATACGGTGTATTGGAAGGGGCAAGTCATGGGGCGAAGCGCCATAAGTTCGTCCCCCTTTTCTTCGTTACCTAAAACGAACATAGAATCGCGGTAGTGATCCCAGTGCCCACTGATTTTATACAGGTCGCTTTTTGCCATGTAGGGCGTTTTAGTAAGCACGTAGCCACGGCGCGCTTCTTCGTCTTCAACGAAGCGGTTCAAAATTTGAAAGAGTTTCGCACCCTTGGGCATAAGTAAGGGCAAGCCTTGACCGATGGTTTCATCCGTCATAAAAATGCCAAGTTCACGGCCTAATTTGTTATGGTCGCGACGCTTTGCTTCTTCCTGGCGAAGGATATATTCTTCTAGTTCCGCCTTCTTTTCAAAAGCGGTTGCGTAGATGCGGGTAAGCATCTTATTCTTTTCATTGCCGCGCCAGTACGCACCCGTAAGCGAAAGCAGACGGAACGCCTTAATTTTGCCCGTGGAAGGAAGGTGCGGCCCACGGCACAAATCCACGAAGGAGCCTTGTTTATAGAAGGAAATTTCCGCGTCTTCAGGCAGTTCGGAAATCAGTTCTACTTTGTAGGGTTCCTTTAATTTTTGCATATAGGAAATCGCTTCCGCCTTGGGAAGGGTGAAGCGTTCCAAAGCAAAATTTGCTTTGATGATGCGATTCATTTCGGTTTCAATTTTTTCAAAATCCGCCTGGGTGATGGGGGTTACAAAGTCAATATCGTAATAAAACCCGTCGTCCACCGTGGGGCCGATCGCCAGCTTACAAGTGGGATAAATGGTTTTAATTGCTTGCGCCATAACGTGCGAGCAAGTATGACGGTATATGTCCAACCCCTCTTCGTCTTTTAAAGTAACGATTTCCAAAGCGCCGTCCCCATTTACGGTTTCGGATAAATCCACTAATTTGCCGTTCCATTTTGCGCAAACGGCGTTTCTTGCCAAACCTTCGGAAATGCTTTTTGCAACTTCCATAAAGGTTGCGCCCGATTCTACGGCGAGCACGCTGCCGTCTTTTAACGTTACGTTCATACTGTTTACCTACCTTTGTTTAATAAAAAGAAAACGCCCTTAAACAACTGTTTAAGGACGGTTTTATCCGCGGTTCCACCTTATTTGCCCCTTTTCGGGGGCCACTCTTTTGCACGGAAACGCCGTGCCGTTCGGCAAAAAAAGTGGTTTCTTTTTTCCTTTTACGCGTGGGCTTACACCAATCGCCCCGTCTCTATCTGTCACAAAAGAAAACGTACTTGTCTTTTTCTCTCCGTATGAAATTACTTGTATTTTACTCTATTTTTTTGTACTTGTCAAGGGTTTTTCATAGGTTTTTACAAACCAAGTTTTTCCCCGCTGTAAAAACGCACGTTTTTTCCGTAAAAATCCTTAACAAAGGGCATTGCGCTACTTTCTTCCTCCCCAACCACGTGTAGATTTTTGGCACAACAAAGCAAAATTTCCTGTGCGGGATTCGGAACGTGTTTTTCGGATAAAAGTAGGGATAAGTTGCGTTTGCCGTATCGTTTATCGTACACCATTTCCCCCACCAAATACACCGAAGAATCTGAAAAATCATCAATTAAATATTGCATAAAACTGCGATACACTTCTTCGCCGAAATAACTAGGCAAGCATGTGCATATTTCTTGCCATTTTTCGGTAAGTTTTTGCAGTTTAAAATGATAAATTCCGTCTATTGAAATTTCCTGGCACAGAATAATTGCCCTTTGGGCAAAACGGCGATCTTCAAGATAATCAGCAGCAATAACTGCAGTTAAAAATAGTTCCTTTTGTTCTGCAGTCAAGCCCCAAAATTGCGTGTTTTGCATAAAGAAATCGTACTTATAACCTACCACAATTACGTCCGCAAGTTTTTCGCGAACTTCGGCAAACACAAACTCTAAATAATGTTCGGGGATCTCTATAATTAGCGCAGCCGTACTATCCCCTTCCTCATATCTCGCCTTAACCCCCGCAACGCGAAAAATTTGAGATAACGAGGATGCAATTATGCCCAACCGCTTTCTTGACACCGTTTCTGTAATGCGAAGTTCCTTCATAATGCTAATAGTGTATGCAAAGAAGGCAAAGTTATTACTTGACGGCATGCAATTTCTTAGAATTTGAAAACAAAAAACGCAGGGGAAAAACCCTGCGAAATTTTGTTAATTCTCTTATTCTAAAGGTTCATCACCAAGGGCATCTTGCTGCGACACACATTCTTGCGTTTGCATTGATTCTTCGGCTTGTTCGGTTTGTGCTGCGGCACACTCCCTTTCCGCAAGGCTTTTACCGTTATTTACAAACCCGCTAAGCAAAAGAAGTATATGTTTCCACATGGATTTTATCCCGTACGTAGCGCGGAGTTCTTTTACGCTGGATATAAGAACTATAACAGCAAACGTTACGCATGCAAACATTTGCAAATATGCACCTATCCAATGGACGTAAATTAACGGAGTAAAGAACAAAAGATAAAACCCTGCTTTTATCCGAGAGATTCTTTCCTTCTTTAAATCTTGCAATAACAGCGGGAAAAAGAAGATTCCGATATATAAGTATGCGGGATTCAAAGAAAGGCAACACAAAAGCGTGCAAAGGGTGAACGCCTTATAGTCAGACTTTACAAACATGGTAAGAATTGCGGCAAACAAAATAAAAGCAACGTGCACTGCTATGGTAATTCCCGTTAACCACGGATCCCAGTTCCAACCCAAAAAGTCCACAATCGTATGTATAATTACAAGAGGATGAACAAAGGTAAGATTGTGTGCGTGTGCAACTTGGAAACGCGTAATCACAAACCCGGACAACCTAGAAAGCCAAATATTAAAGGAGTTAAAACCGTACACGCCAAAAGGCAAAATAAAGAGAAGTAAAAATAAAACTAAGATTTGCAAACAATCCAACATTCTACCTTTTCTTGCTAACAGCAGCACGAAAAACAGAACGTAAAACTTAACGACCCCGGCAACGGCTATGGATAAATACGCTACAAAACGAAGTAATCGGTTTGGCGAATTATAGAAATTTAAAAACACCAAAACCAAAACGAATGCAACGAGGGCAACGTTTCCGCGCACAAACATGAACAGCACCGGCAACGATACTAGCGTAACGCAAAAAAGTTCAACAACTTTTACAAACGAGATTTTACCATAAATAAGCCGAGTCAACAAAAACGCGGACACGACAATACAAACGAAGAAAAATAAGCAAAACGCAAACAAAAAGGGAGCAGAAGATATTGCTTGATCCATGGGCAATTCCAACAATTCGCGTTTGCAAATTAAGGCAAATGGATATACTACCAAAAAAGATACGGGTGGATAAGAAGAATGAAACACTTCATCATACGGATTCTTTGCTACTGCAAAACGTACCGTTTCCCAAAAATCCGAAAAAATACGCGTCAAAACGGTCATTCTAAACAAGAACAAACCGCAAAAATAACAAATTAAAGCAATCAAAAACGCTCCCGCAAGGGCGCCATAAAACACCTTGCGGAATTGCTTCGTTGATATTTGCTCTTTACAAAAAGTAGAAAATCCCATACGAAAAACTCCTTTTCAAAATTATAGCATTCACATCATAAAAAAGCAAGCACTTTTACCCCCTTGTTTTAATTTTTCCGTATTATGTTTTATATTTTTCATATTTATATCTTTGTTTGTTTTTGTCATAAAAAAGATGACAAGTAAATTTCTGTATCCCCAAATTTCACTTGTAATTGTTATATAAAAATGGTAAACTAGTAATAGTGCCTGCGCATAGCGTATGCAAAAATATACCATATAAAGGAAGAAAACGATGAACAATAGTCAAAAAAGAATGCTGGAACTGCTTCGCGACCTTAAAGAAAACCACGGCGTGGTTGGCGTGAAGGCCGAATTTGAAGCGGAAGCAACCCGCACTAACGAAATGATTACCCTTTCGCAAATTGTAGCACGTGCGGACAGTGATATCTTTTTGAAAATCGGCGGATGTGAAGCCGTTTCGGATATTGACGACAGTAAAATTTTTGCTACCCGCGGCGTTATTGCCCCCATGATTGAAACGCCTTTTGCCCTACAAAAATTTGAAGGTGCCGTTAAAAAGGTATATGGAGATAACGAAGAAGGAACCAAATTCCTTATCAACATTGAAACCAAAACGGGATATGACAATTTAGATGCGATTTTAGACGCGAACAACGGCATGATTGACGGCGTTGTGATTGGTAGAGTGGATCTTTCCGCTTCCTACGGTTTAGACAGAAGCAAAATTGAAAACGAAAATATTTTCAAAATTTGCAAAGATATTCTTACCAAAGTGAAAGCACGCGGGCTTTTGGCGGGTATGGGCGGTGCAATTTCCGCAGACACCATTCCCAACCTGAAAAAATTGGAAGGGGTTATTGACCGCGTAGAAACACGCAAAATCATTTTTGATATTACGAAAGGCACGGACAAAATGTGCACTGGTCTTTCCAAAGCAATTGAATTTGAATACCTTTACATTTACGACTTAAAACAAAGATATTCGGCCATGGCAGGAGAAAACAGTGCCCGCATTGCAATGTTAGAACAACGTCTAAAAAATATTAGATAAAGAAGGTGTTTTTTTGAAAAAACTATTTTTATGGTTGAAAGGTTTGGACCGCAGAATTAAGTTTGTCTTAGTGGGCGGACTTAACACCGTGGTTGGCGTTTCGGTGGAACTGGGCATTTATCTTTTAATGGGACTCCCCTTTTCCCTTTCCACCAAAGAACTTGCCACCCCCATACAAATATTAGTTGCAACAATCGTTTCTTACACAATCGGAACCATCCACAGTTACTTGTGGAATAAATATTTTACTTTTGAAAGCAAAGAAAAGTCGGTTGGTGAAGTCCTTCGCTTTTTCAGCGTTTACGTCGTTCAATTAGGCGTAAATTATTTGCTGAAACTACTGCTTGTACAAGGCTTTGGCATGAACACCTTCATTGCCATGATTGTTACCTTGTTCGTTACCACCGTAATGAGCTATGTTGGACATACGACCTTTTCTTTCCGCAAGAAAAAGCCGTTACCCGAAGAAGCGGCAACTAAAAACAACGAAACGACTGAAGACAATGAAGAATATACGGAGGAAAACCAATGAAAGCTGTCATTCTTGCAGGGGGTAAAGGCACCCGCATCAGTGAAGAATCCCTTTTAAAACCCAAGCCTATGATTACCATAGGGGAAAATCCCATCTTATGGCATATTATGAAAACGTACGCAAAATACGGCGTAAACGAATTTATCATTTGCGGTGGTTACAAGCAGTACGTAATTAAGGAATATTTTAACAACTACGCTTTGTATCATAGCGACGTTACCTTTGATTTTAAAACGGGCGAACGTATCGTTCATCAAAACGTTTCCGAAAACTGGAAAGTTACCGTTGTAGATACGGGATTAGACACTATGACGGGCGGGCGCATTAAGCGCATTCGCGATTTCGTTGGGGACGAACCCTTCTTTTTAACTTATGGGGACGGGGTTTCGGACGTAAATATTGAGGAACTTTTTAAATACCACAAAAAGTGCGGCGGTATCGTAACCCTTACTGCCGTACGCCCCACCGGAAGATTCGGTTTGGTTTCCATCCGCGAAAACGGCTCTATTTCCACCTTTGCAGAAAAGAAAGTAGGCAACCGCGAATGGATTAACGGCGGTTACTTTGTTTGCGAAAAGGAAATTTTTGATTACATTGAAGGGGACGATACCACTTGGGAACGCGAACCCTTGGAAAACATTGCAAGAGAAGGCAAGCTGTTTGCTTACGAACACGACGGTTTCTGGAAGCCTATGGATACCCTGCGCGACAAAATGGATTTAGAAGCGCTTTGGGAATCGGGCAATGCTCCTTGGAAGGTATAACTTTTTGGTTTGCGAGGTAAAAACGACTACCTCGCTTTCCGTTTAATTTACGGGGGTTTTCATTTCCCTATCAACAAAAAAACTATTAGGTGATTCTATGTTTGATTACGCATCTTTTTACAAGGGCAAGCGAGTTTTACTTACCGGACATACCGGGTTTAAGGGTAGCTGGATGCTTGCGGCACTGCACAAATTCGGCGCAAAAGTATTAGGGTATTCCCTTGCGCCCAACACTACCCCTTCTATGTTTGAAAAAATCGGTGGGGATAAACTTTGTACGTCTATTATCGGAGATATTTCAGATTACGATAAACTTTTAAAAGCGTTTACCGATTTTCAACCCGAAATTGTAATTCATATGGCGGCACAGCCCATTGTACTGGAAAGTTACAAAGCCCCTGTTTGGACGTATCAAACCAACGTCATGGGCACGGTTAACGTGTTAGAAGCGGTACGCCACACCAAAAGCGTTCGCTCCTTCGTAAACGTTACCACTGATAAAGTATACGAAAACCTTTCGCTAACCCGTGGTTACGTAGAAACGGACGCACTGGGCGGTTACGACCCTTATTCCAACAGCAAAGCGTGCAGTGAACTGGTAACGAAGGCATACAGAAGCTCCTTCTTTAACCCCGAAAAGTTTGCCGAACACGGCGTTAGCATTTCCACTTGCCGTGCGGGTAACGTTTTAGGTGGTGGGGACTGGGCGGACAATCGCTTGATTCCCGACTGCGTTCGTTATTCTTTAAAGGGCGAACCCATTATTATTCGCAACCCCAAAGCTGTACGCCCCTGGGAACACGTTATGGAACCCGTTTTTCAGTATCTAAAGTTGGCGGCGTTACAATATAATAACGTTTCTTATGCCGGGCACTATAATATCGGCCCCGAAGTTTCGCACTGCAAACCTGTTTTGGATATTTTGCAATTGTTTGTAAAATATTTTCCTGGTGCAACGTACGAGATTCACGAAAATCCCAACGCTCCGCACGAAGCTTCCCTTTTAATGCTAAATATTGATAAATCCAAAGAAGTTTTAGGTTTCCGCCCCCGTTATTCGGCAGACGATACCATCCGCGTTTCAGTAGAATGGTATACGGCGGATGCACGCGGTGAAGATATGCTGGCAGTAACCTTAAGACAAATTGAGGACTTTTTACAATGAAAATAGTCGTTACGGGCGCGCGCGGGTTTATCGGCAAAAATTTGTGCGAATATTTTGCCCCGAATCACGAGGTAATCCCCCTTTCGCATAACGACGTAGATTTTACGGATTGTCCTGCCCTTACCGACCTTTTTAAGCAGCTGCAACCGGATGCAGTTTTACATACCGCTGCAAAACCCGGGCATAGAAAGGCAGTGGATAAAGAAAATTTAACCTTTATCAACCTTTTAGTTTTCGCTTCTGTTTCAAAGGCGGCAAAGGACGCCGGGGTGAAAAAGTTTGTACACTACGGCAGTGGCAGTGAATACGACATGATGACCCGTTCCCTTTCCTTCATTACCGAAAACGAGTTCGGTGAGGTGATTCCCCGTGATGAAACGGGTTTTCCCCGTTACGTGGAAACACGGATGATGAAGGAAGATAATTACGGTTATAACTTGCGCTGTTTCGGCGTATACGGAAAATACGAAGATTACACTATGCGCTTTATTTCCAACGCGATATGTAAGGCTTTGTTTGATCTTCCCCTTGAAATCCGCCAAGATAAATCCTTTTCTTACGTGGACGTTGCGGATTTATGCAGAATAACCGAACGGATAATTACCGAAGACGTGCCTTTTGGTGATTATAACGCCGTACCTTCCTTTACCCTAACCATGCAAGAAATTGCGAAAGCCGTAATTGAAAAAACGGAAAGTAAAAGCGAATTAAAAGTGCTTGGTACGGGCTATGATTATACGGCAAGCAACCAAAAACTGCTTTCCGCTATCAAGGACTTCACTTTTACCCCTTTTGATACTTCGCTAACAAATTTAATTTCTTATTATACAAGCATCAAAGAAAAAATAAACGAAAAGGAACTATAATACCATGGATACGAAATCGAAAATTTTAGAACTAACCAAGCAATATTACGAAGAAACCTTTGCTAAGAACAAGGAAAAGCCCTTTACCGAAGGGGATCGCGTAACCTACGCTGCACGTGTTTTTGACAGCGAAGAAATGCTTTCCTTAGTAGATTCCGCTTTGGAATTTTGGCTTACTAGCGGTAGATATACGGATGAATTTGAAAAGGGCCTTGCTAAATATTTGGGTGTTCCCTTTTGTTTATTAGTAAACAGCGGTAGCAGTGCGAACTTGCTTGCGTTTATGACCTTGACCTCCCCCTTACTAAAGGAACGCCAAATTAAGCGCGGGGACGAAGTAATTACGGTTGCTTGCGGATTCCCCACCACCGTTACCCCCATTATGCAATACGGTGCGGTTCCCGTTTTCGTAGACGTGGATGCGCAAAGTTACAATATTGACGTAAATATGTTAGAAAAAGCGCTTTCTAACAAAACCAAAGCGGTGATGATTGCGCATACCTTAGGTAACCCCTTTAACTTAAAGGCGGTAAAAGAATTCTGTGATAAGCACAACTTATGGCTGGTAGAAGATAACTGCGACGCACTTGGTAGCCGCTACACCATTGACGGCGAAACCCGCTTTACGGGTACTTGGGGGGACATCGGTACCAGCAGTTTCTATCCTCCCCATCACATGACTATGGGCGAAGGCGGTGCCGTTTATACGCGTAATCCCCTTCTTAAGAAAATTGCGCAGTCCTTGCGCGATTGGGGGCGTGATTGCGTTTGCCCCAGCGGTATGGATAACCGTTGCGGCCACCGTTACGACGGTCAATACGGATTATTACCTAAGGGTTACGATCACAAATACGTTTATTCGCACCTGGGTTACAATTTAAAAGCAACCGACCTGCAAGCAGCTATTGGTTGCGCGCAATTAAAGAAATTCCCCACCTTTGTGGAAAAAAGAAAGCAAAACTGGCAATACTTAAAGGACTTACTTACGCCCGTTGCAGATGAAGTTATGCTTCCCGTTGCAGAAGAAAACAGTGATCCTAGTTGGTTCGGCTTCCTTATGACCTTTAAGGATAACGCCACCCGTGATGCTGTTACCGAACTGTTGGAATCGCATAACGTACAAACGCGTATGCTATTCTCGGGCAACATTATTCGCCACCCTTGCTTTGACTCTTTAAGAGATAAAGAAGGTACGGAATACCGCGTAGTTGGCGAACTTACCAACACGGACAACATTATGCAACGCACCCTTTGGGTGGGCGTATATCCGGGCATGAAAAAGGAAATGCTAGATTATACTGCGAAACTGATTCGTAGTCATTTTGGAAAATAATTTTGGGAGAAACACATGCAAATCCGCGTAGCAGATTTTATTGCAGATTTTTTGGTTAAAAACGGCATTAGCGAAGTTTTTTCGGTAACCGGTGGCGGTGCTATGCACTTAAACGACGGCTTGGGGAAAAAACAAGGCTTGCACGTAACCTACCAACATCACGAACAGGCCTGTGCGATTGCCGCAGAAAGTTATTACCGCATGCACAATCGCCTTGCATGCCTTTGCGTAACCACCGGCCCCGGCGGTACTAACGCCATTACGGGTGTAATGGGCGGTTACGTGGATTCTATCCCCATGTTCGTAATCAGCGGTCAAGTAAAACACATTACCACGATCCATTCTACCGACCTACCCTTGCGCCAACTTGGCGACCAGGAATTTGATATTACCGCTTCGGTAAAAAACATGACCAAGTATGCGGTGATGATAGAAAACCCCAACGAAATTTTGTATCACTTGCAAAAAGCGCTGTTCCTTGCCTTAAACGGAAGGCGCGGTCCCGTTTGGTTGGATATACCCATTAACGTACAAAGTGCGATTATTGAAACCGAAGGATTAAAGGAATTTAACCCTGCCGAAGAAAACCCCGAACCCTTGCCCACTTTGGATGCAAAAGCGGTAGATTTTGTATGGCAACGCCTAAAGGAAAGCAAACGCCCCCTAATTTTTGCGGGTTCTGCGGTTAGATATGCCGGCGGTTTAGAAAAATTACACAAATTGCTAAGCAAAACGGGAATTCCTTGCGTTACGGCGTGGTCTGCAAACGATCTGATCCCCGATTCGCATCCTTGCTATGCGGGTAGACCGGGCACGGTTGGTAACCGCGTGGGGAACTTTGCGTTGCAAAACGCCGACCTACTGATTGTTGTTGGTTGCCGTTTGAATATCCGGTTAATCAGTTATAACGGGGAAAATTTTGCAAAAAACGCTTATAAGATTATGTGCGACGTTGACGCCGCCGAATTAGATAAGCCCACCCTTTCCATTGACTACAAAATCCACGCCGACTTAAACGACTTTTTGGACGGCATGTTGAAAAAAGCAAAGAAAGTAGAACGCCCCGAATGGAAGGCGTACATTGCTAAGCTGAAAAAGTTGTTCCCTGCAACCGATCCCGATTACTATAAGCAAGAAAAGGTAAATCCTTACTGCTTTATTGATACCCTTACCGAAAACTTGCCCGAAAACACTCCCGTGGTTTGTTCTAACGGTTCGGCTTGCGTTGTTACCTTCCAAGCGGCACACATCAAAAGTGGACAACGTTTTTACACCAACAGTGGCTGTGCTGCCATGGGTTACGGACTGCCGGCGGCTATCGGTGCTTGTATTGCAAACGAAAACAAAACCACCTACTGCATTGAAGGGGACGGCAGTTTGCAAATGAACATTCAGGAATTGCAAACTATCGTTCAGTACAATCTTCCCTTAAAATTAGTGGTGTTAAACAATAACGGTTATCATTCCATTCGCCAAACGCAGCGTAACTTTTTTGGTGAACCCTTAGTTGGGGTTGGCCCCGAAAGCAAGGATTTATCCTTCCCCGATATGGAAAAAATTTCTTGGGCGTACGGACTTCCCTTCTTCCGCGTGGAAAACATGGAACATATGGAAAAAACCGTTTCGGCTTTCATTAAACACAAGGGTTTTGCCGTTTTGGAAGTTATGGTAAACGATTTCCCCTTTACCCCCAAACTTTCTTCTAGAAAACTACCAGACGGCAGCATGGTAAGCCCCACTTTAGAAGATATGTTCCCCTTTATAGACCGTAAACTTTACGATGAATTGATGTTTGAGGACTAATATGAAAAAGACCATTAACGTTTTAATTGCTTGTTATAACGAAGAAGAAAACGTTGTTCCTTTGACCGAGGCGCTGACCAAGATTTTCAACGAACAACTTTCCGCTTACGATTATCACATTACCTTTATTGATAACTGCTCGGAGGACAACACCCGCCCCTTATTGCGCGAACTTTGTGAAAAGGATAAGCACGTACGTGCCATTTTTAACGTGCGCAACTTTGGGCACATTCGTAGTCCCTTCCACGGCATGCAACAAAGTTTGGACGGAGATTGCACCATTTTAATGTGTGCAGACTTTCAAGACCCCCCCGAACTTCTACCCCGTTTAGTTGAGCTGTGGGAAGAAGGATATTTGGTTGTTTACGGTAAAAAAACGCGTAGCAAAGAAAGCAAACTAATGTATGCGCTCCGTTCCATGTATTACAAGGAAATGAAAAAAGCCAGCGACGTAGAACAAATTTCGCAGTTCACCGGCTTTGGTTTATACGATAAATCCTTTGTGGAACTTCTTGCAAAAATTGACGACCCGTACCCCTATATGCGCGGTTTGGTTGCCGAATTTGCAGGCAAAAAAATTGCTTTGGAATACACCCAACCCAAACGCCGTGCAGGTAAAACTAAAAACAACATGAAAACCTTGTACGATATGGGGATGCTAGGCGTTACTTCGTACACCAAAAAGTATTTACGCCTTGCAACCATTTTGGGCGTTGTTTTCGCGGGCCTTTCTTGTTTAGGTTTGTTGACCACACTCATTTTAAACCTATGTACAAATCTACCCATTTCGTACATGACATACCTTGTGGAAGGATTGTTTTTATTTAACAGTATTATCCTATTCTTTATCGGCCTTTCGGGCGAATACATTATGTTTATTAACCAACGAAGTATGCGAAGGCCGTTGGTTAGCGAAGAATTGCGCCTGAATTTTGATACTGAGGAGCAAAAATGAAAGTAACCTTTAACCCTGACGAAAATATCGTAAAAATGATTCAGGACGGATTAACCCGCACGGGCGGATACTGTCCATGCAAGCGTGAGCGCACCGAAGAAAACAAGTGCATGTGCCTTGAGTTCCGCAACCAAATTAAAGACGAAAACTTTGAAGGGTTTTGCCACTGCTTACTATACTATAAAAGTAAGGACTAACGTACGAAACTGCCCACGCTTTCAAGCGTGGGCAGTTCTTTTTTACACGAACAAAGTACGAGCCACGGGATTTTACACACCCGTGGCTCGCAATTATTATTTTGCTACGTTAACAAGGTCAATACCGTAAAATTCACTAATGGTTTTTAAGTATTCCATATAAAATTCAACGCTAAAGGCAGGATAACCGAACAGATAATGGTTTTTATGTTCTACCCCGTTAGCAACTACGCGGAGCAAGTATACCGCTTTATCTCCATGGAAGATACGTACGTTACATACGCGATAGTTTTGGTTAGGTTGCGCTTTGAATGCGCCACTTGCCACTACTTTGCCCGTGGTTGCGTTATACACTTCGTATTCACCGCTTTGTACTTCGTTGGTGTCGTTTAAGATATACACGCCGCTATTCCAGGATTTGGGTTCATCCATTGCGATCGTTACGGGCGCTTGACTTTGCTTGATAAAGTAATACGCCATTTTCTTGGTAAAGTAGTAATCAACCACGGCATCCGAGAACTGGGGCCAACAGTCAATCATATTCCACCACAAAATACCCATACATTGCGGCTTACGGATACGGCAGCGTTCAATCATATACTTGCACGCTTCCGCTTGGGCGGATTGAGAAAGGAGGGCAAGTTCTTCCAAGTCGTTAGGATAGCGGCCGAAAATACCTTTTAACTGGTCGTACATTTGCGTGATACGGCCTGCCCACCAGCCGCCAGGACCTTCGGGATCGGTTGCGTGCAACGCCCATTCTTCATTTTTCGCGCTACCCGGCCACAAGTTTTCGGGCGTAATGAACTTTTTCACAGAGGATGCTGCGGGGCAACCGAAATAGCCGAATTCACCGATAAAGTGTGCCAAATTCAGTTTGTATTCTTCCCCCTTATAGTAGTCGCGCGAGCCCCAAGCGTGCGATTCAGGCATAATGGAGCCATCCCTTCTTTCGCAAACTTCTTTTGCGTAATAAGGGGAACTGGGATAGTAATCGCGGAAGGGGTCGTATAATTTCAGTTGTTCGGGAATTACACGGCGGCAAAGGTCGTCCATCTTTTCGGGATCCATATAGAACTGATACCACGCCCAGTCAATTTCGTTATTACCGCAATAAAGGGCAAGCGAGGGGTGATTTCTAACGCGGATAACGAACTTTTTCACTTCTTCCTTAACTTTGTTAAGGAAATCTTCCCCTTGGGGATAGGTGTTGCAAGCAAAACCAAAGTCCTGCCATACCAAAATACCGTGCTTATCGCAAAGATTGAAGAATTCGTCGCTTTCATACACGTTACCGCCCCAGCAACGGATAATGTTACATTCGCTATCCACGCAAAGGTCAATGGCCTTTTGCAATCTATTCGCATCATTGCTGTGCATGGAATCTAAGGGTACCCAGTTGGTGCCTTTGCACATAATGGGAACGTTGTTTACTTCCACGCGGAATTCCCCTTCCGCGCCTACGCCTACGTCCGTACGAATCAGTTTACACTTTCTTAAACCGAATTTGGTGTGATAATCGCAAACCAGATTTCCTTCTTCGTCAAACACGTTAAAGGTGATATCGTAAAGGTTGGGTTCGCCGTAACCGTGCGGCCACCAAAGTTTCGCGTTTACCACGTCCGTACGCATAGTGGAGTGGGTAAAACGAAGGGGTTGATTAATTTCAAAGGTGCTATCCCCGCACTTACCAAGCAGTTGTACGCGATATTTATTGAAATGCTTGGGGGAAACGTTTACGTTATATTGCGCCCAAATCCAAGCAAGCGTTCTACCGTGTTCATCCACGCGAACGTTGATGGTGGAAAGGTACAAATCTTCTACCCGCGCTTTCCCTTTATATAACAAGGAAACGCCCTTCCAAATGCCTGCGGAAACCAAGCGGGGGGTGATATCCCAACCGTAAACGTGTGCGGCTTTTCTAATGGAAAGCCCTTCAAAATTGCGGGGGAACCCCGTCATATACGCAAAGTGTTCTTGACGGGCCGCGTAGTAAAGGCTGGATTCGATACGCACCGAAAGGGTATTTTTGCCCGCCACTAAATATTCGTTCACGTTAAATTCGTGTTCAATAAGCATATTTTCGCTTTTGCCGATTTCCACGCCGTTGATAAAATAGGTGGCAACGGTATCTACCCCGTCAAAGCGGAGTACCATTTCGTAATCGTTAAAGTCCTTATCTACGGTGAATTCCTTTTCGTACCACCATTCGTTCAGTTCCAAGGGTTCTGCCGCTTTGATATTTGCTCCAACGTAAATATCGGGAAGGAGTCCCGCCGCCATTAAGTCCTTTTCTACGTTACCGGGGATAGTTCCTTGGATTTTGTTAATCCCCTTTAACGCGTGCAGTTCCTTTGGTGTGGTTGCTTGAAACGCTTCGGTTTCGTAATAATATAAGTCGCACTTGCCTTCAATTTTGGTAACTTTCATTCTGTTTCCCCTTTTTGTTCGTTTTTTATTTTGTTTGAGTAATATGCAACGCAAGCATTATAAATCCAACGCGGCTACGACTGCGCCGTAGTCCCCGATTTGTTCCCCAAGTTGCGCGGGAACGATTTCGCATACCGAAAGGGAGTTTTTTAGCGCTTCCTTTTCCAGCATTTTTTGCATTTCCTTACGCATAAAATCGCCTGCACGCGCAAACACGCTACCAATAACGATTTTTTCAGGGTTCAAAATATCAATGACGAGAGATAAGCCGATACCAAGGTAATGACCCGAAATGCGCATTACTTCAAGCGCATCCTCCGCCCCCTCTCTACAAGCAAGGGCTACGTCCTTAGTGGTGATATCGTGTACGTCGTTCGTTTTCATATAAGAAACGGGTAAACCCGACTGCAAGCGTTGGTTTGCCTTGGAAATTGCCACTTGGCGAATACCGTTGCCACTGCAAAACCCTTCAAACGAGCCCGCTTTTCCGTAACCCACGGGGCCATCCTGCTCCAAGCGGAAATGTCCGATTTCCCCCGCGTTACCGTTGGTACCCGTGTACAATTTGCCATTTAAAATTAAGCCGGCACCAAGCCCCGTACCAAACGTCATGAACACCATGTTTTTGCTACCGCGCCCTGCGCCGTACTGCCATTCCGCAAGCGCGCATGCGTCCGCATCATTTTTTAATCTCGCTGGGCAACCCAAGTGCGATTCAATATATTCGGTGATGTACACTTCCGTCCAGCCGGGAAGGTTGGGGGGGGATAAAATTACCCCGCGGGAAGAATCTAACGGGCCACCGCAAGAAACACCCGCAAGCATATCCTTACCATTTAATCCGAATTCCTTTATCATTTCCTTTGCGTGGGCAATTAACGTATCCAGTACGTCGTACGGGCTACCTTTCGTTTGAATTTCCACGCGCTTTAAAAAGCGAATATCCGCGCCGTTCACTTCAGCTAAAAGGATGGCGCATTTCGTTCCGCCGATATCAAAACCAACGATATGCATTATGTTCCCCCTTTATTCGCCGAAAATTTCGTTTTCTACCGCTCGGCAAATTAAGTGATATAAGGGCAAGTGGCATTCCTGCACCTTAAAGGTTTCGGTTTCGGGAACGGCAAAAGTTACGTCGCATACGTCCTTCATAATACCGCCCTTTTGCCCAACCAAACCAACGGTGTACGTGCCTTTTAAGTTAGCAACTAGTAGCGCGTAGTAAATATTTTTGGAGTTGCCCGAAGTAGAAATGCCGATAAGAACGTCCTTATCCGTGCAATAGCCGTACGCTTGTTGTGCGTTACATAAATCGGGCGCGGCGTCGTTTGCGTACGCCGTCATAATTCCACTTTGGGAAATTAAGGAAATGGCAGGAATAGAACCCTGCAAATTATCTGCAAGATATTTGCCCGCTTCCCCGTATGCGCTTTCCATTTTCTCACGCATTGCGGTGGGAACGGGACGTTTGATGTAAAATTCTTTTAAAAATTCCCCAACGATATGTTCGCAGTCCGCAGCGCTACCGCCGTTACCACAAACCAAAATTTTACCGCCTTTTTCTACGCGCGCGGTGATTTCCGCAACGGCGGACTCAATTTGGGGGCGCATGTACGCCATTTGAGGATAACGGGAATAAAATTCTTCCATTGCCACAATTGTTTGCTTTTTCATACCGAACTTCTCCTTATTTGTTATCTAAATAATCAATATATTCGTCGTAAGACGCCATTTTGTCGTATACTTTTTTGCCGTTTTCCATGTGGATGATGCGGTTTGCCACGGTGGAGCAAAGTTCTTGGTCGTGCGAAGTGAAAAGAATATTGCCTTTAAAGTTTTCCATACCGTGGTTTAAAGAGGTGATGGATTCCAAATCCAAGTGATTGGTGGGGTCGTCAAACACTAAGAAGTTCCCCCCTTCCAGCATCATTTTAGCCAGCATACAGCGAACGCGTTCGCCCCCCGAAATGACACTTGCCTTTTTAAGTGCTTCGTTGCCCGAGAAAAGCATTCTTCCCAGCCAACCGCGTAAAAATTCTTCAAAATGGTCGTAAGAATACTGGCTAAGCCATTCCACAAGTGAAAGATTTACGTTTTCAAAGTAGGGGTTGTTGTTTTGGGGGAAATACGAAGTGGTAATGGTTTTCCCCCAGCGGATGGTACCACTATCCGGTTGTTCAAAGCCTAAAAGCACTTGGAAAAGCATGGTAATCGTGGTGCTTTTATCGCTGAAAAACGCAATTTTATCCCCTTTGTTTACGGTGAAATCTAAATTTTCAAAGTAGCCTTTTTTAGTTAAGCCTTCCACCATTAAAATATCGTGCCCAATTTCCTTTTCAAACTTGAAATCAACGAAAGGATACTTACGAAGGGAAGGTTTGATATCTTCTACCGTTAATTTTTCCAGTTCTTTTTTTCGCGAAGTTGCTTGGCGGGATTTACTTGCGTTTGCGGCAAAGCGCGCGATAAAGTCTTGCAATTCTTTTGCGCGCTGTTCGGCTTTTTTGTTTTGTTCTTTTTGTTGGCGAAGCATTAACTGGCTGGTGTGATACCAGAAGTCATAGTTCCCCATAAACACGTTAATTTTACCAAAGTCTACGTCGCAAATATGCGTGCAAACCTTGTTTAAGAAGTGGCGGTTGTGGGATACGATAATTACCGTGTTAGGAAAATCCAACAGCCATTCTTCCAGCCAACGAATGGTGGTAATATCTAGGTTGTTTGTCGGTTCGTCCAAAATTAAAATATCGGGATTGCCGAATAACGCTTGCGCCAAAAGGATTTTAACCTTGGTTTTCCCATCCAAATCCTTCATTTCAGCATAGTGCAATTCTTCTGGAACTTTCAGTTCGTTTAACAGCGTTTGTGCCGCTGCTTCGGCTTCCCAACCGCCAAGTTCGGCAAATTCACTTTCTAAATCCGCCGCGCGAACCCCGTCTTCATCCGAAAAATCGGGTTTGAGGTAAATTGCATCCTTTTCATCCATAATATCCACTAAATGCTTATGGCCAAGAAGAACGGTACGAAGTACCGTGCAATCGTCAAACGCGTTTTGGTTTTGGCTTAAAACGGACATCCGTTCGTTTTTTCCCATGGAAACTTCCCCTTTTTGGGGGTCTATATCCCCGGCAAGCACCTTTAAAAAGGTGGATTTCCCCGCACCGTTTGCACCGATTACGCCATAACAGTTGCCGTTAGTGAATTTTAAATTTACGTCTTCAAATAATTTTTTACTGCCAAGGGTTAAACTAACACCCGTAACTTGTAACATGCCTTTCCCCCGTTAGTGTTGTTTTGCAAGGGCCACTGCGCCCAAAAATCCCGCATCGTTGCCCAAAGTGGCGGTGCGAATTTCTACCTTGGGGCCAAGATCTCCCCCGTAAATCAACTTGTTTACCCGCTCTTGTACGGGCTTTGTGAGGTTTTCGCGTTGAGCGGAAACACCACCGCCAAGCAAAATTACTTGCGGACGGAACACGTTTGCTATGTTGGTTAAACCGGTTGCTAAGTCGTCAAAATACGTTTCAACCACCTTGGTTGCGGCTGCATCACCCGCAAAGTAGGCGTCAAACACGTGTTTTCCGTTTACGTTTTCCATAGAGCCCGCCAACTGCCAAAGCATGGAAGTTTTATCTTGTTCCATTGCTCGGCGAGCAAAACGAAGTAAGGCGGTTGCGGAAGCGTATGCTTCAAAGCATCCCTTTCTACCACAAGTACAGTCCTCCCCGCCTTGATGGATTACGGTGTGTCCGATTTCCGCGCCTGCACCGCCGAAAATTTTACCATTGATAATAATACCGCTGCCAACGCCCGTACCCAAGGTTACGGTTACGCTATCCTTGACGCCCTTTGCCGCGCCGTATTCCGCTTCCCCAAGGGCGGCAACGTTTGCATCATTGCTGATATGTACGGGAAGATTAAGCGCGGAAGAAATCACCTTTGCAACGGGCACGTCCTTCCAGCGCAAGTTATTAGAATAAATAACATGGCCGTTATCATCATCAATCATGCCGGGGATTGCCGCACCAAGTGCGCGAATATCCGAAAAATCAATACCGCCTTCTTCCGCTAAGCTTTTAGAAAGGGTTATCATATTATTCACAACCCCTTCCCAGCCCTTTTCAAATTCGGTGGGAACGGAATTTTTTACGATAACTTTACCCGTTTCATCCGCAATACCGCCTTTGATAAAAGTGCCGCCAAGATCTATGCCAATATAATAGTTCATACGATAACGCATTTGGGTTTTAGCCAAACTTCTCCTTATACTTTTCCTAGCTTATTGTACCATAGGTACAATATTTTTTCAAGTCCTTTTTAAAAAAAGTTTAATAAAAAAACAAATTTTTACAGCTAAAAAGGAAGGGGTATTTCCCTTCCCTTTACGATTAATCCTTTTTGATATGTACGTCCACCTGCTCAAAGGGAATTTCAATCCCCTGCTTGTCAAATTCCGCCTTCACCTGCTCCAACAAATCAAAATAAACGGTCCAATAATCCGCACTCTTTACCCATACGCGCGTGGTGATGTTAATGGAAGATGCCGCGTGTTCCCCCATACGAACAAAGGGGGCGGGGTCCTTTAACACTAAATCGTGCATGTCGCAAAGCTCACGAATAATTTGCTTTGCCTTTTCACTGTCGTCCGCATAGCCGATAGAGAAGGTCAAATCCACACGTCGGGTATCCTTTTCGGAATAATTTACGATATCCCCGGTGGAAAGTGCGCCGTTGGGAATATAAATCACTTTATTATCCGGGGTTAACAATTTGGTATTGGTAATACGGATATCTACAACCGTTCCGGCCTTCCCCTGTGCTTCAATATAATCATCCAGCTTAAAAGGACGGGTTAAAATAATCATTACACCGCCGGCAAGGTTAGAAAGCGTTCCGTTTACAGCCAAGCCTACGCATACGCCCAGCGAAGTAATCAACGCAGTTAATCCACTGGTATTAACGCCCACATATCCCACCAAGCAAATGGCAACGATAACTTTACAGCCCAGCCTAAAGATATACGCCAGGGTTTTCATAATCGTTTTATCTGCGTTTCTCTTTTGCCCGGTTCTTTCAATTTTTCTGCCAATCGCATTAATAATCTTAAACGTAACAAACAAAATAATCAAGGCAATTAAAATACGCAATCCCGAGGTGGTTGCCCAATTAACCAAGGAATCCACAAGTTTATTCCAATCCATACTTCTTTCTCCTTTCGTGCAGTTGCACCTTTTTATTATAGCGAGCGCTTGCAAATTTGTCAAACCAATTTGAAGATTGATGTCAAAATTCACCGTATATGCGGCTTACCTACATTTTTTTACCGCTTAACCGGGCAAAAGCAACGGCTCTTTTAACCCAAAATTCGGCAAAGAAGAATTAGTAACCCCTCGGTTATAATAGGAAGAAAAACTGCAACCGTAAAAAACAAAACATTTCCCTTGCCGGCCTTTTTTACCAGCGAATAAATCAACCCTATCAATGCGGGAACCAAGCATATGCCGTAAAAAATAATCCCAAGAATTATCACTGCAAATGCCAAATATACCGCCAGTGCCGCCCGCATATTTTCGGTAGGCCCTAACAAAATATCTAAAAACCCCCAAATAAGCCATATTGTAACTGCCAGATAAAAAACCGTAAAAATGATTTTTATTACGGTTAAAAATTTATTTTTTTGATTAACCATATTTAGCAACTCCTTTATAACTAATATTTGCAAATTATTTTAACATATAACGCAGCATTTGTAAACAGTTGATTTTTTTATAATACATACCCCTATATGCGCACGCGTTTTTCGCACATAGAAAAGGTTATAAAAATTATATTCTTTTCGCTATTTCTAAAGCGATATACAATTTCCCTAAGTTATGATTTGCGTTATGAAGCCCTTCGTATTCATACCCGCTAGCCATTACAACGTCTCCCGATTCAAGAAAATTATATAGTTGAAAATTATAAAAATCACATACGGCTTGCACTCCCGCCAATTCCATCTCGACGGCAATACACCCTTCTGCTTTCCGCTTAGCCACAAGTCCCACGGTTTCGCGAATCATAGAATCCGTAGTCCAAACTTTACCTAGCACGTAGGGGACTCTCATTTCCCCAAACAATTTTGCAAGCTTATGGCTATTTTTAATTTGTATATAATCCTTTGGCTTGGCAAAATAATAAGAACATCCTTCGCCTCGGTAGCTTTCTGTGGGAATGATAAACTTCCCTTCCGTTTGCCCTTTATTTAAACTTCCACAAGAACCAAACATGATAAATTTGGTTGCACCAATCAGCCAATTTGCCTCACAGCACAAAGTTGACGCCATTGCAGAACCTATCATTGATAAATAAAATGCAATATACGTGTCCTTATACAGCAACTTATAAATAGGTATTTTACCATTGCACGCATTAAACTGAGCGATTTCCTCGCACTTATACGTACAAAGCAGATGCTCATATATCTCTTTTGAAAAGAGTATCATACACGTATCCACAATATGTTTTTGTTCGCCGTAAAAATCCCTTAAATGAATAATTGGGTCTGTTTCCACGTCATAACAATCAATAATCATACTTGCTCCAATCAACCTTTCGGTTGTTATTTACAGCGCGGGAATACGGTTAAGCGTAAGGTGGTTGTTCCGTAAGGCACAAGGGTAATTTCGGTTTCTTTTCCAAGCGCCATTTGCTCTTTTTTGGGAAGGGGCGGGGTAAATTCAAAATCCCCTTCCACGGTTACGAAAGTAAAATCGTCGTCTATCTGTTCGGTTGCATCCTTATACACCTTACGCTGTACCTTAGTTACCTTTTCGTTTGCCCAATTCGTTACTTCCACGGCGGGCAAAATTAAGGTTACGGGGGCGGTGTTTGCATTGAAGCAAAAATCTTTTGCATCTTGCTTTATCACTTGTACGTCCGCTTCCGTACAACCAATCGCGTAATTCCATTTGCTTATAGGATACAATTCCAAGGACAAGGTTGATTCGGATAGTTTCGCTCTGCTTTCAATGGGTAAGGAATACAAAACGGGTCCCCTTTCCACTACGCAAGTGTTTTCCCCACAAGAGGAAAAACGAACGGGCATTTCTAAATAAAGGGATACTTCATCCCCGTCCATCACTTTGCTTTTCAAAGTAAATATACCGTTTTCCAGCGTTCCTTCTACGGTTTTTCCTTTTAACAGCACTTTGTAAGTTTTACACCAAGAAGGAATACGGCAAGCAAAGGGAATCCCTTCTTCTTCCGCGACGGCAAAGGTAAAGGTTACCCTTTCGTCAAAGGGATATTCCGTTTTTTGCGTTATTGTAACGCCTTCGTCGGACAAGGTGCAATCCCCATACAAAAGTGCGACGTAGCCCTCCCCTTTTTTCATATACATATTATACACGTAGTTAGGGAGTGCCCTATTTACGTTGCCAATACAGCAAAGAGCAATCCCCGTTTTGCGGAACGCCATTCCGTTGCCCCCGCGGTCAAAGGAATTATGATTGGATTTTTCGGTGGCAATGGTTTGATTTGCGCACGAAAAATACTGAATCATTTTAAAAGAGTCTAACGCAGAACCCGGAAGTGCGTTGAAAATTCCCTTTTCTACGATATCTAGATACTCTGCGTTCCCCGTTACCGCAAACATATAATATAAAGCCCACGCTAAATCCACGATATCGCAAATTTCGTGGCTGGATAAGGGGCCGTTGCCATCCAAAAATTCGCACGAACTGTGTACACCGCATACCAAAAGGCTGTGCCGTTTTAACTTTTCAAACGCGTGAATACTGTAAGAAAGATATTCTTCGTTTTTCGTAACGCTATATAAAATTGCGCCAAGTTTTGCGATTTCGCAGTAGGTTACGCCGTGTACGAATTCTTCCTTTGATAGGTCGTGAATATTTTCCTTTTTCATACCCGGCCAAGTACAATCGTTTAAGAAACCATCAAACGCGGAAACCGCCATATTGAGTAGTTCCTTATCCCCCGTTTTTCCGTATAACCAAACCAAAATTTCCACGTTAAGGACGTTTCTTGCCACCGAATAATCAAAAGGATATCCCTTGTAGTGGGCAACCATTTTTTCGATAATGGTTTTATCCCCCGTAATTTCATATTCGGCAATCATACCGCGGAATAACACCACGTGCGGCCAGCGGGGGAAATAGTTTTTCTTATCCGCGTGTTCGGGTTTTAATAAGGCGGGGCCCAGATATCCGTCCTCATCCGCGGTGTTTAGAACCCCGTAAATTTGTTCCCAGACACGGCTTAATAAGGGGGCGGAATTCGTAAGATAAGCGCACTTTAACGCGCCGTCTATCCAATACGCTTTTTGTTCGTAGGGCGCCCAATGGGAACCGGGTGGCACTTCCGGTACGTCGCCTTGTACGTACCAATCGGTAGTTCTATCGTTAAAAGGGGCAAGGCAATCGTCAATATGCCCGGTAATCCCGCCGATTTGCTTTTCTAAATATCGCTTTATCCACCCATCAGGGGTAATTTTTCCAAAACCTACTTTTTCGTACATAAGATTTCCTTTTCTCCTTCGCCACGATTTGTAGCGGTTAAAGTATACTATATCACCTTTTGCTTGTCAATAAGAAACGAAAAAAACCGCATTTTTTCTTGCCAAAAACAACAAAACTTCCCCTACAAAAGTAGGGGAAGGGTAATTTTTTCGCATTTTTATGCGCGAATTATTTCACCGATAAATAGGTCGCGGAAAAGGCGGGAAGGGTAAGGATTTCGCTTTCCACGTTTGCTTGTTGCCCCACCGCGTAAATTACTTCCGCTTGCTTTATTCCCTTTACGGGTACTACCCTTTCGGTTTCGCTAGGGTTAATGGCAACCAAAACTTTTTCCTCACCCAGCGTTCTGGTATAAAGCAAGGGTATATCGTCGCTAATTAGTTCAAAATCGGCGGTTTCTTGCAATACCTCGTTTGCGCGCCGAATCGCGATTAAACGCTTTACTTCGCTAAGTATGGAATTGCTATCTTTCAGCTGTTTTTCAACTGTGGGGCGATTCATATCCGCGTCCTGCGTTACGTAAAGTTTTTCGGGCGATGCCGTAGAAAAACCCGCGTTCTTTTCGTTATTCCATTGCATGGGCGTTCTTGCGCCCGTACGGAAAAATCCGCCTTCTACCGACGTTAGATTGGGTACGTATCGCATACCGATTTCATCCCCGTAATACACGAACGGAATCCCCGGCATGGAGAACATAAACGCGTACACCAGTTTCATTTGCGTTTCATCGCAAAAATAGGATAACCGTTCCATATCGTGATTGCCCGAAGGCAAGGACATTAACCCGTGATATTCCTTCGTTTGACGGTAGCAGTCCAAATAATTTATGAAAAATTCCTTGGCTTTCCCCTGCCCGTTCGGTGAAAAGAAGGGGTCCTTCATATGAAACATTTCACTGTAATGCGAAGGGCCGAAATGCAAAAGAAAATCCATATCAAAGCCCGCCAAAAGGGACTTTTTCGGTTCCCCCCATTCTGAAACAAACACCGCTTCGGGGAATTCCTTGCGAATAACGGCAAAAACTTCTTGCCAAAGGCGAATGGTTGCCGCGTGATCGTAATCGTTTTTTACCAAAGAGGACGCCATATCCACCCTGAACCCATCGCAACCAAGCGAAAGCCAAAAGCGCATAACGTTTAACATTTCCGCCCTGGTGGATAGCGCCGCTTCGGAATCCACCGCGCACTGCCACGATTCGCTAGGATTTGCAAAACCGTAATTTAAGGCGGGTTGGGTAGAAAAGAAGTTAACGGCGCAACATCCGTCCCTATCCGAAATCCCCCTTAAACAACCGTTAATACCCGAAACGTTTTGGAAAAGCGTGGTAATGCAATCCGTCCAAACGTACCGATCGGTATATTCGTTTTTTTCTGCCAGCATGGACTTTTTGAACCATTCGCAATCGTACGAGGTATGCCCGGGAACCAAATCCAAAATCACGGATAAACCGCGCTTGTGCGCTTCCGAAAACAAATTTTTTAAGTCGTCGTTCGTACCGTATCGGGGCGCAACCTTGTAGTAATCGCGCACGTCGTACCCAGCATCCGTAAAGGGGGAATCAAAGCAAGGGTTCATCCAAATGGCGGTAAAGCCAAGGTCCTTGATATAATCCAACTTTTGTATAATTCCGTTAAAATCCCCAATGCCGTCCCCGTTCGTATCCAAAAAACTTTGGGGGTATATTTCATAAAATATTGCGTTTTTTAGTATTTTTTTCATTGTAAAACTCCTAAAATCCTACTGTGTGCGGTTGTTAAACCACGTTGTTAGTATAACACACCACACGTGGAAAAGCAATGGGTTTTGAAAAATATCTATCATAAGACAGGGCGAAAACCAATTATCCGTTAATACGAAATTTGAAAAAAGCGTGGGCGGTTCTTATAAAAAGTAAGGGGGGAAAAAAGAAATTCCCCTACGGACGTAGGGGAACGTATTCTTTATTTGGATTATTTCGTTATTTTCCTTCAACAATGGTGTTTACCATACCAACGATGCCCTGCAAATCGCTGGGAACAACGATTTTGGTTGCTTTACCATTTGCCATTTTTGCCGCTGCTTCTAATTTTTTCAAAAGCAAGTACGATTCTTCGGGATTTGCTTCGTTAATCATACGGATGGATTCCGCTTGCGCTTCATATACGCGCAAGATTGCTTCCTTTTCCGCTTCTGCCTTTAAAATAGCCGCTTGTTTTTCTGCTTCTGCCTTTAAAATAGCCGCTTGTTTTTCTGCTTCCGCTTCCAAAATTTGGCTTTCCTTTTTCCCTTCTGCAACCAAAATGTTAGACGCCTTTTCACCTTCCGCACGTAAGATTGCTTCACGGCGTTGACGTTCCGCTTTCATTTGCTTTTCCATTGCATCCTGAATTTCTGCAGGGGGCTTAATATTCTTTAATTCTACGCGGTTAATCTTGATTCCCCACGGATCGGTTGCTTCGTCCAAAATAGAACGGATTTTAGCGTTAATCGTATCGCGCGAGGTTAAGGTGTGGTCTAATTCCAGTTCACCGATAATGTTTCGCAATGTGGTTGCCGTTAGATTTTCAATCGCCATAATGGGAGATTCTACCCCGTAAGCGTATAGTTTAGGATCGGTAATTTGGAAAAATACTACCGTATCAATTTGCATGGTTACGTTATCCTTGGTAATCACGGGTTGAGGCGCAAAATCCACAACTTGTTCTTTCATAGAAACGCGTTTTGAAATGCGATCTACGATAGGAATTCGAAAATGAATCCCCGTATCCCACGTTGCGTGATAAGCGCCAAAGCGTTCCACAACGAACGCCTTTGCTTGAGGTACTACTTTTACCCCTGTGATAACGAGTAGTAAAATGATAACTACCGCAATAATTAATGCTATCAACATAAGTTTATTCCTCCTTATTCTTTAGAAACGATTGCCTTGTTACCATGAATTTCCTTTACGGTTACCAAGGCTCCGTTTTCAATAATTTCTCCGTTCACAGAGCGCGCCGACCAAACCAATCCGTTGATTTTAACCGCGCCTTCGGATAAATCGTTGTTAATTTCTTCCACAACGATCCCTTTGTGGTTTAACACTAATTCCAAATTCGTTTCCGCGTTTCCTGCGCGCCGTTTTAACCATTTTGCAAAAGGTCGCGTAGCCACTAACAACACGGCAGAAAGGATAACGAAAATTAAAATCTGCCAAATCAAATCCAGTCCGCTTGCAACACCCGTAATAATACCAAGCACCATAGAGGACAATGCAAACCATACTGCAACTAAATCTGCAGTTGCAATCTCTACAACGAAAAGAGCCACGGCAATGCCAAACCATACCCACATCATAGGCGTTATCTCCCCTTTTACTTATATTTCAAGCACATTATACCATACGCGAAAACCTTTGTCAATATCCGCAATTAAAAATATACTTGCATGAGAATAAGGGGACAATCTCCGCTTCGCTACGGTGGCTTGGTCCATTAGATTTGTCCATCTTAGCCCGCACGAACAAGGGGTTCTCACCCCTTATCACAAAAAATAAAGACGGCTTTTGCCGTCCTAAAATGGAATAGGGTTCCCAAAAAGATTTTACTTGTTAAAAATTTTTGGGAAAAAGGAAGGGTAGGCATATAGGTTAAGCCGTTAGCGTATAACGGCGTACACTTTTGCCTTACCCTGACGCGGTGGAGATAAAGGATGTTGCCGACACCCCCTAAAGGGGGAAACCCCCTCGGCAATCTTTGCCCTTCAAGGATTGCCCGTCATATGGCGACCGAACCACAGGGGTTCTCACCCCTTATCACAAAAAATAAGGACGGCAAAATATGCCGTCCTTACTTTTTGGTGGAGATAAGGGGATTCGAACCCCTGGCCTTCGCGTTGCGAACGCGACGCTCTACCAACTGAGCCATATCCCCACGAAAAATTCGTGGTTAAAGTTACCGTGTTTATAAGTGGTGGAGGTGTAGGGACTCGAACCCAAGACCTTTCGCATGTGAAGCGAACGCTCTAACCAACTGAGCTACACCTCCGTTTAAGGTGGTACTTCCCTAACCGCTTATTTATTATAGCACATTTTTATAAAAGGTCAAACTTTTTTAAGGGGCAAATATAAATTTTTGCAAAAAAATATAGGGTGAAAAGAACGTTCTTTTCACCCCCAAAAAGTTAAAACAGTTGTAATAAATCCACCAAAACTGCAAAACCGAGAATTAGCACCATACCGATAAAGTGGATGATATTTTCCACTTTGCGGTTAAGGGGCTTACCGCGAATCCATTCTATGGTGGTAAACACCACTTTACTGCCGTCTAATGCAGGGATAGGAAGTAGGTTAAACACTGCAAGGTTGATACCGATATAGGCGGTCATTTCCAAGAATTGCAATAAGCCTTGGGATACGATTTGCGAAGTTACGCTGATCGTTGTAACGGGGCCACCCATAGCGCTTAAACCAAGAACGCCGGTTAAAAGTTCCCCCAAAACGGTAAAGATAGTGCCTGCAATACGAATTGCGTAAACGAACGCCCTTCCAATGGTTTTAAAGAAACCAAGTTTTACTTTACAAGAATAAATTTCAAATTCTCCGTCCGTTTCTTGCACGCCGATAGCGCGGAATAGGTGCGCGGTTTCGGCAATAGAAGAATTTTCAATATCCGAACGAAGACGAACTTCTTGCTTTACTTTTTTGCCATCGCGAATTACCGTAAAGGTGAAGCAGTCCCCCGTTTTTCCCCCTTTTAAGGCTTCTTGCAAATCCGAAACCAAATAAACATCCCGACCTTCTACCGAAACAATGATATCTTCATCTTGCAAGGAATATTCGTAGTAGGTTTGTTCTTGCCCGGCGGGGATGGGTTCTACACGGTACGCCATAAGCAAAAGTTGACCAAACGCCGCGAAAGATACAATAATGCAAAGCATAGCGGTAATGAAGTTCATAAACGCGCCCGCGATCAGCACCAAAATGCGTTGCCAAGGGGGTTTATTGTTAAAAGCATCGGGGTGCGAACTTTTATTTTCCTCGTCGTCCTCCTCCCCTTCAAAGGCGCAAAAACCGCCAAGGGGAATTAAGCGAATTGCAAAAACTTCCCCGCTTTTTTTGGTTTTTTTGAATAGCGCAGGGCCGAAGCCGATGGAAAATTCGTTAATTTTAAAATGAAAAATTTTGCCCACGATATAGTGCCCAAATTCGTGCACCGTAATCATAATCAGCAAGATTAAAATGGCTAAAAAGATTGCCCAAACGGTGTTCATAACCGAAGCAAAAGAAAGTAAGTTTATTTGCATAATTGCCCCCTAATGGCAGCGGTTACTATCCTTTCGGCTTCGGTTTTTACCGAAAGCAAGGTTTGATAAGTATCCGCACGTTCGTTACTTATTTTATCCATTGCAAGCGAAATATAGTACGGAATTTGCGAAAACCGTATTTCTTCCCTTAAAAAAGCGAAAACAGCCGCTTCGTTAGCCACACTATACGCGCAAGGAAGTACGCCCCCCGCTTTTAAGGCTTGGCGTGCCAAGTGAAAACAAGGAAATTTTTCTTCGGGTACGGGATAAAAAGTTAACTGGGAAAGGGTTGCTAAATCTAATTTTTTTACGGTAGTGGGAATGCGGCTGGGCGCGGTTAAGGCAAGCTGGATGGGAATTTCCATGTTGGGATAGGACATTTGCGCCATGGTTACTCCGTCCGCAAAATTCACCGCTGAATGCACGATACTTTCGGGGTGGATAACAACTTCAATACGGTCTTCGGGGATATCAAATAGGTAACGCGCCTCCATCACCTCTAACCCCTTGTTTGCTAAAGTGGCGGAATCGATGGTAATTTTTGCGCCCATATTCCACGTGGGGTGTTTTAAGGCTTGCGCTTTGGTAACGCCCGCAATTTCTTCCTTAGTCAGTCGCCAAAAAGGGCCACCGCTTGCGGTAAGCGTTAAGGAGACACATTCGCGCGTTTTATCAAAGTCCAAACATTGCCAAATTGCCGAATGTTCGCTATCTACGGGGTAGATAGGAACGTTTTTTTCTTTGGCTAGGCGAGTAACCAGTTCCCCACCGCAGCATAAACTTTCCTTATTCGCAAGGGCAATGGGCTTACCCATTTCAATGGCTTTTAATACGCATTGTAGTCCCGCAAAACCAACCACGGCAACCACAACGATATCTGCTTCTTCCACAATTGCGGAAAGCACGGAATCTTCTCCCACGGCATAAGTGGTAGTGGTAGGAAGGTTTTCCTTTACACGCGAAAAAGCGCTTGCATCCTTTAAGGTTGCAACCTTGGGACGAAACGCTTTTACTTGCTCTCTAAACAGTTCCGCGTTGGACCCTGCCGAAAGGGATACGATAGAAAATAATTCGGGATAACGGGAAACAACGCCCAAAACCTGAACGCCGATAGAACCCGTGCTACCGAGAAGTGCAATTTTTTTCATAGTCTGCTTTGTAAAACCACGCTTTAAATAAACAAGGTAAACGCGAAGGCAAGGAATACGCTACTAAACATCATGCCGTCAATACGGTCCATAATACCGCCGTGGCCGGGCAACAGTTTCCCCATATCCTTTACGCCAAGTTTGCGCTTGCAAACGCTTTCGGCTAAATCCCCTACTTCGGTTAAGAAAGCACAAATCATACCGATAAGCATAATCAAAATCCAAGCGGGAAGCGCCCCTGCGTAAACAAAGGTCTTTTTGAAAATAAAATACAGCACGAGTGCGCCCACTGCGCCCCCAACCAAACCGCCGATCGCCCCCGAAATGGTTTTGTTGGGGGAAATGGTGGGGCAAAGTTTTTTACCCTTCAGAAGGCTACCCACAAGGTATGCAAAAGTATCTGCAAAAGAAGACACCACGAACACCATAAGTAGCGCAAGTGTGGAATTATTAGAAAGGGCGTTAAGAATTAGCATAGAGCCCACAAACAACGTGGGATATACCATAGTGGATACGCCGTATGCAAAACTTTCAATTTCCGCGTTCAAAATTACCGTAAACAAAAGTTGTAATACGGCAAAGCCCATGAACGCATAAATTACGCCGATTACCGAGAAAAAGTGGAACAAAGGCGCAATCGTAAACGCAAATGCAATTGCGGTATACTTATGCAAGGGGCGAATTCTTTCGCCAAGCGCACGCGTAAATTCAAACGCGGCAAGCACTGAAAGAAAACCGATAAAGCCCGTGAAAAAAGCAATATGCACTTCCCTTAAAAAGAAAAATGCGGTAACGAGTGCAATGAGACACGCGCCCGTAATACAACGCTTAATCATCTTTTAACCCTCCAAACCGTCTTTTGCGCTTATTGTACACGCGAATACAACGTTCTACGTGTTTTTTGCTAAAATCCGGCCACAGCGTTTTGGGGAAATACATTTCCGCATACGCCATTTGGTACATCATAAAGTTACTAACGCGCTTTTCCCCGCTAGAACGCACGATAAGATCGGGATCAGGAATCCCCGCCGTATCTAAAAGGGCGGAAAAACCTTCTTCGGTTATTTCCTTTGCGTTTTGGGAAATTGCGCGGTTTACGGCACGAACGATTTCATCTCTGCCACCGTAGTTAATACCGATATTTAAAACGTAATCCGAATATTTTTCGGTATCTTTCATTGCTGTTTCAATATTACTACGAACGTCTTCGGGCAAACGGGTCATATCCCCCATGACACGCAAACGTACACCATCCTTTAACAAACGCTTAATCCCCGTTTGGAAATACTGACGGAGCAAATTGAAAAGCGCCTCTACTTCTTCCTTGGGGCGGTTCCAGTTTTCGGTAGAAAAAGCAAAAAGGGAAACATAACGGATTCCCTTTTCAAAACATGCTTCTACCACTTCGGTAACCGTATCTACCGCCTTTTTATGACCGTAAGAACGGGGCATCAACCTGCGCTTTGCCCAGCGCCCGTTACCATCCATTATGAATGCAACGTGCGTAGGAACACGCTTAATTTTATTCTTTTTCATGCCGATTATACGGACATTACGTCCTTTTCTTTTTCTTGAGCGGCTTTATCTACCGATTCTACGCCCTTCGCGGTTAATTTTTCCACTTCTTTTTCTAAAGATGCAGCGTCGTCTTCGGTAATTTCTTTTGCGTTTTTCGCCTTTTTGATGGATTCCATACCATCCCTTCTGATATTGCGAATTGCCACTTTACTATCTTCGCCCATTTTTTTGATTTGCTTTGCAAGTTCCTTTCTGCGTTCTTCGGTTAAAACGGGAAACACTAAACGAATCACCTTGCCATCGTTCGTGGGGGTTAAGCCAATATTTGCCGCCAAAATTGCTTTGTCAATTTCTTTTAATAAACTGGTATCCCAGGGGCTGATAACTAGGCAACGTGCGTCCGCAACCGAGATATTGCCTACTTGGTTTAAGGGCGTTTGTTGGCCGTAGTAATCTACGGTGATTTTATCTAAAATGTGTGGGTTTGCACGGCCTGCGCGGATTGCGGAATAATCTTCCTTTAATACGCGTACCGTTTTATCCATTCTTTCGGAAAGTTCCAAAAGCATCATTTCCATTTGTTCGTTTTCCATGATTTGCCTCCTTTTCCGCTACAAGCGGAAGGTGATTTTTTATTTTTGTTAAAAGGCGCTTAATAAATCAGCGTTCCGATGGTTTCGCCCGCCGCAGCCTTTACGATTGCGTTTTCTTGACTAAGCCCGAAAGCAACGACTTTAATTCCGTTTTCCATACACATTGCTGTTGCGGATAAATCCATTGCTTTTAAGTTTTGGTCAATGACTTCGCGGAAAGAAATTTTATCGTATTTTTTTGCGTTGGGATTTTGTTTGGGGTCCGAATCGTAAATCCCGTCTATATTTTTAGCAAGAAGCAAGGCTTCCGCTTCAATTTCGGCTGCGCGAAGGGATGCGCCCGTATCCGTAGTAAAATAGGGACTACCCGTACCACAGGCAAAGATAACGATTTTTTTGTTTTCCAACGCTTCTTTTGCCACGCGAAGATTAAAGGGAGTTGCTACCGAACTGATAGTAAGCGCGGTCTGTACGACCGAAGGTGCACCCAATCGGTCTAACGCATCTTGCAAAGCTAAGGCGTTTAAAGCGGTTGCAAGCATACCCATATGATCGGCAGTGGCGCGGTTCATTTCCGTGCCTTGTCTTCCCCGCCAAAAATTACCTGCGCCGATAACTACCGCAACTTCCGTTCCGTTAGCCACAACGCTACATAATTCGCTTGCTACGCGATTAAGCACCGCGTTATCAATGCCGAAACCGGCACCGCCCGCAAGCGCTTCTCCGCTGAGTTTAATCAGTACCCTTCCGTACGCTTTTGCCATACGCTTTCCCCCTACGACGTTTTTAGGTTTATTGTATTACGGCTTTGACGCGGAAATTAACCACAACCCCGCACAAAGCTTTTATTCAAAAACAGGGAACACAATTTGATGTGTCCCCTGCAAACTGCATGCGTTACGCTTGCGCTTTAGCTACCTGTTCAGCAACTGCGTCTGCCAAATTTTCACTCTTCTTTTCCAAGCCTTCGCCCATTTCAAAACGAACGAATCTGCGAACGGAAAGTTTTTCACCGATTTGAGCGATTGCTTCTACAACAACTTGGTTAATGGTCTTATCGGGATCTTTAACGAATTTTTGTTCAAGTAAGCAGTTGTCTTCGTAGTACTTTTTGATTCTGCCTTCTACCATGCGTTCTGCAATGTTAGCGGGTTTGCCTTCGTTAAGTGCTTGTTGCAAAAGGATTTCTTTTTCCTTTGCAAGTACTTCTGCGGGAACTTCTTCCTTGGTTACGTACAAGGGTTTTGCTGCTGCGATTTGTAACGCAATATCGTGAACTAGCGATCTAAATAGTTCGCCACGAGCAACGAAGTCCGTTTCGCAGTTTACTTCAACCAAAACGCCAACTTTACCACCCATGTGGATGTAGCTATCAACTACGCCTTCAGCAGCAATTCTGCCAGCCTTTTTAGCAGCGGTAGCAATGCCTTTTTCTCTTAAATATTCAACGGCCTTTTCTACGTTGCCGTCCGTTTCGGTTAATGCCTTTTTGCAGTCCATCATACCTGCGCCCGTCATTTGGCGCAAATTCATAACGTCACTTGCGGTAAATGCCATTTTCGTTTTCTCCTTATAGAAAATAATTATTCAGCTACTTCTGCAGCGGGTGCTTCTTCAGTTACTTCTTCCACAGCTTCTTCAACGGGAGCGGTCTTTTCAATTACTAAACCTGCTTCGCCTTGCTTTGCTTCGATAACTGCGTCTGCAATTACACCGGCAAGAAGTTTAACAGCGCGGATTGCGTCGTCGTTGCCAGGAATTACGTAGTCAACCATATCGGGGTCGCAGTTCGTATCCGTAATAGCAATTACGGGGATACCAAGTTTTCTTGCTTCTTGTACTGCGATTTCTTCGTTATGGGGGTCAACAACGAACATTGCACCGGGAAGACCTTTCATATCTTTGATACCGCCAAGGTTGGTGCGAAGTTTTTCGCGTTCTGCCTTAAGTACCAAAACTTCCTTTTTGGGAAGAAGGTCAAATTCGCCGTTTAATTCCATTTGTTCAAGCTTGTTAAGCTTTTCAATTCTGGTTTTAATCGTTTTGTAGTTGGTAAGCATACCGCCAAGCCATCTGCTGTTTACGTAGTACATACCGCAACGTTCTGCTTCGCTTTGAATTGCTTCTTGCGCTTGCTTTTTGGTACCAACGAACAAAATATCCTTGCCCGCTTTTACCGTTTCAGCAACGAACTTGTAAGCTTCTTCAATTAAGCCTACGGTGATTTGCAAGTCGATAATATAAATATCGTTTCTTGCTGCGTAGATGTACTTCTTCATCTTGGGGTTCCATCTTCTGGTTTGGTGGCCGAAATGTACGCCTGCTTCCAGA
>SVIF01000032.1 GCA_015069615.1 Clostridiales bacterium | reverse complement strand
TGGGCTAATTTTGGCGCACCCTAAGAGGCTCGAACTCCTAACCTTTGGTTCCGTAGACCAACGCTCTATCCAATTGAGCTAAGGGTGCATAACCCCGAAATCGGGGGAAATATTCAGTTTTGACCTTTGGGTCCGTAGACCAACGCTCTATCCAGCTGAGCTAACGGCGCAAATATGTTTTAAGCCTACCTATTATAGGCAAAAAAAGGGGAAATGTCAAATACTTTTCCCATAAAAAACAAAAATTTAAAAAAATTTTATTTGTAGATAGCATAGGGTTTTTATAAAGGGGTTGACAACGCCCGATATTTTTGCTATCATTTTTCTAAACATCAATAGGCACGCGCGTGTGTAAACGCCCGCGCAAGCGCAAAAAGGTAGCAGACTTATGCCCAAAACACAGTTTTTAGATCCGAATGAAATATTAAAAAAGGGAGAAGTATCCTTTCCTAAAATCCCCGTGAATGCGTATGAGGGCAACGGGGAAAAGGAACTTTCTGTCTTTGGTAAGTCTGCGTTTGTAGAAATTTACCGCCAGATGTGTGTAATCCGCGCATTTGAAACGCGGTTAGACGAATTGAAAAAGTTTGGAAAGACGGGGGGCGTTTCGTATACCTACCGCGGGCCGTTACACCTTTGCGTGGGGCAGGAAGCCACCGCCGTTGGGGCGAACTTTTTATTTTCTTATAAGGACGTAATTTTCGGCACGCACCGTAACCATGGTGAAGTGCTTGCCAAGGGGTATTCCGCCATTGATAAAATGGGGGAAGAAGAACTTACCGCGGTAATGGAAAACTATCATAACCCCGCCACCTTACAAGGCGCAAAAAAAATGCCTGCCTTTTTAAATGCGGATGGCAAAACCAAAGCGCGTCTTTACTTTTTATACGGATTATTTTGCGAAATTTTCGGCAAAACCCAAGGCTTTCAAAAGGGACTTTCTGGCAGTATGCATATGTTCTTTACCCCCTTTGGCATTTACCCCAACAACGCCATTGTGGGTGGCAGTGCTGGGATAGCCACGGGCTATGCGCTTTCTAACAAACTGTTTAACAAGGAAGGCGCGGTTTGTGTAAACTTGGGGGATGCGTCCTTGGGCTGCGGTGCCGTGTGGGAAGGCATGAACTTTGCCGCAATGGACCAGTTTACCGCCCTTTGGCAAAAAGCCCCGGGGGGGCTTCCCATCATCTATTCTTTTTATAACAACCAGTACGGCATGGGTGGTCAAACGGTGGGCGAAACCATGGCGTTCGGCACGTTAGCGCGCGCGGCGGCGGGAATTAACCCAGATGCTATGCACGCCGAACGGGTAAACGGGTACGATCCCTTTGCGGTGATAGATGCTTACCAAAGAAAACTGCCCTTATTAAAGGAAGGCAAAGGCCCCGTTTTGCTAGATTTGGTTACCTATCGGTACAGTGAACATTCCGCTTCAGATAGCGGTAGTTACCGCACGGAAGAAGAAGTACAAGCGTGGAAAAACGCCGATCCTATCAAGGCGTTTAAAGAAAAAATGCTGGCGCTTAACGTGCTTAGTGAAAAAGACCTAGTTGCCTTACAATCTTCTGCGGAAAGCGAAGTATACACCGCTTTACAAGCCGCAGTCAGCAAAGAAATTAGTCCCGTAAGAAGTGTGGAAGAAGAACGGCAACTTCTTAAAAAGGTTGTGTATTGCGAGGGGGAAAAGGGTATAAGCGCCCCCCGTTCTACCTTTTCCGCACCCTTACCTTTAAAGGGGTATCAAGAAAATTCCCGCATAAAAGAAATTGCGCGCAAGGGTAGAAACAATTTAACCCTTTCGGACGGGATTTTTGAAGGGGTATTATCCGCCTTTTATCAGGATAACACCTTAATTGCTTACGGGGAAGAAAACCGCGACTGGGGAAACGTTTCGGGGGTGTACGTAGGCTTAACCGAAGCCCTACCTTACGAACGGCTTTTCAACGCACCCATTTCCGAAAGCGCGATTATCAGCACCGCCGTGGGGTTTGCCATGGGGGGCGGTAGGGCGCTTGTGGAAATTATGTTTATGGATTTTGCGGGCCGTGCAACGGATGAAATTATCAATCAACTTGCTAAATGGCGCACCCTTTCGGGGGGGGAATTCCATCTTCCCGTAACGGTACGTACTGCAATTGGCAGGGGGTACGGCGCACAACATTCGCAAGATTTAACCGCGCTGTACTGCCATATTCCCGGGTTAAAAGTGGTATATCCTGCAACCCCGTACGACGCAAAAGGGTTAATTACCGCTTGCTTAAACGAACCAAACCCCGTTTTGTTTATTGAAAACCAAAGTTTATATAAAATCGTGGGGAATATCCCCGTGCCCGAAGGGGAATACCAAGTGCCTATTGGTAAAGCGCAAGTGGTTGCCGAAGGGGACGCGGTTACTTTGCTTTCGGTTGGTTCTTGCTTGCCCCGTGTAATTTCGGCGGCGGAGCGATTAAAAGGCGAAGGGATTAGCGCGGAAGTAATTGACGCACGAACGCTAGTTCCCTTTGATTTTGATACTTTAGAAAAAAGTGTACGAAAAACGGGGCGCGTAGTTTTCGTTTCGGATGAAACGGGTAGAGGCGCGTACGTAAAAGAACTGGCTGCAACCCTTACCGAACGGGCGTTTGGGGCGCTGAAAGCACCCCCCGTGTTCATTTGTGCAGGGGATACTGCAGTGCCTTTGGCGGGGGGAATAAACGCGTTTTATCCCCAAACGGAAGAAATTATAAATACTTGCTACAAGTTATTAAATAATTAAGAGGGAGGCATAACATATGTCTAAAGCAAGAAGTTTTTGGCGCGGATTTTTATGCGTATTTATCGGTATCATTGTGGGTATCGTGCTTACCGTGGGCGGTATCGGGCTTACGGGATACCTTATGCTGAAAAAGACCAAGCTGAAAAAGATTAACGACTGGACGGGCACCGAAATCGTAGGGGAAACCACGGTGGACGGGGAAGAAGTTGACCTGGCAAACATGAGTTTGTTACAACTGTTCAAGCAAGCGGATTCCATTAAAAATTCGGCTAAAAAAATGACCATAGGTAACGTGGAAGAACTGTTTCCCGTTTTAAACTTAGCCGAAATTTTGCCTGCGGAGTATGTAACTGCGGATAAAACGGCGGTTAACCTTTCTATTGCGGAAGGCGCGCAGTATCTAATTCCCCTTTCCACCCTTCGCACGAAAACCTTGAAACAGGCGGCGGAGTATATCGTGGATACGGCAAAGGAACAAACCACTTTTGCCCTTCTCGGTACCCTTGGTTTTAATTTTGAGGACTTCCCCTTTGTTTCGGGAACGGACGGTGTAAACCCCGTATACACTTACGTGAATTTGGGTGCCGACGGTTATTCGGATTGGTATGCAAGCCGTACCGCACAGATGTATTACCTTAGTGGCGATACGTATTTGCCCGCAACTGCGTCCATGCTAAACGGCGGGGCGGGGGATGGCGTTACCACCCTATATTACAAGGCGCAAGGTTTTACCGATATGCCCGTAGTTGACGGGGTAAACGCCATGATTGCCGAACTTGACCAAGAAAAGTTGACCATCGCGCGCTTGGACGAAATGCTTGCCCTTGGGCTGAAAGATGAAAACGGGGAATACGGACATAAAATTCTAGAAGTTTTGGCGGATAAAAGAATTGCAGAACTGGAAAACAGCTTTGATGAAATTACCGAAACTTTGGTGCTTTCGGATTTGTTTGTAATTTCGCCTGGGGATATGATGTATGAATTGCAATTCTTGCGCTACACCCCGCAAACGGCTGCGGAATATAATGCAAAGCCCGAAAATGCTTTGCGTCCCGTTTCGGTAGGGGATTACGTGCTAGATGCAAACGGAAACAAGATAGAAACCACCTTAAACGCTTTTTCCCAAAACGTAGAATACGCCAAGGTGAAGGACGTAATAAAATCTACGGATAGCGACCTTTTAACTACCTTAGGGGAATATACTTTATATTCGTTAAGTAGGGAAGGCGATAGCGTTGTAAACTCCTTAACGCTTAACGAAGTGTTGCAAATTCCCCAAGATAACGCCCCCCTAAACGCCATAAAATATTTGCGCTTTACCGCCGAAACCGCCACTGCGTTTAACAGTGCACACGGTTTAAGTGGGGCGCAAGCGAAAAAGGCAGGGGATAAAATCCCCGTAATTCCTTCGGGGCAATCCTATAACCCCGCGGGGGTATACGAATATACACTTTGCACGTTAGCAGATTTAGCGGATAACGTAAACGCAGTGCCGTTAGGGGAACTGTTGGGGGTAACCGCCTCCTCCGAAAGGATTTTACACGCACTTTCGGATACCACCCTTTCGGGAATCAACGATAAAATTGCCACCTTAAAACTTTCGGACGTAATTGAAGTAGAAACCCAGCCCGAACATCCGAATTATTCTAAAATTTTGGTATCCTTACAAGATTCGTTAATCACCGAACTTGGGGAAGACGTTGGGAATCTTGCTTTGCAAGACGTAGTGGATATTACCGAAGAAAGTTCGCTATTGTTAAAAAATCTTGCAACCACAAAAGTTACCGAACTTCCCGAACGGATGGATACGTTAAAGGTGAAAGAAGCAATAACAATTACCGAAGATTCTTCTAAAGCGTTGCGTTCGCTTGCGGATACCTACGTTTGCGAAATTGGGGAAACGCTGGATAGCATGCCCGTTGCGGATATGGTGGAATACGACCCCACGGCTACCGACTTGTTTGATAGACTGATGGTAGATTTAGCGGATAAAAACGCAACCCTTACGGATATGGGGGATAAAATCAACCACGTAAAAATTTCCGCGTTGTTTGACGTGAACGTGGATGAAGATCCTGAGCCGGACGGCGTATGGCGCTTTTTACTGCAAGGCGTACCCGAAGAAGAACAGACTATGGAACATTTAGAAGGTATGATAGAAAGCTGTGCGGAAAATATTTCCAAGGCAACCATTCGCGAACTGGATGACGAAGGTATTTTAGACTTGCCCGCTGAAACCCCGCAAAACAAATCGCTGTTTGATATGCAATTAAACACGTTGCTCACCAGTTTATCTAATAACTGGACGGCAGTTTCTACTATACTTGGCGCTATTTCTTAAACGTAAGAAAAGGCAGTAGCAATCAAAAGCCCGAGAGCGAATACGCACTCGGGCTTTTATTTTTTAAGAAATTATTCTTCGTAATCGTATTGATAAGTAAATTCGTACTCCTTTTCTTTTAGCGCATCTGCAAAAGCGGAAAAACTTTCGCTTTTTATAATGATGCGGCAGTAAGCGTTTCCAAAGAATAAAAGCAGTTTTTGGGATTGATTTAACACGCGCAGTTCGGTTACCTTTTCTTTTTTAATGCGGGTGATAGGCAAGATGCCTAAAAAAAAGATAACGCTTTTCGCGGATACGCGGTAACGGGAAGCGCACAAATATCCGATTAATACCACTAGCATGATAAAGGAAGTTACAAGCCGCCAAACAACGCCCACGCGGTTATAGGTGGTTAGCCCTTCCCAAGAAAATAGCGTGTAAAAATCGCATGCCATAGCCGCCAAAAATATCAGCATGGTGATAAAGGCAAGTGCCGTTATTTTTTTTGGCGCCGATAGGCGGAAAGTGGATACTTTCATGCGTTTTCTCCTTGTTTTATACAACAGTTATACCACGAAAAAAGGGTTTTGTCTACCACTTAATTCAAAAAAAGCAAGAAAATCCCAAAAAAAAGGAAAGGAATTGTGGTTTTTTAATTGAAAATTAAACGAATTTGTTGTACAATAGGAAAAGAAAATTACGCTTTTTCGCATAAACGTCCGTATTTTGCGGAAAGGGAAGGAGAAAAATATGAAACTACTTAGCGGTGGCGTTTACCTTGTTGGGGATACGCTGATTAGAAAAACTGCGGGATATGAAAACCGTTTAGCCCAGGCGGGCGTAACAAGCGCCGAAAAGGAAAACGCAAAACGCGGTACCATGGCGTATTCGGTATTGCAAGCGCATAACACTTCGGGGGATGAAAACGTCCTAAAACTAAAATTTGGCGCAATCGCTTCACACGATATTACCTACGTTGGTATTATTCAAACGGCAAAGGCAAGCGGGCTAAAAGAATTCCCGTTATCTTACACCTTAACCAACTGCCATAACAGCCTTTGCGCGGTTGGGGGTACGATTAATGAAGACGACCACGTGTTCGGCCTTTCCGCCGCTAAAAAGTACGGCGGGGATTACGTGCCCGCGCACCTTGCGGTGATTCACCAGTATATGCGTGAAAGAAAAGCCGCTTGCGGTAGAATGATTTTGGGTTCGGACTCGCACACCCGCTACGGTGCTTTGGGTACCATGGCGATTGGGGAAGGCGGCCCCGAACTTGTAAAGCAATTACTTTCCCGTACTTACGATATGAAATATCCCGAAGTGGTTTGCGTAAAACTGAAAGGGAAACCCCGTTTCGGCGTTGGCCCGCAGGACGTAGCCATTGCTTTAATCGGTGCAACTTTCAAAACGGGCTTTGTGAAAAACAAAGTGCTGGAATTCGTTGGTAGCGGAATCAACAACCTTTCTATGGATTTTAGAAACGGTATTGACGTAATGACCACCGAAACCACCTGCCTTTCTTCCATTTGGGAAACGGATGAAAAGGTGCAAGAATACTACACCGTTCACGGTAGAAGCGGGGACTATCAAAAAATGGCGCCCGCACGCGTTGCGTACTACGACGCGGCGATTGAAATTGATTTAAGCAAAATCGTTCCCATGATTGCGCTTCCTTTCCACCCCAGCAACGCGTATGCGATTACCGATTTTTTGGCAAACGCAAAAGATATCCTTCGCGAAGCCGAAGTGCAAGGGCAAAAACTTTTGAAAAACGGCAAATTCAGCTTGCTTGATAAGGTAGACGAAAAGGGCAACATTCACGTTTCCCAAGGGATTATCGCGGGCTGCGCGGGCGGTATGTACGAAAATATCGCGCTTGCTTCTAACATACTTGCGGGCAAAACCGTGGGCAGTGGGGAATTTACCCTGTCCGTATATCCTTCCAGCCAACCCGTGTATAAAAGTTTGGCGGATAACGGCTACGTTTCTTCCTTAATGGAATCGGGCGCTATTGTGAAAACCGCGTTCTGCGGTCCGTGCTTTGGCGCAGGGGACGTTCCCAGCAATAACGGGCTTTCCATCCGCCACACCACCCGTAACTTTGAAATGCGCGAAGGCAGTAAGCCCGGTCAAGGTCAGCTTGCATCCGTTGCGCTTATGGACGCGCGCTCTATCGCGGCAACCGCGGCAAACGGCGGTATCTTAACCCCCGCAACCGAAATGGAAAAACCCACCGCGCGCATCAAAAAATACGCTTATAACGGCAAGATTTACGAAGGCAGAGTGTACCACGGCTTTGGTAATGCGGATAGCAGCGTAGAACTTCGCTACGGCCCCAACATTGCGGATTGGCCCGAACAGCCCGAACTGAAAGAAAACTTATTATTATCCGTTGCAAGCAGTTTGCACGACGCGGTTACCACTACGGACGATTTAATTCCCTCGGGGGATACTTCTTCCTACCGCAGCAACCCCAAAAAGTTGGCTTCCTTTACCCTTTCCAAAAAGGATCCCGATTACGTAGCGAAGGCAGAAGAAGCACAAGCGGAAAACGTAGCCTTCGTTAAGGGTGAAAACGAAGAATTGAACGCCCTTTGCGAAACGCTTAACGTAAATCCCGCCACCGTAACCTACGGCAGTGTGGTGGCATCCGTAAAACCCGGGGACGGATCTGCAAGAGAGCAAGCCGCTTCTTGCCAACGCGTTTTGGGTGGTAGCGCAAATATTTGCGTGGAATATGCAACCAAGCGTTATCGCAGTAACTTAATCAACTGGGGTATGATGCCCTTCCTTTATAAGGAAAATTGCTTTACCGTGGGGGATAAAGTGTTCGTTCCTAGCGTTCGCGAACGTTTGCTGGGCGGTGAAACGCAATTCCCCGCAAAACTGATTTCGGGCGGCAAAGTAACGAATATCACCTTAACCATAGATAAGCTGACGGACGACGAAAAGCAAATTATTGCGGACGGCTGCTTAATCAACTTCTATAAAAGGGGCTAAACTATGTACCGTTTCGTGGAAAAACTGAACGCAAGAAGTAAAAACGGCAACGAAAGCGAAATGCCCGTTATCGCCTTTTTGGGGGATAGCGTAACCCAAGGTTGCTTTACCTATAACGATACCAACGCTGGGTACGTAAGTAAGTTTCGTACCATGTTGAATAAACTATATCCCGCAGCACCCGCCTACGTACTGAACGCGGGCGTTGGAGGAAACGACAGCGAATGGGCGTACAAGCGCTTAGAAAGGGACGTGCTTCGCTATCATCCCGATTTGGTGGTGGTTACCCTTGGTTTAAACGACGTATGGCAGGAAGAAGAAGGGGTACGCCGGCACGCGGAATTTTTAGGCAAGATTTTTGATGAAATCCTTGCAACGGGCGCGGAAGTTATCCATATGACGCCCAACGCCATGAACTATTATCGTAACGGTGGTGTAGAGCCCCACAACCAAGAACTGTGCTTAAAAAGCGCGGAATTTATGAATTCGGGCTTAATGGATCGGATTGTGGAAGCAGGCAAAAAGGAAGCGAAAAAACGCGGAATTGCCACTTGCGATTGCTATAAAAAATGGCGCAACTATAAGGCTGCGGGCATTGATACGGATACTTGGCTTTGCGGCGGTATCAATCACCCCACCCCCGAACTGCACGATTTGTTTGTTACTACCTTATTAGATACCCTTTTTGAATTGAACGGCAACTAAATACAACGTATTTCCGTCGCATTTCTTCGTTACTGCTTCGGTTTTGGGCTTCGGTAACCAACAAGGTTGACCTCACCCCAAAGCCCTCGCGAGCCTTGAACTGCTTGAAACTACTTTGTATTTGGGGTAGGGGAAACAACTGCCTTGTATCACTCGTTGCTCCGCCACCTTAAAAAACAAAAAAACCGCCCTGAAGGAAGAAGCCTTCGGGGCGGTACTTTTATTATCTGTTTATAACTAGGCTAAACTTATTTACCCAAAATTTCGTTTGCCTTGCCAGCGCAACCCAAAACGTTGGTAAGTTTGTGCTTAACGATATTAGCGATATCTGCGCGCGCGTCCGTTAAATATTGACGGGGGTCGAAGTGGCTGGGGTTTTCAAACAAGTGCTTTCTAAGTGCAGCGGTGAAGCAAACGCGAAGGTCGCTATCAATGTTAATTTTGCAAACTGCCATAGAAGCCGCTTGACGAAGCATTTCTTCGGGAATACCGATTGCGTCGGGCATTGCACCACCGAATTGATTTACGATGGCAACTCTGTCTTGAGGAACGGAGGAAGCGCCGTGCAATACGATGGGGAATTCGGGTAACAGTTTTGCAACTTCTTCCAAAATATCAAAGCGAAGTTGGGGTTTGGTGCCGGGCTTAAATTTGTAAGCGCCGTGGCTGGTACCGATTGCGATAGCCAAGCTATCAATACCCGTTGCTTTAACGAAGGTTGCTGCTTCTTCGGGGTCGGTAAAGTGTGCGTTTTCTGCCGAAACGTTTACTTCGTCTTCAATCCCGGATAAGGTGCCAAGTTCCGCTTCAACGGTAACGCCGCGGTCGTGCGCGTACTCTACAACCTTTTTGGTAACTTCAATGTTTTCGGAAAGGGGCAAAGAAGAAGCGTCAATCATAACGGAAGTAAAACCGCCGTCAATCGCGTCCTTGCACATTTCGTAGCTTGCGCCGTGGTCCAAGTGCAAGCAGATGGGAAGTCCGCTTTCTTCTACTGCAGCAGCAACAAGGTGCTTTAAGTAGGTGGGATTCGCGTACTTTCTTGCGCCTGCGGAAACTTGTAAAATCAGGGGAGCGTTCAACTCCTTACCTGCGGTAACGATACCTTGAATGGTTTCCATGTTGTTTACGTTGAACGCGCCGATAGCATAGCCGTTTTTATAAGCGTGCGCGAACATTTCTTTGGTCGTCATAAGTGGCATATCAAAACCCTCCGAAAAAATATTTTCTAAAATGTAGTTGTGGAACGTGGTTTTCGTTCACACCGATAGACATTATACAATATTTTTTGCAAAAACGAAAGTGTTTTTCCGTGAAAATTTCCATTATTTTTCAAAACTCCGCTTTTTTTTGTGGAACTTACTAAAAAAAAGTGGTATACTGATAGGGAAAAAGAAAAAAGAGGTGCTTTTTATGCAAGATGCAAGAATTGAAAAGTTAGCGGAAGGCTTAATCAACTATTCGGTGCGTTTACAAAAGGGTGAAAAGGTGTTAATTGAAGCGGTTGGCTTTCCTAACGACTTAGTTCGCGCGCTGGTAAAAAAAGCGTACGCGGCGGGGGGATTCCCTTACGTAAATATTATTGATAACCAAATTCAACGCGAAATTTTATCGGGCGCAAGCGAAGAATACTTTAACGCGTGGAAGAAATACGACTGTTTCCGCATGGAAGATATGGATGCGTATATCGGCATCCGCGGTGGCAGTAACTCCTTTGAACTTTCGGACGTGCCCGCCGAAAAAATGACCATGTATTCCACCCTGTATAGCCATCCCGTTCATCACGAACGTAGGGTAAAAAACACCAAGTGGGTAGTTTTGCGCTATCCCAACCCCGCCATGGCGCAACTTGCAGGTACTTCCACTTCGGCGTTTGAACAGTTCTACTTTGACGTATGCACGTTGGATTACGGCAAAATGGACCGCGCGATGGACGCACTAAAAGCGCGTATGGATAAAACGGATCAGGTGCGTATCGTTGCCCCCGGCACGGACTTAACCTTCTCCATCAAAGATATCCCCGCGGTAAAATGTTCGGGGCATATGAATATTCCGGACGGGGAAATTTACACCGCCCCCGTGAAAAATTCGGTAAACGGGGTAATTCGCTACAACGCGCCTTCTATTGAACGGGGCGTAAAGCACGAAAACGTAACCCTTACCTTTGAAAACGGTAAAATCGTAAAAGCGGATGGCAACTATCCCGCTCTTTTGGAAGAAATTTTTAATACGGACGAAGGCGCGCGCTACGTGGGGGAATTCGCCTTGGGCGTTAACCCCTATATCACCAGCCCCATGGGGGATATTCTGTTTGATGAAAAAATTGCGGGAAGCATCCACTTTACCCCCGGCAGCTGTTACGACGACGCGTACAACGGCAACGAATCCGCCTTGCATTGGGATTTGGTACTGATTCAAACCCCCGAATACGGTGGGGGCGAAATTTATTTTGACGGCGAACTGATTCGTAAGGACGGCAGATTCGTTGTGGAAGATTTGCTGTGCCTAAACCCCGAAAATTTGAAAGGCTAATACCGGCGGTTTATAACACGTCGCAATACTGTGTCAGCCATCGCCGTATAGAACGTCGAAAACGGCAAGTATACATCCGTCCTATACGGCTCGGACTTCCTTGTCTTGCTCGGTTCTAACCCGCCTTTACGGCGGTTTATAAACGGTAGGAGGAGAAATGAAAACGAAAAAGGGAAGATTGCGTTTTTTTATTATGGAATGCTACTGCGCCTTTTTGGCCTTGTTTTTTGATTGCGTTTCTGTTCTTGGAAAAGGAGCTAAAATGAAATACGTCTTTGAACGCTTTGTTTTGGGGGTTTTAATTGTTTTTGCTGCTGTTGGTATAGTTTTTGTTCTATACGAAATCGCATGTAAAACCTATTATGTTCTTACGGACAATTCTTTGCAAATCATACAAAGAAAAAAAGTTTTGCTCGATATCCCATATGCTAAAATAATACGGGGGAACTATTGGTTGAACAATGATTTTCTTTACATTCCTTTATTTCTTTTTAATTTACAACTTTTCTACAAAGATGAAAATGGCGAAGAAAAAAGCGTAGACCTTTGTTGCCGTTTTCGTTTCTTCAAAAAAGCAAAAAACTTTCCTATAAAAAAAATTGAAATTCTTTGAATTGTTCACAAGAAGGGCGCGGTGGAGAAATCCGCCGCGCTTTTCTTTTTGTTTTATTTCCGTGTCATTCTGGAGCGTAGCGATAGAATCCCGTTTTTCAAGTATTGACAAAATTCTTACTTGTGGTATAATAAAAACAATAAGAATGACGGGTTAGGTAGACGGACGAAAAAGACGGTAGGGAATAAAACCGAACAGTATTACTATAACGGCGATAAATTAGTGGCTAAAAAAGATGGCAGCGGCAAATACTGGTATTTTCTATACGACAGCACGGGCGTATACGCCATGTGTAGTCAAGCCAAACAGTATCTATTTGCTAAAAATATGTTTGGGGACGTGCTCGGTTTATATTATCTGGACGGGGATCAATTTGAATGTGCGTGCACTTACTCGTATGATGCCTGGGGTGTATGTACGATAGATTCTGATTCCCAATATCTAGGCATAGCCGAAGCAAATCCGTTTAGGTACCGTGGCTACTATTATGATAGCGAGCTGGATCTATACTGGCTAAACACTCGCCATTACGACCCGAAAATCGGCAGATTCCTAACGCAGGATAGTTTGGAATATTTAGACCACGAAAACCTTGGTGGCTTAAACCTTTATTCGTATTGCTTAAACAACCCCTTAAAATATGTAGACCCTAATGGGCATTTTGCGTTATTAATTGCCGCGCTTATTGGTGGAACAATTGCTGCCGGAACAAATATTCTAGGTCAACTTGTTTTTGAGGATGCGTCGTTTGCATCACTGGATTGGTGGAAGGTGGGAATCAGTTTTGCTTCTGGTTTTGTTTCTGGTCTAATTCCTGGTAGTGGAGTAGGTTCACTTGCGGGGCAGTCCCTTACATCTGCCTTAGTTGATAAAGGGCTTCATTCTATTATTTTAGGTAACAAGTTTAGTTTATTAGAGGTCTTAGGATTTGCAGCAGTACAATTTGTAATGGGACTTGCATCACGAGGCATTGCAAGTGCTACATCAAAGGCAACGAGTAAATTGTTTGTGAAAGGGAATAACTACTCACAGTATCAACATTTTTATAGAAATGAAGGGTTTAATTATGCAAGGGAAGAAATGCTTGAAATTATGTCTTCACATGTAAAACAAATGAATTTGGCTAATGTTGTTATTAACTATGCTTCTTATTTTATTGTAGATTTCCTTTCCTGTCCGCTGTATTAAAGGAGTAAAATGAAAAATCTTTGGATTTTGTTTATTATTTATTCGGCTACTCTAATCGGATGTATTATTGGCGGCGTATATATGGTTGTCAAAAAAGAACGATTTTATCAAATTGTCGCCCCTTTGCTTGCTTCTGTAGTAGTAGTGCTTTTTTTATTCAATTATATACCATATACAAAAGATATTGTAAAACAAGAAACTACGCAAATCATTGTTGTTTATACAAAATGGGGAAGCGGTGATGGTGTAGTGATAAATCTTTTTTTCGAGATAGGAAAAGAAACTATAACTTTAAAAAGTCCTAGAGTTGCAAAAACTCACGTAAAAATGAAAACAGGAAGCAAATATAAAATTGACTACTTTAATAATAGCAAGCTGATTAAAAGTTATGTGTTGGTTGAATAAGATTTTTCATTCCATAAAACAGGGCGCGGAAGAATTTCCTTCCGCGCTTTTCTTTTTTCCGTGTCATTCTGGAGCGTTAGCGATAGAATCCCGTTTTCTTCTAATCGTTGGCAAATTTCAAGGGGCGGTGGTGGGGTGGGAAATTTCATTTTTTATAAAAATTATAAAAAGAAGGTTCTTTCCTAAGCGAAAGGACGGAAAAATGATTGACTTTTCTACGAAAAAAGGGTATAATTACCATTGGAGCGTAGGGGAAAGCCCGTTTTATTACCGCTTCACACTAAAATTAAAAATTATTTATTGGAGGGACATAAGATATGTCTAAGAACACGAGAGTTGCAATTAACGGATTTGGCCGTATCGGTCGTTTGGCTTTCCGCCAAATGTTCGGTGCAAAAGGTTACGAAGTCGTAGCGATTAACGACTTAACCAGCCCCAAAATGCTGGCTAACCTTTTAAAGTATGATACCGCGCAAGGCGGCTACTGCGGAAGAATGGGTGAAGGTCTTCACACCGTAACTTCTAAAGAACCCGTTTTTGCTGAAGACGGTAAAACCGTAACCGTTCCCGGTTCCATCACCGTAGACGGCAAGGAAATCACCATTTACGCTATGCCCAAGGCGCAAGACCTTCCCTGGGGCGAACTTGACGTAGACGTTGTTTTGGAATGCACCGGTTTCTACTGCTCCAAAGAAAAATCTATGGCTCACGTTGCTGCAGGCGCTAAAAAGGTTGTTATTTCCGCACCCGCTGGTAACGACTTAAAGACCATCGTGTTTAGCGTAAACGAAAAGACCTTAACCAAGGAAGACCAAATCATTTCTGCTGCATCCTGCACCACCAACTGCTTGGCTCCCATGGCTGATACTTTGAACAAGTACGCTGCTATCCAAAGCGGTATTATGAGCACCATCCACGCTTACACCGGCGACCAAATGATTTTGGACGGCCCCCACAGAAAGGGCGATCTTCGCCGTGCAAGAGCAGGTGCTGCTAACATCGTTCCCAACTCCACCGGCGCTGCTAAAGCAATCGGCCTTGTAATTCCCGAATTGAACGGCAAGTTAATCGGTTCTGCACAACGCGTTCCCGTTGCTACCGGTTCCACCACCATCCTTACCGCTGTTGTTAAGGGTACCAACGTAACCAAGGAAGGCATCAACGCAGCTATGAAGGCAGCAGCAAGCGAATCCTTCGGCTACAACGAAGACGAAATCGTTTCTTCGGACGTAGTTGGTATGAGATACGGCTCCTTGTTTGATGCAACCCAAACCATGGTTTCCAAGATTGACGACGACACCTACCAAGTACAAGTTGTATCCTGGTACGACAACGAAAACAGCTACACCAGCCAAATGGTTAGAACTATTAAATATTTCTCTGAAATCTAATTTTCGGTTCGCTATTTGCAGCGCATCCCGTTGTTTCTGCTACGAATTTGGACTTCGGTAACCACCAAGGTTAACCTCACCCCAAATTCCTAGCGAGCCTAGGGCTGCTTGCAACTAACAAACCTTTCGGCGGCGTATAAGCGGCGCGCTACTGCGTTACTGTTTCAAAATACAATCTCGGCAACCAACAAGGTTCGCCTCGCCTGTATTTTTCACGAGCCTTGTATCGCTTGTTTCTTCACCGCCTTTAGTTTATGCGAGAACACGAAAAGACCTTGCTCTAGCAAGGTCTTTTTTTTATTGTCATTCTTCGCCTACCGCCTTGACGGACAAAACGGAGAATCTAAAAAGCCTCCTCCTAAGGGGGAGGTGGCAAGGCAATGCCTTGACGGAAGGAGTTTTTTCGGACGAGCAATGCTCGCCCCTACGGTTCCGTGTCATTCTTCGCCTACCCGCATTGACGGGCAACGCGGAGAATCCCATACCGCCCCTTACGTTTCAGCGCCCAAGGCTTCCCAAAAGGTTAGGTACAAGCTTTTTTGTTCGGCAAGGCGGTACACTTGGGTTTCGCTAAGCGTTTTTACGGGGATATCCCCTTGGTAAAGGTATAAAATATAGCTTTCGCCCGCGCGCATACGCTTTATAGCGGTAGAAAGGGTGGAATCCACCGAAAAGGCAAGCAAGGAAAGGTGCATGCCTTTATTTCTTCTGCTTGCGGTGCGGTGGGTTAAGCATTTATAATAACCTTCCCCGTGGTTTGCGCGGAATAAAAAGGGTAGGGTAATTAGCCAAAAAACCAAAACGAAGGCAATATGCGCGCCCCCTTTCACGGCAAGCGCGGTATACCCAAACAAGGTAAATAGTCCCGCGCCCCCCGTAAGGCGGTTTGCCATTTTTGGGGTGAATTTCCGTTTTAGCAAGGCATACAAAATTCTGCCCCCGTCCAAGGGGAAAACGGGCAGTAAATTGCATAGGCAAAGGGAGGCGTTCGCCCAAAACACCGTTTCGGTGTAGGGGTATAAATCGGGGAAAAGCCACCAAGTGGCAACCGTTCCCACGCAAAAGTAAAAATTCACTAGCGGACCAGCGAAAAACACCGCAAGTTCGTCCTTAGCCGAAATTTCTTGGTTGTTTCCCCCCACCGCCGCGCCAAAGGGGGTAAGTAAAATGCGGTTTAGGGTATACCCCCGTTTTTCCGCGCTAACGTAATGCCCGTATTCGTGCAAAAGTGCGCATAAAGTAAGGGCAAGGAAGTTTAGCCCTTGCCCCATAGCCACCGCAACGATTAGCCCCAAAAAGTACGAGGGATGCACGCGCATGCGCACGCCTATACTTTTAACGTTCCTTCTTCCACCGCGCAAATCAGTTGCTCCCCGTTTTCGTAAAAACTAACGCTAACCGTTTCCCCCAGGCCGTACGCATGCGCGT
>SVIF01000031.1 GCA_015069615.1 Clostridiales bacterium | reverse complement strand
TTTCCTTCTTTTAATATAATCCGAAACAGTTTCGGTGCGCCGTGATTTGCGGCGCACTTTTTTTTACATAAAAAGAGAAAAGGGTATTGACACTTATCATAAAATATGATAACATATTCTAAACTAAGCCTTGGGGTGTTATTATGAAACTAGGATTGCAAAAAGGTCAAAACGGAAAGATGCTGTTAAACGGTAAACCCTTCGTTGGGTTTGGTGTGAATTGCTTTAACCTAATTACCTCCTGTTACGATCAGGAAGGGGATAACCCATTAACCATGCTTTGCGATGGTAAATTAAATCCCGCCCCTGCGCTTAAGGCCTTGGAAACGCTTGCAAATAACGGCGTGAAGGTCGTTCGTTTTAACGCGGGTTCTTTTTATCCTAACGGTTGGAAAAACGTGATGGATAACTTTGAATTGCACTTAAATTTGCTTGACGAAGTATATACTGCGGCAGACCGATTGCATATCGGTTTGATTCCTTCTTTCTTTTGGACTTCCTTCTTTTGCAATGTTTTTGACGAAGGACCTTCGGTTGCCTTGCGCAATCCCGAAACAAATCCAAGCAAAACCCTTGCTTTTATAAAGTGGTTTACCCAAGGGATCGTGAAAAAATTGAAGCATCATACTTCGGCGTATATGTGGGAATTTGGCAACGAGCATCAGCTTAGTATGGATATTCCTTGGTGGCGCCCCACACCCTTGCCCGAAAACAGCGTTCGCATGCGCGCCACGCAATGGGAGGATATGATTACCTCCTTTGAATACGGTGATTTGCTTACTTGGTGGGCGAAAATCATTCACGAAGTAGATGAGGATAACCGTTTAATCGGCACTGGGGATGCGGTAACCCGCCCTTGTGCGTACAATTTAGCGTACCGCAACCAGTCTATGGAAATTGATACAAGAGAAGAACATTTAACCTTAATGCAACGGGTAAACGGGGGAATTGATGCGGTGTCAATTCACGAATATACCAACTATCCCTTTTTTATGCGTGAGTATGGTGTGGACGGACACGGCAATTACGGTGTGTTGGGGGAGGACCTTGGCACGACGAATTGGAAGGAACGCATGGAGCTGTTTATGCAACAATGCCGAGCAATGAATAAAACGGGTTATTTAGGGGAATTTGGTGTGCTAACTGGGGATGCGTTTGATCCGCGCGAATACGAAATGCAAGCCCGCGCTATTTTTGAAGCCTGCATTGAAACTGGCGTTCCCATTGCGCTTTTTTGGAATTACGATTATTTCACCGAACAAATTCCGGGGGATTTAACCGAACACGGTACGGGTGTGGAATACAGTTGTAACGAACGTTGGGAAAAGGGAAAGCTCATCTTATCTTTAATCAAAGAATATAACGAAAAAACGAACGGATAAGAGAATTAGGTAATGCAATTTAACCGGCAACGGGGTATTTTCACCTTATTTTTATAGAAGAAAGAGGCAGGAGAAGATAAATGAAATTCATTGACTATAAAGATATCAAAACGCAAGGAGAACTAAAATTCCGCGCGGAAAAAAATCTGCAACGGATGGAAAGCGAACCTTATAAACCCGAAAAGATCTTCCAAGATGCATCGTATAACTGGCCGGGGGACTGGGAAGGCAGAACTTTGCTTGCCTTGGTTTCGGATGAAAAAACTTTGCACGTGGAAGCTAGATACTTAAAAGAAATTATGTCTTTACTAGAAGGGCATTTGAACGAACACAAGTATTTTGGTAAAAAGTTAGAGCAAGTTCTTAGCGAACAACTTTTGGCAAGCAATAGCTGGTTTTTGCGCGCTATGTGCGAACATTATATCAAAAACGGGGACGCGCAATCGCGTGAAATCATCCTTTCGGTTACCGAAAATCTACTTGCGAAAACCTTGCCGTATTACGAAAAATATCCTACGGATATGTCCATCCGCCAAAATATTGGGGAAGCAATGGGGGATTTATTGCAAATTCCCGTAAACGACTGGCAACTTTCCACAGATACGGGATGTGCGTTTATTCCTTTGGACGGATACACCGCCGTTTATGAATTATTTCCTTCCGAAACACTAAAACAACTAATTATCCGCGCGATAGAAATTTTTGCTTCTATTGATAAAGCGGGGATTCGTTGCCAAACGCACGCTACCTTATCCGGAACGCGCGGCATTTTGCGCTTTTATCGATTGACGGGTGAACGCAAGTACTTGGAAATGGCAAAAGAACTGTTTACCTTGTACGAAGAGCAAGGTATGACCGTAAATTACGCCAACTACAATTGGTTCTGCCGCCCCGAATGGACGGAAGGTTGTGCAGTGGTGGATTCCTTTATCGTTGCAATGGAACTGTTTGCATTTACGGGTGAGTATAAGTACGCGCAAGCGTTAAACCGCATTTATAAAAACGCGTTCCGTTTTTCACAGCGTTATAACGGCGGTTTGGGTTGCGATATTTGTACCACCGAAGATCAACCCGTGTTAACCCCAGGGCAAGGCGTGTTTGAAGCGTTTTGGTGTTGTTCCATGCGTTGTGGGGAGGGGATTTACCGCCTTTCTTCCGCACAGTATTTAACCCGCGGAAAGGAAGTATTCGTACCCTTATATAACGATAACGAAGCGACTTTACTTGATGGGAAAGTAAAGGTTACCCAAAAGGTGAACGATTGGAACGCTTCTGAAGTAACCTTCGCTATCGCCAAAGCGGATACGGCGTTTATTCTTCGCTTGTACGTGCCCGAATTTGCAACAAACGTACGCGTAAACGGGGAAAAAGCAAAAATAGAAAACGGTTTTGCCGTGGTGGAAGTTACTTCTCCACAAACCCTAACTCTTAGTTTTGATCTTCCCGTAACAAAAGACGCGTGCCGTGGCAAAACCCGTTATTTCGTAGGTGATTTAATGCTTGGCAAGATTGTAAACGGGGAAGGGAGATTTGGAAAAACTTACCAAATCAACGGGGAAACCTATTATGAAATCGTAAATATGATTCTGCAAAACGAAAGCAGTAAAGATATCAAACAGGAGGTAATTTTCTAATGGAAATTTATAAGTTAACGCCCGCCTATAAAGACAATCTTTGGGGTGGCACGAAGTTAAAAACGGAGTGGAATAAAAACACGGATTTGCCTATCGTTGCGGAAAGTTGGGAACTTAGCTGCCATGATGCAGGCCCTTCGGTGATTGCAAACGGGGAAAACGCAGGGAAAACCTTAAAAAGCGTTCTTACCCCCGAAATGTTAGGCTCTGCCGCTGCAAAATTTGAATTTTTCCCCGTTCTTATCAAGTTGATTGATGCAAAGGAAAACCTTTCGGTGCAAGTGCATCCTTCGGATGATTACGCGTTAAAGAACGAAGGGGAATACGGCAAAACCGAAATGTGGTATATCGTAGACCACGAACCGGGCGCAGGGATTTACTGCGGGTTTGAAAAGGAAATTTCCAAAGAAGAATTTTCCCGCCGAATCGCGGATAACACCCTACTTGATGCGCTCCGTTTTTACGAAGTGCAAAACGGAGAATGCTATTTTATTCCTTCGGGGACGATTCACGCGATCGGCGCTGGCGTAACCATTTGCGAAATTCAACAAAACAGCAACTTAACCTACCGCGTATACGATTACGGTAGAATTGATAAAAAAACGGGTAAGGGTAGAGAGTTGCACGTGGAAAAAGCAGTGCTTGTTTCGGATCTAACAGAGTATAAGGATAAAGTCGTTCCCGAAAACTTGGGCGGTGGCAAAGAACTACTGGCCCGTTGCCCCTATTTTACCGTAATTCGCGGTAACTTCACCCAAAAGGACGAAATGGAAACGGATGGACAAAGTTTCTTATCCGTAACCTTCTTATCTGGCGAAGGGGAAATTGAAGGGCAAGCATTTACGAAGGGTGATACCTTCTTTATTCCCGCAAATTATGGTAAAGTAAATATGACGGGTAAGGGTGAATACGTTCTTGCTAAAGTAGAATAAACGTCTTTATTATCTAAATAAACTTTTAGGCGCGACCAACTTGGCCGCGCTTATTTTTTTTGTTATCTGTATGAAACGCGCACTTTTCCACAAGATAAGGGAAAAAGGAGAAATCATATGCACGTATATCGCAAAACGACCATACAACGAAGTTACGATGGAAAGTCCAGACGCGTTGCGCCCAAAAGGGAGGTGGAAATTCGTGAAACAGAAGCCTAACGAAAAATATTTGCAGTTCGTGTCCGCAACAACGCCTACAACAAAGGAAAGGCGCACCCTTTTACACGCGTTCTTTATCGGTGGTACTATTTGTTCGGTGGGACAGTTTTTAAGGTATATGCTATCCTACTGGGCGGGGCTATCTGGGGATACCTTGGCGGGAACGGTGTCCGTCATTTTAATTTTTCTTGGTAGTTTATTGACGGGGCTCGGTGTTTACGATCGTATCGGTAAGTTTTCGGGCGGTGGATCTATCGTACCCATTACGGGGTTTGCTAATTCGGTGGTTTCACCCGCTATGGAATTTAAGTCCGAAGGGTACGTGTACGGCGTAGCGGCGAAAATGTTCGTAATTGCAGGGCCCATTATCGTTTACGGGGTACTATCCTCGGTGGTAATTGGGCTAATATATTACGTTGCGTATTTATTTTAAGGGGGAAGTATGGGAAGGGGAACTGTTTATTTCAAAAGTGCTCCGCGTATTATTGCAACCTACACGGTGGGCGGGCCAAAAGAAAGCGAAGGCCCGTTAGGGAAGTATTTACATCAGCGTTTGTCGGATGATAAATTTGGGGAAAAGACCTTTGAAAAGGCCGAACGCAAAATGCTCTCTTACGCCATTGACCACGCGGTATTATCTTCGGCAAGGAATTTTGATGGGATAGACGCGGTTTTGTCGGGGGATTTACTCAATCAAATCGTATCCGCTTCTTTTGCGGCGCGCGAATTTGACGTGCCGTTTATCGGCTTATATTCCGCGTGTTCTACCATGAGCGAAAGTTTAAGTTTGGGCGCGTGTTTGATTGACGGGGGGTATATGGATACGGTGGTGTGCGCCACGGGTAGCCATTTCGCTTCTGCCGAACGGCAGTATCGCTTCCCTTTGGAATTGGGTTGTACTAGACCCCCTTGCGCGCAATGGACGGTTACGGGCGCGGGTGCAACCGTTCTTTCTAAGGAAGGGAACGGGCCTAAAATTACTATGGCAACCTTTGGTAGAGTGGTGGATTTTGGGGTAACGGACGTAAACAATATGGGCGCCGCTATGGCGCCTGCAGCTGCGGATACCTTATACCGCCATTTTCGCGAAACGGATTCCCGCCCCGAAGATTACGATTATATCGTAACGGGGGATTTGGGCGCGTACGGAAGCAGTTTGATGGATGCCCTAATGAAGGATAAAGGCTATTCCATTTCGTCAAGGCACATGGATTGCGGGAAAATGGTGTATCATCCTGCGGAAACGGAATTTCAAGGGGGCAGTGGTGCGGGGTGTAGCGCCATCACGCTTAATTCGTATTTTTACCGCGAATTAACGCAAAAACCTATAAAAATGATATTCATGGCTACGGGGGCGTTACTTTCCACAACCACTTCTCAGCAAGGGGAATCCGTGCCTGCCATTTCGCACCTTGTCGTGATAGATAGTCGCAGGGGGGAAGCAAAATGCAGATAATTGTAAGCGTGCTTATTACCTTTTTTAAGGCGTTCGTGGTTGGTGGGGGTATATGCGTGATTGCGCAATTACTCATCAATTTAACAAAAATGACAACGGCGCGAATTTTGGTTAGCTTTTTACTTGCAGGCGCTCTTTTGCAAGCGGTTGGTTTATATGAAAAACTAGTAGATTTCGCAGGCGCAGGTGCAACCGTTCCCATCTCGGGTTTTGGATATTTGCTTGCCGAAGGGGCGATTCGCGGCGCAAAAATTGACTTATATCACGCGATTACGGGCGGAATTTCCGCGGGCGCAGCGGGGATTGCATCCGCCATCGTGTTCGGCTATCTTTTTGCGGTGTTATTCAACGCGAAAACAAAAAAGAACTGATAATTTTGCCTTATCCTGCATACGGTAAGGTATGAAGGAAAGGAAACAAAAAAACAGAAAACGAAAAAAACACGTAAAACTGAAAATAATCTTATTGCTGCTATTTGCGGCTATCGTGGTTGTGTATTCGGTGTTTCGCAACAACGCAAAGCACGTAATTATGGCTGTTTCCGAAGCAAGGGTTAAGGCGATGACAACCACCAGTGTAAACTTGGCAATCTACGAAACCCTAAACGGCATTTCCTATTCAGATTTAATTGACGTAATTAAAGATGAAAAGGGAGAAATTGCAATGCTTTCGGCTAACGCAGTAAAGGTTAACCGATTAGCGCGGGATACGGCATACCTATCCCAACGCAATTTGGAACTTCTTGGAACGCAAGGGGTGGAAATTCCCATTGGTGCGTTTACGGGTTCAAAAATTTTAGCAGGGTTCGGTCCCGAAGTAACCATTAAAATCATTCCCGTAGGAAGCGTGAATTGTGATTTTTTTTCGGAATACGAAACGGTGGGCATTAACCAAACATTGCATAAAATTTATATGGAAGCAGTTGCGGACGTTGATATTATTTTGCCCGGATATTCCATTAAAGTAAGCGTTCCCACGCAAATTTTCGTTTGCGAAAGTATCTTGGTGGGGAAAGTTCCCGATACATACGTAGATGCGGATGGATTAGGATCTAAATACAATTTTTAAGCAGATATCGTGTTTGTTTGCGAAAAAAAGTTGACAAAAAGGCAAAAAAGGGGTATACTATGTAAAACTGTAAAAGCCGTGATGAAGATAGACGGCGCAACGGGCTTTGTTAGAGAGAGGGCGCATGGCTGGAACGTCCTTAAAGCTTAGCGTCGGTATTCCCTTCGGAGCTGTGCGGGGAACGGTGCTTTATTAAGTGCCAAGTAATACGCATCGGAGCACGCCGTAATCGTGAAAATAAGGCCCGCTTGCGGGCGAAAATAGGTGGTACCGCGCTTTTTGCGCCCTATGCTTGCATGGGGCGTTATTTTATTTTTTTGGAGAAAAGAATATGCAAGAAAAAATGAACGAATTAAAACTATCCGCTTTATCCGCTTTGGAAGGATGCGAAACTTCACGCGATTTCCAAGATTTAAAGATTCGTTATCTTGGTAAGGCTGGGGAAGTAACCGGGCTTTTGAAAGGGCTAAAGGACGTGCCCAAGGAATCCCGTGCGGAAGTTGGTAAAATCATCAACGACCTTCGCCAAGAATTAGAAGGTGCGTTTGCGGCAAAAGAAGAAGAATTGCAAAAAAAGGAAATGGAAGCAGGCTTTTTGGCAGAAGCGTTAGACGTAACCTTGCCCGGAACCCGTCCCGAACGCGGTACGCTTCACCCCTTGACCAAGGTTCGTAACGAAATTATCGGCGTGTTTACGGGTATGGGTTTTGAAATTTTTGAAGGCCCCGAAATTGATACGGATTATTACACCTTCCAAGCCTTAAATATCCCCAAGGATCACCCTGCGCGTGATATGCAGGATACCTTTTATATTACCGAAAACGTAGTGCTTCGCCCCCACACTTCTCCCGGTCAAATCCGTTGTTTAGAACAAAAGGAACCTCCCATCAAAGTGCTTTCCCCCGGGAAGGTATATAGAAGTGATGACGATGCAACCCACTCTCCCATGTTCCAACAGGTGGAAGGGATTGTGGTAGATAAAAAGGTTACCCTTTGCGATTTAAAGGGGGCTTTGGACGCGTTCGCCGCAAAACTGTTTGGGGATGAAACCAAAACGCGTTTCCGCCCCTCCTATTTCCCCTTTACCGAACCCAGCGTAGAAGTAGACGTATCTTGTTTCCGTTGCAAAGGTAAAGGTTGTAACCTATGCAAAGGTACGGGCTGGATTGAAGTGCTTGGTGCAGGTATGGTTCACCGCAACGTAATTAAAAACTGTGGCTTGGATCCCGACGAATATTCGGGTTTCGCGTTCGGTATGGGCGTGGAACGTATCGCAATGTTGAAGTACGGCATTCCCAACATGAAAATGTTGTTTGAAAACGACGTACGCTTTTTAAATGAATTTGATAAATAACGGAGGGAAATAGGATGTTAGCACCTTTAAGATGGTTAAAAGATTACGTAGAAATTGACGTTTCTGCTTCCGAATTGCAAGCAAAACTGTTTTCCTGCGGGTTTGAAGTAGAAGAAATGGTAGACGTGTTCAAAAACGTCAGCGGTATCGTGGTTGCAAAACTGCTTTCGGTAGAAAAGCACCCCAACGCAGATAAATTGAACGTTTGGCAAATTGATGCGGGTGATAAAGGAAAACTGCAAATCATCACTAGCGCAAAAAATATTGAAGTAGGGGATTTGGTTCCCGTTGCATTAGACGGCGCAACTTTATTTAACGGCGGTGTTATCAACAACGGTCAAATTCGCGGAGTGGAATCTTTTGGTATGTTCTGCTCGGGCGAAGAACTTGGGATAACGGATGATTTTTATCCGGGCGCATCCATCAACGGCATTTTACGCTTACAGGAAGAATATCCCTTGGGTATGGATATCAAAGAAGCGCTTGGTTTAGATGATATCGTGTTTGATATCGGGGTTACTTCTAACCGTCCCGATTGCCAATGCGTTTACGGGATTGCAAGGGAAGTAGCCGCAGTTTTGGGTAAACCCTTGAAAGCGCCCGATTTCACCTATGAAACGCTTTCCACCCCCGTTACGGACTTTGTAAAAGTGCGCGTAGAAGATGCCGAACTTTGCCCCCGTTACGTGGCAACCGGCGTTCAAAACGTAAAAATTGAACAGTCCCCCTTATGGATGAGAAAAAGATTGTTCCTTGTTGGTATTCGCGGTATCAGTAACTTGGTGGATATTACCAACTTCGTTTTAATGGAAATGGGGCAACCCATGCACGCGTTTGATAAGGATAAGCTTAGTGGTGGTGAAATCGTGGTTCGCCGCGCGAAAGCAGGGGAAACCATCGTAACTTTGGATAAAAAGGAATTTAATTTAACCCAAGAAAACTTAATGATTTGCGATGGAGAAAAGCCCGTATGTATCGCAGGCGTTATGGGTGGTTTGGATTCGGGGATTACCGAAGAAACCAAAAATTTAGTGTTTGAATCTGCAAAATTTAAAAGGGACAATATCCGCCGCACTTCGCGTAATTTGGGGCAACGTTCGGATTCTTCTGCTCGTTTTGAAAAGGGCGTAGATTCGTATACCACGGGCGTGGCCATGCAACGCGCGCTTTCCTTAATTTATCAGTTAAAAGCTGGTGAAATTTTATCGGGCGCTATTGATTGCAATGCGGAAACGCAAGAAAAACGTGAAATCGTTACCCCCGTATCGCGCATTTGCGATTTGCTTGGCATTGACGTAAGCGAAGAACGTATCGTTGCAATTTTAACTTCCCTTCATTTTGAAGCAAGCGTGAAAAATGGCGTTCTTACGGTGCTTGTTCCCGAATATCGTGAAGACGTGGAAGATTACGCGGATTTAGCCGAAGAAATTATCCGTATGTACGGTTATGATAACATTTCGGGAACGTTATTACAATTTGCAAAGGTTACGGATGGCGGTAGAAATACCCAGCAAACGGACGTAGAACGTATGCGCGAAACGCTTGCGGGCTTCGGCTTACAAGAAACCGTAACGTATAGCTTTATTTCCGAAAAGGAATACGATAAACTGGATTTGGATAAAACCGCAAGCGAATACAAATTTATCCGATTAATGAATCCCTTGGGCGAAGATTATTCGGTAATGCGTACCACGCTTGTTCCCAGTATGTTAAACGTGCTTTCCTTTAACCAAAACCGCAAAAACGAAACCGTAAAACTGTTTGAATTTGCACGTACTTATCACACGGATAAACCTTTAACGGGTAGTGAACTTCCCGTGGAAAAGAATCATATTATTGTGGGCGCGTACGGCGAAGGCGTTGATTTCTATACGGTTAAGGGGATTGTGGAAGAATTCTGCCGTTCCTTTGGCGTAACTATTGATATCGCCCCCGGTGGAAAACATTACTATCATCCCACCAGAAAGGCAACGGTAAGCGCTAACGGTGTGCTTTTGGGCGGTTTTGGGGAAATTCATCCCGTGTACGCGGAAAGATACGGTTTGGAAAAACGCGTTTACGTAGTGGAACTGGATTACGATTTGTTAGAACAGCAATTTAACAAAAAAATTGCGGTAAAACCCATTTCCCGTTATCCTGAAAGTACGGTAGATATCGCTGTAACCGTACTAAAATCGGTAACTTGTGGGGAGATTTTATCTGTAATTTACGCGAATGCTGGCGAATTCTTAAAAGAAGCAAAACTGTTTGACGTGTACGAAGGTGCGCAAGTGGAAGCGGGCAAAAAGAGTATGGCTTTTTCCTTGCACTTTGGTTCGTTAGACCGTACTTTGGAACAAAGTGAAGTAGAAACGGCTAAATCCAACGTTCTTACCGCTTTGCAAACTGCCGTTGGTGCAGTTTTAAGATAGTTCCTTGTAGGTCTCTTTCGCATAGTGAATAAATGCGAAAAGAATAAATAAAAAACGATTGACAATATGTTATAACTTTGTTATAATTGTTTCGTTAAAAGTAAATAATTAAGGTGGAGTCTGTCGCAACAGTTACCGCGGATATTAGCGGTAACCGTTGTCGGCGGGCTTTTTTATTAAGGTGGGTTATATGATTGAACGTCTTTTAACCGAAATCCGCGAAGCGGAAGCGAAAGCGGAGGAAATGAAAAAACAAGCGGAAGAAACCGCCGCCCAAATGCGTGCAAAAGCGGACGCGGAATACGTAGCGCGTATGGAAAGCGCTAAAGTAAAAGCAAAGGAAGTCCAAGCTGAAATTATGGCGCAAGCGGAAAAAACCGCGCAAATCCGTGCGCGTGAAATTGAACGCAACGCGGAAGCCGAAGCGCGCGCTTTAAGGGAGGAAACTTCTCCCCGTGCCGAAGAACTGTCCGGCGAAATTTTACGGAGGATGGAAAATGGCAATTTCTGAGATGTCCTTAATGACGTTGGTTTGTTTGGACGGGGAAAAGGATGCGCTTTACGATGCGTTTTCTAAAACCGGTTCGGTACAAATCAAAAAAACGGAGGACTATGAAAATGTGCAGCGCGTAGAGGCGGGGGACGTTAGCCCGATATTAGAAAAAATTGCGGGCGCGGAAAAAGCGGTAGAAGCAATTCTTATGGCAAAAGAACGCCTTCCTAAATGCGAAATAGAGCCCGTAAAGGATGGGTTTTCGGTAACGAGAACGCAGTTTTTCAATATGAAAGGTCGTATGGATGAAACGGAAGAAATTCTGCAAAAAATCCAAGCGCTATGCGATAAAAATCTGCAATTGAAAGCAGAAAACGCGAAACTTTCCGCGAAGGCTCGCGCGTACGAGCCGTATGCTTGCTTATCCAAGCCCTTTTCCTTTTATATGGATACGCGATATACCGCAACGCTCCTTGGCGTTTTGCCCTTTGATAAAACGTCCGATTGTGTAAAGGAATTAAGCGAACTGCAAGACGTAAAAACCGAAATGCTGGGCGCCGCTAAGGGGGGAAACGTGTTTGCCGCAGTTCTGCCCAAAACGGAAAAGCAAAAAGCGGAAACACTGTTGTCTTCTTATGGTTTTCAAAGATGCCCGTATTCTTCTAACGAAGTGGCAAAAGACGTAATTGCCATGCTAAATCAGGAAGAACAGGAGAATTTAAAACGACAAACGGAAGTGGATGCGGAACTGCTATCTTTTGCGGATAAAACCATGCTTATCAAACTTTATGCAGATTACCTTTCCTATCAAGTAGAGAAGGCTAAGGCTAAGGGTGATGGCGTAGGAACGAAAACCACCGTGGTAATTGAAGGATACGTTCCTACGGAAATGACCGCGCGGGTGGAAAAAGCGGTTAGCGAAACCGCATCTGCGTATTTTATAGAATTTACCCCCGTAAAACGTGAAGATTTTGCACCCACGCTAGTAAAAAACGGCAAAGCGGTGGAAAATTTTGAGTTTGTAACCAATATGTATTCGGTGCCTGCCTACGGCGCGCTGGATCCTAACCGAATGATGTCCTTCTTCTTTTCACTTTTTATGGGGCTTATCATGGGGGACGCGGGATACGGTCTTTTGATGATTTTAGGCGGTTTTTGGTTTGCCGGTCGTCAAAGAAAAGGTTCGGCAACCTACCGAATGGCAAAGGTGTTTGCTTACGGAGGGTTCTTTGCAATCCTATTTGGCGCACTGTTTGACAGTTGGTTTGGCTTTGGGCTTCTTCGGGAGTTTTTAAGCGATGGATACCGTGATTTTTACGCGAACAACATTGATGCAATTAACGCTAAAGTTTCCCTTGCGGGTATCAGTATTCCCACCATGCTTTTGTGGTGCTTAGGGCTTGGAACAGTGCATATTGCGTTCGGGCAACTGATGAAAGCGGCGCAAAGCTTTGGTAGGGGAAAAGTTGTTGAAGGTATATTCTCCGGGCTTGCTTGGGCGTTTGCGCTATTCGCCTTGATTTTCTGGGTATTTTCCGCAGTTACCAAGGCAACGTACACCGCATACGCGGGCTACACCACTGCGGGACTGTTTGGTTTGGCTATTCTAACTTCGGGCATTACCGAACGCGGGGCTGGCAAAGTAATTAAGGTGTTTTCTTCGGCTTACGGTTTAATCAACTATATGTCGGATATTCTAAGTTACGCGCGTTTGTACGGGCTAATGCTTTCGGGGGCGCAAATTGCTTCCATATTTACAAATACCTTGGCTATCGGGCTTTTATTCCCGCAAGGTATCGTTGGCATCGTGTTTGGCGTATTGATTATCGTTGTTGGGAACTTGTTTAACTTAGCAATCAGTTTGCTTGGCGCGTATATTCACGATTCCCGTTTACAGTACGTAGAATTCTTTGGTAAGTTCTACGAAGGGGAAGGGGAATTGTTTACCCCCTTCGGCAGTACTTTGGCGCACGGCTATTTCGTGCCCGAAAACAATTAAGGTTAACCCCCATTTCGGTGGGCTAAAATAAAAACAATAAAAAATATTTTTTCGGAGGAAAAAAACAATGGATGGTAGAGCAATAGGTATTATCGGTCTGGCTTTGTGCATGATTCTTTGCGGCGCGGGTTCGGCCTACGGTTTGTATAAAACGGGCGCGGCTGCTGCGGGCGTTATGGCGGAAGACGGCAAAAAGTTTTCCAAAATTATCGTTTTAGCATTGCTTCCCGCAACGCAAGGTATTTACGGATTCGTTCTTGCCGTAATGAAAATTAGTGCGCTTCCCGCAGTTGGCGCAGCGGTATCCGCAGGCTGGGGCTTGTTCGGTGCGGCAATCGCTTTAGGTATTACGGGTATGGCTTCCGCTATTTTACAAGGTAAAACCGCAGCATCTTGTATCTACGCAATCGGTAAAAACAGTGCGGGTTCGGGTAAATACGTTCTGTTCCCCGCGATGGTAGAATTTTACGCGATTTTGGCGTTAGTGCTTGGTATTATGATGTAACGGAAAAGGAAAATGAATCAAGAAAACAACGCGTTAGTAACGCAAATTTTAGAAGCGGCGGCTGAAGAATGTGAACGCATTAAGGCGCAAGCAGCTCTTTACGTAAAGGAAACGCAGGAACGCGCGGATAGGGAAGAAACCGAATTTCTTGCCACGCGCGAAGCCCTTGCTGAAAAGGAAGGGCAGCAGTTTGTTCAGCGTAAGGAAACGCTTGCCACTTTGGATGCGAACAAATATATTCTAGGTGTAAAGCAAGAAATTGTGGACGGCATTTACCGTAGAGCAATCGGCCGCATGAACGGTATGAGTGAAAGTCAGTACCTTGCCTTTTTAGAAGGTTTAATTTCTCGCTATGCCGAAGATGGCGATAAGGTGGTTTTTGCGCAAAATTGCCCCGTTGCAAAGGAGAAACTTTCTGATTTACCTTCGGTAAAAGCAAGGGGACTTGCCGTTTCCTTTGATGGAAAATTTAGTGGTGGTATCGTGCTTTCGGGTGAAAAATGCGATAAGGAATTAACCTTTGAAGCCGTTTGTGAAAGTGTGCGCGAAGAAACCGAAGCGCAACTTTCCAAAACGCTTTTTGGTGCAAAACAATGATGGATAAGCCGGATATCGTATTTGTAAACGGACTGATTAAGTCCATGGAAAAAAACTTAATATCCGCTGAAAAGTTTGCAAGAATCACCGAAGCAGAAACGGCGGAAGAAGTGGTAAAAACTTTGCGTGAAAGCGGTTTCGGTGGGGAGGAAGAATATGCTCCCCAAAATTACGAACGTATGATAGCGGATGATCGGGCAAAATTTCTTTCCTTTTTACGGAAATACTGCCCAAAGGAAAGTATTTTGCAAGCGTACTTCGCGCAACGTGATTTTCACAACGCGGAATGCGCTTTGCGCGCTAAATACGTTTCCGTTTCACAATCCGCATTTTTAGAAGAGGGCGAGGTTGCTTTACCTACCTTATTAAAGGCCGTGGAAACGGGGGATTATTCGCAAATCCCCGCGTACCTTTCCGCGCCTATGAAAAAGGGTGAAGAACTCTTTATTGAGCAAACGGCAACGGGTATTGCGATTGGCACTCTTTTCCGGCGCGCATATTACGATTATTTACTGAAAGTTGTGCGTGGAAAGGAGCAGAAACGTTTCTTACAGCACGAAATTGACGCGAAAAATTTAAGCGTTGCTTTTCGTAGCCAAACGGTAATTCAAGCGGAAAGTATGTACGTTACAGGCGGTAAAATTTGCCGTGCAGATTTGAATTTGATTGTAGATGGGGACGCCGCTAAAATTTCCCGCAGATTTTTATTCGGAGAATATGCGGACTTGGTGTCCCTTGGTATGGAAGCACGTGCAGAGCAAAGACCTATGGTGGAATTTGAACGTTTCGCAGAAGATTTTGCTTTGAAAAAGTTAAAGGAACGCCGTTTTGAAACCGAAGGACTGGTTCCCTTGCTTTTATTCGTGCACTATAAAGAAAACGAATGGAAAAACGTGCGTATCGCAATCGTTGGCAAACTGAACGGTGTGGACGGGGAATCCGTTCGCAAAAGATTGAGGGAATGTTACAATGGGTAAAACGGCAATTATCGGCAGTGGCGAAAGCGTGCTAGCCTTTCAAGCGGGCGGGGTGGAAGCCTTTCCCGTACAAGGGGAACAGCAAGCAAGGGAAACCTTGCGCCGTTTAGCAAAAACGCATAGCGTAATTTTCCTAACGGACGAACTTGCCAAACCTTTGAAAGATTTAATTGATAGAATGAACGAATCACCCTACCCAATCGTGATTTCCGTTCCTTCGGCTACCGGCGAAAGCGAATTTGCCGTGCAAAGAATGAAGGAACAAATGGAACGCGCCCTTGGGGTGGATATCTTATTCCAGAGAGAGGAAAGATAAATGCAAGGAAGAATTATTAAAGTATCCGGGCCGCTGATCGTTGCAGAAGGCATGGCGGATGCAAAAATGTATGACGTAGTAAAAGTAGGCGATAAAAAACTAATCGGTGAAATTATCGAACTGCGTGGGGATAAAGCGTCTATTCAGGTTTACGAAGAAACTTCTGGCTTGGGCGTTGGCGATGGGGTAGAATCCGCCGGCTATGCGCTATCCGTAGAACTTGCCCCCGGTCTTATCGAAGGGATTTTCGATGGGATTCAACGCCCCTTGGAAAAAATCGTAAAAAAGTACGGGGACCGTATCACCAAAGGGATGCAAATTGATAACCTGGACCACGAAAAACTGTGGGATTTCGTTCCCGTGGCAAAAGTGGGCGACCAAGTAAAAGCGGGGGACGTTTTAGGAACGGTGCAAGAAACCCCCGTAGTATTGCATAAAATTATGGTGCCTTTCGGCGTGCAAGGAACGGTAAAATCCATCACGGCAGGTCAGTATAATATTACGCAAACGGTTGCGGTAATTGATCGCGACGGGTTTGAAACGCCCGTGCAAATGTTGCAACGCTGGCCCGTACGTAAGGCGCGTCCTTATAAAGAAAAGTTAACTCCCGCAATGCCCATGGTAACGGGGCAACGCGTCGTTGATACCCTTTTCCCCATTGCAAAAGGTGGGGTTGCGGCCGTTCCCGGGCCTTTCGGTAGCGGTAAAACGGTTGTGCAACACCAACTTGCAAAGTGGGCAGACGCGGAAATTATCGTTTACGTAGGTTGTGGGGAACGCGGTAACGAAATGACGGACGTTTTGAACGAATTCCCCGAATTGTTAGACCCCAAAACGGGTGAACCGCTAATGAAACGTACGGTTCTTATTGCAAATACTTCGGATATGCCCGTAGCTGCGCGTGAAGCATCCATTTACACGGGAATTACCATTGCGGAATACTTCCGCGATATGGGATATAACGTTGCAATTATGGCAGATTCCACTTCCCGTTGGGCGGAAGCACTCCGTGAAATG
>SVIF01000030.1 GCA_015069615.1 Clostridiales bacterium | reverse complement strand
TAAGGGGAACGCTAGGCACAACACTGGGGATAACACTGGGTTCTACGCTGGGTTGAACGGAAGGTATTACGCTGGGAATTACCGAAGGGGTAACACTGGGTGCAATACTGGGTTCTACGCTGGGTTGAACGGAAGGTATTACGCTGGGAATTACCGAAGGGGTAACACTGGGTGCAACACTGGGTTCTACGCTGGGTTGAACGGAAGGCGTTGCGCTGGGAATTACCGAAGGGGTAACACTGGGTGCAACACTGGGTTCTACGCTGGGCGTTACCGTAGGAACTACCGAAGGTACAACACTGGGTGCAACCGTGGGGATTACGCTAGGTGCAACCGTAGGCGTTACACTGGGCGCAGCCGTGGGCATCACGCTGGGTACAACCGTGGGCGTAACCGATACCGAAGGTGTAACGGACACCGAAGGCGCGGTAGATACGCTTACCGATACCGAAGGCGCAACGGACACCGAAGGCGTAACGGAAGGTTGCTGTTCGGGTTTTCTCAAACCACAAGCAACGCACGTAAACGCAATCGTTATAAGCAGAAATAGTGCTAACAGTTTTTTCATCTTACTCTCCTTCATTTTCCACGTAAGGGAAAATCATATTTGCTAGGGGAATCGTATTTCGGATTTCCCCGTTGTTCCTTTTTTTGTTTTTACTCGCTCCGTGATCTACTTTCACGACCAAGCGAATGATCCGTTAGTACGCTCTTGCGAAAAGAACGTTCTTTTTCGCGGGCTTTCCACAGCATACGCAGGTTTCGGATAACAGTTCGTCCTCCGTCATAACGCGGGAAGAAGCGGCGGTTTTTTCCTTAATCGCTTCTTCGCAAGCGCGTTCCCCACACCATGCGGCTTTGGTAAAGTTTTTGCCGTCTAACGCGGTAAGCATTTCTTCCACGCTGTACACGTTTTTCACGCGACTATCGCGGAATTTTTTAGATTTTTCAAGCATGTGCGCTTGAATTTCGGGCAAAAGTGCGGAAACAATTGCGGGAATTTCTTCAATCTTAACCGTTTGCTTTTCCAAAGTATCCCTTCTAAACAGAACTGCTTCCCCACGTTCCAAATCGCGGGGGCCGATTTCAATACGAACGGGAACGCCCTTCATTTCCCATTCGTTAAACTTCCAACCGGGGCTCATATCACGGGTATCGCACTTGGCGCGAACGCCCACGGAAAGGAGCGCAGAAAGTACTTCTTGGGATTTTTCGTTAACGCCGCCCTTATGCGCCGCAACGGGTACGATAATCGCTTGCACGGGAGCAACCTTGGGGGGAAGCACCAAACCGCGTTGATCGCCGTGCGCCATAATCAGCGCGCCGATTAAACGGGTGGAAACGCCCCAGGAAGAAGAATAGCCGTATTTGTGCGCGCCGTCCTTATCCAAGAATTTCATATTAAACGCTTTGGCGAAGTTTTGCCCTAAATAGTGCGAAGTACCCGCTTGCAAACTTTTGCCGTCTAGCATCATGGCTTCCATACCGTAGGTTTCCTTTGCGCCCGCAAATTTTTCCTTTTCGGTTTTTCTTCCCGTGAACACGGGGATAGCCAGCACGTTTTCTGCAAATTCACGGTAAACGCCAAGCATAGTTAAGGTTTCTTCGCGCGCTTCTTCTTCGGTAGCGTGTACGGTGTGCCCTTCTTGCCACAAAAATTCGCTGGTTCTAAGGAAGGGACGGGTGGTTTTTTCCCAACGGCAAACGTTTGCCCATTGGTTCAGTTTAATGGGAAGATCGCGATAGCTTTGCATCCACTTTGCGTACATTTCGCAAATGATGGTTTCACTGGTGGGGCGAACCACTAAGTTTTCCGCCAACTTTTCACCGCCCGCGTGGGTAACAAGCGCAACTTCGGGCGCAAATCCTTCCACGTGTTCGGCTTCCCTTTTTAAGTAACTTTCGGGGATAAACATGGGGAAATACGCGTTTTCATGCCCCGTTGCGCGGAAGCGTTCGTTTAATTCCTTTTGAATATTTTCCCATATCGCGTAACCGTAGGGGCGAATAACCATCGTTCCCTTAACGGGGCCGTAGTCTACCAGTTCGGTTTTTAACACCACGTCCGTGTACCATTGGGGGAAGTCCACTTCCATATCCGCAACTTCTTTTACGAATTGTTCTTTTGCCATATTTTTCTCCTTCATTTGCGCGGGTTTTCGCGCCGTTTTGGTTTATTTTTTCTATTTTAGGTAAATTTTTTAGGGAAAACTTACGGGCAATTTTCGCGTGCGTACCTATGCACTGATACACTCGCACGCGAACGCCTACGCCCCCACTTTAATGAGAATCTCTTGTCATTATATCATAAGTTTAAGCAAAAAGCAATCTTTTACTATGTAAAAATTTTAAGATACGCAAAAAATTACCGCCGAAGCAATTCTTGCCCGGCGGGTTTTACGTTCCTATATTGTTTTTTTGACTTCTTTCGTTATTCTTCTACTTGATAAGGTACGCGGGCAGTTTTACTAACCATACCGCAAGCAACCGCGCCCGGACCAACGTGAGAACCGATTACGGGGCCCATAATTTGAATTTCGGGCATAATTCCCGTTCTTTCCAAAATGCGATTTGCTAATTCTTCCGCCTTTTCTTTCGCGTCCGTATGTACCACCACAATCATTTGTTCTTCGCCCACGCCAAGGCGGTCAATTTCTTCCATAATATGGCTAAACGCCTTTTTCATCCCGCGGAAACTACCTTCCACTTTTAATTTTCCGTTGCCGTCTATGGTAATAAATGGTTTTACGTTTAACAGCGTGCCAACCACCGCTTTCGCCCCGCTTACCCTACCACCGCGCTTTAAGTAGAACAAGTCGTCCGCCACGATAAAGTGTTGCAAGCGGTACTTGGTTTCGCTTAAAATATCGAACGCTTCCTTTGCGGTTTTGCCTTCGTTACGCATTTTCAAGGCAAGTTTTACCAAAGCGCCTTGACCAACGGTTGCCGAACAGCTTTCCATTGCGTACACGTTGAATTCGGGATATTCTTCCTTAATGATAGAAGCGGCTTGGTTGGCTACGTCCACCGTGGGGGAAAGACCGTAGCCTATGGTAAAGTGCAACACGTCCTTCGCGCCTGCTTGCGCCAACTTTTTAAAATGATCCAAATGGTCTTGCAAATTCAGCATTGCAGTACGCGAAAACGCACCGCTTCTTAAATTTTGATAAAAGGCGATATATTCTTCTTCGCTTTGAAATCCATCTTTGTATTGGGTGAATTCCCCGTTTTTTTCCACGTTAAACGTAAGCGGAACCAAAGCGATATCGTTGGCTTCCGCAAAGCCGGGAAGTAAATCCGCAGTGCTATCCGTTGAAAGGGTAAATAAAGCGTTTGCCATAACCGGTTTCTCCTGAAAAGGTAAAAGTTAACTCTATTATACATAAAAATAGGTGGATTGTAAACTGTTTTTTACGCGAATACTCGCCATTTTGCAATTTTTTTACCCCCAAAGACTTGCTTTTACACGCAATTAGAGCTATAATAGAAGGGCAAAGAAATATTGTTTCAATATTTAGGCGTTTGGCGAAAACTTTTCCGCCCCGCCTATCACCACCGCAAACGGAACGTTTTAATGTATTTGCCCCACACGGCTTCGGCTTTTGGAACGTTCCCCAAACGGAATATATTCGGTTAAAGGAGAGATTATGAGCAAACCTATGCAAGAAAAAACGGTAAACGCCATCCGCGTTCTTTCGGTTGAAGGGATTCAAAAAGCGAACTCCGGCCACCCCGGTCTTCCCCTTTCTTCCGCACCTATCGCTTACGCGCTGTTCCAAAACCATTTGAAGTTCAACCCCAAGGACCCCGCGTTTAAGGACCGCGATCGCTTTATTTTATCCGCCGGCCACGGCAGTATGTTAAACTACGCTTGCTTACACCTTTATGGATACGACGTAACCAAGGAAGATTTGGAAAACTTCCGTCAACTTGGTAGCCGTACCCCCGGCCACCCCGAATACGGCCACACCGCGGGCGTGGAAACTTCCACCGGGCCCCTTGGCCAAGGGATTGCAAACGCCGTTGGTATGGCGATTGCAGAAACCGCTTTGGCAGCAAAATTCAATAAAGAAGGGTTCCCCGTGGTAGATCACTACACCTACGCCATTTGCGGGGACGGTTGCTTACAAGAAGGTATCGCGTACGAAGCGGCTTCCTTGGCAGGCACCTTAAAGCTTGGCAAACTGATCGTGTTCTATGATAAGAACGATATCACCATTGAAGGGAACATCAACTGCACCTTTAGCGAAGACGTAGCCGCACGCCACGTAGCACAAGGCTGGCAAGTAATTAAAGTGGCAAACGGCAACGACCCCGAAGCCATTTCCCGCGCGATTAAAAAGGCGAAAAAGGAAACCGAAAAGCCTTCGCTGATTATCGTGCAAACGGTAATTGGTTACGGCAGCCCCAAGGCAGGGCTTGCAGCATCGCACGGCGCACCCCTTGGGGAAGACGGCGTTCTTGCTACCAAGAAAACGCTTGGCTATGAAAACGTTCCCCCCTTCACCGTTCCCGAAGACGTATGGGCGCATGCAAAACGCGCAACCGCACGTGGCAGAAACGCCGAACGCGATTGGAAGAAGATGATGAAGGCGTACCGCGAAGCGTACCCCGAACTTGCCGCGGAATGGGATGCTTGGCAATCGGGCAAAACCCCCGACCTTGCTGCGGACGAAGACCTTTGGAAATTTGACAAAGCGGATGCAACCCGTAACACGGGCTTTACCGTTCTTAACAAGCTTGCGGCTAAAATCCCCAACCTTATGGGCGGTTCGGCAGACTTAGCACCCGCAAACAAATCCAACATGACCGCGCGCGAATACTATTCGGTAGAAAACCGCACGGGTACGAATATGCACTTTGGTATTCGCGAACACGCGATGAGCGCAATTTGTAACGGTATGGCGCTTCACGGCGGGCTTATCCCCTACTGCGCTACCTTCCTTGTATTTAGCGATTATATGAAGAACGCAATGCGCCTTTCCGCATTGATGAACTTAAACGTTACTTACATCTTAACGCACGATAGCATCGGTGTTGGGGAGGACGGCCCCACCCACCAACCCATTGAACACTTAACCGCCCTTCGCACCATCCCCGGCATGAAGGTATTCCGCCCTGCGGACGGCAAGGAAACCACCGCCGCTTGGATTACCGCTATTAAGGGGAACGGCCCCACTTCCTTAGTGCTTTCCCGCCAAAACCTGCCCCAATACGAAGGCAGCGGCGCTGCAGCGCTGAAAGGTGGCTATATCTTATCGGATAGCGAAAAGAAAGTGCCCGACGTAATTTTGATGGCTTCGGGTAGCGAAGTAGAACTGATTGTAAAAGCGCAAGCCGAACTGAAAGCCCGTGGCGTAGACGCGCGCGTCGTTTCCATGCCCTGTATGGAACTGTTCGATAAGCAAAGCAAAAAGTATAAGGAAAGCGTTATCCCCGCTTCCGTTCGCGCAAGGGTTGCGGTAGAAGCAGGTAGCAAAATGCCTTGGTTTAAGTACGTTGGTTTGGACGGCGAAGTAATGGGCATGGAATCCTTCGGTGCTTCCGCACCCGCTGCGAAACTGTTCGCACACTTCGGCTTTACGGTTGAAAACGTAGTAGAAAAAGCCCTTGCGGTTGTAAAATAAAATTGCTACGAAATAGAAACTGATACGAATAGAAATCCCCAAGCAAGAAACCTTGCTTGGGGATTTTTTCGCTTTGGATTTTCTTCCGTTTGCGTTTTGCCGTATACGGCGCGAATAGGAACGCGCGCGAGTATACGGGTTTTCTTTGGTAAGGCAAACGGGAAATAACCATTTTTACGCTTGTTTTCGTATTCTTTACGCTATGCGTAAAAAAGGGTTATAAATCGTCTGCGTCCTGTTCGGGAAGTTCGTAAGGGTTTTCCGCAACCCCCGTATAACTACCTAACGGGTCAAAGTTTTTAGAGCGGAATTCCTTTGCCCTTCCCTTGTTTTTCACTTCCTTTTGGTTATCGGCTTTCACTGTTTTTTACCGACTTGCAACCTTTGGTAGCCTTACCGCGCGTATTCTTTACGCTTTTTGCGCTTTGGCTGTTAGAAGTTTTGCTTTGGTTTCTCATGCTTCCTCCTCATTTGGTACGGGAATTTCCACGTACCCTTGTTTCATACCGCATAACGGGCAGGTTGCCCAAGCGGTTTTGCCCTCCCCTTCGTTACCGCAGTTGCTACACTTCCACGTACGCGGCTTTTCCGCCTTGTAAAGGGTTTTCGCGCGGACGTCTTCAAACAACGCGTCAAAGGTTTGGCGGTGGGCTTGCTCCACCAAAATAATCCGTTCGTATAACAGGGCGATATCTTCGTATCCTTCTTCCCTTGCTTTATCACGGAAAGCGGGGTACACCCGTTCGGCTTCTTCGTCCTCCGCTATCGCGGAAAAACGCAAGCCTTCTTCTAAACTGCCTGCCGAATAAGGAAAATCCGCCGTGAACTCTACCTTGCCTATCTGCCCCGAAGCGTGCTCGTGCATTTTATCAAAAAACGCTTTGGCATGCGCGGTTTCATTTTTGGCAATGGTCTTAATTAAATTGCGTAGGGCGATTTTACCTTCCTTTTCCGCAAGCTGCGCCACGAATTGATAGCGCATTCCTGCCTGACATTCCCCTGCGAACGAACGGGCAAGATTTTGAAACGTTTGGGTTTTTTCAAACTGCATCTGTTTCCCTCCTTGCCCTATCAGTATGGGCGCCGAAAAGGGTTTTATTCCCACTTTTTGGGTGGAAAATTTTGGGAAAAGAAGAAGGATTGCGCCACTGATAACGCGCCGTAACCTTGACCACCCAAACGGGGACGGAGAACCGAGCAAGACGAGGTTCGCACTACGAAGGCTGTTAAATTACCCCCATAGGCGCGTTAGAAGCAAGCAAGACAAGGCTCGCTTACCCACCCCAACAAGGGGGCGAAGAACCGAGCAAGACAAGGTTCGCACTACGAAGGCTGTTAAATTACCCCCATAGGCGGGTTAGAAGCAAGCGATACAAGGCTCGTGAAAAATATAGGCGAGGCGAACCTTGTGGCTCGCGAGATTGTATTTTGAAACAGTAACGCAGTAGCGCGCCGCTTATAACGTGCCGTTATCCGCCCCCCTTTCTTAAAACCGTGGAGATACAAGTAGTTCAAGGCTCGCTATAAATTTGGGATGAGATAAACCTTTTGGTTATCGAAGTCCAAATTGATAGCAGTAACGATGAAATACGCAGTATATCCGCGGTTTTAACCGCCGTTTTCAAAAAGACGAACACATAACACAGTCATATCATCCTTACATTCCCCGCCCGTCAATTCCTTGGCGCGCGCAAGCACGCTATCCGCTAGCACTTGGGGGTTTAATCCCTTTTCACCCGCTACAAAATCCAAAAAATCGCTGGCTGAGCGAAAGGCATCCGAAACCCCGTCGCTTACTAAAATTACCGTATCCCCGGGGCTAAGCGCACAAGTATAGGCTTGGGGGGCAATATCATCTAATATTCCAAGGGGTAAGGAATTGCCTTCCACCACTAAAGCCCCCTCCCTTTTTATCACAAACCCGTAAGGTGCGCCGATTTTTAAAAACACGCACTTGCCCGTGCTAAGCGAAAGGGTGGCAATATCCAGCGCTGCAAAATTTTCTTCTGCGCGGGCGGAAAGAAGGCGATTCACCGCGGAAAGGGTGGCGTCCGAAGAAAACCCTGCGCGATAAAAACTTTCAATCAGCCCGATGGCGGAAGTGCTAATTTCCCCCGCCTTATCCCCACTTCCCATCCCATCCGAAATGGCAATCAAAATTTGGTCGGTGCCCACTTTCAAAAGGGAATGCGTATCCCCCGAACGGGGGCTTCCCGCCTTTTTTTGAATAGCAAGCCCCGTGGCTATCCCGTACTTTGGTTTCGGACGATACACCGCAACGCATTTTTGGGGGGTTACTGCAATCCGTTCGGCAAGGGCAAGGGGGGCGCATACCGCACGGGATAAAGCGGGGGCAAATTTGTGCGCTTTTCCCCCTTCTTCGGCTGATAGCAACAAGGAAAGCGTTCCCCCTTTTTGCGCCATAATTTCGGCGGGAAAAACACCGCGCTCGGCAAGGGCAACGTACACCGCGCGTTCCACCTTGCTATCGTAAATTAAGGGGACTGCGTAAGACGCGGAAAGTTTTTCTAACACTTCCGCCACCCCACCCGCTTCTTCGGCAAGCAACTTTTTCCCCACTTCGGCGTTTTCCTTGCTTTCTTCCATTTGGCGGTAACGGGAAAGCAAATTGTTGATACAAAACAACAAGTTGTTTTGATAGGCGCAAGTTCTGGCGGTTTCCCCCGATAAATCTAACACCGAAACCCTTCCCTTTGCAAGCCCGATAGCCACCGTTTTATAAATATCGCCGTCCTTTACTTTACCCACGCCCACGCACATGCCGTGGGCGGGGCAACTGACGCACACGCTTTGCATGGCTTGGGCGGTAATGGACGAGCACACTTCTTCTTCGCTACTATGTAGCTGGGCGGGGGCCACCGCACCCTGAATTTCGCGAAACACCGTAGAAAGCGCGTTTAAGGAAGCGGATACCGTTTGCCGTTCGCGGTTCACTGCGCTACGCGTAAGCGTTTTTCGCTGGCGAAAAGCAATTGCCTCCTCCCCCTTTTTTACCAAATATTTCGGGGTAAACAAATACAACACCGCCGCCCCGATAATCGCACCCCCTTCGGCATACGAAAGGGGAACCGCACCAAGCACGAACGCAAGGAAAAAGTATAACGCGGGCAAACAAAGCGCGGTAAAAAACCTACCCGTAGGGGTAAGCGCGTAAACGATAATCGCACCCAAAAAGAATACCCCTAAGGGCCAGAAATCCCCTTCCGCCAAAAGCCTTGGCAAAACCAGTGCCCCCGAAAGCATCACACCGCTCGCCTTAAAAAATTTGGCACCGAACAGCAATAATAAGGTGCTTAGTGCCGTAAGTATCGTACTGCCAAACGCACGATACACCCCCACGGAAAGCAGGGTAAGTAGAGTTACACCCAAACAAAGTTGACCGGGCGTGGGGCGGTATATCCCCCTTTTCGTAAGTAAGGGGGGCAAAAAGGTTTTTCCTATCACCCCGTAACACAAAGTAATTCCCGCGTAAACGGCGCGGGTGAGTTCTTGCCCCGCTTCCCCACCGAAAATTACGTACGGCAAAATAAAAAAGCATAGGAATAGCAGGCTTTCCATCCCCGCGGTTGCTCCCCTTTTTCGGTACACGCTAAACACCAAAGCCGTGCCCAAACTTGCTACCGATGAAAGGGCAAAAAACTGCATGGTTCCGCCAAAAAACAGCGAAATAACCGAACAAATCGCAAGGGGAAAGGGGGAAAAACCCGCAAAATTCAGCGCAAAACTCAGCCCCACCGAAAGGGGGCAATAGGGCAACGCCTTATCGGATAAAAACATCCCTAAAAAGATGAGAATATACCACCATTTTTCACGGGGAAAACTTCTTGTTTTTTGCATACCTTTTCCTTTTCCGCGTACAAGCGCGTTTTTTGAAAATGGTAACAGAAAACGCCGCGCGAATTCCCCCTTTCCTTGCCGAAATTTTACTAAAAAGGGGGGAAGCCCCGCGCCATGGCGCGGGGCTTCCCCTTAATTTGCGATTTTTTGGTTTTTATCTTTGCCCGTAAAATTCCTTTGCCGCAAGGTAAACTTCCAACAAGTTTTCTGCGGGTACGTCGGGCTGAATCGTATGCGCGGGCGCTAAAATATAGCCGCCGTTTTTCCCCAGTACCGAAAGCAACCGAAAAACTTCCGCACGGATTTCTTGCTTACTACCGCGGGGCAACAAATATTGGGTATCCACACCGCCCCAAAAGCACATTTTATCCCCGTAGTCCTTTTTTAGCCGTTCGGCTTCCATCATGTATACCCCCGGCTGGATGGGGTTTAGAATATCCACCCCGCAGTCTATCAAATCGGGAATAAAATTGTGTACGCTTCCACACGTATGATGCTTAAAAAAGCCGTCCGTGAATTTTTTGGTGTACTGCACGCGCTGCCTAAAATAGGGTTTAATCAGTTCTTGGAACATAGCGGTGGACATAAACGGCCCCGTTTGCGTGCCGAAGTCGTCCCCCGAAGTCGTGCAGTCAATATACCGTCCTATCTCCCCGTAATAAATTTCGGTTACCCGTTTTTGATACTTTAAAAAGCGCTCGGAAAACAAATGCACCACCTCGGGTTCAGCCGCTAAGCGGTACAAATAATCGTCAAAGCCGAACATCCAGCAACCCAGTTCAAACACACCCAAAACGGGGTGTTCGGCAATCACCGCAAAGTCCGTATTTTCCTTTAAGAATTTGGCTTGCTCCGCCCATGTTTTTATGAGTTTTCGGTCCACTTCTTCGGGGTTAGGAAATTCGTAAGTGGCAACCGTATCAATATCTGCATCACGCAAGGGGTTGTAACAAATTTCCCCGTGTCCGTTCACTTGCTTATAGCCGATACCGAAACTGTCGTACGAAATTTCCCCTTCTGTTCGCGCGTGGCGGGTTTTGGGGGTGGGCATCCCACCGATACGGCGGGTATCAATATCCAAGGCTACCAAAATGCGCTCGTCCAAAAGGTACGGGCTGGGCGCAGGGGTAGGAATTTTTAGCAGTTTTCCTAAATCTTCGCGCACTTTCGCACTATCCACGTTGGTTTGGGGAGAACCCGAAAGGTCAAACACCGCCCTATCCGCATCTTCATGCCGAACCGCCGCGTAAAAGCGTTCCCTATGCGTCATTGTTGAAAAATTCCTCATTGCTTTTTATCCTTATTTTGAACTGATTTGTTGGCTCGCGAGATTGTATTTTGAAACAGTTAACGCGGTAGCGCGTAGGTTATAAAGCGCCGTAAAGGCGGGTTAGAACCAAGCAAGACAAGGCTCGCTTAGGAATTCAGACGAGATAAACCTTGTTGGTTATCTAGGTTGAATTCCGTAGCAGTAACGAAGTATTGCGAAGGTTATAAACCGCCGCCTTTATAAACTTTGGGCCCCTTCGGCTTTTTCCTAATCCGCGGATGATCCACGCGGTTTTCATCCATTTTTCTTCTTTCTTCCAAAAAGTACAGATAAACGCCCGCCGTCCAGCCAAGCATATCGGGGGTTTCGTATTCGGTACTAACGCCCGTTTTCCCTGTGAGTACGTCGTATTTTTCCCAAAGCTTTCCCGTGCGAACGAATTCTCCTTCAATTACCTTTTTGAACTTATTTACGATTTCCGCCGCCTTTTGTTCGCAATTCGCGTTTTTCGCGCCCAAATACGCAAAGTAGCAAAGGGGGGGCCACAGCATGGGATAATCCCATTGCAAATATACGTCCTCCCCACGCGGAACGCCCACGCATACGCCGTTCAAAGTTAGTAAGGGTTTTAGCCTTGCCATAAATTCCTTACGGTATTCTTCCCCTTTCAGCGCACCCATGGCGTAGGGGTATAAACTTGCCACCGTATACAGGGCAGAAAATTCCCCCGTTACTTCGTTTCTATCGCGGTATTCCCCGTTTTCGGTTTTTAACTGCATAAGGGCGGCTAAAATTTCTTCGGCTTTTGCGGTGTGGAAATTTTTTAGGGTTTCTTCCCCTAAACTTTCGCAAATTTCCGCCGCTATCCGGTGCGCACCATATAAAAGCGCGGTTAAATCCACCGCGGCGTAATCGGTAGCAAAAAAGTTCTTGCCGAAACGGTAGGTAAAATCCCATCCGCTTTCCGCAATCGCCATAAAGCCAAGGGCTTGTTTTTTCGCGTCTTCCCCACCTAAAACGGGGGCGTTCACGCGCGAGCACACGTACGCATAAAAATCGGTTAGGTCGCTATTTTCCCCACCGCCGTAACCGTACGCGCCCGAAGGCCGTTTGCGCGTTTCCCAAAAGGCTAATTCTTTTCTTAGCGCGGGAAGCCACTTACGAACGCTTTCCTTATCCCCCGTTTGCGCAAGATAATCACTTACCGCCATAGCGAACAAGGGGGGTTGGGAACGGTCGGTTAAGTGGTCCGCGTTGGGAATATACCCGTACTTTTCCACCATCGCAACGTAGTTTTCAATGTTGTTTTTCGCTTGCCCTTCCATCCCTACGCGGTATAGCGCAAGGTTGGTAAAATAAGTATCCCAATAATAAAAGTTGTTAAACCCACCGTCCTCGCAAGGAACAGTAAAGGGTTGGGGCAAATCCCCGTGCGCAGGGCGTACCGTACGGGGCAAATGCTCCTTGATATACGCGGTTACGCGCTGTTCCACGCTTTCCGTTTGCTTTTTTAGGCGAATTACCGCTTTTTTAATGGGTAACGTTTCGCGTTTTTTTATTTCGTATTCGGTGGGAATATTTTCGGATAAATCCCCCGCGTACAAATCGTAGGTTACGAACACTTTTTCGTAGCCCACCGCGGCGTATTCCGAAAGGGAATAATTGAAAAAGGGCTCGTCGTCCGTTTTTTGTTCTATCAAAGCCCCGTCCTTACAAAATACCGCGTAATCGTTTAAAAAGCGACGGTTGGTTAAACGGCGGTTTGCGTACGAATCCTTGGGATAGGGGCAGGAAAAATTTAAAAAGATACCGCTAATGCTATCCCTAGGCAAAATGGCGCGAAGACGTTCGCAGTTTAAGTTCATATACCGCAAGTTGTTTAAGTTTACCCCTTCCGCTTGGCAAAGAACTGCCTTTTCGCTTGCCGAAACGATTACGTTATCCACCTTTTCCACCGCTAAAATATTATATTCGGGGTGCTTTTTCGCAAAGGCAAGCGCAAACGCGCCCTTGCCACAACCCACTTCCAAATACACGGGGTTTTCGTTACCGAAAATTTCTAGAAAGGATAGCAATTCCCCCTGTTGGGGCTTTACTAAAAATTCCGCCGAAGCGGTTAGGCGTTCGGCTAAATGTTTTTTATGGCGTAATCTCATCCTTAAGAAACGGGCGTTTCCCCGTCCTCCCCTAATTTATGCTTTTCCCCGTCGGGCGTTTGCACGTAGGTGCTATCTAACTGTTGCTTAAAGCCCGCGCGGAACCGCGCCAAAAACTCCTTTCTTAGCGCGTCGCGTTCGTGTATTTCGGCAGGGGTTAAGCCCACCGTTTTCGCTTTATGCGCTAATTCGTTAATGCGTTTGGTTAATTCGTCCATTTGCTTGGCTCCTTACTTTTTTCGCGTTTTATTATACCTTACGCAGTAAGATAAGTCAATATCTTTTGCTAAAACTTTCGAGTATGAAACATAGAAAAAACGGGAAAAATACCCTTACATTAAAAGGAGGTTACTTTATGCATCCCTTACAAGAAAAAGTTTTACCTTTAGATAAAACTTACCGTAGGCTAGAAAGTTTGTTTCCCAAGCCCTACGATAAAAACGAAACCCTTCCCTACACCAAAACCCGTTTAATTTTACTGTGCGGGGCGGAATACGAAGCCATTTGGTTTTCCCACCGTTTTCACCGCTGTTGCGATAACCAGGAAATCCGCCGAACGCTAAGCGGAATTCGCCGCGGGGAAATGATGCAACAAAAAATTCTTTCTATGCTAAAACCCAAAAGCGAATCCCAACTAGAAACCACCATTTCGTACGAACAGCTTGCTGTGGATTTAACCGCCGAACTTGCCATGCGCGAAAAGGATGAATACGTGAAAGCCGCGCTGGACTTCGCCCTTTTGGAGGACTTTGATCACCTTTACCGCTACGCAGATTTACTGGAAAGCGATATGGGTATTCGCGCGGAAAACTTGGTGGGCGGTTATACCGAAATTATGCCCGGCCGCCCCACCGTGGCGCATCCGCGCCATCCGTACGACGACGTAAAATTCCCCGCGGATAAAGAAAAGGCTACCTTAGAAAGCAAACTTGCGGTGTGCATCATTACCGCAGCCGAACAGCAAACCATGAACTATTATATGAACTTGGCGGCGTTCTACCCCACCCAGCGTGGGCGCGAACTGTTCACCGAAATCGGCATGATTGAAGAACAGCACGTTACCCAGTACGGGGGGTTGGGTATTCCCAACATGACCTTTTTAGAACAACTGGTAATGCACGAGTACAGCGAGTGTTATTTGTATTATTCGGCGATTCATGAAGAAAAGGACGAACGGCTAAAAGCCTTGTTTGCGGATTTTTATGAAATAGAGCGCACCCACTTTGCCCTTGCCGTGGATATGCTGAAAAAGTACGAGAAAAAAGAGCCCGAATGCGTTTTGGGGAAAAACTTTAACTACCCCAAGCCCCTTGCCCTTCGTAGCCACGTGGACTACGTGCGCGACGTGCTAAAAACGGTAAACCTAACCGCCAACCGCGAAAGCTACGCGGAAGTGTGCGCCCTAAAACCCAACCACGACTTTTTCCGCTACCAAAAAGCGGTTGTAGGCACGGGCAAAAACGCGCCCAGCCACCGCGTTATTGAAGAATATATCGCGGAAAAGGGCAAGGACTACCGCTTTATGCTAAAAGAACACCCCATCCCCGCCCTTTCTTCTAGAAAGGAAGATAATTTCACCTTGGCAAGAACCTGCGAAAACCCGAAAGAAGCAACCAATAAAAAAGAATCCCAAAAAGAATCCTAAGTAAAAAAAGCCCATGGCTTCCCTATTCAGGTAAAGCCAAGGGCTTTTATCATTCCAAAGCGACAGCGATAGAATCTTTTCCTTATGTCATTCTGGAGCGTAGCGATAGAATCTAATAAAGGCGCTACCTCTTTCATTTGTCATTCTTCGCCTACCTACCTGACGGGCTAATCGGAGAATCTAAAAAAAGCAAAAGAGCCAAGCGATTTGCTTGGCTCCCCTTTTTTATTCCATTCGTTTTACAAGGCTTATTCGCCCGTATAACCCCAAACCACGGGGCGGTTAGAAGGGTTCCAACCACTACTCCACCCACTGGGCTTACTTGCCGCTTCGCAGTATATGGTTAAGGAATCGCAATAAGTAAACGCAGAAGAACCCATGCTGGTTACGCTATTCGGTATCACGATTTCCGTTAAGGAATAGCAATAACTAAACGCTTCATCACCTATGCTGGTTACCGCATACGTATTACCTTGATGCGTTACGCTGGCGGGAATAGTAATACTGCCTGTAATATTTCGGGGTTGCCTTACCACCGTAGCAACACCACCCTTTAACGCATAGCGGATGCCGTTTTGCACGGTGTAAATGTTTCCGTCGTCAGCTACGTCATTATTTTTGCAATCCCAAACCACGGGAAGTTTGTTGCCGTAGGAATCTTTTTTATTCCAATCACTATCCCACCCACTGGGCTTACTTGCCGCTTCGCAGTAAATGGTTAAGGAAGCGCAATTATAGAATGCATTTTTTCCTATGTTGGTTACCGCATACGCGGTGCTTTTGTAGGTTACGCTGGCGGGAATAGTAATGCTGCCTGTAATATTATAAGGTTGCCTTACCACCGTAGCAACACCACCCTTTAACGCATAGCGGATGCCGTTTTGCACGGTGTAAATGTTTCCGTCGTCAGCTACGTCATTATTCTTGCAGTTCCAAACCACGGGAAGTTTGTTGTCGTTGTAATCTTTTGTATTCCAATAACCATACCACCCACTGGGTTTACTTGCCGCTTCGCAGTAAATGGTTAAGGAATCGCACCAAGCGAACGCATTATTACCTATGCTGGTTACGCCCTCTGGTATCACGATTTCCGTTAAGGAATAGCAATTAGAGAACGCAGAACCACCTATGCTGGTTACGCTATCAGGTATCACGATTTCCGTTAAGGAATTGCAAGAATAGAACGCATCATTACCTATGCTGGTTAACTGGCTGTTATCGCCAAACGTTACCGTGGTTAAGGAATCGCAAGAATAGAACGCATAATTACCTATGCTGGTTAACTGGCTGTTTTCACCAAACGTTACCGTGGTTAAGGAATAGCATTCTGCGAACGCATCTTCACCTATGCTGGTTAACTGGCTGTTATCGCCAAACGTTACCGTGGTTAAGGAAACGCAATCACGGAACGCATAAGAACCTATGCTGGTTACGCTATTCGGTATCACAATTTCCGTCAAGGAATCGCAATAACGGAACGCATTCCGACCTATGCTGGTTACGCTACTCGGTATCACAATTTCCGTCAAGGAATCGCAATCTTCGAACGCATAATTACCTATGCTGGTTAACTGGCTGTTATCGCCAAACGTTACCGTGGTTAAGGAATCGCAATCTTCAAACGCATAATTACCTATGCTGGTTACGCTATTCGGTATCACAATTTCCGTTAAGGAATCGCAAGAATAGAACGCATAATTACCTATGCTAGTTCCCCCGGTTATGGTTACCTTTTTTAAGGAAGTGGGCACGTAATTATGATTGTTAGAATACGAACCTGCACCAAATATATAACCAAAATGAGTCTTGCTTGTTCCGTTTAGCGTTGCTCCAACAAACGGCAAAGTGATTTCCGTTAAGGAATCGCAAGAATAGAACGCATAATTACCTATGCTGGTTCCCCCGGTTATGGTTACCTTTTTTAAGGAAGTGGGCACGTAATCACCATTGTTATAATACGAACTTGCACCAAATATATAACCAAAATGAGTGTTGCTTGTTCCGTTTAGCGTTGCTCCAACAAACGGCAAAGTGATTTCCGTTAAGGAATCGCAATTAGAGAACGCACCCGTTAAAGACCTCAACTGAACACCCATTGAAATTCTTGATATTCTTGCACCCTTGCACTCTTGGAATATTAA
>SVIF01000029.1 GCA_015069615.1 Clostridiales bacterium | reverse complement strand
CAACCTTGGTGTTGCGGAATATTACGGGGAAAACTTCGTGGTGGCGGATATTCCCGGGCTGATTGAAGGTGCCGCCGAAGGCTTAGGGCTTGGGCACGATTTCTTGCGCCACGTGGAACGCACGCGTATGCTGGTGCACGTGGTGGACGTTTCGGGGGAAGAAGGACGTGATCCCGTACAGGATTACAAAATGATTAACGCGGAACTGAAACGTTACAGTAAGGTGCTTGCAGCCGTGCCGCAAATCGTGGTAGGGAATAAATGTGAAACGCCCGAAGCGGAAGAAAATTTCAAGCGGTTAAAACGCTCTATCCGCAAATATCCCGTAATGCCCATTTCTGCGGTTTTAGGCGAAGGCGTGCAAGAGCTGAAAAAGGCAGTTTACGAAAAATTGCAAACCCTGCCCCCTCTTGCGCCCATAGAATACGAACCCTTCTTCTACGAAGAAACGGATCCTTCTAAGTTTGATATTTATTTTGACGAACAGGAACATGCCTTCTTGGTTACCGGGCCGTTTGTAGAAGTAGCTTCTAGAAATATTACCGTAAGCGATTATCATTCTTTATCTTACTTCCAAAAACTGTTAAAAGAAAAGGGTGTTATTAAAAAGTTGCGGCAGCTCGGAGCAAAAGACGGGGATACCGTAATCATTGGGGACGTAGAATTTGAATTTACCGAATAGGAGAAAACCATGACTTCTAAAGAAAGAAAAAAATTACAAGCAATCGCTTCTCAGATTGATGCAATTATGCAAATCGGTAAGGGTGGCATAAACGATAATTTGTTAAAATCTTTATCTGACGCGCTGGATAAACGTGAACTGATTAAGCTTTCGGTGTTGCAAAATCAAGAAGAAAGCGCAAGAAGTTTAGGTGAAACTTTGGCAAACGCGCTTTCTGCGGAATGCGTGATTGCTATCGGCAGAAAAATCGTATTGTACCGCCGTTCGGAAAGGAAGGATATAGAACATATCGTATTCTAACTTTCTTAAAATAAAAACGCGCCAAAAAAGGCGCGCCGAAGAAAGTTACGATTGGTTTTTTACCCCGAAAATTAGGCAAAATGCGGAAAGAGACAAAAAGATTCCCCCCGAAATTAGATAGTATGTGGGAAAGGGGATAAACAAGCTAAACACGGTGGTCCAAGCCCCCAACATAAAAAAGCGTTTACTGCGTTTTCGTGTTAAAAACGCGCGTATGCGTTGGTTAAGGGGTGGCTTTCGTGGGCTTTTATCCGTAGAAATAGGTGGAAAACGGTTTTGTTTTTTCATCTCAGCAAATAATTCTTTCGGGCTGATGAAACTTGCGTCAAAGGCCGTTAAAATTGCTTGTACGTTTTCTTCGTATTCGCAAGCAACAACGGTAATCGGCCGTACGGAGGGGTTGTTTCGTAAAAGGTCAACAACCTGCTCGGCTTTCAAAGGAAAATAGTCGGGGAAAAAGGCAAAAACACTGCCGTTTTCGCTAAAGTATAGCGTTTTTCGGTTGCAACGAATAGGGGAAAGAGTTTCGCCTAAACGTTCTTCAAACAGCACTTTCAAAAAATTTTCCGCATCGTCGTAAGGAATTTTCCCAAGTGAAAGAAAACAGCGTTTTGCAAAGACTTCTTCGCGTTTACCTAAACAAAAATCTCCGTACTTTTTATGCCGATACGTATAAAAGAGAAATGCCGCAATCCCGCCAAGCGTAGCGGAAAGCATTAAGGATAGGGCAATGGGAAAATAAAACCGTAGCCCCGTCAAACAAAATAAAAAAGTAATTGCAAATAAAAAGAAAGAATCCGTAATCGTGGGAAGGGAAGTTTTCATAACCGTAATACTCCAAGTGTTATCGGTAACGATATTTTCCTCTTCGTGCCGTATTTATACTATAAATTCAAAAAAGGGGGAAATAATGAAAATTGCCCTATTCGGCGGAACGTTTGATCCGCCACATACCGAGCATGCGCAGCTGCTGATCACCGCGCAAAAAGAGCTTACCCCCGATATCCTTTACGTGGTACCTGCGGGTATTCCACCCCATAAAATTCGCAAAGTTTCCCCTTCGCCTATGCGTAAGGAAATGGCGCAACTTCTTGCGGATGCGGTGCCCGGCGCTACGGTATACGACGGGGAACTGAAGCGGGAAGGAAAAAGTTATACTCTTTTAACCTTACGCGAAATAAGGGAAAAGCATCCCGAAGCGGAAATTTATCTACTTATGGGTGCGGATATGTTGTTGGATTTTCCCACATGGTATTACCCCAAAGAAATACTTTCCTTGGCAAAAGTTTGCGTATGTCTTCGCGGGGATGAAATTGAAAACGGAGCCCGCGCGAAAGCCTTTTTTAAAAAGCGTTTTAAAACAGAATGTATGGTTTTGCCCTTTCACGGGAAGGCGGTGTCTTCCACGTTGCTTCGTTGTAAAGCCGCTATCGGTTTAAATTATGACAAGGATACTTTGCCCAACGTTTCCACATACTTAAAACAGCATAACTTATATCGCAAGCCGTGGACGGAACGTTTAGAAACCGCCCTTTCCCCCCATAGAAAGGAGCACACGTTGGGCGTAATGCTTACCGCACTTTCCGCGGCAAAACGCTTGGGTGTGGATGAAGAAGCCACGTTTACTGCCGCCGCTTTGCACGACGTAGCAAAAGCTTATCCAGACGCTTTTGCGGATAAAATTCCATCCCAAGTTCCCGGGCCCGTAAAACATCAGTACGCGGGCGCAGAGCTTGCCAAAAACGATTTGGGAATTACGGATGAGGACGTTCTAAACGCTATCCGTTATCACACCAGTGCGCGCGGTGGGATGTCTACCTTGGAAAAGTTGATTTACGTTGCGGATATGATAGAACCGAGCAGGGATTATCCTTGCGTAAACAAGCTTAGAAAACTATTTTATAAAAACTTTGATCAATGTTTCATTGCGTGTTTAAGCCACACGGTAAAGCATTTAAAAGCAAAAAAAAAGGATATTTATCCTTTAACGGAAGATGCCCTTCGGTATTATAAAAAAAGGAGAAAAAAGAATGAATTTTAACCCCGAAACGCTAGCCAAAGCCGTAGAAGCGGAATTGGATAAAAGAAAAGCGTATGATATTTTAACCTTAAACGTAACGGAAAAAACCACGTTAGCCGATTATTTCATTATTGCAAGTGGTAGAAGTAGTACGCAGGTAACCGCCCTTGCCGAACACGTTGAAGAAGAAATGGAAAAACAGTTCGGCGTTACGGTAAGAAGAAGGGAAGGAATTAGGGACGGCCGTTGGGCAGTTTTGGATTTTGGGGACGTAATCGTGCATATTTTTAATGATGAAACCCGCTTATTCTACCATTTGGAACGTCTTTGGGAAAGTAAATAACTATTCGCTTTCTTCTTCCTTTTGTAAGGTGGAAAGATAATATAATTCCCGCTTGGGTTGCGGTTTCCGTTTTTTTACGATACGCTTTTTCCTTGGCGTGGGATGTTTTTGCAAAACGTAATATACGGGCGTAGCGGTATTATCCTGCCTACTTTGGCTTTTTTCGCGTTTTTCCGTATGAAAGAACGCTAATCCGTACTGTATCGCAATTACACAAGCAAAAGAAAGAAAAAATAGAACTAATACGTAAAGCGCGCCTAATGTGGGCGTTATGGAATGTAACATTTTATCCCCCTTTTTTTTCGTAGCATAACACGGAAAAAAGTAAAAACTCAGGGTATTTTTCGTGAAAACACGGAAATAATGTAGAAAGGAGAATGAATATGAGCCAAAAAGTACAAACCGCAGCTACTTCGGCCGCAAAAACTGCAACCCCCCAAATGGATACCGAGCTAAAACAAGAATTTCAGTCCTTTAAAGCTGGTAAATTAATCAAAAAACTCGCTATGCTTCGTATTTCGTACCCTTATTCTATGGAAGTAGTCAAAAACGCGGTTGCGCAAACGCGTGCGGGGAATTTAGCCGGGATTGGCGTTCTTCCCACCGCTGTCTCGCAAGCTGCTAAACTTATGGCGGGTGCAAATCCCACTGTATGCGCAGTGATCTCTTATCCTCATGGGGAAGATGTATTGAAAAGCAAAATCGTAGCATCTAAAACCGCACTTTCTAATAATGCGGAAGAACTTATCGTGTTTGGCTCCGCTTCTCCCTTAAAACGCGGGGACGTAAAAGCGATTAGAAAAGAAGCAGATAAATTAAAAGGTCTTGGCAAGCGTGCGGGTTTCCGCTACGCCCTAATTTTGGACGGGTTAAACGAAACCGAAAAGGAAAAATTATTCCGTGCTTTTAAAACCTATCCTTGCCCTATCGTGCTTGTTAGAAACGGCAGCTCTGTAACTGCGGCAGACGTAGCCCAAGCCAAAACTTTCGCCGTAGGTTGCGCGGTAGAGGCAATGGGGAATTACCGCACCCACACTGAAGCGTTAACCGTGTTAGAAGCAGGCGCACAACGCTTATGGTCGCCCTTTGCGGATGAGCTTTCCAAGGGTTTCTTGCAAGAATTTGAAACATCCGTATCCCAAGCAAAATAATGGGTTTTATTACAATATACAAAAAGCACCGCAATTTGCGGTGCTTTTTGTATGCATCAAATCAATGATGATGGTGGCAGTGGGAAGCGTTTTTTATCATTTCACACACTGCACACTCTTTTTCTATACAGTTTTCGTTGGTCGTTTCCATTTCTACCGTGGCGTGGCAAATTCCGTGTTCGCGCAATTCTTCCTTTACTTTAAACTTCACTTCGGGAAGGTATTCTTTCGTAACGATATGTAAACTTGCTAACATATTTTCTCCGTCTAACGAAGAAAGATGAATATGATGCACATCTAAAACGCCATTAATTTCTAAAAGATGATTTTTTAGTTCGGCAAGGTTAAGTTCTTTCGGTGTTCTCAGTAAAAAAAGATTTAACACTTCTTTTAAATTTTTGCAAGCGTGGAAAAGGACAAATAAAGCTACGCAAATGGATAAAATGGGATCTATAACGGAAAAATCAGTAAAACGCATAATTATCGCGCCAATAAACACGAAAATCCAACCTAGCACGTCTTCAAGCATATGTAAATTTACGGCTTTTTGGTTTAACGAATTTCCACCGTGAGTAATCAAAGCGGCCACTAAATTTACAATGAATCCTACCGCTGCAATAAATAGCATTCCGTTGTAATGGATAAGGACAGGGTGAAGAAATCGGTTTACAGCGTTATAAATAACGAAAAGTGAACCCACGATTAAAATTAGGGTGGTTATTAGCCCGCCCAAAACTGAAAACCGCGCATATCCGTACGTGTACTTTTCGTTGGGTTTTTGCTTGCTTTTCTTTTCTAAAAAAAAGGAAACGCCAATGCTTGTTGCATCCCCTAAATCGTGAATCGCGTCCGAAATAATGGCAATACTTCCCGTAAAAACGCCCCCGATAAATTCAAAAATAGCAAAAAATAAGTTTAAAATAAACGCACCGTATATTTTCTTTTCCGTTTTCATCTTTTTTTCCTTGACCTTTTTTATTTTTATGGTATAATTAGTTCAAAACCGAACACTTTGTTCGGTAATATTATATTATAAGATTTATTTAATTGATAAGTATAATTTCTTATGCGTGTTCAATACTGAACAAAAAGGTAAAAAAGTATGGAAAAAGTTATGGATAGAAGGCAAAGAAAAACCAGGGAAGCTATTTTCAACGCGTTTATTTCGTTGCTTTCAAGAAAGAATTATAACGATATTATTGTTAGTGAAATTATTAACCTTGCCAACGTGGGCAGGGCAACCTTTTACGCGCATTTTGGAACTAAGGATTTTTTGTTAAAGGACTTGTGCGCCCAGTTGTTTGATCATCTTTTTTCTAATGAAAATAAAGGGGAAAGTTTCAGCGTGTTTCACTGCGATACGCAAGACGCAGCGTTTTTGCATCTTTTTAAGCATATTAAGAAAAACGATAATAATATTGCAAAACTGTTATCGTGTAAAAACAATGAATTATTTTTAACGTACTTTTACAGTGGTGTAAAAACTTTGGTGAAAAAAGAACGTGCCCTTTTTGCTGCTACAAAGCCCAAAATTCTTCCCGAAGAATTTTGGTTCAATCATATAACCGCTACCTTTATTGAAACACTTCGGTTTTGGTTAAAGGGGAAAATGAAGGAAAGCCCAGAGCGAATTACCGAGTATTTTTTTGCCACGTTTCGCGCGTAAGTAAAAATCTTTTTAAGATTTTACCTTAAAAGGGGAAAATCAACCTTTGATGCTTGACAAGTTAATCGGCAAGGTATATAATTAGCGTATTCTTTGGGGCGGGGTGAAAGTCCCCACCGGCAGTATAGTCTGCGAAAGGGAAACCTTTGAGGGAGTGCAATTCTTCCACCGACGGTATAGTCCGGATGAGAAAAGAGAGCAGATTTCTAAGCCCGAAGTGTGTTTGCTTCGGGCATTTGCGTTTCTTTTCCTGCCGAAAATTTAGGAGATCGTGATGCAGGATAATCAAACAACAGAAAAACAAACCGAAAGTGCTACCGTAACAACCAAACGCAGGGAAAAGTATTTTACCGCCTCTAGGTGCGCCAAAATTGGTATTTTTACCGCACTTGCAACCGTTTTATACTTTTTTGCAAAATTTCCGTTGCCCTTCTTTCCGCCTTTTTGGGATATGAAGTTTTCGGACGTCCCCGTTTTAATCGGCGGATTTGCGTTAGGGCCTTTGGCAGGTGTTTTAATTGTAACAGCCATGGTGCTTTTAAAGTTGCCCATGACTAGTACTGCGTGCGTGGGGGAACTGGCCGATTTACTAATTGGTATTGCGTTCGTTCTTCCTGCATCCTTAATTTACCGTAAAAAAAAGAACGTAAAAGGCGCGCTTTTAGGGATAGGTGTGGGAACGATTTGCTCGGTGGGGGTTGCAATGCTTGTAAACCGCTTTATTTTGGTAAAAGCGTATATGCATTTTTATCATATGGATATGCAAACCTTAACCAACCTTTGCAAGGTGCTTTCGGATAAAATTACGCCCGAAAATTTCTTCACCTATTATATATTTTTAGGCGTGTTGCCGTTCAATTTATTGCGTTGTACGGTGGCTTCTGTGATTACCTTTTTGGTGTATAAGCGCATTTCTAAAATATTGAAAAAGTTTTAAGGGGAACAGAATGAAACTTTATGCAAACAACGTGGGTGAAACCGAAAAAATAGCCACCGCTTTTGCCAAAACCTTAAAACCGGGGGACTGTATTTCCTTGGAAGGGGATTTAGGTGCGGGCAAAACAGCGTTTACCAAAGCACTTGCAAACGCCATTGGTATTCAAGCCGAAGTGGTAAGCCCCACCTATGCGTATATGAACGATTACGAAGGGAAACTGTATCACTTTGATTTTTATCGCCTTTCTTCAGGGGAGGATGCCGAAGCGTTGGGCTTAACCGACTATTTTTACGCCAACGCCATTTGCGTATTTGAATGGGCGTGTAACGTGTGGGACGTAATTCCCGAAAACACACAAAGAATTATCATAGAAAAAACGGGGGAAACTTCCCGCGCTTTTACCTTTGAAAAGGAGCTAAACTTATGAATTTGCTTGCCGTTGATACTTCGCAAGGATATTTATCCGTATATTTATCCTATAATGGGCAAGAATACGCTACGTTCAGCAAAAATGCAGGGATGAAACATTCTACCTTGCTTTTGCCCACGGTGGATACGCTATTAAAAAGCGCGGGTGCAGCCCTTTCGGAAATGGATGCCTTTGGCGTTGTGGTGGGTGCGGGTTCGTTTACGGGAATTCGCATCGGAGTTGCCACGGTAAAGGCGTTTGCACTTTCGCAAAATAAGCCAGTAATCCCCGTAACTTCTTTTGACGTAATCGCATACAATAAAACGGAAGGGAAGCGTTTGGCTGTAATTAACGCAAAACACGGGCATTATTACGTTTGCGGATACGAAGGGGAAAGGGTTGATATCCCACCGTGTTATTTGCCCGAAGAAGAAGTGATTGCTTTAAGCAAAGAACGCGAACTGCTTTCTTATGAAGAAATTCCCGCGCTTAATACGCTAGTGGTAAGTCCAAAACACGGCTTAGCGCTTGCGGTAAACGCACTGGCTAGTCAGGGTGTTGCGCCCGAAAACGTGCAACCGTTATACGTTAGAAAAAGCCAAGCGGAGGAAGGAAGATGATCGTCCGCCCCATGCTTTTTACGGATTTAACCGAAGTTGCAAAACTGGAAGAAGCGTGTTTTCGCGATCCGTGGAACTACCGTATGCTGTCTTCTTCCTTTACCAGCGGTGCGTATAGCGGTTTCGTGCTGATTCACGAAGATGTGGAAGGAAATTTGCAAACGGTGGGTTACGCTTCTATGTCCGCAGTGTTTGAAAACGGAGATTTAGATAAAATTTGCGTACTTCCCGAATATCGTAAGTCGGGCGGCGGAACAATGCTAATGCAAGCGGTGATTGACCGCGCCAAAGAACTTGCCGTAACCGATTTGTTTTTAGAAGTGCGCGTAAGTAACGAAAAAGCGATTAATTTATATAAAAAGTTTGGGTTTTCACGTGTTGCAATGCGCCCGAACTATTATGCAGACGGGGAGGACGCCGCTATATTCCGTAAGCGTATTAGCCGTAACCATTAAAGGGGGATTTGCCTTATCTTTGTCAACGGAGAATATTATTCTACGATGGAAAAAGGGGAGGGCGAACCCCTTGTTTTTTTGCACGGATTTGGGTTAAGCAAAGAGTTTTTTCAACATCAAACGGAATTTTTTTCTAAAAAATACAAGGTAATTGCCATTGATTTCCCGGGGGCGGGGAAAAGCGCGCCCCTCAAATCCGCCTACGGGGTAAAGGAATATGCGCAAGGGATTGAAGCGCTCCTTAAGCAAATGGGAATCACCAAAACTGCGATATTGGGGCACTCCTTCGGTGGAAGAATTGCCGTATATTTGGCAGCGAATACGGATATGGTATGCGCCTTAATTTTAGCAAACGCAGCAGGGATAAAACCCCGCTTTTCTTTGCGAAAAATCATCAAAAAGTGCAAGTATATGCGGCGAAAAAAGAGTATGGGGGAAACCGAACGAATGCAAAGTGGATCTCCCGATTTCCGTACCCTTTCCCCTTTGGGGAAACAATCCTTTTCCAAGGTGGTGGGGGAGGATCTAACCCCTATGCTATTTAAGATTTCTTGCCCAACGCTAATCGTTACGGGTAAAAAGGATAGGGAAACACCACCGTATACTGCAAAGGTTTTTAAAAAACGCATCAAAAATGCAAAACTAATTGTTTTAAAAAAGGCGGACCATTTTGCGTTTTTTAAGCACCACCGCGAATTTAATTGTGCGGTAAGCGATTTTTTATCTTCTTTAAAACGGGGTGCAAAATGACCGCGCTATTATACTTGCTTGTTTTTTCTTTTTACCTTTCGTTTTCTTTTGTAGTTTGTTTTGCGGTGCAAGAAAACGGATATCGGTATTCCTTTGCCTACTATAAGCGGTACGGTGCGGGCGAAGGATATACTGCGCTCGTTTGTTTTTTGGTTAGTTTATCTTTAGCGTATATCCTTCATACTTCCGTTTGGTGGGGAATTGGCGGCGTTTTTGCGGTAGGATGTTACGTCTTATTTCGTACATTTGCTTCGCGGAAAAAGAAACGCAAGCTTACTCCACGCCTTTTGCGGACTGCATTACTTTCGTGTGTGCTTAACGTGGGAATCGCTTGCTTTTGTTATTATTTAGGGCTACGAATTTCTATCCATAAAATTGTAACCGCCCTTCTATTTTCCTTTCCCGTGCTTGCGGTGTATCCGTGTGCTTTGCTTTCTATATGTATTCTTTCCCCGTTAGAAAGAAAAATTGGAAACAACTACATAGCAAAGGCGCAGAAAAAATTAAGCGTTAATTCACACGCCGTGCGAATTGCCGTAACGGGTAGCTTTGGCAAAACTACCGTAAAAAATTTCCTTGCCTCGTTTTTAAGAAAAACGGGCAGTGTGTTTGTAACCCCAAATTCGTATAATACCCCCCAAGGGATTGCCCGCGCAATCAACGAAAGATACGCGGGGGAAGATTTCGTAATTATGGAATTCGGCGCACGCCGAAAGGGGGATATTCGCGAATTATGCCAGCGGTACGCCCCTAAAGTGGGGGTGATTACGGGGGTTTGTGAACAACATTTATCCACGTTTAAAACCCTGACTGCCGTAATGCAAACGAAGGGGGAACTTTACGAAGAAATTACGAAAGCACACGGGGATACTTTTTTTAGTAGCGACGATAAGCGCGCTTGCGAACTGTACGAAAAATGCGTTGGGAAAAAATACTATTGCGGGATTGCCCGCAGTGATGCACCCCTTGCTGTAGAGTGGATAAATACGGATGCTTTGGGAAACACTGTTCGGTTAACGTGCGGCAACCTTTCGGAAACGATTGCGTTAGCTGTATACGGCAAGCATATGGTACGGGATTTTGCCCTTGCCGCTTGCGTGGCAAGTACGTTGGGTGTATCGCTAACAGATATCCTTTTAGTGGCAAAAGATTTACGATCTCCCCCTCACCGCATGGAAGTAACTCGCCTTCCGCATTGTACGGTAATTGACGATTCGTATAACGCCAACGAAGTAGGCGCGGAAGAAGCCTTAAACGTATTAAGCCGTTTCTCGGGCAGAAAAGTGGTGGTTACGCCAGGCTTAGTGGAAATGGGGAAACGAACGGAAAGCGCAAATTGCCGTTTGGGTGAAAAAATAGGGGAAGTGTGCGATTTTGCTTTAATTTCTGCGCGAGAAAACGCCCACGCTATTGAAATCGGCATGAAAACCGCGGGGTTTACTCAGGAAAATTATCGCGTAATCGGTAACGGGGATTCCCTTGCCAACGCGGTAAAAGAAATCACGAAAAACGGGGATACCGTTCTATTTTTAAATGATTTACCCGATGGGTATAAATAACGGGGGTTCTATGCGTTCGGTTATAGTGGTTGCGTTTGGCGGTAAGTCCACCGAACACGACGTATCGGTGATTACGGGTGTGCTTGCCTTAAACGCGTTAAAAGGCGTGGGGGAAAGTGTTCTTCCGCTGTATATTGATGAGCGGGGAAGGTGGCTAACGGGGGAGTGGATGAAGGACGTAAAAGCTTTTTCGTGCCTAGAAGGGCAGAAAAGCAAAAAGGTGTTCTTCCTTCCTGGGAATGATACTTTATACGAAAAGAAAAAAAAGAAATTAAAACCGATTGCAACCGTGCGCGCCGCTATGGTTTGCTTGCACGGAAAAAATGGGGAGGACGGACTGTTTGCCGCCCAAATGTTAGCAAGTAACGTTCCTGTTTCTTGCCCGCCTATGACCGAAAGCGCATTGCTTATGGATAAATGGCTATCCAAATCCGTTTTTAGGGAAATGGGTATTCCCGTCTTGCCCGCTACAAGTGTGTTAAAAACGGATTTTATTGCAAATCCTAAAAAAGTTTGCGAAAGCATACAAGAAAAAACCACCTTTCCCGTTTGTGTGAAACCCGCAAGGCTAGGTTCGTCTATCGGTATTTCGGTGTGCGAAAATATGGATGAGCTTGCCGAAGGGTTATCTACCGCCTTTCGCTATGATTTTCGTGCCGTAATAGAACCGGCATTACCCGATTTTACCGAATATTCGGTGGCGGTTTACGAGAAGGGTGAACGAACAATTTGCGGCGCGCCATTAAAGCAAAACCATAGGGGTAAAATTCTTTCTTTTAAAGAAAAATATGGGGAGCAAGGTGCGTATTCGGGCAGTGGAACCGGTTGTGAAAATGGAGAAGAAAATGCCAAAATTAGTGAAGCGTGTTTGCTTGCACAACTAACAGAACTATCCAAAAAGGTGTATCAAGGGTTACGGCTTACGGGGGTGGTTCGCGTGGACTTTTTATGCGTGGGAAGTCAAGTGTATTTAAACGAAATTAATACGATTCCCGGTTCTCTATCTTATTACTATTTTGCGGAAAGCACGCAAGATGCCGGGGCCTTTTTCAGTGAACTGTTACAAGAAGGGATTATGCGTTTTCGGGAAGACAACGCGTTAGAAACCGCTTTTGCTTCTACAGTTTTATCAGGGATATGCGGTGGGGGAAAATGCGGAAAAAAGTGAAAAAGATAAAATTTCGCGCGTGCCGAAGGAATTATTTCCTTCGGCGCCGCTTTTTTTTATAAAAACGCTTGAAACGGCAAACAAAATTTGGTATAATACCAAGGAATAAAATGAAAGGCGGTGCAAACCAAATGCAAAAAATTCAAATGAAAACCCCCCTTGTTGAAATGGATGGGGATGAAATGACCAGAATTATCTGGAAATGGATTAAAGAAATTTTATTAGAACCCTTTGTTGACTTAAAAACCGAATATTACGATTTAGGACTTGTGAATCGGGACGCAACGGATGATCAAGTAACCGTTGATAGCGCTGAAGCAACCTTAAAATACGGCGTTGCGGTAAAGTGCGCAACCATCACCCCCAACGCACAGCGCGTTACCGAATACAACCTAAAAAAGATGTGGAAAAGTCCTAACGGAACCATCCGCGCGGTATTAGATGGTACGGTGTTCCGCGCCCCCATTTTGGTTAAGGGCGTAACTCCTTACGTTCCCACTTGGAAAGCGCCCATCGTGCTTGCCCGTCATGCTTACGGCGATATTTATAAAGCGACGGATATGAAAGTGGGCAAGGGTAAGGCGGAAATTGTTTTCACGGATGAAAACGGCAAGGAAACCCGTCAGCTAATTCACGATTTTAAAGGCGACGGCGTTATTATGGGCATGCACAACACGGATGAAAGCATCCGCAGTTTTGCCATTTCTTGCTTTGAATACGCATTAGATACAAAAATGCCCTTATGGTTTGCTACCAAGGATACCATTTCCAAGGTGTACGACCACCGTTTTAAGGATATTTTCCAAGAAATTTACGATGCGGAATATAAAGAAAAATTTGAAAAAGCAGGTATATACTACTTGTACACGTTGATTGACGACGCGGTTGCCCGCGTTATCCGTAGCGAAGGCGGCATGATTTGGGCGTGCAAGAACTACGACGGGGACGTTATGAGTGATATGGTTGCTACTGCGTACGGCAGTTTGGCAATGATGACTTCCGTACTCGTTTCCCCCAAAGGCGTATACGAATACGAAGCGGCGCACGGCACCGTAACCCGCCACTACTATAAGCACGTTGCGGGGGAAGAAACTTCCACCAACTCGGTTGCAACCATCTTCGCGTGGACGGGTGCGCTGAAAAAACGTGGGGAATTAGATGGCACACCCGAACTTACTAAGTTTGCTGAAAAATTGGAAAAAGCAACCCTTACCACCATTGAAAACGGGGAAATGACCAAAGATATGATTCCTCTTTTCACGGGTGAACGAAAAGTTGCGCTTAGCACCAAGGATTTCTTAACCGCAATCAGAAGAACCTTGGATACGTTATAATGACACGCGTTGCCGTAGTAACGGGTGCTTCTTCGGGAATCGGTCGGGAATTCGTTCGCCTTTTGGTGTTGGATTCTTCGGTAGACGCGGTTTACGCCGTTGCCCGTAGGGAAGAACGCTTGGTTGCGTTAAAAGAAGAATTAGGGGAAAAGGTTCGCCCCTTGGCTATGGACTTACTAACTGAAAGCCCCCTTGCCTTTTTACAGAAAGGGGAAGAACTTACGTGGGCGGTACATTCCGCGGGCGTAGGGTATAGCGGGGCTTGCAAAAATCTCACCGTAAAACAGCAAACGGATACGGTGGATTTGAACTGTAAAGTTGCGGTTTCCTTTTTAACCGCGGCGGCTGAAAAAATGCAACGTGGCGGTAAAATCGTTTGTTTGGCTTCCGCTGCGGCATTTACTCCCCAACCGTATTTCGCCGCCTATGCGGCAAGTAAAAGTTTCGTTCTTTCGTTTTGCCGCGCGTTATCTGTGGAATTAAAAAGAAAAGGTGTTTCGGTAACCGCCGTTTGCCCTGGTCCCGTGGATACGGAATTTTTCTTAACGTCTTCTAAGGATGGCAAGGTGGCAAAGAACAAGGAAAAATATATGGTAACCCCCGAAAGCGTAGCAAGAAAGGGGATAAAATCCGCGAAAAAGGGCAAGCAGGTTTGCGTGCCTTCGGGCAGTATGAAATTAGGCTTTTTTGCATCAAAAATCTTACCGCATTCCCTTTTAATGCGTGTTTATAAAGAAGATAAATAAGGAGTCGTAGCTTTTTTATGGATATTACGTTAAAACTTGCAGAAGAATTTGGGCTTGCCGCCCACAATGCGGAAAACTGCATTACTCTTTTAGACGAAGGAAACACCGTTCCCTTTATAGCACGTTATAGAAAGGAACAAACGGGCAATATTGACGACCAAGTGCTTCGTGAATTTTCCGAAAGGTTAGTGTATTTGCGAAATTTGGAAAAGCGAAAGGAAGAAGTTTCCGCTGCAATTGAAGGGCAGGGAAAACTAACCGAAGAAATTACGGCAGCACTTTCCGTAGCGGTTACTTTGGCGGAAGTGGAAGATATTTACCGCCCCTACAAGAAAAAAAAGAAAACGCGCGCGTCGGTTGCTATTGCAAAGGGGTTAGAACCCCTTGCGGATTTAATTTTACAGCAAACGGAAGCAAAAGGGGATTTAACTACACTTGCAACCCCTTACGTTGATGCGGAAAAGGGCGTGGAAAATGAAAAGGACGCGCTTGCCGGTGCTTCGGATATCATTGCCGAACGCGTTTCAGACAACGCAGAACTTAGAAAACGTTTAAGAGCTTTGTTCTTAAAATTTGGTGTTTTATCCACAAAAGCGGTGAAAACGGATAAGGAAGGCGGGGAAGTTTACGAAACCTACGCGGATTATCAAGAACCCGTTTCAGAAATTAAATCTTACCGCACTTTGGCGGTAAACCGCGGGGAGGATGAAGGATTTCTTCGCGTGAAAGTGGAAATTGACGTAGACTTTGCGCACCGTATTGCCCGTAAAACCGTGGTGAAAGCAGGCGTGTTTACCGAGGAGTTTTTATCAAACGCGGCGGATGACGGATACGATAGATTGATTGCGCCTTCCATTGAACGGGAAATTCGCAACGAACTTACTGATCGTGCCGAAGAACAAGCGATTAAAGTGTTTGAAATGAATTTAAAAAACCTATTAATGCGCCCCGCGTTAAAGGGGAAAATCATTATGGGCTTTGACCCCGGTTTCCGTACGGGATGTAAGATTGCCGTGGTAGACCCCACTGGCAAATTCTTAGATAAAACGGTGGTATATCCCACCCAATCTTCGGACAAGAAAAAGGAAGAAGCCAAGGCAATTTTAAGCGGAATGATTAAAAAATGGAAAGTAGACGTAATTTCCATTGGTAACGGTACCGCTTCGCGCGAATCCGAACAGTTTATTTCCGAAATGATTCAAACCGAAAACCTTTCGGTTTCTTATATCGTGGAAAATGAAGCGGGAGCATCCGTGTATTCCGCATCTAAAATCGGCAAGGAAGAATTCCCCGATTTTGACGTTTCAGAAAGAAGTGCGATTTCTATTGCGCGCAGAGTGCAAGACCCCCTTTCCGAACTGATTAAAATTGATCCCAAATCCATTGGCGTTGGTCAGTATCAACACGATATGCCCGAAAAACGCTTAGATAGTGCGCTTTCAGGGGTTTTGGAAGACTGTGTAAACGCCGTAGGCGTTAACTTGAATACGGCAAGTTATTCCTTGCTGACTTACGTAGCCGGGTTAAATTCCGCAATCGCCAAAAATATTGTAGAATACCGCGAACAAAACGGTGTGTTTACCCGTAGAAATCAAGTATTAAAAGTTCCCAAACTTGGGGAAAAGGCGTACAAGCAATGTGCTGGGTTCTTGCGTGTTGCGGACGGAGAAAACGTGTTGGATAACACGGGTGTTCACCCCGAAAGTTATCCAGCGGCAGAAAAACTTTTAAAAACCTTCTCCTATACGCTTAAAGATGTAAAAAACGGCGCGATTGGTGAATTAAGGGGGAAGGTTGCCGCGTACGGTGTGGAAAAAGCCGCAACCGAATGCGGGGTGGGCGTTCCCACGTTAAACGATATCGTTGCGGAACTCATGAAACCGGGTAGGGACGTTCGCGATAAGTTAGAACAACCCTTGCTTCGTACGGGCGCTATGGATTTAAGCGAACTGAAAGTTGGTACGGTGCTGAAAGGTACGGTTCGCAATGTAACGGATTTTGGTGCGTTCGTGGATATCGGCGTGCACCAAGATGGATTAGTTCATATTTCCGAACTTAGCGATCGGTTCATCCGCCATCCTTCTGAAGTGGTAAAAGTAGGCGACCAAGTAACCGTAAGCGTTTTGAGCGTAGACGTAAAAAGACAACGCATCGGCTTAACGATGAAAAACGTTCAACAATCCGTGAAAAAACAAAACGCGTAAATTACTTGACAACGGATATCAAAATAAGGTAAAATAAAAAATATTAGGAGGTGCTATAAATGGATACATATGAAAAAGTAAAATCTCTGCTTGCAGAACAGTTGACGATCAACCCCGAAAAAATCGCTATGGAATCTGAAATCGTTGCGGATTTAGGCGCGGATTCTTTGGATATGGTTGAAATGATGATGAGCATGGAAGAAGAATTTGGCATTACCGTTGACGAAGATAAGGCTGCGGAACTAAAAACGGTTGCAGATATCGTTGCACTGATTGATAGCAACAACTAATTTGATGTTTAAAAAAGATTACGTTTCAATTTTTGGGACGTAGTCTTTTTTGTTTTGTAAAGGAAGTAAATGTATGTGGGGCGTACTTATCAACGCGCTTGCTATCGTTGTTGGCACGGCGATAGGGCTATTATTGAAAAAAGGGTTAAAAGAAGATATTAAAAAGGGCTTAACTAAAACGATGGGTGTTATCGTTGTTTGCGTAGGGGTTATGGACGTAATCAAAACCGCAAACGTGTTATTCTTTACGCTCAGTCTTGCGTTAGGCGGCTTTATCGGCGCACTTTTACATTTAAACGACAATTTGGAACGTTTCGGTTTGTTTTTAGAAAAGAAATTAGCCAAAAACGAAAACAGCACGTTAGGGAAGGCATTTTCTTCCTCCGTTTTAGTATTTTGCGTTGGTGCAATGGTGGTTTACGGCAGTATTCAAGCGGGGCTTGGTGATAACACCATGCTTTATGTAAAAGCGGTGCTAGACGGCGTCATTTCTATGATTTTGGCTTCTAACTTGGGTATTGGCGTTATGCTTTCCGCAATTCCCGTATTTGTGTTGCAAGGTGCGTTTGCTTTGGGGGCTTCGTTGCTCTTACCCATTATCACGCCCGAAGTACTTGCGCAGTTGCAAGGTTTAGGCGGTGCCCTAGTTGTATGTATCGGCATCAATTTACTAGAAATTACAAAAATTAAAACTGCGGATTTAATTCCTGCAATTGCAGGGTGTTTCCTTCTTTTAATATAATCCGAAACAGTTTCGGTGCGCCGTGATTTGCGGCGCACTTTTTTTTACATAAAAAGAGAAAAGTGATATAGTAAACGTGAGAGACAAAGGCACCAACAAATACATATATGAAGTTTCATTTAAAAAGAAAAAAACTTGGAGCCACTAGAGCACGAAGCTCGACTTCAAGTTTCATACTTGTATTATATGCAATTTTTAGATAAAAGTCAATAGATTTTATGAAATTTTTATTAAAGGAGAAGAAAATGGCACAACAAATGCAAAAACTCAACACTATGGGCCAAGCTCCACAACAACAAGGTGGCGGCCAACAAATAGTTAACGTAACCTATGGCCACAATGGAAGTGGCAAGCTATATTCATACTATGGCACAAACAAAAGAGCTGGCGATATTGTTACGCCAGAAGTAACTCATCCTAAGAGTGGCAAAACCTATAAAACACTAGCTGTTGTTAGAAGCACACACAAAATTCCTCAAGGCCAAAACACAGTTGATTATCTCAACAAGAAAGAAATTGGCATTAAAACCATTGGGAAAACAGATCAAAAGGCATTGCCTGGTTATTATCCTGGTTGGGATAAAGATGCGCAAGCTGCTTATGATTTGCGCACAGAAACGCAGCTAAGAGACGATATTTCACCAATGCAAAAACTCACAATGTTGCGAGATATTGCAAAAATGAGAAGATATAACAAAAATGGGAGCAATGGCTATGTTTTATTATTCGACTTCTCAAAGTTCTTCGACACACTCAAGCACGAACTATTAAAAAGCATTTTAGACAAAACATTCACCGATCCAAAAATTTTAAAA
>SVIF01000028.1 GCA_015069615.1 Clostridiales bacterium | reverse complement strand
AAGATATTCCGTCTTTAAGAGAAAGAGATGACGTGATTTTGCTTGATACTCGCACACCTTTTGAATATATGCGTGGACACGCTGATGGTTTTATCCATATTCCACTTGATGATTTAAGAGAGCGTTTAGGCGAACTTGACAAGTCTAAAAAAATCTACGTCATGTGCCAAAGTGGCTTGCGCAGTTATCTTGCAACTCGTATATTAATGCAAAACGGCTTTGATGCCTACAACTTTGCAGGTGGTTTTAGATTATATAGCAGTATCAAAAACGAAGAAATGCTCTCCAAACAATGCTACACCTGTGGTATGGAGAAATAAAAAACTCCATTTGAAGACGTAATTAAAAACGACGATAAAACAGGTAAGTCGGTGGCTAAAACCACCGACTTTTTCTATGCTTAAATTCAAATCTTTTATTTGAAAAGTCGAATATATCTATTGATTTTTTTATAAGAAAATGATATAATAAGTTCAATAAAACAAGGCAATAATAATTAATAGTGGGATTGAAACAAGGAAAACTACTTTGGCGATTAATCCTAAGGAAATATAATGATTGAAGTTGTTGCGGCGCTTATATGGGATAAGGCTAAGTTTTTGATTTGCCAAAGACCTGCAAATAAAGCAAGAGCGCTCCTTTGGGAGTTTGTTGGTGGAAAAGTTGAGCAAGGTGAAACAAAAGAACAAGCCTTAATCCGAGAGAGCAAAGAAGAATTGAATATTGTGCTTAACGTTGGGGATGTTTTTATGGAAGTTGTCCACGAATATCCCGATATCACCGTGCATTTAACATTGTTTAATGCGACTATAGCCGAAGGCGTACCACAAAAACTAGAGCATAACGATATTAAATGGATAACGCCGGCAGAAATTATGAACTACGATTTCTGCCCAGCCGATGAAGAAATTTTGAAGAAGATTAGTATAATTAAGATAAAGGAAAAGTAATAATATAAATTTTTAATTTTTTTATAGTAATTAGAAACATAAATACGCGCGTAGAAGTTAAAATATTTAATAATCCCTATTCATTTCTATGGGTAGTTGCGTTTTTTGTTTTTATAGTATCGTTGCAATATAAAACAGGCTTTTGCATGAAACGTGCAAAAGCCTGTTTTTTTATTCGTTGAGTGTTTTATTAAAAGCTATACGTTGCTTGGTGCACCTTTTGGTAGGGGATGCTGGTTGCGGAGCCGCCTTCGGTGTAGGTGGCGGAAGTTGCGGGGATAATGTAGTTACTTACCGCGCTATGCGCATCAATCACTAATTCTCTGTAACCCCAGAAGCTTTGCTTCCAAGCGGCTTCTGTAGCGTTATCTAAGGTGTAACTAAAGTTACCCGTTTGCGCAATGGTCAGGCCGTTATAACCCGTAGCAAGAACGGATGCGTGGTGGGTATGCCCCATAAACAAACCGCGCACGCGTTGGTTGCTACTTAAGAAGTTTTTAAATTGCGCGCTTTCCGCGTTCAAAGCGTATTCGTGCGCAAGCAGCCAAATATTGCTTACGTTTGCATTCGCTTTTACAGCGCCCAACAAGTGTTCCATATCCACGCCCGAATATACCCCGTCGTGATGTTCGGTGGGGTCAAGGTTTCCGCCGTAGGTATCCGAAAGCACGAACAAGTTATCGCCCACGGTGAAGTGGCCTTGGCGGTTTTGCCCGGTGATTTCAAACCATTTTGCGTTGCCGTACTGTTCGTGGTTGCCGGGAACGTAATAAATGGGGAAGTCCTTGGGAAGTTGGGAAACGTAATTATCCACGAACAGTTTGGTGTACGAAGTACCCGTGGTTAAATAGTAGCCGTACGGGGGGAACGCCCAATGGTCCAAGGATTCGTCGCCTAAAATTACAAGCGCGTCGATGGGGTCTTTTTGATGTTCGGCTTTAATGCCGTCCACCCATTGTTGTAAGCGCGCGTTGCTACCCACGCCGTACCAACTGTGGCTATCGGGGGTGTAGTGCATATCGCTAGAAATTAAAATGCGAATACGTTCTTTTGCGGGTTCTTGGGTGGGCATTGCACCAACAACCGAAACGTTGTCAATGGTTAAATCAATGCTGAATACCCAGCTTGCAAACACAACGTAGTATTCGCCGTCCTCATCAACCGTAAAGGTTGCGGGGGCGTAACCCGTCATTGCCTTAAAGTCGCCATCGCTGGTAACCGAAAGGTTATTGGTGTAGAATAAGCTTGCAATCGCGTTTTCGGGTTTTACGGCAGATTCGTTACTTGCCTTGGAAACGGCAAAGCCCACGTACGCGCCGCCCGCCGTACCCGTTTGCATTTTGTTCACATTCATATCCGCCGAGAAGGTATAAACGATGCCCTTTTGCAAGGTTACGGGGATGCTGGTTACGATGCAGTTATCCGTGTTGCTGATTTTCAAAGCGCCGTTCGTAACGCTTACGTTAGAGGCGTTTTGATTGTTATATCCCCACCAGCCCGAGGGGAATCCCGTTCCGTTCGTATTAAAGGTGCCGTTGGAAACTAAGTTCGTGCCAACCGCCCACGTTTTCCAACGCGCGGTAGCCACTTGGTCTTGGGTAAGAATCAAAGTATCGCCCACGTTATAGTCGGTGCCGTTTACCGTCCAGCCCAAGAATTCGCTATTCGCCTTGGTAAAGCCGTTGGCGGGAAGGGTAACCGTAGCGCCGATTTCCGCCGTAATTGCCGTTACGGAGCCCGTAGCGCCTTCACCGCCCGTAAAGGAAAGGGTTGCGGTGGTTGCGCCATCGTATTTGGGGAAGTTTTTCACGGGAATATCCGCGCCCTTTTCGTAACAAGTAAATTCGTCAAAGGCAACCAAACCGCTAAACGCGTAAAGCATAATGCGGAAGTAGTAGTAACCCGTTTTGTTTGCGGTAAATTCTTGCGTGTACGTTCCGTAAGGTTGCGTGCCCCAAGTAATTACGTCCGCAAAGTCCCTAACAACCGTGGTTTGGCCGTTTTCCTTGCATTCGGGCACTAAACTTAGGTGAACGTTGTGTCCGTTTAGTTTGGTTGCGTTAATGCTCATCATATCAAAGCTGAACACGTAGGTTTTGCCTTGTTCAACGGCGATTTTCAAGCCTACCCATGCGTTGGGTGAGATAGAATCTCTCGTTGAATCAAAAACAAGCGCGGAGGTGCCGTCCCCAATATAGCGGTTGTAGGTGGTGTCGAATGCAAAGAAAGTGGTGTTATAACCCCAGAAGGTGCCGGGGGCAACCGAATTGTCGTCGTCCGTAATCCAACCCCAGTTGTTTAAGGGGGCGGTAGCGGGGCAATCACCGTTTACGATGCTACTTACCGCAACGCCTTCGTTTTCTTCGTAGGTTAAGGATTTATCGGGCAAGGTTTGTCCCTTTTCGTAGCACTTGAATTCGTCAAAAGCAATCGTACCGCTCATGCCGTAAAGCACGATATCAAAATAGTAATATCCCGTTTCTTCAGCGGTAAATTCGTACGAATAGGTTTTGTAGGGGGAAGTGCCCCAAGCAAAGCCTTCCGCAAAGTCCTTTAAGGGGGCAAAAGCGGGATCGTTGGGGTTTTTCAATTCGTCTAAGAAAGCAAGGCGAATAACGGGTGCGGAAGCTTTTATTGCGTCAATGCACATCATATCAAAGCTGAATACGTACGTTTTTCCGCCTTCAACCGCCATTTTCAAAGCAAACCAGGAATTGTTGTCCGCGCCCGCAGGTCTATTATATACAAGCGCGTACGTACCGTCCCCAATATAGCGGTTATATTCTTCGCTAAGGGTGTAGTAGTTCTTGTTCCAGCCCCAAAGCGTACCTTGAGCAACGTCGCCTTCTACGTCAAAGTTGTTGCCGTCCTCTTTTAAGGTGGTGTCCGCGGGGAAATCTCCGTTAATCACCTTGTTCACCGAAGTGGGAACGATAATTTCGGGTTCTTCAACGGGGGGAACGGAAGGTACTACCGTAGGAATTGCAGTAGGTACTACCGTAGGAATAGTGGTAGGTACTACCGTAGGAATCGCAGTAGGTACTACCGTAGGAACAACACTAGGTGCTACCGAAGGAGTAACGCTAGGCGTTACACTGGGAATGACACTAGAAACAACCGAGGGTGCAACGCTGGGTTCTACACTGGGTACAACCGAAGGTGCAACACTGGGTTCTACACTGGGTACAACCGAAGGCGCAACGCTAGGTACAACAGTGGGCACTACGCTGGGTGCAACCGAAGGCGCAACACTAGGTGCTACACTAGGTGCTACACTAGGTGCTACACTGGGTGCAACCGAAGGTGCAACACTGGGTTCTACGCTGGGTACAACCGAAGGCGCAACGCTGGGTGCAACCGAAGGAGCAACACTAGGTACTACGCTGGGTACAACCGAAGGAGCAACACTAGGTGCTACACTGGGTACAACCGAAGGTGCAACACTGGGTTCTACACTGGGTACAACCGAAGGTGCAACACTGGGTTCTACACTGGGTGCAACCGAAGGCGCAACACTGGGTTCTACGCTGGGTACAACCGTAGGCGCAACGCTAGGCGCTACACTGGGTACAACCGAAGGCGCAATGCTAGGTACTACGCTGGGTACAACCGTAGGCGTAACGCTGGGTGCCACACTGGGAATTACGCTAGGAACAACCGTAGGCGTAACGCTGGGTGCCACACTGGGAATTACACTAGGAACAACCGTAGGCGCAACGCTGGGCGTAATCGTAGGAGCCACAGAAGGTGCTGCTGTCGGCGTAACCGAAACGGAAACGCTGGGGGTAGTGGAAGGCTTTGGATCGGGCTTTTTGCCACAGCCAACGGCTATCACAGAAAAAGCAAGGCAAAGCGCAAAAACAAGAATGGATAATTTTTTCATAAAACCTCCTAATATTTACTATCTAATAATTTACTATAATTAAACACGATTATGGAAAATAACGTGTGAGTTTTTAATCTTTAAAAGAGTAAATAGATTGATGTACTTTCTGATAGGGAATTACCGTTTGGGTAGAACCGTTAAGAATTGCTTGCGTTTGGGGAATGATATAATTGCTAACCGCTCCGTGCGCGTCAATAATTAATTCTCTGTATCCCCAAAAACTTGTTTTTATAGTATCTTCGTTATAATCATCTAACGTGTAGGAAAAGTTTCCCGTTTGTGCAATAGTTAAATTCCTGTAATAGGTGGATTTTATTTCTGCAAGATGGGTATGCCCCATAAAAAGGCCCCTTACACGTTTGTTGCTTTTTAAAAAGTTAAGGAAATCCGTGCTTTCCGCATTAAATTGAAATTCGTGTGCAAGCAACCAAATATTACCTGCGTTAGGATTTGCTTTTATTGCGTTTAACACGTTGTCCATACCTACGCCCGTATACATTCCGTCGTGATTCCAAACGGGGTCTAAATAGCCTGCATAGGTATCCGAAAGGATAAACAGGTTGTTGCCCACAGTAAAGTATCCTTCACGGTTTTGCCCAGTCAATTCCACCCATTTTGCGTTTCCGTACTGTTCGTGGTTGCCAGGAACGAAATAAACGGGAAAGTCCTTAGGAAGTTGGGAAACGTAACGCTCAATAAAGTCTTGCGTGTACGATTTTCCCGCATTCAGATAATATCCGTACGGTGGGAACGCCCAGTGATCTAAGGACGTATCGCCCAAAATAACAAGTGCGTCAATGGGGTCTTTTTGGTGTTCAGCTTTAATGCCGTCCACCCATTGTTGCATGCGTAAGTTACTTTCTACGCCGTACCAGTTATGGCTATCGGGGGTATTGTGCATATCACTACTGATTAAAATGCGTACCCGCTCGTTTGTCGGTTCTTCCGTGGTAGTATTCGTAGTAATAAAAGCGTTATCAACGGTGATATCTAGCGTGGATAGCCAGCTAGTAAAAACCAAGAAGTACTCACCGTCCGTATCTACCGTGAAAGTAGTTTTCCGATAACCCGTTATGGCAAGGAAATCTTCGGTATTTGTAACGGCAATCCCTTCGGTATAAAAAAGGGAAGCAATACAGTTTTCGGGCTTTATGGCGGTTTCGTCTTGCATGGTTGAAACGCCAAAGCCGATATAATTATTGCCAAACGGGCCTGTTTGCATCTTTGTAACGCCAATATCTGCAGAAAGCGTGTAGGAAATTCCCGATAGTAAGGTTACGGGCGTTGTCATGATAATAGATCCGTATTCCGTTGTGATATTCAGCCTGCCATCCGTAATTGTTAGGGAACAAGCATCATTGCGGTTAAAGCCCGACCATTCTGCAGGGAACCCGGTACTGTTTCCGTTAAACGTACCATTGGGTACTACGTTGGTTGCGGGTGCCGTAGAAGGGTTGGGCGCTGAAATGTTAGGTGTTACGCTGGGTATGCTAGGTGTAATTGAAGGCGTTACCGATGGCGCAACACTAGGAACAACGCTGGGAACAACCGAAGGCGCAACACTAGGAACAACGCTGGGAACAACCGAAGGCACAACGCTGGGTTCTACGCTGGAAATAACCGAAGGCGCAGAAGTTGGTATTGCGGTAGGAAGCGTAGAAACGCTTTCGCTGGGTGCTACCGTGGGCGAAAGGTTTACGTTGGGCGTGGTGGAAGGCGCCGATGAAGGGGAAACCGAAGGAAGCGCGGAAGGTTTCGGGGTTTGATTTCCCGTACACCCTGCTGCAATGCATGCAAAAACAATGCACAGCAAAAAGGTAAGAATAAAGATTTTTTTCATAAACGCTAATTTATAGCCCTAATTCTTTGGCCAAATTCTTAAAGGCGGGCAAAGCGCCAAGCACCTTTTCTTTTGCGGTGCAGTAAGCAATTCTTACGTAGCCCGTAACACCGAAGTCGTCGCAAGGAACCACTAAAATTTCGTGCGCCTTTGCCTTTTCGTAAAAAGCAAACGCATCGCCCTTAACGGGGGATTTCACGAACAAATAAAACGCGCCGTCCGGCTTTACGCATTCGTAGCCGTAAGCGGAAAGGTTATCGTAAAGTAAATCGCGGTTTTCCTTATATGCTGCTACGTTTACTTGCGCGTCTAAGCAAAGCGAGATAACTTGTTGCATCAAACTGGGCGCACAAACGTATCCAAGCGACCTTCCCGCACCGCAAACCGCTAAGTATACGGGTAACGCATCTTGCATCTTGGGGCAAATCGCAATATAGCCGATACGTTCGCCGGGTAGGGAAAGAGATTTGGAATACGAATAGCAAACCAAAGTGTTATCGTAATAGTTCATAAGATAGGGAACGGAAACACCCGCGTACACCAGTTCGCGGTAGGGTTCGTCCGCAATCAAATAAACGGGGTGGCCGAATTCTTTAGATTTCGCCTTTAAAATATCGCAAACCGCTTTTACGGTTTCTTCACTATACACAACGCCACTGGGGTTGTTGGGACTGTTCATAATTACCGCCTTGGTGTTTGGGGTGATTTTACTAGCAAAGTCCGCAACGTCCACTTGGAAGGTCTTTTCCATGGGTGTGCTAACAACCACCTTGCCCCCCGCGTTTTCAATGAATACGCGGTATTCGGTAAAGAAGGGTGCAAATACGATAACTTCTTCTCCTTCTTCCGCAATCAAAGCCTTTAAACTAATGGAAAGGGAAGCTGCCGCACCGCACGTCATATAAATAAGGTCGGGGGAAATACCCACGTTAAAATCACGGTTAATTTTATCTGCAATCGTCTTTCTAACGCCTGCATCCCCTTGTGCGGAAGTATACCCGTGTAATAGCACCGAATTTTTTTCGGCAAGCAGTTTTACGATAGTTTCGTTTACTTCCTTTGGGGCGGGAACGCTGGGATTGCCAAGCGAAAAATCGTACACGTTTTCCGCACCGATTTCCGCACCGCGTTTTTTGCTGTATTCAAAAATTTCACGAATGATAGAGCGTTTGTTGCCCAGTTCGTACATTTTTTGATTAATGCCCATAATTTTCTCCTAATCCTAATAAGGATACTGCATTTTTATAAAACAGTTGTTCTTCTTCCTTTGGGGTAAGACCGAAGGATTTTAAAGTGGAAATATCTTCTTTTTGCTTACTCCAAGGCGCATCCGTTGCAAATAATACGCGATGGATGCCATGTTTACGCACAACGCGTAAAAAGGTTTCTTTCTTAATGGTGGAAAGTACGTGCGCCGTATCAAAATACACGTTAAGTCCGCATAAAGTATCGTATACGTCGTCGTACATTAAATTTCCGCCCAAATGCGCCAAAACAAATTTTTCATGGGGCGCTTTTAGTAGTAGGTTTTTCACACGGTCTGGGGTACAGCGAACGGGCTCGTTGGGGAATCCCCCGTCCACACCCGCGTGCGTAATAACAATTAAGTCTAACTTCTTTGCCGCTTGCAAAATTTCCGCGTACTCGTCGTCGTCAATAAACGTGCCTTGGTAATCGGGGTGAATTTTCACGCCCAAAAACCCGTTTTCTTTTATCCACGCCATCTTTTCTGTTAAATTTTCGCAAGAAGGGTGAATCCCCGCGAAGGAAATCAGTTTTCCGCGCGTTTCTTCCGCGTTATTTAAGGCGAGTGCAAAGCGATTTACGCTTTCAAATTGCTTGGGCGCGGTCATTACGGGAAGGATAATGGAAAGGTCAACGCCGCTTTTTTGCATTTCGGCTAAAAGCCCTTGCACCGTACCGTTAAAGGCGGGCGTTTCTTTGCCCGCTCTTGCCAAATGGCTAATGGTTCGCTCTGCAATTTGGTCGGGAAAAACGTGCGTATGAAAATCTATAATCATGGAATTATAAGGATTTCAAATCTTCGCTGGTAACCGTTTGAATGCCGTATTTTACCAAAATAGCGTCTAATTTTGCGCCGTCCGAAGCTTTTAATACTACGTACGCTTCTTCCGCTTCAATGGAAAGACCGTACATATATTCTACGTTTACACCGCTCTCGTCAACCGCTTTCAAAAGTTCTTGCAAACTGCCAACTTTGTGGGGAATTTTAATTACGGTTACGTCCGAAAGAAGGGAAGAAAAACCGTTTTCGGTTAATTTTTCTTTTCCCTTTTGCGCGTCGTCTACAATCAAGCGAAGTAAGCCGAATTCGGTGGTATCCGCTAAACTAAGGGATAAAATATTTACGTTATTTTCTTTTAACACGTTCAAAACTTCGGAAAGTCTTCCTAAGCGGTTTTCAATAAATACGGTTAATTGTTTAGCAAACATAACTTTTTCCTCCTAAAATTAATAAAGTTTACGCTTATCGATTACGTGAACAGCCTTGCCTTCGCTTCTAACCAAGGTTTGGGGTTCTACGATTTTAATTTTTGCGGAAATACCAAGTGCTTGTTGAATTACGTGGCCGATTTTTTTAGAAAGCGCTTCAATGGCGCGTACTTCGTCCGTGTAGTATTTGGGGTTGACTTCCACTTGCACTTCTAACGTATCCAAATTGTTTACGCGGTCCACAATCATCATATAGTGCGGGGTAACTTCTTCTACGTCCACAAGCGCTGCTTCAATTTGGCTGGGGAACACGTTTACACCGCGGATAATCAGCATATCGTCCACGCGCCCCTTAAAACGGGAAATGCGCGCGCTGGTTCTACCGCATTCGCAAGGCGTTCTATCAATGCTGGTTAAATCCTTCGTGCGGTAACGGATTAAGGGAATTCCTTCCTTGTTTAAGGTAGTGAAGGCAAGTTCACCCACTTCGCCGTCCGCAACGGGTTGCAGAGTTTTCGTATCCAAAATTTCGGGGTAGAAGTAATCTTCGCAAACGTGCAAGCCTTTGTGGAATTCGCAGTCGCAAGCAACGCCGGGCCCCATAACTTCGCTAAGCCCGTAAATATCGTACGCCTTAATGTTTAAGCGTTGTTCAATTTCGTTGCGCATTTTCTCCGTCCAAGGTTCCGCACCGCAAATTGCTGCTTTTAACTTGATTTTATCCATCAAGCCTTCGTTTTCCAATACTTCGGAAATGTGCAGTAAGTAAGAAGGGGTACAAGCAATCGCGGTTGCGCCAAAGTCCACCATCATAGTGGTAAGTTTCTTGGAATTTCCCGTACTCATGGGAACAACGGTTGCACCGATTTTTTCTGCACCGCCGTGCGCGCCAAGTCCGCCCGTAAATAGGCCGTAGCCGTACGCAATTTGAATAATATCATCCTTGGTTACGCCTGCCATGGATAAGCAACGTGCAACGCACTCGCTCCAAATATTTAAGTCGTAACGGGTGTAGCCAACGACCGTTGCTTTCCCCGTAGTACCGCTGCTTGCGTGAATTCTTACGATTTCGCTGTTAGGAACGGCAAATAAACCGAAGGGATAGTTGTCGCGTAAGTCGTCTTTGGTGGTGAAGGGGAGTTTCGTGATATCGTCAATGCTTTTAATATCCCCGGGCATTAAGCCGATTGCTTGCATTTTTTTGCGGTAAAATTCCACGTTATGATAAACGTAATCTACCAATTTTACCAGGCGCGCGCTTTGTAGGTTGCGCATTTCCTCTCTACTCATGCACTCCTTTGTTTCGTTCCAAATCATAGTCGTTCTCCTTAATTTTTCGCTTGTTCCATACCTTTTAAGAAGGCAGTTTTGTTAATTTCCACGGTTTTGGGGGGAACGGTGGTTTCCACGGTAGAAAGCCAGGTTTCCTTATCAAAACCGATAAAAGGCGCTGCAAAACCCAAAACAACGGAATTCAAAACTTTACTGTTGTTTAAGGAAATTGCAATTTCTTTGCCGTCCACGGTATATACCGCGTGGTCGTTTTTCAAGGTTTCCAAAATGTTTTCGGGGTAGGTTTTCGCGCCGATCACCACCGTCATGGGGTCAATACGGCAATCGTTTACCACTAAAACGCCATCCTTTTTCAAGAAATGCGCGTAGCGAAGGGCTTCCAAGCGTTCAAACGCAATAATTACGTCTGCTTGCCCTTCTTCCACCACGGGTTCGTGAACCTTTTCGCCAAAACGAACGAAGGTTACCACGCTACCACCACGTTGCGCCATACCGTGCACTTCGGAAATTTTTACGTCGTAGCCATTAGAAAGCGCCGCTTTACCGATAATTCTACTAGTAAGCAGAGTTCCTTGTCCGCCTACGCCCACAATCATAATATTCTTCGTCATAATCTTATCTCTCCACCGTAGAAATTGCGCCGAATTTGCAGTAATTTTTGCAAAGACCGCATCCGTTACACATGGTCGCGTCAATCTTCACTTTACCGTTTTCGTCCCTATTCATTGCGGGGCAACCGATTTTCATACACATACCGCACTTACGGCACGCGTCGCTATCCACTTTGCAAACGTTCGGGAATTTTTGTCCTTTTAACAAAACGCAGGGGGATTTTGCAATGATTACGGTAAGTTCGTCCCCGTTTACGCTTTCCTTGATTACGCTTTCTAATTTTGCGGTATCAAAGGAATTTACTTCAATTACGTTCTTTACGCCAACTGCACGGCAAAGCTGGGCAAGATCCACTGCGTAGGTTTCTTCACCCTTCAAGGTTTTACCCGTTGCAGCGTGTTCTTGGTGGCCGGTCATACCCGTGGTGCGGTTGTCCAAAATCATCACCGTACCCGTAGCCTTGTTGTACACCATACCGATTAGGGAGTTAATCCCCGTATGTAGGAAGGTGGAATCGCCAATCACTGCAACCCAATTTTTCACGTAGTCCTTACCGCGCGCTTTTTCCATACCGTGCAAAGAAGAAATACTTGCGCCCATACAAATGGTGGTATCGATTACGCTTAAAGGCGCAACCGCCCCTAAGGTGTAGCAACCGATATCCCCCGCAGCGTGAATTTTTAATTTATTCAACACCGAGAATACGCTTCTGTGCGGGCAACCGGGGCAAAGGATGGGGGGACGCGCTGCCGCGTCCGCTTTATCAAACGCGGTTTCGTCCGAACCCAAAACTGCGCGGCGCAGCAAATTCGCGCTGTATTCGCCTTGACGGGTAAAGCATTCTTTCCCCTTAACGTTAAAGCCCCAAGCGCGGATTTGTTCTTCCATTACGGGTTCTAATTCTTCAAACACGTAAACGGTTTCCACTTGGCTGATAAAATTTGCAATCAATTCTTTGGAAAGGGGATTTACCAAACCAAGTTTCAGTACGCTGGCGCTCGGGAAGGCTTCCTTTACGTACTGATATGCAATACCACAGGTAATAAACCCGATTTTTTTATCCAAAATTTCGGTTTTATTTACGGGGAAGTTTACCGCGTCCGCCGCCATACGGTTTTCGCGGTCTTCCACCACTAAGTGTCTACCGATAGCAGATGCGGGCATCATTACGTACTTTGCTAAGTTACGGCTATATTCCTTATCGGGAACTTCCACTCTGTCTTCTAAGGTTACCGCGCTTTGGCTATGCGCCAACTTGGTGGTGGTACGTAAAATTACGGGGGTGTCGTATTTTTCGCTTAATTCGTAAGCGTATTTCATAAAGTCCTTCGCTTCTTGGCTATCCGAAGGTTCCAAAACGGGTACGTGCGCCGCGCGCGCGATCATACGCGTGTCTTGCTCGTTTTGCGAACTGGCAAGCCCGGGGTCGTCCGCCACAACGAAAACCGAACCGCCGTTTACACCCGTGTAAGAAAAGGTGTAAAGGGGGTCTGCCGCCACGTTTAAACCCACGTGTTTCATACAAGCCATACTACGAACGCCCGAAATAGAAGCGCCAATCGCCACTTCCGCCGCAACCTTTTCGTTGGGAGCCCATTCGGTGTACACTTCGTCGTATTTCGCAAGGAATTCACTGATTTCCGTGCTGGGGGTTCCGGGGTATGCGCTGCTGAGTTTTACACCCGCTTCAAACGCGCCCCTAGCAATTGCTTCGTTACCAAGCATAATCGTTTTGTTTGCCACGTTAAATTCTCCTTAAATCTTTTACTCTTTTTGCTTTACCTTCAAACCGTTGCAAGGTGTTGGGGGATTCCAACATTACCTTTGCATCCAGCCCAAGGATGGTTTTTAGTTTTGATTTTACCTCGTTCGTAATTTTTTCCAAGGCGGAAAAAGAATCTGTGCTTTGCGCAAGTTCCACCCTAACGGTCATCTTGTCCGTGTAGCCTTCGCGTTCTAGCACGATTTCATAGTGGGGGCCAAGTTCGTCCACGCTTAAAATTACTTCTTCAATTTGCGAAGGCCAACAGTTTACCCCGCGGATTTTCAGCATATCATCGCTTCTGCCCGATAGATTTTCCATACGGCAGAAGGTTCTTCCGCACGCGCAAGGTTCGTAGAACAGGCGGGTAATATCTTTCGTGCGATAGCGAATTAAGGGTAATCCTTCCTTTTTGATGCAGGTAATTACCAGTTCACCCTTTTCCCCTGCGGGAAGAACTTCTTCGGTAACGGGGTCAATAATTTCGGGGATAAAGTAGTCCTCATTGATGTGCATGCCCGTATGTTCTAAGCATTCGCCCGAAACGCCCGGGCCCATCAGTTCACTCATCCCGTAGTTGCTAGTAATTAAAATGTCCCGTCCCCAAACCTTGTGCATTTCTTCGCGCATGGCGTCGGTTAACAGTTCGCTACCCACAAGCGCGATTTTCACACTTAAATCCTTTTCGGGGTTCACGCCCATTTCTTGCGCCACTTCGGCAAGGCGAAGAGCGTACGAAGGGGTTGCAACCAAAAGGGAAGTTTCAAAGTCCTTCATATACATAATTTGCTTTTGGGAATTCCCGGTGGAAGAAGGCACGATGGCCGCGCCGATTTTTTCTAAGCCGTAATGCAATCCTAGCGCGCCCGTGAACATGCCGTAGCCAAAGCAAATTTGCGCTACGTCTTTTTTAGACGCACCACCCATACACGCGATACGCGAAACGCATTCCGTCCACGTTTCCAAATCCCCTTGGGTGTAGCCTACAACGGTGGGTTTCCCCGTAGTGCCACTGCTTGCGTGAATACGAACCAGTTCGTCCTTTTCCACCGCAAATAAGCCGAAGGGATAGTTATCCCTCATATCCTGTTTGGTTACGAAGGGCAGTTTCGCTAAATCTTTCAGCGTTTTCACGTCGTCGGGCGTTACGCCCTTTTCTTCCATTTTTTTGCGGTAAGCGGGTACTTTTTCGTACACGCGCTTTACCGTTTCTTGCAAGCGGGAAAGCTGTAATGCTTCCAGCGCTTCTCTTGGCATACTTTCTTCTTTAGACCAAATCATGTTTCTTTCCTTCTTATTGAATTTCGCCTTCTACGTGTTTATCAAACGCTTCGGCAAGAATAGTTTCTTCGGGTTGTTTGGTAAGTAAACTTACTACGGTGGTTGCAATTAGGGAGAATACCATACAAATCACGCCAATCAGCGGGGAAGTTTGAACCCCCGACTTTAACGCGGTACCAAACCCGCAATTCCAGCCGTTTTTGTCGTAACCGAAGATAAATATCAAACCTACGGTCAATACCAAAGAACCGATAATAGAAGTCCAAACGGCGGGCTTTGTTACCTTTTTCCAAATAACGCCTAAAACGTACGGCCCAATAAAGCAACCCGCTAAGGTACCCCAGCTAAGCCCCATCATATACGCAATCGCCGCAATATTGAACCGTTCGTTTAATACGGCAAGGATTACCGAAATGGCAACGAAGCACAAACAAAGGGTTTTCATAATCACGTTTACGCGTTTGTCGCTAGCGTTAGGATTCATTTTTCCTTTATATAAGTCAACCGCAATAACCGAAGCCCCTGCAAGGGAAACCGAAGAAAGGGTGGACATACTAGCTGATAAAATCAGTACCGCAATGATACCGGTAATGCCTACGGGAATTACCAGTTTTAACATAACGGGAATTACGTTTGCATCGGGTACTCCCGCGGTTTGGGGGAAGAACGAACTAAGCGCACCCGTAAAATAAGCGCCAAAGCCGATAACAAGCGCAAATACGGTGCTGACGATAACCCCTTGCGAAATTGCCTTTTTATCCCGAATCGCGTAGTATTTGTGAATGGTTTGGGGCAATGCCCAAACGCCAAGGGAGGTCAAAAGCATTAAGGAAAGTAAGGAAACGGTGCTTCCGTAAATGCCTTTACTATCCGCGTTAAAGGTGAACCACGTTAAGTTGGGGTTACTGGTCAGTTTGTCTAAATTCCAATCCACTTGGTTAGAATTTAAGAAGAACAGAACCATAATAATAACGCCCGCTAACATGATGATGCCTTGAATAAAATCCGAAAGCGCGGTAGCGAAATATCCGCCGAAGAATAGATAAACGGCGGTAAGGACCGCAAGGGCAATCATAATAATCCAACCTTCAATGCCGAATACGATTTCAAACAAACTACTAAGCCCGTTATAAACGGATGCGGAATAGGGGATTAAAAAAATGAAAATAATAATCGCTGAAACGAATTTTAAGTTACGGCTTCCGTACCGTTTTTCAAAAAAGTCGGGCATGGTTTTCACGTTTAATCGGCGGGTCATGTTCTTGGTGCGTTTTGCAAGAACCAGCCAAGCAATCAGCGTGCCAATGATCGCGTTGCCAATGCCAATCCAAACCGAAGCCAGCCCAAAGGCCCTACCGAATTGCCCCGCGTAGCCGATAAAAATCACCGCGGAAAAATAGGTGGTGCCGTAAGCAAATGCGGTCATCCAACCGTTCAATCCCTTTTTGCCCGCAAGCAAAAAGTCGTTCACAGAACCCGAACGGTTTTTGGTGTAAACGGCAATGCCAATCATTGCCAGGGCGTACAAGCCCAAAATTACGTAGTCTAAAATCATAGCCCCTCCGTTTTCCGTGCAAATGCGTATGCACGGCGCGTGTATAAGTAAATAACAGATACAAATTATAATATCATAAAGGCGCGCGCTTGTCAATGAAAAAGCGCCCGTGCAATATCAAAAACAAAGGAAATTTGCGAAAAAAACGCCTTGACAACTGAAAAAAAAGATGTTACAATATCCCGCGATTGAAAAGAAAAGGAAAGGGGAAATGGAACAGGCGGAACTTAGAAGGCAAATGATAGAAAAACGCAAAACCGTTACCTCGGGGGAAAACGAACTGGCGGGGGAACGCGTAGCCCAACAAGTTTTCACCCTTTCCGAAGTGTTACAAGCAAAAACGGTTATGGTGTATCTACCCGTTAGGGGGGAACTGAACACCTATCCGTTAATCCGTGCGTTACGGCAAGTGGGTAAAACGGTTGTATATCCCGTTACGGTGGGGGAAAGTATGGTGGCCGCGTTGCCCGAAAACGAACGCTTTATCACGGGGAATTTCGGTGTTCCCGTTCCCGAAAAATATGTCGTTTGCGAAAAGCCAGACGTGGTAATCGTACCCCTAACGGTGGCGGATTCACGTCGCTTCCGCGTGGGCTACGGCAAGGGCTATTACGATAAATTTTTGGCGCAAACGGGCGCGTTTTCGGTGGGCGTTTGCCACCACTTTCAAATTGTGGAAAAGGTCAAGGAAAACCCATGGGAAAAGCCCCTAAACGTACTCGTTAGCGAATGTGCGATTTTAAGGTAAAAACGAAAGAGAGAACGTAAAATATGAAAGAAAGAAAAGCAGGTATATTACTTCCCGTTTTTTCCCTTTGGGGGGATTACGGCGTTGGCAGTATGGGTAGGGAAGCGCGCGCCTTTCTGCGCAGTATTAAAAAGGCGGGTTTCAAGGTGTGGCAAGTACTTCCTTTAACCCCCACAGGCTTCGGGGATTCCCCCTATCAGGCGGAATGCGGGTACGCGGGCAATCCTTATTTTATTGATTTACCCACCCTAAAAAAACAGGGTTTACTTACTAAAGAAGAACTTCTTTCCGCCCGCGTGGAAAACACGGGTAGGGTGGATTACGCGTGGCTGTACGAAACGCGTCTAAACTTGTTAAAAAAGGCGTTTTCCCGCTTCGTTCCCACTCCCGAATATCGCAAATTTGCGGCGCAAAAAAAGTTCCGGGATTACGCCCTTTTCGCTGCCTTAAAGGCCGAAAAAAAAGGGCTTCCGTGGTATGACTGGGAAGCCGAACTTCGCTTTCGCCGCCCCTTGGCTTTGCGCCTTGCAAGGAACAGAAATCGCAACGAAATCAACTTTTACTTGTTCGTGCAGTACGAATTTTTCCGTCAATGGTACTCCTTAAAGGAGTACGCAAACGGTTTAGGCGTAAAAATCTTGGGGGATTTACCCTTGTATCTCTCCCGCGATAGCGTGGAAGGGTGGGTGCATCCCGAACTGTTCCTATTAGGGGAAAATCGCGCACCCGAACTTGTGGCGGGTGTTCCCCCCGACTACTTTGACGAAAACGGGCAATTATGGGGCAATCCCGTATACGACTGGGAAGCGCAAGCCAAAACGGGTTACCGTTGGTGGCGCAACCGTATCCGCGATAATTTAACCCTTTTTGATATGCTTAGAATAGACCATTTCCGCGGTTTAGACCGCTATTACGCCGTGCCCGCCAACGCGGAAAACGCGAAGAACGGCAAGTGGTACGACGGGCCTAAAACCGCCTTGTTCCGCGGTATGAAATCCGCCCCTATCGTGGCGGAGGATTTGGGTACTTCGGACCATTCTTTGGTGGCGTTTTTGAAAAAAAGCGGTTACCCCGGAATGCGCGTTTTATCCTTTATGTTCGACGGCGATCCCAAGAACCCGCACTTAATTTCCAATCACGCGGTAAACAGTGTCGTGTACACGGGCACGCACGATAATCAACCCTTGCTTGATTTGTATTTGCTAGCGGATAAAAAGGAACGCGCGGAAATGCGAAAAATCCTTGCCGAACAATGTAAAAAACGGGGAATTTCTTGTGAAAAAACGGGTAGAGGAACAGCCTTTGTGCAACGAGCCAATGCCCTTTTGCTAAACTCCCGCGCCCGCCTTGCAATTTTGCCCTTCTTCGACGTACTTGCAAGGGCGGATTTACGCGTCAACACCCCCGGCTTTGCGGACGGAAACAACTGGACGGCGCGCTTGAAAAAAACCGATTGGAAACCCCGATATCTTCGCCGCGTGCAAGTGGAAATTGAAAATTCGGGTAGATAAGTTGTTTGCAAAACTTTACAAAAACAAACGGATTGTACCGCGGTTTGGGGCGGAGCAGTCCGTTTTTCGTTGTAAAAACAACCGTCAGAGTTTTTTTGCCGTAAAATTTTGTGGAAAATATCTTTTTTTTATAAAAAAAGGGTTGAAAAAAAGTTTCGGTTGTGGTATAATCCCTTGGAATGTAATGATGTAATTCATAATTACATAAGACTTTTTGGATGGAGGTTCGTATGACGAAGAAAGCAGTAGTGCCTTTCAAAGGCACGAAAGAACAAGAAGCAAAACTGTACGAAGTTTTGAACGGACTGAAAGGCGTACGCGGCGCGGTTATGCCCGCTTTGCAAAAGGCGCAAGATATTTACGGATATCTGCCCATTGAAGTGCAACAAATGATTGCAGATTTCTTTGGCGTGCCCCTTGCGGAAGTATACGGCGTGGCAACCTTCTACGCGCAGTTCTCCCTTACCCCCAGCGGTAAGTACAAGGTAGGCGTTTGCTTAGGTACGGCGTGCTACGTAAAAGGTTCGGGGGACGTATACAACAAGTTCCGCGAATTATTAAAACTTTCCGAAGGCGAAAGCTTAACCGAAGACGGCAAATTCTCGCTGGAAGCAACGCGTTGCATCGGTTGTTGCGGTTTAGCACCCGTTCTTACCGTAAACGGTGAAGTATACGGCAAGGTAACGGTTGGCCAAGTTGCTGATATTTTAGCAAAATACGAATAAGATTTCCGCGTTTGCGAAAAATTAAGGAGAATCAGAATATGAAAAACGTTTCAGAACTTTCGGCTATCCGCGATTTACATAAAGTAGACGTGGACGGCAGAACGGTAGAAGATAGCGCCTTAATTAAAGGCAGCTTCAAAAAGCACATTTTGGTTTGCGGTGGTACGGGTTGTACCTCCGGCCATTCGCAGGACGTGTTTAACGCGTTCAAACAAGGCGTTAAGGATGCAGGCTTGGAAAACGAAGTAAAGGTTATCTTTACGGGTTGTTTCGGTCTTTGCGCGCTTGGCCCCGTAGTTGTCGTATATCCCGAAGGCGCGTTCTATACGCAAATGAAGGCGGAATACGTGCCCGAAATTATGCAAGAACATATCGTTGGCGGCAACGTTGTTAAAAAATACTTGTATCCCGAAACGGTAGAAGGGGATACGGTAAAATCTTTGTACGACACCCATTTCTATCACAAGCAAAAACGCGTTGCGCTTAGAAACTGTGGCGTTATCGATCCCGAAAATATCAACGAATACATCGCTCGCGACGGTTACCAAGCGCTTGCAAAAGTTTTAACCTCTATGACGCAAGACGAAGTAATTCAAACCGTTTTGGATTCGGGCCTTCGCGGTCGTGGTGGCGGTGGCTTCCCCACGGGTAGAAAGTGGATGTTCACCAAGGCTTCGGTAGCCGATCAAAAGTACGTTGCTTGTAACGCGGACGAAGGGGACCCCGGTGCGTTCATGGACCGTTCGGTTTTGGAAGGCGACCCTCACACCGTAATTGAAGCAATGGCAATCGCAGGTTACGCAATCGGTGCTAACCAAGGTTACGTTTACGTACGTGCGGAATATCCCGTTGCAGTACACCGCTTGGAAACCGCAATTCGTCAAGCACGTGAAAACGGTTTGCTTGGTAAAAATATTTTAGGCACGGATTTTAGTTTTGACCTTGACATCCGCTTGGGCGCAGGTGCGTTCGTATGCGGTGAAGAAACCGCGCTTTTGGAATCGGTAGAAGGCAAGCGTGGCGAACCCC
>SVIF01000027.1 GCA_015069615.1 Clostridiales bacterium | reverse complement strand
ACCATAGTTCCAATCCCCACCCCAAGTAAAGCGATTTGCGGTAATAGGTAACTTAGCCAGATTACCCCGTTCATACTCGTTGCCTGGTCAAAAGGTATATGCTTGGCATTTGCAATACCGCTTACAATTACCGAAAGTATGAGCGTGGCAAAAAGACCGGCAAAAATGGCAAGAGTAAACGCCCCACCGCCATGCGAGGGGGTTAACAAGTTATCTTTTGCCGTTTGGTTGTTGTGTTTCATAGAAAAACCCGTTTATGCTATAACGCCGCCGTGTATCTAAGCGCGGCGGCGTTTTTGCTTATTTTATACGTTGCAAGTTAAGGTGTATACGCCTTCGGTAAGAACCCGTTTGGTTTTATCGGGCATAGATACGTTTGCCTTCGTACCCGAAGGTACGGTTACGGTGATGGTAAACACACCGTTTTCACGTTTCCAAGATACCGCCGCTTTGCCGTAAGGGGTTTCCACTTCCGCCGCCGCGTTATCAATTTGGGGAATTAACTTAGGATCTACGGTGAACACGCGGTACGCGTTTTCCTTTTCGTCCAATCTAAGCCCAGCGATATATTTCATCATCCAACCGCAAACGTCCGAATACATATGGTGGTTGTGAGAGAATCCATCCTCCCAGTCCTCCCACATGGTGGTTGCACCGCGTTCTACCCAGTTGCGGTAAGAAGGATACCCGGGGTTGGTAATCGCGCGGTATGCCGTTTCGGTGTAGCCGTATTCCGAAAGGGATGCGAAAATCCATTTGCAACCCAAAATACCTGCGTAGAAATGATAGCCCGCTTTTTTCACGGATGCGTTTAAGCGGCGTGCCACCTTCTTAGCGAGTTTTTTGGGTACCATATGAAAGAACAGTACGCAAGCAAGCGAAGTTTGAATATCCCCGTCTACTTCCCCCGTTTCTTCGTTTACGAAATGTTTCAAAATGGAAAGGCGGATGGCTTCTGCCTTCGCTTCATAGCGCTTTGCATCCTGATACTTTCTTAAATCGCGTGCCATATCCGCAAGGACTTTCACGTTGTAGTAATAGAAGGCGCTGCTGGTAAGGCGTAAGGTTGCCACGCGGTTATAGGGAGCGGGCGCTTTGGTGGGGAAACACCAATCGCCTAACCCGAAGTTTACCAAATGGTCTTCTTCGTAGTAGGAGCAGAAATCGTCAATATACTTCTTTGCAGAATCGTAAATTTCCGCGTATACCGTATTATCCCCGCGATAACGCTTAATCATATGGGGTACGGTGAAGAAGCAAGTATCCCAAGCAGGGCCAAAGCCCCAGTTGTAACCCCAGTAGGAAGACGCGGGAACGATACAGGAAAGTTGACCGCTTACGCGTTGGTTATCCATACAGTCCAACATAAACTTTTTGTACGAAGGCGCGATATCGTAATTCATTAGCGCCTGTTCGCTGGAAAGGGCGGTATCCCCCGTCCAACCGTTCTTTTCACGGTGGGGGCAGTCGGTAGGAATGCCGTGGTAGTTACCAACTAAAGCGCGTTCGCCGATTTCGTACAAGGTATTGAGTACGTAATCCGAAGAAGTGAAATCACCGATTTTATCAAAGGCGGTGTAAATTTGCAGAGCAACCAAGCTATCCAAGGTGGGTTCTTGGTCTAACCCCGTCATTTCCACGTACTGGAAGCCGTGGTAAGTAAAGCGAGCGTGCCATACTTCTACCCCTTCGCCTTTGAAGGTGTATTTATCCGTTTGTACGTGATCCGTACGGATATACTGCCCAACGTGTTTCATATCCACTTCGCCGTCCGCAGATTTTTCCGCGTAACGAAGCATTACGGTTGCGCCCGCGGGGGCTTGCATATGAATTTCGCACATACCAACAAGGTTAATGCCGAAATCAAACAACCATTTGCCCGAAGGCGTTTTGGTTACCGAAACGGGGCGGATGCGATTCATTACCTTAATTTCGGGCATTTCCATGGGGTACAGTTTACCGCCGATGGGGGTTGCGATTGCCGCGGTCCAGAAATCCCCTTCGGGTTCGGTTTGCCCCATCCAGTCTTTTTCTAATCTCGCATCGTAGAATTCGCCGTTACGAAGCGCGTTGTATACGATAGGGGTACGGTCGGTAACTAGCCATGATTTATCCGAGAATAAAGCGGGCGCGCCGTCAAAGTTCACTTGCATAATCATACGGGGAGCATCACGCCAAGTTGCGTGGTTGAAACTCCAGTTATCTTCTACCGTTTGGTTGTAGAAACCGTTCCCTACCATAACCGCAATGCAGTTTTCCCCTTCCTTTAAGAAGTCGGTTACGTTTTCCGCAAGGTAAAGCGCGCGTTTATCGTATTTGGTTACGGAGGGGCTTAAGAACCCTTCACCCACGCGTTTGCCGTTAATATACACTTCCCCCGCGCCAAGCGCACAGTAGTACATTTTTGCATCGGCAGGAACTTTTTCCAAGGTGAATTTCTTTTTCATAAACATCGCCTTGGTATCTTTGGTCATACCTGCGTCAATAACAAGCGCGCCCGTGTTAATCCACTTAGCGCGGTTATCAAAGCCATCTAATAGGGCGGTTTCAAAATATGAAGAAGCGCTTTCTTCCTTACCCTTTTCATCCGCAACGGTTACTTGCCAATCGTAACGGGTGGTGGGCTTTAAGGGGAATTTTAATTGCGTTTTTACGGTGCCGAAAGGTTGTACGCCCGTGTCAAACACTTGCGCACCCCCTTCGGTTACGGTTACGCGGTAGGTTTTAGGAGCAATATCCTTAGTGGTAAACGATACGAACGCGCGAGAAGAAACGTTAATGGGCGTTACGTTATCGTTGGTTTTCAAATTATAAATCATGTTTTTCCGTCCTCCACGGTAATATTAGTACTATGATACAATGTTTTCACCTTTTCGTCAACCCTAAAAACGAAAAAAGATAGGAAAATTTTACCTTTTTTCCTACCTTTTCTTTTTTCAAAAGAAGATTTTTACGTTTTCTTTGCAGTTCATCCATTTACCTTTGCGTTTTTGCGATATTCCACCGCCGTTATTCCAAACAGTTTTTTAAAATTTCGGGTAAAACTTCTAAGGGAATCGTACCCCACCGAAAGGGAAATATCCAAAACCGTTTTATCCGTATTCGTTAAATAGTAGCACGCGCGGTTTAAGCGGTAGTGGTTTAGGTATTCGGTAAAAGCAACACCCGTCCGCTTTTTAAAATAACGGGAAAGATAGCCGTATTCGTAACCCACCGCGTTCGCAACCCCGCCAAGCGTACAGTTTTCGGTATAATGCGATTCCACGTAACGGAATACGGCGGGAAGCAGTTCCCTTTCTTCCCGATCTTCGGTTTGGTAGGTACGTTCACGGTCAAATTCCGCACAAAGTAGATATAAAACGCCCTTTTTATACGTAGTATCTTCTTCGCCGTTCATACCATTTAAGGCAAAAAGAATTTCTTTTGAAGGGCGAAAGCGGTAGGAATCGGGGGTTTTATTCCGCACCTTTTCCCAAAAGTACGAGATAAGTTCGGGGGCAAAAATGCAAAGCATATGACGGCAACCGTGTGAAGTTAGCGCGTGCAAGCGGTTGGGGAAAATCAAGACGGCCTCCCCTTCGGTAAGCCGTTCCTCCTCCCCGTTAACGCTTACGGTCATTTCCCCTTCGGTTACCACGATACATTCAAAACTAAAATGCATATGCGCGGGGAAAGAAAAATCCGTGCCGTATTCTTTCAAAAAGTAATCGTTTTTACCAAAATGCGCGTACTGATAAAACATTTAAAAACACCTACAAGACAAATTTTGTCTTATAAATATAGCAAAAAGTGGAAGAAAAGTCAATATTTTTACTATAAAATATAGGCATGGAGGATAAAAATATGAAATATTTTATCGGCGTTGACTTAGGAACTTCGGGACTAAAAGCCCTTTTGGTTTCCCAAGAAGGCAACGTAGTGTGCGCAACGAACGTGGCGTATCCTTGCGAATTTCCCAACCCCGGTTGGAGCGAGCAATCCCCTGCCGTTTGGTGGAACGCGCTTGTTACGGCGGTTAAGAAACTTGCAACTGTATGCGACAAAACGGAAATTGCAGGCATTGGCGTTGCGGGGCAAATGCACGGATTAGTAGCGTTAGACGAAGCAAACGAAGTAATCCGCCCCGCCATTTTATGGAACGACGGTAGAAGCGAAAAACAAACCGCGTTTTTGAACGAGAAAATCGGAAAAGACAAACTAAAAGCGTGGACGGGCAACGTTGCCTTTCCCGGATTTACCGCACCCAAGGTTTTATGGATGAAAGAAAACGAGGAAGAAAACTTTGCGAAAATTCGTAAAATTTTGCTGCCTAAGGATTACTTGAATTTCCGTTTGACGGGAACTTTCACCACTGACTTATCCGACGCGGCCGGCACGCTGTTTTTGGATGTAAAAAACGGGTGCTGGTCCAAAGACATGTGTGAGATTTGCGGAATTACCGAAGAAACCCTTCCCCAACTGTTAAAGGGCTACGAAACCGCGGGGTATTTAACCAAAAGTGCGGCGGATTCGTTGGGACTTCCCCATGGGATTCCCGTTGCGGCGGGTGCGGGTGATAACGCGGGGGCGGCGGTAGGCACCCTTCTTCCCGAAAAAGACAGGGCGAATATTTCCCTTGGCACTTCGGGAACGGTATTCTTGCCTTGCGAACGGTTTTTAGAAATTAGTGCGGACGGAATTCATAACTTTCGGCACGCGGACGGTAAGTATCACTTGATGGCTTGCATTCTTTCGGCGGCATCTTGCAACGAGTGGTTTTGTAAGGATATTTTACAAACCGAAGATTACGCGGGCGAGCAATCCAAAATTTCCACGGTGGATTTGGGAAACAATCACGTGTTCTTCCTTCCCTATCTGATGGGGGAACGAAGCCCTATGAACGACGTGAACGCGCGCGGCGTATTTTTTGGCCTTCGTAGGGATACCAAGCGCGAAGATATGACCCTTGCCGTTTTAGAAGGGGTTGCTTTCGCCCTAAAAGAAAACTTGGAAATTATGAAAGAAGGTGGAATAGAAATTAACCGCTGTACCCTTTGCGGGGGCGGGGCGAAATCCCCCCTATGGCAAACCGTGCTTGCCAACGTTTTGCGCCTTCCCTTGGATTTACCACTTTGCGAAGAAGGGCCTTCGTACGGGGCGGCAATTTTGGCAATGGTTTCCGCAGGCGCTTACGCTAGCGTAAGCGAAGCAACCGAAAAGTTCTTAAAAACCAAAGAAAGCGTATTGCCCGATAGCAAAATTTCGGATAAATACGAAGAAAAATATCAACAATTTAAGAAAATTTACCCAGCATTAAAAAACGTATTTTAAGGAGAGAAAACAATGAAAAACTATTTTGAAAATTTACCCCAAATTCAGTACGAAGGCGCACAAAGTAACAACCCCCTTTCTTTTAAATATTACGACCCCGAACGCATCGTGTTGGGTAAACCCATGAAGGAGCATTTGCCCTTTGCTATGGCTTGGTGGCACAACCTTTGCGCGGAAGGTGCGGATATGTTTGGGCGCGGAACGACGGACAAAGCCTTTGGCTCTACCCCCGCAACCATGGAACACGCAAAAGCAAAGGTGGACGTAGGCTTTGCGTTTATGCAAAAGTTAGGTATCCCCTACTTCTGCTTTCACGACGTTGACTTAGTTCCCGAAGCGGACGATATGAAAGAAACCAACCGCCGTTTGGACGAAATTACCGATTATATGTTAGTAAAAATGCAAGAAACGGGCATCCGTTGCTTGTGGGGTACGGCAAATATGTTCTCCAACCCCCGTTATATGAGTGGTGCGGGTAGTACGAGTAGTGCGGAAGTATATTGCTTTGCCGCAGCGCAAACCAAAAAAGCGTTGGAACTGACCGTGAAACTTGGCGGTAAAGGTTACGTTTTCTGGGGTGGCCGTGAAGGTTACGAAACCCTTTTGAACACGGATATGCTGTTTGAAGAAAAAAATATTGCAAACCTAATGCGTTTAGCGGTAGAATACGGCCGTTCTATCGGCTTTACGGGGGATTTCTACATTGAACCCAAGCCCAAGGAACCCATGAAGCATCAATACGATTTTGACGCGGCAACCGCTATCGGTTTCTTAAGAAAATACGGCTTGGATAAAGACTTCAAAATGAACATTGAAGCCAACCACGCTACCCTTGCGGGGCATACCTTCCAACACGAACTTAGGGTTTCCGCAATCAACGGCATGCTTGGTTCCATAGACGCAAACCAAGGGGATTTACTGCTTGGTTGGGATACGGACGAATTCCCCTCCAACGTATACGACGCCACCCTTTGCATGTACGAAGTTTTAAAGGCGGGTGGCCTTACGGGTGGCTTTAACTTTGACGCGAAAACTCGTCGCCCCAGCAATACCTTTGAAGATATGTTGTACGGCTATATTTTGGGTATGGATACCTTTGCTTTGGGGCTTTTGAACGCTGCGGCTATGATGGAAGACGGTAGAATTGACGCGTTTATTCAGAAAAAATACGAAACCTTCCACACCACCGAAATAGGCAAAAAAATCGTAAACGGAACGGCAACGCTATCTGAACTTGCCGCTTACGCGGAAGAAAAAGGTAGCACGCGTGAACCCGTAAGCGGTGCGCAAGAAAACCTACATAGCATTATGAACGCCGTAATGTTTGGCAAAAGATAAAAATAATTTTACATGAAAAAAGCCCCGCTTAGCGGGGCTTTATATTTTATTTTTATTCCATTACCTCGGGATATTCTCCCATTTTTGTTAGACGGGCAAGTGCATCCACCACCGCTTGTTTATCTTCGGCATACGTTACGCCAAACCAAGTATCTTCGGTTTTTAGCATTTTAACGTTTACAACGCCTTTTTTAATTTGGTCGTCAATAAACGTAGGCAGTAAAAATTCCGCCTTGATATCCCCTTCGGCTACACCGCCAAGGAATTTTGCAAAACCTTGGTGTAAATCCTGCATCACGCTGGGTTGCAAGCCCCACATATTCATGGAAACCACGCTATTTTCATCCACAGCCTCTACGCCGCTTTCGGTTGTTACGCCCGCACCGGTAGGCGTTTTTACAATACCTTTGGTTTCCTTAACCCCAACAAGCTGCTCCTTTTCATTAACCGAAACGATACCGCGCGTAACTGCGCCATTTTCGGACAACGTGTTTTTCAAAATGAAGCCCGCCATACAGCAGTTTTCACTTTCCCCGTAATGCGCAACTAAATATTCGTAAACCACTTTAAAGGCGGTTTTTCCGTAGTAATCATCCGCATTAATTACCGCAAAAGGTTCGTTTACCACGTTACGCGCAGCCAAAACGGCTTGCCCCGTGCCCCAAGGCTTGGTTCTTTCGGTGGGCGCGGTAAAGCCTTTGGGTAGGTCGTTCTTTTCTTGGAAACAGTATGCAACGCGTACTTTTTTCGCCACGCGATCCCCTATCGTTTCCTTAAAATCCTGCTCGATATCCCTACGGATAACGAACACGACTTTATTAAAGCCCGCTTGCAGTGCGTCGTAAATAGAATAATCAATAATTAGTTGCCCTGTGGGGCCTACGCGTTGCAATTGTTTTACCCCGCCGCCAAATCTGGAGCCGATGCCCGCCGCCATGATTACGAGTGTTACGTCCTTTTTCGTTTGCATGATGTTCCCTTTCCTTTATTCTTTTTGTTTTGTAATTTGTTTGGGGCGCCCGATAACGAAACTATGTTTCGGAACCCCTTCGGTAACCGTTGTTCCCGCTGCAATTAATGAATTTTCACCCACCCTTACGGGAGCGATTAAATTTACGTTACAACCCAAAAAACAGTTTTTTTCTACCACTGTTTTTTGTTTTTCTTTGCCGTTAAAGTTGGCAAACACAACCCCGCAACCTACGTTGGTATTTTCGCCGATTTCCGCATCCCCCACGTACGTGAGATGCGCAATTTTTACTTTTTCTCCGATTCTTGAATTTTTAATTTCCACAAAGTTGCCGATTTTGGCGTTTTCCCCAATGATGGCGCCTTTGCGTAAACGTGCAAAGGGCCCAAGGCTTGCGCCGTTACAAATTTCCGCGCCTTCGCTTACCGTGTAGGTAAGACTTACGCTTTCCCCTACCGTGGTATCCGTAAGCACGTTTCCCGGATTTAGCATTGCATTTTTACGGATGATAGTATTACCTAAAAGATAATTGTTGGGGAAAATTACCACCCCTTCTTCTACCTTTACCCCGTATTCAACGTATACGGATTGCACGTCGTAAAACTTAACCCCTTGCGTTTGCAAAATAGAAATTTTTTCATCTAGCGCACGGCGTACGTAGTGCGAAAACGCGTTTTGGGTAAACCCTTCGGGATAGCCGGAAATGCGAAAAATTTGCGCCCGCGAATACAAGGCGAAAACCCCCGCTTTTTCGTACGTTTTCCCTTGTGAAAGGCATTGAAAGGCATTGGAAACGCTTTCTTTATCCGCCAAAGGATAATCATCCCGAATTAAAACACTTGGATACGTAAGTTCGTTTACGCTTTGAATTACGGTTGCCGTAGGAAAACGGGTGTGTAAAATTTCCGCGCCAAATAAGCCCAAAAGTTTTGTTTTTGCAGAATATTCGGTTGCCCCGGATAAAATAAACAGTTGCATAGCTTATCCCCCCTTTGCCCCGCCCACTACGGGGCGATAAAGTATATGCTTAGGAAGATAAGTTTATGTTTATATTATTATAACACATATATGAAAACGTGTAAACCCCTTTTTTAGAAAAAAAAGAAACGGACGAAAATGCGCCCGTTTCTATCGTTAGGTTTATTTAGAATTATAATTCAGGACCAGCTTTAACCAGCGCCTTACCTGCATCATTGCCCGTATACTTATCAAAGTTCTTAACGAATCTTGCAGCAAGGTCTTTTGCCTTTTCTTCCCAAATTGCGGGATCTGCGTACGTATTGCGGGGGTCTAAAATGTTGGTATCCACACCGGGAAGTGCGGTGGGTACTGCCAAGTTGAAGTAAGGAACGGTTTTGGTTTCCGCTTTCAAAATGGAGCCATCCAAAATTGCGTCAATGATACCGCGGGTATCCTTAATGGAAATACGTTTGCCGGTGCCGTTCCAACCCGTGTTTACAAGGTAAGCCTTAGCACCGCTCTTTTCCATCTTCTTAACCAATTCTTCTGCATACTTAGTGGGATGCAGTTCAAGGAAAGCCTGACCGAAGCAAGCAGAGAAGGTGGGGGTGGGTTCGGTAATACCACGTTCGGTACCCGCAAGCTTAGAAGTAAAGCCCGAAAGGAAGTAGTATTGCGCTTGTTCGGGGGTAAGAACCGAAACGGGAGGAAGCACGCCGAACGCATCCGCCGAAAGGAAGATTACGTTTTTCGCATCGGGTGCAGCCGAAACGGGGCGAACGATTTTTTCAATATGGTCGATGGGGTAAGAAACGCGGGTGTTTTCGGTAACCGAACCGTCTGCAAAATCGCAAACGCCGTTTGCGTCTACCGTAACGTTTTCAAGTAGCGCGTTGCGCTTAATCGCCTTATAGATATCGGGTTCGGATTCTTTATCCAAGTTGATAACTTTTGCGTAGCAACCGCCTTCAAAGTTAAACACGCCGTTGTCATCCCAACCGTGTTCGTCATCCCCAATTAAAAGACGCTTGGGGTCGGTAGAAAGGGTGGTTTTACCCGTACCCGAAAGACCGAAGAAAAGCGCGGTGTTTTCACCGTTCATATCCGTGTTAGCCGAGCAGTGCATGGAAGCCATGCCGTTTAAGGGAAGATAGTAGTTCATCATAGAGAACATACCCTTTTTCATTTCGCCGCCATACCAAGTGTTTAAAATAACTTGTTCGCGCGAAGTGATGTTAAACACAACTGCGGTTTCACTGTTTAAGCCAAGTTCTTTATAGTTTTCTACTTTCGCCTTAGAAGCGTTGTAGCAAACGAAGTCGGGCTTAAAGTTTTCTAATTCTTCCTTTGTGGGAGCAATGAACATGTTTTTAACGAAATGCGCTTGCCAAGCCACTTCCATAATAAAGCGGATTGCCATACGGCTATCCTTGTTGGTTCCACAAAACACGTCCATAACGTATAATTTCTTACCGCAAAGCTCTTTAATTGCAAGGTCTTTTACAGTTTTCCAAGTTTCTTCGGAGCAAGGATGGTTATCGTTTTTGAACGCATCCGAAGTCCACCAAACGGTATTTTTAGAGTTTTCGTCCATAACAATGAACTTATCTTTGGGGGAACGACCGGTATAAATACCCGTCATAACGTTTACTGCCCCAAGTTCGGTTTCTTGCCCCTTTTCGTATCCCGTTAAAGCGGGATCGGTTTCCGCAACGAATAATTCTTCAAAGGAAGGGTTGTGTACGATTTCGGTTGCGCCCGTAATGCCGTACTTGGTTAAATCTAATTTTTCCATATTTTTACACCTCTTGATGTTTTTTACAAAGCGTTTTGCTTTCGTTTTTCTTTGTAGGGAAATCGAAACTTTAACTGCCGCAAATTTCCCCTTATCCATTTTAGCATAAGAGCAGTTAAATTGCAAGCATTTTTTTACGATATGCGCGTATTTTTTTACGCGCGCGCACAATTTTATATTTATATGAAAAGGGCGCAAAAAAAGTGAGGCATTTTGCCCCACTTTCATTTAGTTATTTACTTTTCTTTGCTTGCTTTCTTTCTATCTTCTCCTGTTTTTTTGCTTGCTTTTCCGCTTGCTTTTTCGCCTTTTTTTCCGCTTTTGCCTTTTTGCGACGTTCGGCTGGGTTAATCGGCTCGGGCAAATCCAGGGGATTGTTTAATACCGAAGGATCTTGCATGATTTTTTTAAAAATTCGCAAGGATTTTGCAAAATAGAAGCCGTCGCACACACGTTCGTCCATCGTAACACCCAAGTTTACCATCTTTACAACTTCTACGCGGGAGTTATCAACGACAACGGGCGCCATTTTTTCCTTACCCATTGATACGAACATACCGCAAGTACCGAAATCGTAAATGTGGTGAAAAACCGCGTCGTTTTTAATAGATTTTAAATTGGTGAAATAAATTCCCGTATGAAAGGGGCTTGCCTCGATTAACCATTTGGGTAACAATTCCCAACGGTCTAACAATTTTACAATTCCTAAGGCAAACTTGAACATAAAGCCGGGCATAGCGCCAAGAAGTTTAGCACCAAACTCCGTACCGTTACCTTCCTGTTTTTTCAAATTTTCCTTTAACGCCTTATCCACGATTTCTTTTACTTCGTAAATGCTTTCGGTACCTTTGAAATGCAGTTTAATTAAACATTCTTCCCCTGTATCCGAAAGTTCCTTTTTTACAGTAATGGAAATAGTGATATCGTTGCGCTGATACAACTTGCAATTCACAACGAAACGGTTCATTAACGGGCGCAACGCGTAAAGGCGCACAATAGCGGCAAGCATTACGTGCATATACGTAAAAGTTACGCCATGTTCTTTAGATTGCTGCTTGATATATGCATCCAGCCCTTCGGTAGGGAAAGATTCTTCCATCATATTTAAGGCGTCGTATCTGCGGGGCATAAAATAAGGCGTTGCCTTGGATATCGGATCCAAACCACGAACTAATTCCCCGTCCTTTCTTTTACCGAACATCTTTTTCTCCTAAAAACATTTTTGTTTCTAGATATAGTTTACAATATTTTACAAAGAAAAGGCAAGCATTTCGTAAAAAAATATTGTGTTTTTTGTTAAAAAACCTTTACAAAAGGCTTTTTTTGCGTAAAAACGGGTGGACAAAAGGGATTTTCTTCCCTTAATCCGCCCGTTTTGTGGTAACTTTTATTATTTCACGCAAAACAATTAAGACAGCGTTTGCAACACCGAAATATAATCATAAATTGCACGAATTGCGCCGTGATAACTGTGTTCTTCATAATTTCCGCATTGCTTTTTCTTTGTTCCCGGCACTTCGGTAAGTTTTAAACAACCTTGTAAACACTTCTTAGTGAAGGCAAGGGCTTCCTCCCTTTCCACACCGAATAAAAGAAGATAAAACCCCGTTCGGCAACCCATGGGACCAAAGTAAACTACTTTATCTTGCAAATCCGAATTGCGGGCAACCGAAGCAAACATATGCTCGATAGAATGCATGGTTGCGTTATCCAAATACTCCCCGCCGTTGGGGGTACGGAACCTTAAATCGTAAGTATAAACGCCGTTGGCTTCCCCGATTAGGTAAAAACCCTTTTTCATAATATCGTGATTGATTTTAAAAGAAGGTATATCTTTCATTACTATCTCCTTAGTTTCTATAAAACAACCTTATTTTTTCGTTTCGTAAATTCTTACGTTTGCGGCGGGAAGTACGCCTTCTAATTCGCTGTGTAGCGCTAGGCAATCGCGTACGGTAAATTTGGGTTGATACAACCTGCCTTCACACTTGATTTTTACGGGTAAATCCCCCGGATACGCTTCTAAAATCTCCAAAACTTCGTCCATTTTATAGGGGGCATCATCGGGGATTAAAATGGCAAGAGCCAAACCGCCGCGTTGGTTTTGGGTTCCCACTTCAGATTCTTCTTGCATTTTTGCAATACGTTCAACCATAATGGAAGGTTCGCGGTCCCTAAGTTGCAGTTTGCCCGAAAGTTGCACGATGGTATCCGGTTCAATTTCATTTTTGAACTTATCATACACTTTGGGGAAGGCAACGCATTCTACCGAGCCGTACAAGTCTTCCACTTGTAATACCGCCATGGCGGAACCCGATTTGGTTACCACCTTTTTTACCGCGGTGATGATACCGCCGTAGGTAACGAACGCGCCGTCCTGCACCGAACGGTATTCTCTATCCCCCGTTTCTTCATCCTCGGTGTAATCAAGAAGCATAGACGCGTTAAAGTTATTGCCCTTTAGTTTATCCGCATAGCCGGATAAGGGATGCCCCGAAATATACACGCCGCACACTTCCTTTTCGTGCATTAGGCGGTCCTTTAAGTTATATTCCTTTAAGGGGGGGTACGGAATAGAAATGGTATCGTCTATCACGCTACCGAAAAAGCTCATTTGCGCGTCCGCTTTTTGGCGAGCAATAGAAATTGCTTTAGCAAAAATTTCTTCGTACACACCCACGAGAACCGCGCGTGCAATACCAAAGCAATCAAACGCACCTGCATAAATCAAGTTTTCTACCTGGCGCTTATTTAAGCGTTCGGCGCTACGCGTTGCAAAGTTTTCAAAGGAGGTGAATTCCCCGTTCTTGTCGCGTTCGGCAACCAGTTCTTCTACCGCAAGCACGCCAACGCCCTTTACCGCGCCCAACCCGAAGCGGATTTTACCGTCTTTGACGGTAAAGTACGCGCCCGACTTGTTGATATCAGGGGGCAATACTTCAATTTTTTCTTCTTTCGCGTAGGTTACGTAGTTTTGAATTTCTTCACTGTTCGTGATGCGGTTGTTGAGTACCGCGGTTAAAAACTCGGGTTCGTAATAGGTTTTTAGATAAGCGGTTTGATAGGTTACGAAGGAATAGGCCGCCGCGTGCGATTTGTTAAACGCGTACTTTGCAAAACTTTCCATTTCCGCCCAAATAGAAAGCGCTACGTCCTCGGGCACGCCCCGTTTTATGCAACCTTCAATAGCGGTAGAAATTCTACCATGATCTTCGGTTTGCGGTTTCCCATGAAGGAATACCTGCTTTTCCTTAATCATATCGTCCACTTTTTTCTTACCCATCATACGGCGCACCATATCCGCTTGCCCAAGGGTGTAACCCGCAAGGGATTGCACGATTTTCATAACCTGCTCTTGGTATACGATACAGCCGTAAGTTTGCTTAATAATGGGTTCTAATAATGGATGCGCGTAAGTAACTTTTTCGGGGTGATGTTTGTTCTCCACGAAGCGTCCGATACTATCCATGGGCCCGGGGCGATACAAGGACACTGCAGCGATAATATCTTCTAAGCAAGTGGGACGCAATTTCTTTAAGAAATCTTGGAAGCCCCCCGATTCAATTTGGAAGATGGCTTTGGTATTCCCCGTGGAAATTAGTTCGTAAACCTTTGCGTCGTCGTACGTGCATTTGGAAAAATCAATGGTTACGCCGTGATTTTCTTTTACGTAATCCACGCACATCTTGATATCGGATAAGTTTCGCAAGCCCAAAAAGTCCATTTTTAGGAAGCCAAGGTGTTCTAGTTCTACCCCCGTGTACTGCGTGGTAATATCTTCGTCGTTCCGGGATAAGGGCATATGGTGATCTAAGATATCGTGCCCGATAATTACCCCGCACGCGTGTGTGCTAGACTGACGGGGCATATCTTCCAGTTTCATAGCGATATCCACCACTTTTTTGATTTCATCACTACTTTCATACAGTTCCCTTAATTCGGGCACCGTGTAATCAATGCCGTAGTCCTTTGCCCCTTCCTTCGGTTTATAAAAACCGAACACCTTCATAATAATGTTGGGGCGGGTAATGGCGATACTTTCCCCCTTAAAATTAATTTTGTTGGGAATCGCCTTGGTAATTTTATCCAGTTCGGCGTAAGGCAGTTTTAATACGCGACCTACGTCCTTAATCGCGTTTTTCGCCGCCATTGTACCAAAGGTAATAATTTTAGCAACACGGTTTTCCCCGTATTTACGGCGAACGTAATCAATAACTTCCTGACGGCGGGAATCTTCAAAGTCAATATCAAAGTCGGGCGCAGAAACGCGTTCACTGTTTAAAAAGCGTTCAAAGTATAAGTCGTATTTTAAGGGGTCTACGTCCGTAATGCCCGTTAAGTACGCAACCAAAGACCCGGCGCCCGAGCCACGCCCGGGGCCAACCGAAATTCCCATTTCACGGGCGGCGTTGATATAATCCCAAACGATTAAGAAGTATTCTACGTACTTTTGTTTTTCAATAACCGCAAGTTCTTCTTCAATTCGCGCTCGGATTTCAGGGGTTTCCTTGCCGTACTTTTTGGCAATCCCTTGGTTGATTAAATCGCGAATATATTCTTCGGGCGTTTGCCCCGTTACGGGTTTATATCGGGGAAATTTATATTTGCCGTATTCAAATGAGAAGTTACACTTTTCCGCAATTTCCAGCGTGTTATCAATCGCTTCTTGGTCGGCAGGGAATAGTTCGCGCATCTCCTCTTCGGTTTTCATATAAAACTCGTCGTTGGGGAAACGCATACGGCTGGGATCGTCGTAATTGGTACGCGTTTGCACGCAAAGGAGTACGTCGTGCGCTAACGCGTCCTCCTTATCAATATAGTGCATATCGTTGGTAACGACTTTTTTGATATTATATTTATCCGCATAGGTACGAAGAATTCGGTTTACGAAAATTTCTTCTTCCATGCCGTGGTTTTGCAATTCCAAATAGAAGTCCTCACCAAACTCTTCCTTAAAACGGCAAACCAAGGCTTCCGCCTTTTTATAATCGTGATTTAAGATGGCTTGGGGAATATCCCCCGCGATACACGCGGAAAGGCAAATTAACCCTTCTTTGTGCTGAAAAAGGGTTTCTAAATCAATACGGGGCTTATAGTAAAACCCGTCGCGGAAAGCGATTGCGTTCAGTAAAGAGATATTCTTATACCCCGTTTCGTTTTTAACTAAAAGCACCAAGTGGCGCAATTTTTGCTTGCTGCTTTTATCCGTAATATCGTCGCAAACGTAAAATTCGGTACCTAAAATGGGCTTTACTTTACTTCCCTTAGCGGTACACGCGTCAAAAAAAGCAACCGCACCGTACATATTGCCGTGGTCGGTAATTGCTAAGGCGGGCATATTTAGTTCGTTAGCGCGTTTTACCGCCGCAGAAATACGGGCTGCCCCGTCTAACATACTGTATTCGGTATGCACGTGCAAATGGACGAAATTACTCATATTTTTTCCTTTTCATGTTTCCCCTTTTAGGGATATTTACGCCCTGCGAAATAGCAGGGCGCGTAAAATAGGTTTCGTTTGTTCTATTCTTTTTTGCGTTGCCTTAAAAACAACCGTTGTTTTGGGAAATGGCCTTAGTTCTTGTTGCCGTGGATAGGTGCGGGAATTCTACCGCCACGGTGAATAAAACGACTTGCATCCCCTTTAGAAGTTGCCATAATGGGCGCTTCGCCAAGCAGTCCACCAAAGGATACCGAATCCCCCACGGTTTTGCCCGGAACGGGAATTACGCGTACGGCGGTGGTTTTGTTGTTCACCATACCGATAGCGGCTTCATCTGCAATTAGGGCTGCAATCGTTTCCCAAGAAGTATCCCCGGGAACGGCAACCATATCAATACCTACCGAACAAACGGCAGTCATTGCTTCTAACTTGGAAAGGGTTAAGAATCCGCCAGCGGCTGCGTCAATCATCCCCACGTCCTCACTGACGGGAATAAACGCGCCGGATAATCCGCCCACGTGCGAACTTGCCATGGTTCCACCCTTTTTCACCGCGTCGTTAAGTAGCGCGAGGCACGCGGTTGTACCGTGCGTACCCACGTTGGATAGCCCCATTTCTTCTAAGATGTGCCCAACGCTATCCCCAACAACGGGGGTGGGTGCCAAGCTTAAATCCACGATACCGAAGGAAGCGTTTAAGCGTTTTGCCGCTTGGGTTGCAATCAGCTGCCCTACGCGGGTAATTTTGAAAGCGGTTTTCTTAACGATTTCCGCAATTTCGGTCATATTCGCGTCGGGCGCGGATTTTAAGGCGTGGCTAACCACGCCGGGACCGGATACCCCTACGTTGATTACGCAATCCCCTTCCCCAATGCCGTGGAACGCACCCGCCATAAAGGGGTTATCTTCCACTGCGTTGCAAAAAGCAACGAATTTAGCGCAACCAAATCCACCGCGGTCCTTAGTCAGTTCGGCGGCTTCCTTAATGATTTTACCGCAAAGCGCAACGGCATCCATATTTAGCCCCGAACGGGTGGAACCCACGTTTACGCTGCTGCAAAGTTTATCCGTAGTAGCAAGCACTTCGGGAATACTTTTGATGAAGGATTCTTCCCAAGGCGTCATCCCCTTATGCACAAGCGCGGAATAACCACCCAAAAAGTCAATACCAACCTTTTTTGCGGCGTCGTCAAGCGCTTTTGCAATCAGTTTTTCTTGCCCAGGGAAATTAGCGGTAATTAAGCTGGCGGGGGTAACGGATACGCGTTTATTAACAATGGGAACGCCGTATTCGCTGGATAAATCTTCCCCCACTTTTACGATATTTTCCGCACGTTTGCAAATTTTATCGTAAACGGCGGTTGCGGTTTGCTTTGCATCTTGACGGATACAATCTAACAGCGAAATACCCATGGTAATGGTGCGCACGTCAAAGTGTTCGTCCTTTACCATTTTTACGGTTTCTAAAATTTCATAACCCGAAATCATACTTTCACCTTAAATTTTGTGCATTGCGTTGAAAACTTCTTCGTTTTGCATATAAATTTCCACGCCGATCTCTTTGCCAAGCGCGTGTGCTTCGGGGGCTAAATCCGTTATTTTAGCGGTGGAGCCTTCCAAATTTACAAGCATAATCATGGTGAAGTTGTTTTGTAAAACGGTTTGCGAAATATCTTCAATATTTACGCTGCGTTCTGCTAAAAACGCGCTGATTTTTGCGATAATGCCGGGTTTATCCTTGCCTATAACGGTTACGATTGCCTTCATAAAAGCACCTTCCTACAAATTTTCTTTTGGTATTATACCAAAAAAAACCATTTTACACAAGGATTTTTTACCGATTTTAAAAAAATGGTTGCCTTTTTTATTGTTTCGTGATATACTTTCCGTATATTTTCATTTTAGGAGCACATAAAAGACAATGACAGTTTTTAAATGCGAATCGTGCGGCAGTATGCTTCAAGTAAAGGAAGGAGAAAAAATTATAACCTGTCAATATTGCGGCGCTCAACATTCTTCCCCAGAATCTTCCACAACCCCTTCTACCAAAGAGCTAACGAATACTGTTGAAAAAAACATTTCGGATAAAAAGAAAAAGGAGCTTATTCGCTCGTTAAAATTTTTATTGATTTCCGCAAGCGCGGGGATTATTCAAGTTGGCAGTTTTACCTTACTGAACTTACTGATTAAATCTAACGCGGAATACGGGGTAAGTTACTTCGTTTCCCTAACCCTTTCGGTGCTTTGGAACTTTACCATTAACCGCAAATACACCTTTCAATCGGCAAGTAACGTAACGGTTGCCATGCTTTTGGTAGGCGCGTTTTACGCGGTGTTTACCCCCCTTTCCATTTGGTGGGGCGTAGCGCTAGAAAAAGCGGGCTGGAACGACTTTTTAATTTTAGCCCTTACCATGATTGCTAACTTTGTTTTGGAATTTTTATACACCCGTTTCGTGGTTTATAAAAACAGCATTGACACCAACGAACGCGCAAAAGCGCAAGAAAAAAGCGAAGAAAAATAATTGCGTTTGATAAAAGAAAACCCCGTCCGCTTATTTGTAGCGAACGGGATTTTTATTGCAACTTTTTACGCGTAATTTAGGAATTTGCCTATCCTTTTCCTTTATAGGGAAAACGGAAGCAACATCATACCCAACACAACCGATAAGCCGTATAAGGCAAGTAAGATGAACAGGTTTTCCTTTAAATTTTTGTTTTGGCGGAACAGTACGAGTAGCCCGATACCCGAATTGACGGCAAGCCCTGCAACCATGGCGGCGAAATTCAAAATCCCGTCCTGGTACGCGGTTGCAATAACGATACTGGAACCGCATCCGGGAATCATCCCCACCACGGGCGCAACGAACAGTTGCAAAAATTCACGTTGCCCTAAAAAGGCAATTAATCGCTCTTGCCCAACCCAATCGGTAAAAAGTTCCATAACGAAGGAAACAACGAAAACAAACGCCAAAATTTTAAGCGCGCGCAGTAAGGGATTTAAAAAATACACCTTGAAAGCAGATTGTTCTACGCAATGATGTTCGTGAAATTCGTGTTCTTCGTCATGCTCTACCATTACATGTGCGCGGTGGCGGAATAGATAGTTGATTAAAAAACCAACACCTACGCCGTAAACGAATTTAATCGCCATTACGGGTAACACTACTTTCGCTGTTTGCGGAGATGCAAGCAAAATAGGAAGTCCTTCGTCGCTAGTTACCAAAAACACGGTGAATAGCGTACCCAAGGCAATTACACCTTTGCTGTAAAGCCCTGCACACATAACCGAAAAGCCACATTCGGGAATTAGCCCTACCCCACCTGCAATTAAGGGGGCAAACTTTCCTTCGGTTATTTTTTTGTTCCACGCTTGCACCCTTTTGCTGTGTTCTACCGCTTCTAACACCAAATAAATTAGAAACAGGAAGGGAAACAGTTTTAAGGAATGCTTTACCGCGTGTAAAAGCGCATGAATCAACATAATTCTCCAAAATTTTTACTTGATAAATAATGGAAAAACGGCAGATTTCTTCCGGATTTTGCCGTTTTTCTGTGAGTAATCTAAAATTTTGATACCATTTTCGGGTGGGTGCAAAATTCAGAATTATAGGTGCATTTTCCTACAAGGGTTTGCACCCATCTTTAGTTCGACAAATTGTAATTTGTTAGCTTATTTCAATTTTCCAAGCTTCGCAGTATTTGCAATAACGATCAACGTGGTTTCCTTATCAAGCACCTGCTCGGGATTGATATTCACGTTGACCTTCTCACCCTTCTTAATAGCGACGATATTGAAGCCGTATTTTTTGCGAAGGTTGAGTTCAATCAAATTTTTACCGCACCATT
>SVIF01000026.1 GCA_015069615.1 Clostridiales bacterium | reverse complement strand
CCTTCATTCTTTTTTGTTTGGACTTCCACTATTGCTAATGCATTACGTTGCGTATATGCCGTAATATGGGGCTTTATTCCGCCCAAAACGAAAAAGAATGAAGGGGTAGCTAAGGATTCCGTTGTGGATGCAAAAAGCCTTTCATGATGCAATTCTATTAAGAAAGCCGGGGTTTTATAAGGGAAACCGCGGCTTTTTTTCTATCAAAAAGGAAAAGAAGAACAAGAATAGGGAAGAATTATAAAAAAGTTCCAAAAATGCGTAAAAAAGGGTTGCGAAAAATTGCAATTTAGGGTAAAATAAAATAGCGTGTGTCTATCTATTATATAGGGGGAGAAGAACTTCTTTCCTAATCGGATAGCACGCGCAAGTAAAAACACAAGGCTTGCGGAATCTAAAACTTCCGCAAAAAAACCGCCGAAAACGGCGGGAAGGGGAAATGTTATATGGAAAACAACCTGAAAAAAGAAAGCGTTTCCGAAAAGAAAGCTAGGAAACGTCAACAAGTGGCAGAACAAACTGCAACCGAACAAAAGGCAGGCTTTTGGGCGGGCGTTAAGCAGTCTTTGCGCGCAGATTGGCAAAAATGGGCGTTAATGCTACTTTCCTTATTGTTCGCGGCGTTCTTGTTCATTGATTTCGGTAACTTCTCTATGCCCGATTCTTATTTTAAGTTCGCGCAAAAGTATGAAGCCGGCTCGGGCCAAAGCGTAAATAACGAAGTTATCGTTAAACTCAACTATATGAAGGGTGAGGACGGTAAAATCGTAGGCTTGGACGAAGTGTGGATGCACGCAGGTGGCGTTCAACTAGAAAAAGGTGCCGTGGCAGAATTAACCTTTGCATACAGCGGTTCATCTACGGGTACTTGGTATTCTTCCAAAACGCCTGTCATCAAAATGCACGACAACGCGCACGCTTCGGGCGACGATGCGAAGAACTACCGTATGTATAAATGGACCAGATTATACAACAACGTAGATTTTGGTTCTAACAACTACGAATATATCAAAATTTCTACCAAGAGCCCCGTTTACGTAAACGAACTGGTGTTCTTGGATAAAAATATGAACGCAATCCCCGTGGAAGTTGTTTCGGGGGATGAAGGTGCCGCTAACCTGTTTGACGAAAGTGATAAGTTTATAGAACTTGCTAAGGACAGGGTGATTTACAGTGCCGAAAAAGCGGGCTTCTACGATATTGATGCGAATAGGGTGAACCACCGAATGAACAGCATCATCTTTGACGAATACTATTTTGCCCGCAGTGCGTTCGACTATTTGAACGGCGAAGCGCCCTACTTAGAAGTTTCTCACCCGCCCCTTGGTAAAATTTTACTTGCGGTTGGTATCGGCGTGTTCGGTATGAATACCTTTGGTATGCGCATTATGCCCGCGTTGTTTACGTTGGCAACCTTGTTCATTGTTTACGCGCTTGGCAAACGTTTAATTAAAAACAGTAAAACCGCAGGCTTAATTTTTGCGGCACTGTTTGCTTTTGCGGGTATGAATATTTCTATGGGTAGAATCGGAACCACGGATGCGTTCTTAACCTTCTTCTTGGTTCTTTCCTTCTATTACATGTTGGTATTCTTGCAAAACGGCATCAACCGCAAATATCGCTTCCTTTCCTTCGTACCCCTAGTGCTTTCGGGCGTGTTCTTTGGAATGGCGGCTTCGGTTAAGTGGTCGGGTATCACTGCGGGGGCAGGTTTGTTTGCAATGTTCGCACTCTTCTTTGCTAAACTCGTTCTTGGCGGTGTGAAAAAGGTGAAAGCCTTAGCTTCGGGCGCTGAAACGGTTGCGAACGGGGAAGAAATTCTCCCTTACGAAGTTGCAGCAAAACAAGAAAAGAATGAATTGATGAAAGATTCGGTATTATCCGTTGTTTTTGCGGGCGTTGGTTTTATCGTTCTCGGTTTTGCAATGTACTTGCTTTCCTACTTAATCGTGGGTTCTTCTTACTGTGTATATTCTAACACTACGAACGTACTGAAAGCGTTCTGGGAAAATCAAAAATATATTATGAACTTCCACACGGGTAATATGGCGGGGGACGACAACACCTCGGGCTGGTGGGGTTGGCCCATTAACTTCCAAGCAGCTTGCTTTGCTGTGGATGACGGCTTCTCGGGTAAATACGAACGCGTGCTTTGCATGGGTAATATGCTTGCCTTTGCCTTCTCTTTAATCGCGCTTATCTATATCATTGTAGAAATGTGCATCGTTAAGTTCAGCAAAAGTGCAACGGATGAAGATAAAGCGTTTGTAGACTTTGTGAAAAAGCCCTTCTGGTTCTTAGTCATTGCTTTTGCGGCATGCTACGTTCCTTCCATGTTCATCAAACGTCCCATGTATCCTTACACCTTCTTAACCGCAAGCGTGTTCTACGTTGGATTCCTTGCACTGTTCCTTAGTGCGGTTTTGGAAACTAAGAAAAACGTAATTTCCCGCGGTTTCTTAAAAGGTAAAACGGTGGGCGGCGTTATGGTAGTAACCACCCTTTCCTTAGTGGTTGTTTGCTTCCTGATGTTCTATCCCGGTTTTGCAGGACTTCCCCTACCTTACAAACTTGCAAGGGTGCTGTTTGGCTGGGCATGCTTAAACCACGGCGTATATTTGCCCTAAATACATGCTTGCTAAAGTATACAGTTTTGCGCTTTTAGGTTTAGAAGGAAAGCGCATTGAAGTAGAAACGGATATTTCAAAAGGCCTGCCCGCGTACGACGTGGTGGGCCTTCCCGATACTGCGGTAAAAGAATCGCGGGAAAGAGTGCATTCGGCAATTAAAAATACCATGCTCCTTTTCCCCAACAATAAAATTACCGTAAACTTGGCCCCTGCCGACCTAAAAAAGGAAGGCTCTGGCTTAGACCTTGCCATTGCCATTTGTATTTTGAAGGCAAGCGGTCAGGTAAAAAACGCGTTTGAGGACACCATCTTTTTCGGGGAACTTGCGTTAGACGGAAGTTTGCGCCCCGTTCGCGGTATTTTGCCCTTGTTAATTTCCGCAAGAAACTGTGGGTATAAAAAATTCGTTCTGCCTAAGGGAAACGAAAAGGAAGCGTCGTACTTAGGAGACGTAGAAGTGTACGCCGCCCAAACGCTATCGCAAACGGTTTCCTTTTTGAACGGGGAAGGGGAAATTCTTCCCACCCCCCAAACCCAGTACGCAACCCCCAGTGTGGATAGCAATCCGTACGAAGCGGACTTAAAGTTCGTCAAAGGGCAAATTATGGCAAAGCGCGCCATTGAAGTGGCGGTTGCGGGCGGGCATAACTTACTTATGGTCGGCCCCCCGGGTTCGGGGAAAACCATGCTTGCAAAATGTATTCCTACCGTGATGCCCGATATGACCTTTGAAGAAGCCTTGGAGGTTACCAAAATTCACTCGGTAGCAGGCGTTTTGGACGTTGATACGGGGATTGCTAACCGCAGACCTTTCCGCACTCCGCACCATACGGCAACTACCATTGCGCTTACGGGCGGCGGAACGCACAGTAAACCGGGGGAAATTTCCTTGGCGCACGGGGGCGTGCTATTTTTGGACGAACTCCCCGAATATCAGCGTAGCACGTTAGAAGCGCTTCGTCAACCTTTGGAAGACCGCGTAATTACGGTTGCGCGCGCCGCTTCCACCGTAACGTACCCCGCCAGTTTTATGCTGGTTGCGGGCATGAATCCTTGCCCTTGCGGAAACTACGGCAGTAAAACGCAGGAATGCAGTTGTTCGGCGGCGCAGATTCATAAGTACCGCAGTAAAATTTCGGGGCCACTCCTTGACCGCATAGATATTCATCTTACGGTGGATAGCGTTAAGTATTCCGAACTTACGGATAAAACGGAAGGGGAAAGCAGTGCTACCGTAAAGGCACGCGTAAACAAAGCGCGTGAAATTCAGCGAAAGCGCTACGAAAAGGACCGCATTTACACCAACGCGCAAATGGGCGAAAAGCACATCAAAGCGTATTGCAAATTATCCAGTGAAAGCGAACGGGTAATGGAACGTGCTTTTACCAGTTTAAACCTTTCCGCCCGCGCACGCGGAAGAATTTTGAAAGTGGCAAGAACCATTGCGGATTTAGCGGGGGCGGAAGATATTTCTACCGCGCACTTAATGGAAGCAATCGGATATCGCAGCTACGAAAAGAACAATATATAATTCGCCTTTGCCGTAAGCGAAGAAAGCGTCTCGCTTACGGCAGCGGTTTTTCACCTAGGAGAATGACAAAGGGGGGTAAACTATGGATAAAAACGCGCAACGCGCCGTGATATTTTTGGATAGTTTTCCCCAATTAGAATATAAATATAAAACCGCCATTTTAAATGAAGTGGGGGATCCGAAAAACTTATACGCGTGTCTTCCCAAGTACCGCGATTTACTGATTCGCGCGGTAGGGGAGGAAGCGGAAGAAATTTTACGTTTAGCAAATCCCCAAGGGGAAGCGCAGGTGCTAGAAAACTTAAAAAACCGTGGCATTATGCCCATAACTAGGGGCAACAAGTATTATCCCGAAAATTTGGAAAATACGCCTGCTCCCCCATGGGTGTTATACGCAATAGGGAATATTGAACTATTGAAAAACCGCAAGTTTGCCATTGTGGGTAGCAGAAAAACACCGCAAGCGGAACTAAAACTTACCGAAGAATTTGCGGAAAAGATTGCCGATTGTATGACGGTTGTTACGGGGGTTGCCGAAGGTGCGGATGCGGCGGCAATTCGCGGAGCAATGAAAAAGAACAACGTAATTTCGGTGCTTGCTTACGGGTTTGATTACGTGTATCCCGAACTGCACCGCGGGCTGTTAGAAGAACTCAAACAAAAGGGGCTAGTGATTACCGAATATCCCCCTTCCGTTCCCGCATACAAATGGCAATTCCCCGTTAGAAACCGCATTATCGCGGGGCTAAGCGAAGGGGTTTTGGTGGTTTCCGCCCGTGAAAAGAGCGGTGCGCTGTATACTGCTTCTTACGCAGCAACCTACGGTAGGGACGTGTTCGCGTTCCCCTATAAAGTGGGGGAGGTCGCCGGCAAGGGTTGCAACGCACTAATTAAACAAGGCGCGGCGTTATGCGATAAAGCGGAAGAAATTTTGCTTTCTTACGGCTTTGATACCGAGGAATTGCCCCCCGATTTACCTTTTACCGAGGAAGAAAAAACAGTGCTACAACTGTTAAGGGAGGACGAGATGGTGATAGACGTTCTTGCCGAACGCTCTTCCTTACCCCCGTATGCACTGCTTGCGGCGCTGAATTCATTAGAAATGAACGGTTATATCGTAAAAACGGGCGCGGACGGATACCGCGCGGTCAAATAATCGCTAAAAGCGATAGGAGTTAGTTATGGACTTAATTATCGTAGAATCCCCATCCAAAGCAAAGACCATAGAAAAGTACTTGAAAGGAAAATACCGTGTGGATGCTTCGGGCGGACATATCCGCGACCTTCCCGAACGGCAAATCGGTGTGGATATCGCCAATAATTTTGAACCGAAATATACCATTAACGCAGATAAAAAGGCCACCATTGCTCGTCTTACCGAAAAAGCGGCAAAAGCAAGCAAAGTTTACCTTGCAACCGACCCGGACCGTGAAGGCGAAGCAATTTCCTGGCACTTAGAACAAGTTTTACAGTTGAAGGACGGTACCCCCCACCGTATTGAATTTAACGAAATTACCGAACGCGCGGTAACCGAAGCGTTGAAAAATCCGCGCGAAATCAATATGAGTTTGGTGGACGCCCAACAAGCGCGTAGGGTGTTAGACCGATTAGTGGGCTATAAACTTTCCCCCTTCCTTTGCAAAAGGATTAAGGACGGACTTTCGGCGGGGCGCGTGCAATCGGTTGCCCTTCGTATGGTATGCGATAGGGAACGCGAAATTTTATCCTTTCAGCCCGAAGAATACTGGAATTTAACCGCGCACTTAAAGGGGTTAGACGGCAAAACCGCCCCCTTCAAAGCGGCGCTTGCCACCTACCAAGGCAAAAAAATTAAAGTTAAAAATAAGGAAGAGGCAGAGGAAGTAGAACGCGCGTTGCCCCCCGATTTCACCGTTACCACAGTGAAAAAGGCGGTTACCAAAACGCACGCTCCCGCACCTTTTACCACTTCTACTTTGCAACAAGATGGTTCTAATAAACTGGGTATCGCCGCCCCCCAAGTTATGACGCTTGCCCAACACCTATATGAAGGGATTGACACCCAAAAGGAAGGGCATATTGCGTTCGTAACCTATATTCGTACGGACTCGGTGCGCGTTTCCAAGGAAGCGCAGGATAAAGCGCGCAGTTTTATCGCGGGGAAATACGGCAAAGATTTCGTGCCTACTAAACCCAACGTTTATAAAACCAAGTCGGGCGCACAGGATGCACACGAAGCCATCCGCCCCGTTGATCTAAGCCGAACGCCCGAAAGCGTAAAGGATTTACTGGATCGCAACCACTACCGCTTATATAAGTTGATTTACGAACGCTTCCTTGCTTCGCAAATGGCGGAAGCCAAGTATAATTCCATGGCGATTGAACTTGCAGGTGGCGATTACGGTTTCAAAGCCACGGGTAGAAGCATGCTGTTCCCCGGTTTTACCGCGGTATATCAAGATAGCCGTGAAGAAACCGATGAAGGGGATGAAAAATTGCTTCCCGACTTAAAGGAAGGGGACTTCGCCCACCTAACCGAACTAAAAAAGGAACAAAAATTCACCAAACCCCCCGTGCGCTATTCGGATGCAACCTTGGTTAAAGCCATGGAGGATAAGGGGATTGGCAGACCTTCCACCTACGCGTCCGTCATTGCGGTACTGAATAAGCGCAACTACGTAAAAAAGGAAGGCAAGTTTATGATGCCTACCGAAGTAGCGTTTGAAATTACGGACGTACTCGTGAAATACTTCACGGATATTATGGACGTAGGCTTTACCGCGAATATGGAAGAACGCCTGGATACCATTGAAGAAGGTGGTAAGGACTGGCGGGGTATTATCGGGGAATTCTATCCCGGTTTTGCGAAAAACCTACTTAAAGCGCAAGCGGACGGGGATGAAATCACGGACGAAATTTGCGAAAAATGCGGGCATCCCATGGTGCGCCGCCACGGTAGATTCGGGGAATATTTGGCTTGCTCTAACTACCCCGATTGCAAAAATATCAAATCCACGGATGAAAACGTATCCCCCTACAAATGTGAAAAATGTGGGGCGCATATGGTAATTAAGGAAGGGAAGTTCGGCAAGTTCCTTGCTTGCCCCAATTTCCCCGAATGTAAAAATATCAAACCCTACGGCGAACAGCCTTCTACCGAAAAATGTAAAGCGTGCGGTGGGGAAATGTTCGTAAAAACGGGTAAATTCGGTAAATATTCGGTGTGTGCGGTTTGTGGCGGAACGAACAACGTTTCGGAAATGGCAGGTAAATGCCCCACGTGCGGCGCACCCACCAAAAAGATGACCTCGCGCGCGGGTAAACCCTTCTTCGGTTGCAGTAAGTACCCCGACTGTTCGTTTATGAGCTGGGATTTTCCCACGGGTGAAAAATGCCCCAAATGCGGCAAGTTTATGGTGCAGCGTGAAGGCAAAGAAGTTTGCGTAGATAAGCGTTGCGGCTACGAAAAGGAAGAAGACTAATGGCTATCCGTGTCAACGTTATCGGCGCGGGGCTTGCGGGTAGTGAATGTGCCTACCGCCTACTAAAAGCGGGGGTAGAAGTGCACTTATACGAACAAAAACCCGTTAAGTTTTCCCCTGCGCACCGTTCGCCTAATTTTGCCGAACTGGTTTGCAGTAACTCCTTAAAAAACGATAGTTACGAAACCAACGCGTGCGGACTGTTAAAAGAAGAAATGCGCCGTTTGGGTAGTGTTACCATGCAGGCGGCGGAACAAGCGAAAGTGGCAGCGGGTGGTGCGCTTACGGTAGATCGGGATAAGTTTTCCCAAGCCGTAACCGAAAGTCTAACCGCTTTTCCTAATCTTACCGTACATAACGAGGAGGTTACGGATATTACCAAACCGCCCTTTTCGGAACATATCACGGTGGTTGCCACCGGCCCTTTGACTAGCGAAAGTTTGGCAAACCAACTTGCGGAAACGCTGGGGGAACCCTTGTTTTTCTTTGACGCATCCGCGCCCATTGTAACCAAGGAAAGCGTGGATGAAAATCTCTCTTTCTACGGGGATCGCTATGGGGACGGCACGGGGGAATACTTAAATTGCCCCTTAGATAAGGAAGATTACGACGCGTTTTATCAAGCCCTGGTAACCGCCGAAACGGTAGCGTTAAAGGAGTTTGAAAACGAACGCGTGTTTGATGGGTGCATGCCCGTAGAAGTCATGGCAAAGCGCGGTTACGAAACCTTACGCTTCGGTCCGCTAAAACCCGTGGGGCTATCCAAACAAGCGGGCAGAAAATTATACGCGTGTTTACAGCTTCGCCCCGAAAACGAAGAAAAGACCATGTATAATTTGGTGGGCTTTCAAACCAACTTAAAATTCCCCGAACAAAAACGGGTATTTTCGCTAATCCCCGCCCTAAAAAACGCCGAATTTTTAAGATACGGCGTGATGCACAAAAACATTTATTTGCGCGCGCCCGCGCACCTAAACTACGATCAATCCCTGAAAAACCGCCCCAACCTATTTTTTGCGGGGCAAATTACGGGGGTAGAAGGGTACGTGGAATCCGCCGCCAGCGGTATCACTTGCGCGGTGCAAATTTTACGAAGAATTAAAAACTTACCCCCCGTGGAATTCCCGCGGGAAACGGTGATGGGCGCGCTTGCCGCTTACGTGGTTACGCCTAACCCCAACTTTCAGCCCATGAACGCCAACTACGGCGTGGTAAAACCCATTTACGGGTTTGAAGGCAATAAAAAAATCGCTATTATGAACCGCGCTTTTGCCGCGCTTGATAGCGTAAAGGAGCAAATTAATGAGTGATGAAATTAAAGGTACTACCATAGTAGCCGTAAAAAAAGACGGAAAAACTGCATTAGCCGGGGACGGTCAAGTTACCCTTTCGCAATCGGTAGTGATGAAATCCAACGCCAAAAAGGTACGCCGTATTTACGGGGATAAAGTGGTGCTTGGGTTTGCAGGGTCCGTTTCGGATGCGTTCACCCTTTCCGAACGCTTTGAAGAAATGTTAAATAAATTTTCGGGCAATTTAATGCGCAGTGCGGTAGAACTTGCCCAGCTGTGGCGCATGGATAAGCTAGGCAGAAGATTAGAAGCCATGATGATCGTTGCGGATAAGGAAACCTTACTTATCGTTTCGGGTAGCGGGGAAGTTATTGAACCCGACCAAGGCGTTTGTGCTATCGGTAGCGGTGGCAATTACGCCCTTTCGGCGGCGCGTGCTCTTATACAAAATACCGACCTTTCCGCCCCTGAAATCGCCTATAAATCTATTAAAATCGCAAGCGAAATTTGCGTATTCACCAACGATAATATCGTTGTAGAAGAAGTATAAGGGGGAAGAGAGATGAATTTAAGCCCTAAACAAATCGTTGCGGAATTAGATAAATACATCATTGGGCAGGGGGAAGCCAAAAAGGCGGTTGCTATTGCCCTTCGTAACCGTTATAGAAGAAGCCAACTTACCGAAGCGGAACAAGAAGAAATCACCCCCAAGAACATCATATTAAAAGGCCCAACGGGGGTTGGGAAAACCGAAATTGCCCGCCGCCTTGCCAAACTTGTAAAAGCGCCCTTTATTAAAGTGGAAGCCACCAAGTTCACCGAAGTGGGCTACGTGGGTAGGGACGTAGATAGCATGATTCGCGATTTGGTGGAATGTTCGGTGCGCCTTGTAAAGGAAGAATCCTACCAAGAAGTATCCGTAAAAGCCACCGCGGTTGCGGAAGATAAAATTTTAAAAATTTTATATGACTTAAAGAAGGGAGAAAAAGGGGAAAAGCCGGACGACCTTTTCCGCGCAGAACTACTATCCGATTTAAGAAAAGGTACCTACCGCAATTTGGTAATTGAAGTAGACGTGCCCGACGCCCCCAAGGCAATGGAAGTTATGCCGGGCAGCGGCGCGGAAATTAATATTGGCAGTATCTTTGGGGATTTCCTTCCCAAAAAACGTAAAAAACGCAAAGTAACCGTAAAGGAAGCAATGAATTTAATTATCGCCGAAGAATCCGAAAAAATGATTGATTCGGACGCAGTAAATGCAAAGGCGTTGCGCCGTGCCGAACAGGAAGGCATCATTTTTATTGATGAAATTGATAAAATTGCTGCAAAAAGCGCAACGGGCGGTGCGGACGTATCCCGCGAAGGGGTGCAACGCGATATTCTGCCCATCGTGGAAGGCAGTACGGTTATGACCAAGTACGGCCCCGTAAAAACGGACTTTATTCTGTTTATTGCAGCGGGTGCGTTCCACGTTGCAAAGGTGGAAGATTTAATTCCCGAATTGCAAGGCCGTTTCCCCATTTTGGTAGAACTGCAATCCTTAACCAAAGCGGACTTCGTGGAAATTTTAACCAAGCCCAAAAACGCTATCACCATTCAGTACGGGAAGTTACTGCAAGTGGACGGTGTGGAACTCGGTTTCACCCCCGAAGCCATTGAAAAAATTGCGGAAATTTCCGAAGAACTAAACTTAACGCGCGAAGATATCGGCGCAAGAAGATTGCACACCGTAATGGAAGATTTGTTGGAAGAAATTTCCTTTACCGCGTCGGGCGAAGGTGGTTCTTACCCCGTTACCGTGGACGCGCGCTACGTAACCGAGCACTTAGAAAAAGAAATTTCTAAACGCAACTTAACCAAGTATATTTTGTAATTTTTTTGGAGAAAACCTATGATTAACATTCCCAAGGGAACGAAGGACGTTCTTCCCGAAGAATCCTACCGCTGGCAATATTTAGAAGGCTTGGCGCGTGAAACGGCAGCCCTTTTCGGGGCGCGCGAAATCCGCACCCCTACCTTTGAAGCAACCGAACTGTTTGCACGTGGCGTGGGGGATACTACGGACGTGGTAACTAAGGAAATGTACACCTTTACGGATAAGGGCGGTAGGTCTATGACCTTAAAACCCGAAGGAACGGCGGGCGTTTGTCGCAGTTTTATTGAAAACGGGCTTTCCAGCCGCCCCATGCCCATGAAGTCTTACTATTTTACCCCCGTGTTCCGTTACGAACGCCCCCAAGCGGGACGCCTTCGCGAACACCATCAGTTCGGGGTGGAATACTACGGCGCTTCTTCCCCCGTAACGGATGCGGAAGTTATCTTGCTTGCCAAAACTTTTTTGGAAAAAGCAGGGGTAACTTCGCTTGCGTTAAAAATTAACAGTATCGGCTGTAAAACCTGTCGCGCTAAGTTCAACGCGGCACTCAAAGAATTTTTGGCAGCGCGTTTAGACCAAATGTGCGCTACCTGTAAAGAACGGTTTGACCGCAACCCCTTGCGTATTATTGACTGCAAGGAACAAGGCTGTAAGGAACTACTCGTGGGTGCGCCCCAAATTACGGACTACCTTTGCGAAGACTGTGAAGCGCATTTTAACGAACTGAAAAATACGTTGACCGCTGCGGGCGTGGAATACGCGGTAGATCCTACCATTGTTCGCGGTTTGGATTATTACACCCGCACGGTGTTTGAATTCGTATGTACTAAGGGTGCCATGGGAACGGTTTGCGGCGGTGGCCGTTACGACGGCTTAGTGGAAAGTTTGGGTGGTAAGCCCACCCCTTGCGTAGGCTTTGGTTTGGGCTTAGAACGGCTGTTAGGCGTATTGGAAGCGCAAGAGGTTACCCTTCCTACTCCTGCCCCCGTAAAGGTGTATTTCGCGCCTATGGGAAGCGAAGCAAAAGCAGAAGCCTTCCGCATGGTTACCATGCTTAGAAAAGCGGGCGTTTCGGCAGAAACGGACTTAATGGATAGAAGTTTTAAGGCGCAGTTTAAGTACGCGGATAAGTTGGGTGCGGAATACGTAATCGCGCTTGGAGAAAGCGAACTAAATTCGGGCGAAGTTACCTTAAAGCATATGGCAACGGGGGAAAGCACCCCTATGCCCCTTTTTGAAGTGGTTAACCGCTTTATTGGGGAAGTCAACGAAAAATAAATCCAAGGGGGAATATTCCCTTCGGGATTCGGAAAACATTACTGTGGGCGATACGCCCAAGGAGGAGAAGATATGCAAGGCGTAGTACATTTTTCGGAAGAAGGATTGAGTAAGCAAATTACCGTAGGCGTAACCGTGGTGGACTTTTGGGCCGCTTGGTGCGCGCCCTGCCGTATGGTTGCCCCCGTGTTTGAAGGGGTTGCCGAAAAAATGCAAGGCAAAGCGGTGTTCGGTAAAGTAAACGTGGATGACGAAGAAGGGCTTGCCATTCGTTACGGCATTTCCGCCATCCCCACCATGCTCGTTTTCAAAAACGGGGAAGTGGTGGCAAAACACGTTGGCTTGATTGACGAAGATCGTTTAGTAAAATTGGTGGAAGGCGTGTTATAACGCGCGTGGAAAAGGAGAAAAAGCAATGAAAATCACCTTTTTGGGAACGTCTTCTTGTGAAAGCGTACCCGGGATTTTTTGCAACTGTGATTTCTGTACCGAACTTCGCAAACGGCTTGCTTTAGGGGAAGAAAACGCGCTAAAAACCGCGCGTACTCGTACGCAAACGTTGATTGACGATAAAATTTTGGTGGATATCGGCCCCGATACCTACCATAACGCCTTAAAAAACGGCTTACGTTTATCCCGTCTTACGCACGTTTTACAAACCCACTCGCACGAAGATCATTTTATTCCCCAAGAACTATATTTGCGCCGTGAACCGTACGCGTACGGATTAAAGGAAGATTTATCTTTGATTGGTTCTACCCGTATTGGGGAAATGTTTCAATTTTTCGCTACGCTATTTGGGGAAAGCACGTCGGGCGTTTCCTTTCAGTTAGCCAAGCCCCTTACCCCCGTAAAAATGGGGGAATATACCGTAACGGCGCTTCCTTCCTTACATATGGCTACCGAAGATACATTCGTATATTTAATTGAAAAGGGTAAGGCAAGCCACCTTGTTTGCAACGATACGGGTATTTTGCCCGAGGAAACCTTTCACTATTTGGTAAACTGGGCAAAAACGGGCAAAACCCTTTCTTCCGTTGCGCTAGAATGCCCCATTGGGGAAAGCAGTTTTCAGTATAAGTGGCATCTAAATTTCAGCCAAGTGGTGGAAATGGTTCGTCGCTTTAAGGAAACGGGAATTGCCAGCGAACAAACCCTTTGCTACGTAAACCACATTTCCCAAGAATACGAAGATAAGTATTATAAGGAATATTGCGCTTTTGCCAAGGATTACGGCATTTTAGTGCCTTACGACGGCTTATCCATTGAGTTAAAGGAGGGCTAAAAGGATGAAATACCGCTTTTTAGGAACCAGCGCCGCAGAAGGCATCCCCGCGCTGTTTTGCGATTGCCCCGTATGTAACGCCGTAAGAAAAGGGGAAAACGGATATACCGAAAAGGACGTTCGCACCCGTAGCCAAAGCATGGTAAACGATGATATGATCATTGATCTCCCCATCGATACCAACCGCCACGCGCATAAAAACGGGCTTACGTTGGGAAAGGCGCGCTACTTACTGATTACCCACCCGCACGTAGATCATTTCTTTCCCCAGGAGCTAGCGAACCGTACGGGCGGGCACGCAAAGGATTTAACGTATGAAAAAATGGAAATTCTTTGCTCGGAAGGCACGAAAAAAGTTTACGATCAATTTTGTGAATTTATGGGTTGGGGCAAATTGCTTGCCACCCGTTTCGATATCCGCGTAATCAAACCCTACGAAAGGGTGAATTTGAACGGGGAATACGAAGTAACTGCCCTTCCCGCCGTACACGCGCCTAAGGACACTTGCCTCATTTACCTAATTAAGGATTTGAAAGAAAATAAAACGGTGTTCCATTGTAACGATACGGCGGCCCTTCCTTGCGAGGTGCTAGATTTTATGCAAGAAAAGGGCGTAAAGGTGGACTTCGTGCAAATGGATTGCACCCTGTATTCTATTGCGGGGCATAACCGCCATATGGGATACAAAGAATGCGTAGAATTGAAAAACGAACTGATTCGCCGCGGCATTGCAAACGAAGGCGCAAAGTTCTATATTAACCACTTTACGCATAACGATTACGCTCCCTACGAAGCGCGCGCACAGGAAACCGCAAAGGATGGTATTTCTGTGTCCTACGACGGCTTAGCCGTAGAAGTTTAACAACATATTTCAGCGATAAAAAAAGAACCGCAATTTTGCGGTTCTTTTTTTATGAGTGTTGATAATTGACAATTATAGAAAAGTGTTTTTTCAAGTAAAGCAAAAGTTGAAAATATTGTTGTATATTCTTTGTGTGAAAAACTTTTTTTATATTGTTGTTTTGTGTTGATTTTTTTGTAGAAAAATGTTATAATTATACTGCCAAACTAATTCAATATATAACGTATAGAACGCAGTCCGTTGATAAAAGGGAACACTATACGTTTTTTGTGCGTTCTTATGTGTTTGAATTTGATAAAAATGCAAATTCCATCCACATAAGAATGAGAGCGTTTTTTACGTTACGTTACATAAAGGGATGAATTAGTTTGGCGACTATCGGAGTTTGCGTTTTTTAGGCGTTAACTTCGGTTAGCGCCTTTTTTGTTTGCTAAAATTAATAGGCAAAAGAGAGGAATTGTTTTTAGGAGGAAGGCATGAAAAAAGCAAAATTATTTACGATTCTTCTATTAGTACTAGGTTTGTTTTGTAGTATTTTTACCCTAGCATCTTGTACGAAAAAGACTCATACACACAGCTATGCAAACGATTGGTCTCAAGATGAATTGTTTCATTGGCAAAAATGTTTGGGGTGTGAGACAATTCGTAACAAAGCGGAGCATGACTGGAACTTGGGTATTGTAACGCTGGAGCCAACAGAAATAAGTGAAGGTATAAAGACGTATACTTGTAACACTTGTGGGCAAACGCAGATTGAAAGTATTCCAAAAATCGGCGCTCACGAACATACTTTCTCCGAATCATGGTCGTCGGATGATACATATCATTGGCATGCTTCCACTTGCGAACATACAAATGAAATTTCCAGTAAAGAAACTCATCATTGGGATGCAGGTGTAGTTACTAAACAGCCTACAGAAACAACCGAAGGTGAAAAAACTTATACGTGTGATGTGTGCCTGAAGACTAAGGTTGCTAGCATTGGAACTTTAGGTCACGTTCACACTTTCGACACAGAATATTCCTTTGATGATAATTATCATTGGTATGCGACCACGTGTGGGCATTCCGGCGAGGTAAAGGGAAAAGAGCCTCACAAATGGGATGCTGGTGTCGTTTTATCTGAAGCAACTGTTTATGACGAAGGTGTAAAACTCTATACTTGTCAAGATTGTGGTCAAACAGAAGAAGAAACAATAGAAAAACTTTCTTCGTTTACCGTTATTTTCTATAATTCTAATAATAAGGTAATATCCAATATCAATTATGATTTAAATACCGCATCGAGTCAAATTGTTGTTCCTGCAATTCAGGCAGAAGAAGGTTTTCAATTTGAAGATTGGATTAATATTTATGATTTAAAGAGTGTCGCTGAAATAGATTTTAGCAAGGCACAGAAAAACGTAGTTTATCAATTCAAACCGACTTTTGTTAAAATTCACGAGGTTGCATTCATTGATTATGAAGGAAATCAACTAGGTGAAATCTTTATTGTAAAAGATGGAGAGAAGATATTAGAAAGTCAATTGCCGACGATACCGACAAGGACCGGTTATGCGAGTCAATGGGATGAACAAATTCTTTCCACCAAGATAACAGAAGATAAAGAGTTTGTTCCCATTTACGAGATTATAACGTACACGGTAAGTTTCTTGGATGCAAAAGACGGAAATAGTATTGCAACAAGTACGGTTGAATATGGCTCGTTTGCTATGATTCCCGAATATGATTTGTATCGTTTTGGAACGAAACTGTATGGATTTACAGGATGGAAATCTTCCACAACAGATTCGTTTATCGAGAATGTGAACGGAAATAAGCTTACCAACGTGTACAGCGATATAACCGTATATGCGGTCTACGAGGAAAGTATCAAGCAACCTGTTCTTGCGGTACATATCGATGGGACAATTGTTACCATGTCGTTGTGCATGCCCGATGGCACTTCACTATATAGTATTAATATGTCTATGTCTTGGGCAACAGAAATAGGTGTTAGCACGATTAATTCTGTAACGATAGCAAATCCTACCTACCTTGAGGGACAGTATTGTAGTAGTCAAAATGCGTCTGTTCATATGGAACAAAGCGACTGGTTTGCTTTCAATAACAAAACGCAAACGATTGATTTCGTTTGGGGCTGTGGCAATGGACATAGTTTTACAGTTGATTTAAACACTATTACAATTAACTTTGGCGTTCAAGGCTTTGCAGAGATAAATGAAAAATCTTTTTCCATACATGAGGGGTCGTCCATTGTTTATGGAAAAAACGGTGCGTATATCAATGATTTGAAAAAATCAAATATTACGGTTTGGTTTTACTAGCGTAGGAGGTTTGACAAATGAAAAGAAAAAATATTAGAAAATTAACAACTGTTTTTCTTGCGCTGTTTCTTGTATGTGTATGTTTAGTAACGGTTTTTGCTTTTCCTGTATCGGCTGCTTCAGCGACGAATAAAGGGAAAGACAAGGAAAAAAAGGATAGACCTAAGTATACAGAGACATTGGAAAAAAACAATGAGTTGTTGGGGAAAGTCTTGGAGGAATTAAGCAAAGAAGAAAACAAAATTCTGAAAGTAGCCAAAAATAGTGGCAAGGATTTTGCAAATACTGCTTTTTCATTTATAGAAGCAGTTAGTAATTCATCTGAGGATAAGAACTCGGCGAAAATAAGTGTAGATTTAACAAAGGGTATTTTAACTGCTGTTGCATCGTTTTGGGGGCTTGGAGGAGTAACCGATGCTGTATTGGATGGGATTGAATCCTTACTTGCTTCTGGGCAAGCGCCCCTTTCAGAAGTTCAAGTATTATCTGATGATATGAATAAGCGTTTTAATGCAATCGGTGATCAGCTTTATGATATCCAAGAAGAGCTTGGTGCTTTGTCTAATCAAGTTACGTCGATGGCTAACGACGTGTTAAGTGGAACACAAAGTCAAATTAACAACCTAGAAGCGAAGCAAATTCTACGTTCCTTTATGTCGAGTGGGGAAGGGAATTTCAGCTATCTTGAATTTAGCAATTATTTATACGGAAATAAAAGTCCATATGTAAATGCGTCTGAGGCATATTATACTCTTTTGCAAGAAGCGCTAGTTACAGGCGCGGGTGAAGAACAAATTACTTATTATTACGATAAACTTTTCGATAGTGTGTATAGTAATATTAATATTTACAATCAATACTACTATGGCGATATTGCCGGTTTAGATAAATCCATGGCATCATATTACTATGACTATCTTTCTTATAATCCTAACCTTATAGATGACGGCAAATCTGCAGAATACCACGCACTTCTGTTTGCGTTGGACTTGTACCAAACTTACACATACGCGTATAATACAATTCTCAAAGATTGCTTTACCTAACGTTTGCCGATAATAATAATAACCACGACTTACATCTTTACGTAGGTGGTATCACGGCAAATAATACAAAAACAATATCTAACTGCCTTGTTGCAAATTGTACGATAAATGCAGACGCGCCCGCTAAAACAGACTCAGGTGATGACAATTACGGTTGGCTTGGCGGTATTTGTGCCAAAAACAGTGGCACGTTAAGCCAATGTGCAGTCAAAACCAACGTTTTGTATTTGGATGTGAGAGGGGATGGATATCCTAAATTGGGAGACGACAACATTGCTTATCCCCGAGGAATCATTGGTAGCTTAGTTGCAGAAACGAGTGGCTCTCTTACGGAATGCGTCGTTGTTGGTAATACCGAAACTTGTAATGCATCAAAAGGTGGGAATACTAAGCCTACCCATTTAGCAGGTATTATAATAGGTCTTTATTCGGGTGGTTCCATTGTTAAATGTTACGCAAATGCTTTGGATTCTTACACTTTGACAACGACAGGCGAGGTTACTTCTTCTACACACACTTGGCTTGTTGGGGCGAAAAAAGATACTTCAAGTTCTATAACAGGGTGTTCCACTTATACGGAAATATCCAAATTGCCCGATAGCCTCAAAACATTGATATCTTAATACGTAAAGTTGTTGCATTGCTGTTAAGGAAAAATTTAATAAAACGACGTTTAACAGAGGTAATTTTTTACCTCTGTTAAATTTTTAAATGGAAAAAGTTTTCTTGCGTTTTTTTCGCGTAAAAAAATCTGGCGTTAGTTAACGCCAGATGAAATTAAGAAATAAAATTTAAAAAATTACAAACCGAAGGTTAATCTTCTAACGATTGCATATACTGATGCATGGTTTCCGCAACGATTTTGCTATGCGCAACCGCTTCTACCACCGTGCGTGGGCCGTGGGCTACGTCCCCACTAGAAAAAATGCCGGGTCTAGACGTGTTGCCCTTGTCGTCTACCACAAGTAAGCCGTTATTGTTTACGGTAAGCCCCGTGGTGGATTTCACGATTACGCTTTGCGGACCTTGACTAATAGAAACGATAACGCTATCCGCAGGGTGTAATTCTTCGGTGCCGGGGATATCCGTAAAGGTGCCGTCCTCATTTTCAATTACGTCGCAAAAAATTACCCCCTCGTCTACGATTTCTACGGGGCGTTTGTTGTATTCAAAGACAACGCCTTCTAGTTTCGCATAGGTGTATTCGTACTGGCTTGCCGCCACCTTTTTCGTAATAGAAAAACAAGTTAAGTATTCGGTGCCGTGTCTAAGTGCGGTACGGGCTACGTCCATGGCGGCGTTTCCTGCACCGATTACGATAACGCGCTGGCCCAGTTTAAAGGAATCGGGGCTGTTTAGGTAGTTAATGCCGAAATGTACGTGCCCAAGCGTTTCCCCCTTAATGTGTAAGGCGTTGGGTTTCCACACCCCCGTACCAAGGAAAATCGCCTTATAGCCATCCCGAAACAAATCGTCAATTCCAATAGAGCCCCCAATATGCGCGTTGGGGCGCACTTTAATCCCTTTCATTTCAATGTGGCGGTACTGAATATCATCCAGCACGGCTTTGGGAAGGCGAAAATCGGGGATTCCGTATCGAAGAACGCCCCCAATTTCGCTTTTATTTTCAAAAATGGTTACCTTGTAACCGTAGCGCGCCAAAATAATGGCAATGGTTATCCCCGCAGGGCCCGAGCCAACGATAGCCGCACGCATACCGTTCCATTTGGCGGGGCCTTTGGTCATTTTGGGCGCGTAAGTACGCGAAATATACTGTTCAATGCTGGAAAAATGCACCGCTGCGCCTTTTTTTGCTAAAACGCAATGCCCTTCACATTGTTTTTCGTGATTACAAATTAGGCTACACACTGTGGTTAGAGGGTTGTTTTCAAATAAAATACGCCCTGCCTCGTCCAACTTGTTGTTTTTCAGTAAATTGATAATTTGCGGAATAGGGGTGCTAATAGGGCAACCTTTTACGCATTGTGGATTTTTGCACTGCAAACAACGGATCGCCTCGTCCATTACGTGTAAAGCCATAGGAAAACCTTCCTTATTTAGGTTATTGATAAAATTATAGCATTAAACTGAATAAAAAGCAATACGTATATCAAAGTTTGTATAAGGAATTCTTTGAAAAAACAGGGTAAAAGGATTGACTTTTTTTCGTAAACTTGCTATACTATACTCGCATTTATATGTGATTATGCGGATGTGGTGGAATTGGCAGACACGCTAGACTTAGGATCTAGTGCTTATGCATGCAGGTTCAAGTCCTGTCATCCGTACCAAACGGGGTGTAGCGCAGTTGGTAGCGCGCATGGTTCGGGTCTCAATCACCACGCTCGGCGTATAATTTTCGAGAAGAGCCGAAAACCCCCACAAACACTGACTTTTTCGGCTCTCCCGAATGTCGAAAA
>SVIF01000041.1 GCA_015069615.1 Clostridiales bacterium | reverse complement strand
GGCATTCCCAACACGGGTAAAAGCACCCTAATCAATGCTTTGGCGGGCGAAAAACGCGCGCAAACAGGGGATAAAGCAGGCGTAACGCGGGGCAAACAATGGATTCGCGTGGGGGATTTAGAACTTTTGGATACCCCCGGTACCATGCCCCCCGCCTTTGATAACCAAACCTTAGCCAAACACCTTGCCTACGTTGGTAGTATTAACGACGATATTTTGGATATGGACGACCTATCTTTAGAACTGCTGTGGGAAATTTACACTGGCAAATATCAGGCGGTACTCACCGAAAAATACGGCGTTACGGGGCAGGAAGAAACCCCTTTACAACTTTTGGATTGCGTGGTAAAACGGCGCGGATTTTTACTGCGTGGTGGGGAATACGACTACGATCGTGCAGCCCGCGCGGTGATTGACGATTTCAGAAAGGGTAGATTAGGCGGTGTTTCGTTAGAACTTCCCCCCAAACCCTTAAAACTTTCTTTGGGGGAAGAAGATGACTAAGCGGGAAGAAAAACTGCGCGAAAAACTTAACGAAAAACTGTGTTACGAACGCGCGTGGCAAGCGCGTGGTGCAACCTATATTGCGGGCACGGACGAAGTGGGGCGCGGCCCTTTGGCAGGCCCCGTGGTTTGCGCGGCGGTGATTATGCCCCTAAACGAAGAAGCCCTTTTGCTTGGGGTAGACGATAGCAAAAAGGTTTCCGAAAAGAATAGGGAAATTCTTGCCGAAGAAATTAAAAAACGCGCCGTGGCTTATACGATTTGCGAAGTTTCGCCCGAAGAAATCGACCGCATTAACATCTTAAACGCAGTAAAACAATGTATGAAAAACTGCGTGGAAACCCTTGCGGTAACCCCCAACGTGGTTTTGGCGGACGCGATGGATATGGATTTTGGCGTGGAAAGCGAAGCGATTATCAAAGGGGATGCGAAAAGTTACACAATAGGCGCGGCTTCCATTATTGCGAAAGTTTACCGCGATAACTTGATGAAGGAATATGCAAAAACGTACCCCGAATACGGCTTTGCGGAAAACAAAGGCTACGGCACGGCGGCGCATATCAGCGCGATTAGGGAGAAGGGATTATGCCCCATACACAGAAGGACTTTTACAAAAAACTTTTGGGCGGAAGGGGAGAGAGAGCCGCACTGAAATACTTGAAAAAGCAAGGCTTAAAACCCGTGTGCAAAAACTATAAAACCCCCTTTGGTGAAATGGATATCGTACTTCGCCAAGGGGAAACTTTGGTGTTTGCGGAAGTAAAAACGCGCACAAGAACGGATTACGGAATGCCTTCACAAGCGGTAGACAAACAAAAACGCGAGCGCTATAGAAGGGGCGCTTCGTACTTTTTAAAGCGCAAAGGAATTGCTTTAGATAGCGTTTCCATCCGCTTTGACGTGGTAGAAGTGTTTTTGATTGAACCGCCGAAAAGTATTACCGTGGGGGTGGAAAACGTGCGTGAAAAACCCAAAAAGAAAGGGGAAATTACCGTTCGGCATATAGAAAACGCTTTCATTTAAAATGAACAAAAACCCAAAATTTTTTTATAAAACGGCAAAAAAATACATAAAAGCAGGTTAAAACGCTTGCTTTTTTTTCTTTACTGTGTTATGCTTATACGGATTACGGGCGGTCCTCTTGCATGCTTTGGCTACGAACGCTCTTGGAGGTTTCAAATATTATGAAAAACATTATCGAAGCAATTGAAAAAGAAAACATGCGCTCCGACCTTCCCGAATTCAGGGTTGGTGATACCGTTCGTGTATCCGTTAAGGTCGTAGAAGGTACCAGAGAACGTTTACAAGCGTTTGAAGGTGTAGTTATTGCCAAGAAAAACGGCAGCGTTAGGGAAACTTTTACCGTTCGCCGCGTATCTTTCGGCGTAGGTGTGGAAAGAACTTTCCCCTTACATTCGCCCAAAATCGGTGGTATCAAAGTAGTAAAACGCGGTCTTGTAAGACGTGCTAAATTGTACTATTTGAGAGACTTAACCGGTAAGGCAGCCAAGATTAAGGAAATCCTGTAAGCTGGCTAAAGGTAAAACTGGTTAATAACTTGAAAAAGCCGGGTTTAATTTGATTAAATCTCGGCTTTTATTATTATTGCTATATTTCAAACATATTGTAAAACTAGGAACGTAAATTTGCGTTTCACGGATATTCCTATGCATCCGTTGCATGCTAATCAAAAGGTTAGTTAAAAGGGGAAAAGGATGAAAAAAATAAACCTAAAACAAAAAATGTCCAGTTTTTGTGCCGCTTTAAAAAAAGGGGTGGATTTTGTTTGGTCCAAAATTAAGGCGTTTACCTTAAACCGCAATGCTGCGGCTTGGTTCTTTTTCTTGATGATAGCTACAACGTTTAGTTGTTTCGTGTACATCTTGGTCCGTGGGTCGGAAGCCTTCATGTCTCCCTTTTTCCGTGGCGGCAAAGATATGTTCATGGATTACTTTAACTCGGTTAGGGACGTGTCGTTGGGAGAGGGAGTTTATACCGTTCGCCGGGTTATTTACCCGCCCATGGCAAACCTAATTTTTTTGATCTTCCTAAAATTTATGCCCAAGGAATACGTTGCAACGGCATTTGCCGATCGCCAAACTTGGGTAAATTATCCCGCGGCAGTTTTTTCGGTATTTTTATTCTTGGTTGTCCCCATGGTAATTCTTGTACTGCTTTGTGCAACGAATTTCAAGGGTTCTCCCACCTATAAAAAGGTTTTTGGTTTATTTTCTA
>SVIF01000025.1 GCA_015069615.1 Clostridiales bacterium | reverse complement strand
AGAAAACGTCCCGACGAGTTCAAAAAACGCCTCGAAAGTTTTATAAAAAAGACTCGTGAAGGGAAAATAATCGTCGGATACGGTGGTATAGATAAATATTATAAATGACAAATTCCAATTTATAGAGTAGTTGCCTTTGTGAAAAAACTTTTAAAAGTGTAACACACTATACTTTCAAATGAAAGTCGTGTGTTTTGCAAAGCAAAAAGAAAAGGATAGCAAAATTTTTTTGCTATCCTTTTATAGTTCCTAAAAAATCCCTATGGGAAGAGCGCATATCCTACCGATTTTTCTTTTTCGTAGTTATTCGGTTGGTTTTGGTTTTTTCTTCCGCGCAAATAACGGCTCGTCCTTAGCGCACAAAAAGGCGCCGATCATCATAAGCCCTAACGCAACGAAGAATGTATAAGGCGGAATGTGGGGAAAAATAAGTAGAGAAAGCAAGGTTCCGATAAACGGAGCCACGGCATAATACGCGCTGGTTCTTGCCGCGCCCAAGCTACGCTGGGCGTATACGTAAAAAAAGATGCTCAGCCCGTATGCAACGAATCCCACGCCAAGTACGGCGAAAACGCTCCATATCGCGTGAACGCGTTCCCCTATCACAAAGCCGATGATGAGCGAACCAATCCCCGAAAACACACCTTTTAGAAGTACGATTTCCATTGGATCTTTCCCAGATAGTTTCCGCGTACAGTTGTTTTCCAACCCCCAACAAACGCAAGCGATCAAAATAAACAAGGATCCGTAGGAAAACCGAACGCTTGCAATATCCCCCACCGAAAGGAGCATACAAGAAAGGGTGATAAACGCAATTCCACACCAAAGGCGCGGACTGATTTTTTCCTTAAACACCATCAGCGCAATTAGCGCCGTTGCAACGATTTCAAAGTTGTTTAGTAGGGATGCGCTTGCCGCCGTGGTGGTTTTTAGCCCCAAAAGTAAGCATATGGGGGCGGCGATATCCAACACGATCATAGCCAAGGTGTAAGGCAATTCCGCTTTGGTTAACCGACCTTCCCGCACTTTTTGCTTTTGCGCCTTGCGGGTAAGCGCGATGATGCCCATACCTATCCCTGCGCCCAAATACAAAAATCCAGCCATTAAGGTTGCGGGCATAAAATCCAACAACAGTTTCGACAAGGGGGAATTTAAGGCGTATAGCGTTGCCGCCAAAATGGCAAATGCTATGCCCGTTTTCGTAGATTTCATTGCCATGCCCCCTTACGCCTCTTCTACAATTTCCACGCCGTAAGGCACCGAATACGCGTACACCGCTTGGGGATAGGTTTGTTGCAAAAGGGCTACCGCATGCTTTGCCTTTTCTTCGCTTTCATATACGCCGAATACCGTACTTCCGCTACCCGACATAGATACGGCAACCGCGTCCGTTTTAGCTACTTCACGGCACGCGTTCTTAATTTCGGGAAGTAGCTCTTCCGCTGGGGGCAACAGTTCGTTTTTGCATAGCCCCGCCGCCCGTAAAGGGTTTTCCTTCCAAAGGGCGGCCGCACGATCAGTAACGGGGGTAAGTGAGGGCATTTCGTCCGACAAGCGGAAACATTCGGCCGTGGAAACCCCACCGTTTACCGTAATCAGCGCAAAATGTAGTTTTCCGTACGGAAGGGGGGTAATGCGTTCCCCGCGCCCTTGCATTAGCCCGGCGCCCCCGTTAAGCATAAAAGCGCCGTCCGAAGTGAGTGCGGTTACGATATGCTCCACGGGTTTTCCGTACATACGGGAAAGGGCAACAAGCACGCCAACGGCATCTGCGGAAGAACCGCCTAGTCCCCCACAAAGGGGAATTCCCTTTTTCACGGTAATCTTCGCGCCACCCGTACCGTATTCGGTTTGGAAGGCTTTTGCAGCGCGGTATGCAATATTTTTTTCCGCGGGGCAATCCACCCCTTCGCAAAGCAAAGTAACGGTCTCCCCACCTACCCTTTCCACCGTAATTTCATCATACGGGGAAATAGAACAGCACAAGGAGGACAGAAGGTGATACCCCCCGTCCCTACCCGTGATATCCAAGGTTAAGTTTAGTTTTGCATATACGCGCAAAGTGATTTTTTGCATAAGGTAACTCCTAATTTTCTTCTTTAGCCACGCGGTGCTGCGCGATAAACGGGGTTATTCCCCCTTTTCCTTTTGGCGGTAAATGACGATTCGTTCCTTTCCCGTTAAGGGATAGGTTAATTCGGGGTTTGTAAGGGCAATGCGTTCGGGAGCAACCGAAAGGCGTTTGGCAAGTTCCCACGCGCTTTCCCCTTGTTTTGCAAAGTACAAGGATACCGCCGCGTTAGAACAAGGTTTTTCCTCCCCAAGAGCCACTTCCTTTACATAAGTAAAGGTTTGGTTTGTGGTTGCGGTTAGGCAAACCGAAAGGATGGCGGTTACCGAAAGTTCTTTCGCCCCCACGAAATCCGCCCCCGCGCTTTCCACACCAAAACTCACTTTCCAATCCGCACCGTGGGGATTTTCGCATTTGATATTTAGGCTGAAGGGAATATCCGCGTCCGCCGCCTTTACCGCCCCTTCTTCTGCGTAAAATACGGTTACCGAAAGCAGGCCTTCCGCCGTAATTCCACCCCCGTACGGGGTAAGCGAAAGCGCGGTTGCCCCATAGGGAAGAACAGCCAACGCGCGGGCGGTTTCCCCCACTTCTACCCCTAAGGGCGTACGCGTGGTAATGCGGGCGGTTTCACATCTTGCTTCTTGCAAGGCTTCGTATTCCCCTTGCCCGGTAAGTAAGTGCAAGCCTTGAGCTTCTAAAAAGCAATCCTTTAATAAGCTAATTTTCCGTTCGCCGTACAACGCGCCCGAAAAGCGCAAGGTGTAGCAAACGGTTACCGTTCCGCGGTTTTTATCGGGGTCGGTTACCACCGAAAAGCGCACGTTTTCCACGCTAACGGTCAGCCGAACCGCGCTAGACGGCACGCACTCCCCTTCCTCCGTTTCCACACGGAAAGGAAAGGTTTTATTTAGCCCGTAAACACCCCCTTCGGTAGGTTTTACGATTAAGTGAAAATGCGCGTTGCCTTCGGCAGAAATTACCCCAACGCCCGCTTGCGCGGTTTTTACGCACGCGGACGCGGTAAAGGTTAAAATATCCGCAACGGCGGTGGGTTCTTCCCACTCCTCTTCTAATTCCATTTCCCCGAACACGTCTTTGATTTTCCAAGGAAATTTTTCTTCTTCCACGAAAGTGTGCGCGTTATTCACGCAAGTAACGTGAGTATGTTGCACGGATTCGGATAAACGGAAGGCAAGCACCGCGGTGGCGGTAAGGTATAAGGTTTCCCCCACAATGCGAAAATGCACCCCTTCCACGTGGGATTGCGTTTCCACACCCGTTTTTGGGGTAACCGAAGCACAGGGCTCTGTGCCCGAAAACTCCACACCGCACTCTGTTTTATGAATGCGCCCCTCCCCATCCGAAAAGGTAACCGAAAAAAGCACCTTTCCACGGTAACGGACCTCCCCTTCCTGCCCTTCGCCTGCCGTTTCTACGGCGCGCGCCACGGCCGAAAGCACGCGATATACACCTGATGCAGGTACGGGCAATTTACATTCTACACCCGCGTGCACTTTCAGTTCGCCACGGGGCTGGTTTACGATTACGGTTTCTACGCTTTGTTCCATTTGCTTTTCCCCTTTCTTTTCGTTTTGCTACTACCTTATGCGAAAGAAGAAAAAACTATGATACGCGTTTCCTTTTTTATTGTAGCATAAGCGGTAAAAAATTGCAATCGGGTACGAAAATTTTATAAAAAATCCCCGCCAAGAGGCGAAAAACCCCCGCCTTTGCCCTTTTTCTTTTAAAAATTTGAAAATTTTTTTGCTTTTCGTTTTCTTTTTTCAAAAAACATGCTATACTTTATAAAAAAGAAACCTTATAAGGAGTGTTTATTATGGCTTTTATGGGTTCAGGAACAGGGGGCGCGCTTAGCAATCCCTTCGTAAAGAATTTAACCAAAGAAAATTTAGCACAAACGAATTGCGCCACCTACGGCGGAATCATTGCAAAATGCACCTTTTTTATCGCAATGGTAATTTTGGGCGCTGCCTTGAGTTTTGTGTTAGACGCCGTTTCCCCCACCGCCCTGCTGATTGGCGCGGCAATTTGTGGCATTTGCTTTTTAATTTGCCCCTTTATTACCATCTTCGCGCGTAGAACCGCCCCCGTTACGGGCAGTTTAACCTTTATTTCGCTTGGCTATTTGGTGGGCTTGATTGCCGTTCTCGTTCCCGAATACCGTGGCATTATTTTGCTTGCTGCTGGTATTACCGTGGCTATCGTATTTTCCTTGCAAATTCTGTTTGCCGCGGGGGTAATTCGCGTAACCGCAAAACTGCGTTCGGTGGTTTGCACTTGTTTATTAACCATGCTGCTTTCGGGCTTGCTACTGTTCGTGTTCGCCCTGATTCCCGCCCTTCGCCCCGTGTATTTAGTAGTGGCAACCAACCCCGTAATTTGCATTGCCATTTCCCTAATTTATATCGTGATTGCGTGCATGTGCTTGCTTTCGGACTTTTACACCGTGCAAAGCGTGGTGGAAGGGGGCCTAAATAAAAGTTGCGAATGGTTCGTTGCGTACTCCCTTTCGTACACCATCGTTTGGCTGTTTATGGAAGTGTTGGATTTACTGCTTACCATTAAGCGCCTTTCGGACGACTAATCGTTCATAAGAAAAACAACCGAAAACACGCCCCCGTGCCTTCCTTTTTGGCGCGGGGGTTTTGCTTTTTTGGAAAATTTCGGTTTTTCGCGTTAAAATATTTGACGAACGCGCCGCAATTTGCTATACTACCATAGCAACGAATTTTAGTTGCTTTGGAAAGATAGCGAAGAGGTCGTAACGCGCTGCACTCGAAATGCAGTTACCGATGAATAATCGGTACATGGGTTCGAATCCCATTCTTTCCGCCAACTGCAAAGCCTTTTGCTATTATGCGAAAGGCTTTCTTTTTTTGCTTTTAGCAACAAAGGAAACCTTTCTTTTTTTGCAAAGGCTTTGCTTCGCTACAATAACGGTATAGGCGAAATAACGTGACGCTTCGCCTTCGGCTCTCGCTAATCCGTCGCGTGTAATACACGCTCCTTGCGAATCCCATTCTTTCCGCCAAAAAACGGACACCTTTTTTAGGGTGTCCGCTTTTTTGTGGTGAGAATGAGGGTGAGAACCCATTGTTCGGCCGTCATTTGACGGACTATCTTTGACGGGCAAAGGTTGCCGAGGGGGTTGCCCCCTTTAGGGGGTGTCGGCAATATCCCATTCTTTCCGCCAAAAAAGGCGAATACCCGTTTGGGTGTTCGTCTTTTTTCGTAGACTAGCGCCCCTTCGCAAAAAAAATAGGTTTCGTAAAAAAATTCATATACCCCCCTATTGACAAAATACCCCCGTAGGGTATATGATATTGTTGGAGGTAAGGTATGGAACATACTTGTTGTAATAAAAAAACGAAACGAAGTGAAAGCGAAAAAAAGTTAATATGTAGCAGGCTAAATAGAATTAGCGGGCAAATTAACGGCATCAAAGGTATGGTGGAAAAGGACGCGTACTGTAACGACGTACTTATTCAACTTTCCGCCGTGGAAAACGCCGTAAAAAGTTTATCCACGCATATTTTAGAAAATCATTTATTTAATTGCGTGCCAAGGGATTTGGAAAACGGCGAATACGAAACGATTGACGAACTAATTAGTTTGTTTAAGCGATTTAATAAATAAAGGAGGTATAAAACATGGAACAATACGTAGTTTGTGAAAAATGCGGTGCTTTGGTGAAAGTAATCATTCCCTGCACCTGCGCAAATTGTGGTATTAAATGCTGTGGTGAAACCATGAAGGAAATTTCCGCAGAAGAAGCACAAAAACTTGTAGAAAAGAAATAACGGCATAACCGAAAAACGAAGAAAACGGACGCTCCTAAACGGGCGTCCGTTTTTCTTATCTGCGTTCACATGAACGAGTTCCTTTTCTAGTGTAAAACCGCTTGTTTCACTAAAAACCGTGGCTTGGCTTATTTCCTTCTTAACCAAATGAGCATATCGCATTCTTCGCGATTTGCAAAGGAATAATAGGGGCGGAAGGTCAAGCTAACCGTTTTTTCATCCCCCTTCACCTTGCGATATAGCGCGCCAAAGTTTTGGTCCAGATAAGCATTTGCTTTTAGCGAACGCATTCCGTACTCTGCCGAAACGTCCCCCACCGCAATTTCGGTATCCGTATCAATGGAAATGGCGTTCAGTTCAAAATCGTTATCCAGCCTTTCCAAGCAATACACGGTTGGCCCGTAGCAAAGGGCAACGCGCCCCACGTTGGCGCGCGCAAGCGGATTGCATTGCACGAAATAGGGCTTCATTTTGAATTCTACGGAAATTTCTTTTTCCCCTGCACTTACCGCAATATACCCTTGTTTTTCCATATATTCGGTACTAACAACATACTCCTCGCACCACTCGGGAATACGGAATAGCAGTTCTTTGCAATCGCACTTGTGGATTTGCAAGGTGATTTTGCCATCGTTTGGATATTCCGTTTTCATTGTAAAACTTACCGCCCCGTCGTTATAATCCACCGCGGCGTACTGATTGATTACGAAGGCATTTCCGCACCTAGAGAAGAAGAAATCGCCAACGCGCGCAAAAATACGGTTGATATTGGGCGGACAGCACGAACACCCAAACACTTCTGAGCGGTGACGGCTGGGCAGCTGAATTTGGCGGTGCGGCAGGATAGAGGTTTCCTTTCCCACCGAAGCAAGATGAATTTCCAAGGGATTTTCGTAGAAGAAGGCTTTTCCATCCAGCGAAGTGGAAGAAAGTAGTCCGTTATACATAATCCGTTCAATTACCGCGCCGTATTCGGCATTCAGTTCGGCTTTTTGCATGGAAAGGGCGAACAGGGCAAGCCCGATTGCCGCGCAGCTTTCGCTGTACGCTTCTAAATTAGGTAAATCGTAAGCGGAAGTAAACGCTTCCCCCGTTTTACCCGAGCCGATACCCCCCGTTACGTACATTTTCCTATCTACGATATCCCGCCAAACCCTACGGCAAGCATCCAGAAGTTCTGGATCCTGCGTTTTTAGCGCGACTTCCGCCATACCTATATATAAATATACGGCGCGAACGGCGTGCCCTTCGGCAAGTGAAAGGTTGCGAAGGGGAATCTCGCTTTGATCGTATTTTTTGTTCCAATCTTTGGATAAACTTTCGTCTTTTTCACTTACCCCACGCGCGTTGATAAAATAAAGGGCAAGGTTTAGATATTTTTTATCCCCCGTATGTTCAAACAGTTTTACAAGGGCAAGTTCAATTTCTTCGTGCCCACAGGTATCGTACGCGGCAATTTTTTCGGTTACGAAATAGCGTTCAATGCAATCCACGTACCTTTTCATAATATCCAAAAGTTTACTTTTACCCGTAGCCCTATCGTATGCAATCGCGCCTTCAATTAGGTGCCCCGCGCAGTACAGTTCGTGGCAGTTACGGTCGGTAAAGCGCTTACTCGGCGCAATTTGGATAAAATAGGAATTGATATAGCCATCGGGCAATTGGTTTTTTTCCATATCCAAAATGAGCGCGTCGATAATTTTTTCCTCTTCGGGAAGGTTTTCCCCGTTTTCAATCAAATACCCCACCGCTTCAATCCATTTGGCTACGTCCGAATCGTAGAAAATATGCAAATCCGATTTCCCTTCACGGTGGTGAAAGCGAAGGGCGTTAAACCGCCCCGTTTCTTCAAAGCGGTCGTATACCGCGCGCAAGCTTACGTCCCGATTTAATTCGTATCTGTCTTTCCAAAATCCGTCCATAAATTTGACGTGCGTAAAAGCGGAATTTTTAATTTTTTCCATTTTTTATTGACCTCCGAGTGGTTTTATGCTATCATTATACCACGAAAAGCACTCCTTTTCAATGTAAAAAAGAGAGAATAGGTGGAAAAATCCGACATGATAGTAATTGACGGCACGAAAATTTCTTTTTCCAACATGGGCTACTTTGTGGGCGATAAAAATTGGATTCACCCCGACCGCGTAATTGATACCTACGAAATTATTTTCGTAACTGGCGGGTGCGTATTTATTCGCGAAGGGGAAACTGATTACGCGCTAAAAAAGGGGGACGTATTAATACTTTCCCCCAACGTGCGCCATTACGGGTACAAAAAAAGCGACGACGCTTCCTTTTTTTGGCTACACTTTTACGCCGAAAATTTTGAAAAAATGAACCCCCGTTTTTTCCACGTGAACGACCATTATAACTACACCTTGCTGTTCCGTAGATTAAACCACCTTTCCACCATTGGCACGCCTTCCGCCGTAATGGAATGCGAACTTGCACTGATGCTGTTAAACCGCAACGAAAAAGTGCAAAGCAGTAAACTGTTTTCGGAAATTGCGGATTATATTCAAGTGCACGTTGCTGCCGCCCCCACCGTTAGCAGTGTGGCTGAAAAATTCGGTTACAACCCCGATTATCTTTCCAAACTGTTTATTAAGCACACGGGGCTACCCTTGAAAAAATATATTGATAGAGAACGCAACGGCTTTGTAAAAAGTTTACTAATTAACACCAACCTTTCCATTAAAGAAATTGCCAGCACCGCCGCCTTTTTAGACCACGGCGCGCTGATTAAATTTTTCCGCTACAACAACGGAATAACCCCCACCGAGTTCCGCGCCCAAAACTTTGCCACACATACGAATAATCAATGACTCAAAACGCTTAGCCATACTTTCGCACATCTTGCTAAAAACGAACGCGGGCACCCCGGAATTCGGGGTGCCCGCGATTTTATTTTCTATATTTTTTACTTACGCTATCATTTGGGTTAAGCCCACGATTAAGGGCATGGTAAGAAGGGATAGCAAGGTGGATAGCGATACCAGCCGTACGGATAAATCCGTATCGCGGTTGAACTTCGCCGCGAAGATGGTGGTGGTTGCCCCTACGGGCGCAGTGGCGCCGATAACGGATACAATAAGTACGTTTCCGCGCACCCCAACTAGATATAAAACGCCAAGTAGCGCCATGGGGAATAAAACTAGGCGCAAAAACATACATGCGTACGACAAGCCGTCCTTAAACGCTTCTATCAGGTTTGCTTCCCCCAAATAAAAACCAATCATAATCATGGGAAGGGGCAAATTTAAGCCGCTCATACCCGAAAGGGCGTCCGCTACCACGCCGGGCATCCTGAGTCCACCCGTAATATATAAGGGGGTGGTAAACAAAAACAAGCCGCCTACAACGCCGATAATCCCCGGGTTAAGAAGGATTTTCTTCACGTTCATTTTGCGCTCCCCACTCATATCCGATAAACCCCACGTCCATAGCAGAATATTAAACACTGCAAGGAACACTGCGGCATATAACGCCCCTTCGTGGCTGGTGGGGGTATCAATTAACGCTTGTGCCAAAGGTAAAGCAACGAACCCCGCATTAGAGAACACCGCGGCAAACCGCAAAATGCGGCGGCGATCTTCCTCCTTATTCCGAAACACCGCGTACACAGCGCCGATCATAACGAAGTGGAAAAGGGCGGTAATCAGCGCAACTAAACCGATATTCCTTAAAACCGCAAGGATTTCCCCTTTTTCGTACACGGTTGCGCTGAACGCATGGATAATTACGCAAGGGGTTACGAAGTACATTACTAAATCCGCAAGGCACTTATTCGCTTCCTTAGAAAGCAGTTTGGTGCGTTGACAAATAAAGCCAATGGCGATAAAGATGAACAGCAAGCCTACCTTTTCGGCTACTGCCAAAAAACTTTCCAAAAACATTAAATCTTAACCCCAAATTCTTTTTCCATCAAAGCTACAATTTCGTGGCGGTAAGGCATAGAGGGGGAAGAACCCAAACGGGTAACCGCAATGGCCGCCGTGCAAGTTGCAAACTGCAAAGCTTGCTCCATAGGCATTTTTTCTGCGATAGCGGTTGCAAGCCCGCCGTTGAACGCATCCCCTGCGCCCGTGGTTTCTACCGCCTTTACCTTTAAGCAAGGTACGCGAATTTCCACGTTGCCGTCCGTATAATACGCCCCGCGGGAGCCAAGGGTGATTACTACGTTTTTTACACCCAAATCAAAAAAGGCTTGGGCGGCTTTTTTGCAGTCCTCATCCGTATTTACCGCAACGCCCGTAAAGGCTTCTGCCTCCGTTTCGTTGGGAGTTACGAAGTCCACCCCAAAAAAGAGTTCCTTGGGTACGTCAATATAAGGTGCGGGGTTTAGAATAAAGGGTTTGCCGTACTTTACTGCAAGTTCCTTGGTGGCAAACACCGCTTCCACCGTGGTTTCAAATTGCGTAAGAACCGCATCCGCATCCATAAAATCCTTTTCGGCAGCAAATACGTTTTCCTTTCCCACCTTTTCATTTTCCGCTAAAATTACGATAATGCGGTTTTGCGCGGTGGCTTCGTCAATTTCAATCAGCGCACTGCCCGTTTCCCCTTGGGGATTTACGGTGATATATTCTTCACTAATGCCATCCGTGGCGTAGTGCTTTTGCAAAATTTCGCCAAGCACGTCTTTCCCGCGCGCACCGATAATTTTCACCGTACTGCCCGCGCGGTGGGCGGCGGTCATTTGATTGCTACCCTTACCGCCGGGGCCAAAGCGCAAAGTACTGCCCTTTACGGTTTCCCCCCCTACGGGAAGGTGGGGTGCAAAACCCGTTACGTCTACGATTAAAGAACCCGGACCTACGATTTTAGCCATAGCTATTCCCTACCTTACGCTTTGGGCGCGTCCGTTACGATTGCCATGCCTGCGGAAGTGCCCAAACGGCTTGCGCCTGCATCAATTAGCGCTTGCGCGTCCGCGTAAGAACGAATCCCCGCCGAAGCCTTCAGCTCTACGTTTCCGCTTAAATTTGCCTTCATCAGCTTGATGTCTTCTACCGTAGCAACGCCCTTAGATACACCCGTGCAAGTTTTTACGAAATGCGCGCCTGCTTCGCAGGAAAGGCGGGTAGCCGTTGCCTTTTCTTCATCCGTCAAAAGCCCCGTTTCAATAATTACTTTTACGGTTTTGCCCTTTGCGGCCTTTACTACCGCTTTAATTTCGTTGCGAACGTAATCCGTATCCCCATCCTTTAACTTGCCGATATTGATAACCATATCAAATTCGTCGCAACCCATTTTGTACGCGTCCTTGGTTTCCGCAACCTTAATTTTGGTGGTGTTTTGCCCCAAGGGGAAGCCGATTACCGTACAAACCATTACGTCGCTACCCTTTAATAGTTGTTTTGCCAAAGGAATATTGCAAGGGTTTACGCATACCGAAGCGAAATCCCATTCGCGCGCATCTGCACACAGCTTTTCAATGGTTGCTTTTTGCGCGTCGGGTTTTAAGTTGGTGTGGTCAATATATTTACTGAGTTTTTTCATTGTTTCTTCTCCTTTCGTTTTCCGTATTTTTTTAATTTTCTAAAAGGGTGAAGTAACGCGCCGCGTTAGTCTTCATCCACCGTTTTAAAGGACTTGCCCCATTGCTTGATGCGTTCTTCGTACGCGTCGTTAAAGCGCCAGTCCCGCCAGAAGGTGAGAAGGCACATATCTTCCTTACTTTCCCTGTTATCCAGCGCGTGGAAACAACCCGCGGGGATAAACACCACTTGTCCGCCTTTGATATCCACGATATCTTCCCCAAGTTTCAGTTTCCCTTTTCCCGAAAGGATATAATAAATTTCATCCTCTTCGTGCGCCGCACCACCCAAAGCGCATCCCGCTTTTACGGTGCCGTGGTTCATTTGAATTACGTTATCCCTACCCGTAATCACGTGGTCTAAAATCATACGGGATTCGTACTCTTTGCCAAAAACCAAAGGTTTTACGTTTGCTACGTCCACCACCAAGGGGGGAAGTTGTTTATTTTCCATTGTTTCTCTCCTTATTCATCAAAGGTAATCATTACCTTGATTTTCGTTTTATTGTATGCTTCCGCATTTTGAAATACGTCTAACACCTTATCAAAGGGTACGTGATGGGTAATCACGGGGGTAAGTTTTACGGGATTCTTTTCCATAATGGCGCACACTTCGGGTGCGTTGCCGTATCGCCCTGCGGCGCCCACCATTGTAAAGCAACCAAGAACCAAGGGATCAATGGGCATATCGTCCAGATTCCGTTCGTAAAAACCCGCAACCGAAATTCTTGCGTATCGTGCGGCGCACGCCATACAATCCTTTAACGCTTGGGGGGAACCCGAGGTTTCCACCACAAAATTTGCTCCCTTACCCGATAGGGAAAGTTCTTTAATTTTCGCAATCGCGTCTTCTTTTTTAGTATTGATTACGTAGTCTGCGCCCACCTGTAAGCCAACGGAAAGTTTTTCATCCGTTCTGCCCACTAAAATAACGCGCCCCGCGCCGTAGTACTTGGCAAGCCAAACGGCAATCATACCGATAGCCCCCGTTCCGAACACCACGGCGGTATCCTTTTCAGTTAAGGTAACACCCCTAAAACAATCGTAGGAAATGGATGCGGGTTCAATCAGCGCCCCTTCATCCATAGAAAGGGTATTAGGAAGGTGGAACACGTGGCGTTCGGGCATTTGCATATATTCAGCGTAGCAGCCGTCCCAACAGTTTACCGTACCTAGAGAACGAATGTTTTCGCACGCCATTACGTCCGTACCCTTTTTGCAAGGTTCGCAAACGCCGCAGGTTACGAAGTTATCCGTGTATACGCGGTCCCCCACCTTAAAGTTTTTTACGTTAGGGCCTACCGATTCCACAACGCCCGCGTATTCGTGCCCGAAACGGCAAGGATATACGATTTCCCCCGAACGAATAAAACTGCTATCCCCCGTATAAATGGAAGTATCCGTGGCACACACCCCCGTACGGCAAACCTTAATTACCAGCATATCGCCCGTAGCCTTGGGCTTGGGAACCACTTCCATGCGCGCGTCTAACGGGCCGTATACGGTTACCGCTTGCATAGTTTCGCTATTCATTTTCTCTTCCTCCTTATTTTAAGGTGATTTGTAAAGCAAATTCAAACGTTCCCTTGGCGGGAATTGCCCCGTAATATCCGCGTTTTTCCGCTTTGTCGGGGGCGTCAAACGGAATCGTGCAAGGCTCGGGCGCGATATTATAAATATCTTGAAATTCGCCGTTGTTCAGCCATACGCCAAGGTAAGGCACCTTTTCGCCGTCGTACGTAAAAGTTAATTCTTTGCCGTCCGCATAAGTAACAGAAAACTTGCCTTCCTTTATTTTTTGCGTGTAATAAAATTTATACGCCGCGCCTTTTCCAGGGTTAAAACCCGTTAATCGGTTTTTGGGAAGGGTGGAAATATCGTACCCCTTCGTGCAAAAACAAGGCGCGGTTTCGGCATCGTCATCAAAGGGAGTACGTATTACCATACCATCTTCCCCTTGCAGCATAATATGCCCCGCCCAAAGGAAGGGAAAGGCTTCCGCGCCCGCGTTTTCCACCGCGTAAAAAACGGATAAACCGCTTTCGGTTGGGGTTACGGTTTTACGATAAGTTAACGGGAAGAGTTTGGATTTTGCGGTAAAGGCAACCGCGTTTCCTTCCGTTTGCACTTCGTAAGACAAGCGGCAGGCTTCCCCGTGATCGGGATAGGTTACGCCTTGGTGCGCGCCCGTAAGGGGAGTATAGGGATCAATGGTTGGGCACATATCGTCAAACGCGCTGCACTCCGAAGAAACGTAATCCCCGTCAAAATCTAGAGTTTGATACGTTTCCCCCTTTTTTACTAATAACAGTTCTTTGCCTTTCGCAGTTTTTAGGGACGCCATCTTTCCCCCGTCCTCGGGCAAAAATGTTGCGCGTAAAACGGGGCTTTCCACGATAACCGCAGGGCGGTTTTTATAGGTAGCACGCGTTATCATATCCGAAGTTCTTCCCCTTGGCGAAGAAGGGTGTATTTTTGTTTGGGGCAGATTTTTCCCATTTCCGCCATAAAATCCGCAGGAGAACCGTAATGTTGCGCGAAGTTCCAATAATGGCAAGGAACAGCAAGTTTTGGCGTTAAATCCGCCACCGCTTTCGCGCCCGTTACCGCATCCAAATTACCAAACGCGCCGTTGATGGGCAAAATTAGCAAATCCGCATTTTGTAACAGTGCGTCCTTATACCATTCGGGGCGATACGCGGTATCCCCCATCATATAAATTTTTTTACTTCCCACGGTAAGGATAAAGCCCAGCGCGTGGGGTGTTCCTTCCCCGTGGTCGCAACGAACGGCAGTTAGGGTAGCATCCCCCATAGTTACGCTTTCGCCCACGGATACAAAGGTTACGTTTTGGGTTAACCCCAAACGCTGACATTCTTCCTTGGTATCCAGCGCCCCGATAAACTGTGTTTTTCCGTTTACCATAAGGGCGGGAACGCTATCCGGATCAAAATGATCGTAATGCGCGTGCGAAGCCACGAGATAGTCAAATTCTAATTCGTGCGCTTCTAAAATATAGGGCATTAAGCGCTTAAACCCAAAATAACGGTTGCAGCAATCGGATAGATACGGATCTACGGCAATGAGTGTATTTTGGGGGGTTTTGAAAATAAACCCTGCTTGACCTAAAAAGAACACGCCCACTTCCCCTTCGGGGATTTTAGCGGATAGTACTTTGGTTGCGAAATTTTCCATGCGTTTTCCCCCTTAAAAGTTACGGGCAAAACCGCCGCACGTCCAGCCCCCGTCTACGGGAAGCACCGCACCCGTTACGTAGGATGCCGCGTCGCTTGCCAAAAAGGCGGTGGCGTTTGCAATTTCATCCGGTGCGCCCTGACGCGCCATGGGGATATGCGATAAAAGGGCTTCCATTACGCCGTCCCCCTTCCATAAATCCTTGGTAATGGCAATACCGATGGTCCCCGGGCAAATAACGTTGGCACGAATATTGCGGGGGGCAAGTTCCATGGCGATTGCCTTGGTAAAGTTGATAACCGCCGCCTTTGCCGAAGCAAACGCGCATTGATTTCTTAAAGGAACCATACCCACGATGGAACTGATATTTACGATAGAGCCCCCGTCTTTCATATAGGGAATGGCTTGTTTGGTGCAGTTATACGTACCGTCCAAATCCACCTTCAAAATCATATCCCACCACTTGTCGCTAAACTCGTCAACGTGCTTTCTTTCATTCGGTCCCACGTTGATACCCGCGTTATTTACGATTACGTCAATACCGCCGAAATCTTCTGCAATTTTTTGCATGGATTTTTGCACGTCTTCGCGGTTCGTAATATCAAATTCGTAACCCTTTACGGTGCCAAGTTCTTGAAAACTTTCGGCAGCACTTATCGCGCCACGCAAATCGCATACCGCAACAAAAGCGCCTTCCGCCAAAAAACGGCGAACCATAGCGGCACCCAAACCACCGGCGCCACCCGTGATGACTACGTTTTTATTTTTTAGCCCTAAATCCATAACTATCTCCTTATTCTTATGCTACTATCATTCTACTGCTTTTAGAAATTAAACGCCATAAAATTTTTACGCCGAAATTATATAATTTTTTTCCTTTCGGCGGGCGGACGCTTTATTCTTCGGGGGTAAGCAATAATTTCATTGCCTTGCCTTGTTCTAAGTCGCTAAACGCTTCCTTCCACCCTGATAACGGGCGAACGCCAATCATCGGCTCTACGTTTACTTTGCCGCTTGCCAAGAGCTTTAAGGCGATTTCCCAGCCGTTATAACTGCTGCTCATATTAAACTGTACGTCTAATACCTTCATCATTGCTTCGTTCCAAGGAACTTCCACCCGTTCGCGGGCGGTCATACCAATCGCGCATAACAGTCCGCGTTTTTTCAGCGCTTTGATGGCGGTTACGATTGCACTGCCTGCACCCGAAGCTTCCACCACGATATCCGCGCCGATTTCGGTTTCACGCATGATGACTTCCACTGCGTTTTCCTTAATCACGTCCACGAATACGTCGAAACAGTTTAATTCTTTTGCAATTTGTAAGCGATATTCTACGTCCCCCGTGGTACCGCAAAGGATAATTTTACCCGCCCCTGCAACGCGCGCCATTTGGGCAGCGAGAAGGGCAATGGGGCCAACACCCATAATAACTACGTTATCCCCCGGGGTAATCCTTGCGCGTTCTAACAGTTGATGCGCCACAATGGCGGTGGGTTCCGCCATAGCCGCCGCTTTTAACGAAAGCCCTTGGGGAATTTTATGTAGCAGTTTTTCGGGCATTGCCAAATAGGTAGTAAATGCGCCGTCTATTCCCCAACCGATAGAGCGTTTATCTTTACAGTTTTGAATATGCCCGTTACGGCAAAGGTAGCATTTGCCGCACGCTAAATTATGCGGTTCGCCCACCACTTGATCACCTTTACGGTAGGAAGTTACATCTTCCCCCACTTCCACCACTTCGCCCGCAAATTCGTGCCCCAAAATTACGGGCGGATAGTACGCGAACTGGTCGTGTAAAATATGAATATCCGTACCACAAATACCGCTATACGCCACGCGAATCAATACTTCGTCCTTTTTTATTTTTGGAAGGGGGCGATCTAAAATTTCTACGTTCCCTTCCCCTTTTGCCGTTTTTACAAGCGCTTTCATACGTTTCCTCCGTTTTTTATAGCCGTACTTTTATTTTGTTTTTATTTTTCGTTTACGAATAACGGCACTAATTCTTGCGTTTCCACGCGAACTAGCCCCAAAGTAGTCATTTTTAGCGAAGGGATTACCGAAAGACTTAAAAAGGCGGTATTCATAAAGGGCTCTAAACTTGCGGGAACGCCCAATTCGTGCACGGCGGCGCGAACCTTTGCGTTTTCTTCGGCAACGCGTTCACCCTCTTTTTCACTCATTAAGCCCGCGATAGGTAGGGGCATTTCGGCCAAAACTTCCCCGCTTTTTACAACAACGTTGCCCCCGTTTTTAGCCACGCGATTTACCGCAAAGGCAAGATCTTCCGCGCTTGCCCCTACGGCGATAATATTATGCGAATCGTGCGAAACCGAAGTGGCAATCGCACCTGTTTTTAAGCCCATGCCCTGCACGTAGCCAAGCCCGATATGCCCCGTTCCGTTATGCCGTTCAATGACTGCAATTTTTAAAATATCACGGCTAATATCCACGCCGTTTTCTTTGGAAAAATCTACGGGTAGAACGCGTTCTTCGGTAATCAGTTCCCCAGGAAGAACCCCGATTACGCGGCAATTTTCCCCCTTCTTTTTTACGATAAAATCTTCTGCCGTAAAAGTTTTTACGTGGAAGGAAGAACGCACTTTGTTTTGCAACGCGTCTTCTACCTTTGGGGGCGCGAAATCTACCAACTTTCCGTTTTTCACCACATGGTTACCCTTACTGAATACGTCCGTAACCTTAAAATCAGTTAAATCTTCCAAAACGACGATATCCGCGCTGTATCCGGGTGCAACCGCCCCAACGAAGGGAATCCGGAAGCACTCTGCCACTTGCAAGGTTGCCATACGAATTGCGCGTACGGGGGCTTTTCCGCCACGAACCGCCAAACGCAAAACGTTGTCAATATGCCCTTCCGCAATTAAATCGGCGGGATGGCGGTCATCCGTAACTAAAACCGCGCGATAGCAGTACGGGGGATCAAATAAGGGTAATAGCGCGCTAAGGTTTCTTGCCGCAGTTCCTTGGCGCACCATAATCCATTGACCTTTGGAAAGTTTTTCTTTGGCTTCTTCTATATTACTACATTCGTGATCGGTTTGCACCCCTTGGGCGATATACGCATCTAAATCCCTACCCGTTAAAAAGGGGGCGTGCCCGTCTATGGGCTTATTTAGTGCGCGGGCATCTTTCAGTTTTTGATGCACGTCTTGATCCCCAAATAACACACCGGGATAGTTCATCATTTCGGCAAGCCCCACCACACGGGAATACGCGTATAAGGGGCGAAGTTTCTCAGCGGTGAGTACCGCGCCCGATTCGTCAAAACGGGTGGCTGGTACGCAAGAAGGTAGATTGATATACACTTGCATAGGCAAGTTTTCGGATGCTTGCAACATATATTCCACGCCTTGCACGCCACATACGTTAGCAATTTCGTGCGGGTCAGCAACCACCGCGGTCGTACCGTGGGGTAAGCATAATTTCGCCATTTCGTAAGGGGTAAGCATAGTGCTTTCAATATGAACGTGCCCGTCAATCAGCCCGGGAATAACGTACTTACCGGTTAGGTCTATCACCTCGTTCACAGGGTAATCTGCATAATCCCCTACGCCCATAATACGGCTATCTTCTATTAGTACGTCCGCTTTTACAATTTCTTCGGTAAATACGTTGACTACGTTGCCGTTTTTCAGTAAAATTTTCATTTTATTTTCCCCCTTTTTTTGGAATAGGTAACAGCATGCGCGTTTGCGCCTTGTATTCTTGATATCCTTCCTTTTTGGATTGCCGCCCGTCCGCCATAGGAATGCTAACGGCAAAGAACAGCACGGTGTTTGCCACCGCCCCTATTAGGAAATACCAGCGGAAACCCAACGTTAGTACGGCGTATAGACCAACGCCCCACCACATGGTAATTTCCCCCAAATAGTTGGGGTGGCGGGAATACTTCCAAAGCCCCACGCGAATAAAGGGCGTGGTTTTGTTTTTGCGGTAGCGATGCATTTGGATATCCGCCGTTCCTTGCAAGGCAGTAGCCCCTACCGAAAGCAGGAGGCCCGTAATCGCCCAAGGCGCAAAGGAAACGCGCGCAAGCAGTACGTACACCGCGGGTAAGGTTACCGCGTACACCACAAGGGTTGGCACCATATGAATTCCGATAAAGTTGATTACGGGGTACCATTTTCCCGTTTTTTCTTTTAGCATGGTGTATCGCCAGTCTTGATGTTTTAGGCCATGAAAGGTGTACGCCCAGTTTGCGGTTAAGCGCACCCCCCAAAGGGTAACGGCAAGTAGGATAAGCGCACCCGAAAGGGTAATATTTTTAACGAAGGCGAAAAGAATCACCAAGGGCTGCACGCTCCAATACGGGTCGTAAACGGACGCGTTTTTAAAGGCGATACTGCAAATAAAAGTAAAAACGGTTGCTACCACGTCCGCCATAAGTAGTTTTAGCCATACCGCGCCCGAAACAAGCAAATACGTCCCTATGCCCACCGCCGCAGCAAGCAAATAAATAATAAAAACGATGGAAAAAGAAAGTTTCCTACCCACGGCATTACCCCCGTTGTTTCTTTTAGTAAAAATCAAGGAATTTTCTATAAATATAGAAAAATTATATCATAAAAGGGAACGCCTTGCAATAGGAAAATGAAATTTTTCCCTTCCCTTTTTATTTTCCATACAAAAACCGAGAAGATTACAAGAAAAACTGAAAAGAGAGCGACCGAGAACGCAAAGAAAACCGCGCGTCCCATAAGGGGCGCGCGGTGGTTTTGATTTTCATTAATCAAGGGGAAAATTAGTCGTTTTCCACAATCATTTCGGAAGGCAACGTTACGGGAGTAATATCATCCCCGTAAGTAAGCCAGATTTCCTTAGTCCAACCCCACTTATCTTTGTAAGTGTATCCTTGCAACACGCCGTTTTCAAAGTATAAGCGGGTATCGTAATGCGTACGACCACGATGTTCGATAACTGCTGCATAATAACAGTGTTCTTCTTCGTTGTAAGTGTAAAGGGAAAAATCTGCCGTAGTACTATACGGGGGTTCCAATGCATCATTAAAACTTTGCCCGGGAACACACATAATTTCCCCCATGAAAGGCGATTTCATAGTGTAAAAATAACTTTCCCCGCCACTGGTCCAGTTTTGCTTTGCCACGCTGTAGGTTTTACCACGCCACGTAGTTTCATCCCCGTACCTATACAACTGATAATAACGGATATCCCTATATGCGTCCTCAAGATCCTCTTCGGGAACTTGGTACCACAGACCCCAGGTGTTATTATAATATTGTTCGGGATCCGAATAAAGCGTTTCGTAATAGTAAAAGCCTTGATAGTAGGTATATAACCGTTCTTCATAAGCTTGACCGTATTCATCATATAAGGTGTAACTGAACGAAAAATCCTTGGGGTTTGCACCAAAAATCATGGCTTGCAGGTCTACCGCGATTGCAAATTCTTCTTCGGTAACGGTGGTAACGATAGGTTGCACACTGGGCATAATACTAGGAATTACCGAAGGAACTACGCTGGGTACTACCGAAGGTGTTACGCTAGGAACTACCGAAGGTACTACGCTGGGTGCAACCGAAGGAACTACGCTGGGTGCAACCGAAGGTGCTACGCTAGGAACTACCGAAGGTACTACACTGGGCACTACTGAAGGTGCTACGCTGGGTGCAACCGAAGGTGCTACACTGGGTACTACCGAAGGTACTACGCTAGGAACTACCGAAGGTACTACGCTGGGTGCAACCGAAGGTGCTACGCTGGGTACTACCGAAGGGGTAACGGTGGGTTGCGCGCTAGGGGTTACCGATACGCTGGGCGCAACCGTGGGTTGTACGGTAGGTGCTACCGTGGGCGTTACCGTAGCGCTGGGCGCAGTACTGGGGTTTGCCGTGGGCTTGGGGTCCGAACTGCCACCACACGCGGTTACACTGAAAGTAAGCGCGATTACGGATAGCAGCAAAACAAGCATTTTCCTAAATCTTTTCATAACAATCTCCTTTTCCCCTAAGGGAAACTCCATGTAATTTTACTATATTTATAACAAAAAGTCAAGTAATCTGTTTCGCTTTATTATTTAATACAAAAAGCTGCAATCCTTTTACTTGAAAGACAAAAAAATCCCCGGCACGGGCATTTAGCACACGCCGGGGTTTTTATACAATTTACATTTGCACGAAATGAGTTGCA
>SVIF01000024.1 GCA_015069615.1 Clostridiales bacterium | reverse complement strand
GGATTCCCCTTCGGCAAGGCGGTTTGCTATTTCCACTACGTGCTTTTCCCCCATGCCGTACATAAGTAGGTTGGCGGTGGAATCAATTAAAATGGAGGGGCGCACTTTATCATCCCAATAGTCATAGTGGGCAAAACGGCGAAGAGAGGCTTCTAACCCCCCGATAGCAATAAAAATATCCCCGTAATAGCGGCGTAGGTTTTTGCAATAAGTAATCACCGCGCGGTCGGGGCGCGCGCCCGCTTTACCGCCCGCGGTGTACGCGTCGTCCCTACGGATTTTTTTGGCTGCGGTGTAGTGCGCTACCATAGAATCAATGTTCCCCCCGTTTACCAAAAAGCCAAGGCGGGGGGTAGGGAAACGAAAATAATCTTCCTTATTTTGCGGTTGGGAAAGAATACAAACTTTATACCCCGCTTTTTCTAAAACGCGCGAGATGATGGCGGTGCCAAAGGAAGGGTGATCCACGTAGGCATCCCCCGTAACGAGTACGAAGTCCGGCCGATCCCAACCGTAGGCGGTCATTTCTTGCAAAGTAAGGGGTAAAAAGGGCATAGCAAACGCATCCTTATTGTTTTTTGGTATTATAGCACGAAGGGGTGAAAAAGGCAAGGATTCCAAAGGAAAAGGGCAAAAAAAGGGGTAGAAGAGGGATGAAAATTCACAAAAAACGGTAGAATTACCCTTTTTCCCCGTAAGCCCTTGCTTTTTTCTTTTGCGCGTGCTATACTAATAAAAAGGTGAGAAGAATGGAAGAAGAAAAAAAGCCCGTGGAAGGGCAAACCGAAAAGGAAAAAAAGGAAGCGGAAAAGCGCAAAAAGGCGAAGGCCGCCGCAAAGGCGTACCGCGACAAGTATTTTCAGTATTACGACGACGTAAAAACCAAGATAAAAGAGGACTGGTAAGGCTATGCGTGAATCGGGCGAAATGTATTTGGAAACCGTATATTGCTTGCTGAAGGACCGCGGCAGGGTGTTTGCCGTAGACGTGTGCGATGCGCTTTCGTACGCCAAAAGCAGTGTTTCCCGCGGGATTAACAACCTAAAAAAGCAGGGGTATCTAACGGCGGACGATAAAAACGGATTGCTCTTGACCGAGGAGGGCTTAAAAAAGGCGGAAAGCGTGTTTGAACGGCACGCCGTACTTACCGCGTTTTTAATGAAAATAGGGGTGGCGGAAGACGTAGCCGAACAAGATGCGTGCAAGATAGAACACGTAATCAGCGTAGAAACCCTAAACGCCATTAAAGAAGAACTGAAAAAGTAATTCGTAAAACCTTGTGGCAATTCTATTTCCAAAAAGAAAACTGAAAAAGATAAAACACCGCACAAAAAAAAGAAAAAGATAAAACACCGCCCGACTGTGAAAAAACAGTCGGGCGGTGTTTCTATTTATCGGTAATGCTTTTTACTCGTTCGTTTGGGCGGTAATTTTCGCACGGATAGGCGGTGCTATTTCGGTTTATTTCTCCAGTTGTTTTTTGTATTTCCCCGGGGAAATCCCCACGAAACGCTTAAACTGTTTGCTAAAATGGTATTCGTCGTAAAACCCTAAATTGGCGGCAACTTCCTTAATGGAAATTTCGGGGAATAAATCAAAGTACGAAAGGGCTTCCTGCATCTTAAATTGCAAGGTGTAAGCGTGAATACCCGTGCCGAATTTTTTGCGAAACTTATTTTCGGCGGTTTTTAGCGAAACGTTTAGGGAGGAAGCAAGTTCTTCGTTGGATATAAAGCGTTCGGGGTTTGCGTGGATGGCGTGCTTAATCGCGTCCGCCACGTCCGTTCCTTGGGTGTCAAGCGATTCCAAATCGCAAAGCAAAACTTGAAATAGCCGATCTGCTTTTTTCGCGTTGCCCGAAAGGTGCGCTTGCACGATTTCCGAAAACAGTTTTTTTATCCCCCTTCCGCACGCGGTATATTCGCTTTGCAGTAAAAAGCCCGAATCCGTACCGTCTAACGCGTCTGCCGAAACGTGAAAGTACATGGTTTTGGTTTTGGGGGTGCAAGGGGAAATACCGCGGTGGGGAATCCCCGCGCCTAAAATCAAAAGGGTGTCTTTTTTAGCAAGATACTTTTCCGCGCCAAGCTGAAACCCCCATTCCCCTTCCAAAATATAGATAAAATCGTGCTCTATCAGGGTGCGCGCGGGGTGGGTAAAGGGAGTGGCGTAAAAGTTTACGTTTGCCGTAGTTATTTTGTGGCTGGGGGTAAAAGAAAAAGAAATTTGCATAAAAATCACCTATTTTTATCCGATTTTACATCTTTTTTGCCCGTTTGTCAATGGTTTTTTTTATTTTTTTCGTATATAATTTTTTATATACGGCAAAAGGAAGGCGAAAAATGTACGTTTTCGGCAAAGGGTTTAATTATGGGGAGGACGGCCCGGGCAACCGCTTGGTAATTCACCTTTCAGGGTGCAATATGCGGTGCAAGTGGTGTTCCAACCCCAACGGATTTTCCCCCACGGCGGGGAAACGGGTTACGGCGGAAGAGATGTTAGATGAAATTCTTTCGTGCAAGCCCATGTTCTTCGGCGGTGGCGGGGTAACCTTTACGGGTGGGGAAGCCACCTTGTGGCACGACGAGTTAAAACCCCTTCTGATATCCTTGAAAAAGGAAGGAATACACACCGCTTTGGAAACCAACGGAACGGACGAACGGCTGCCCGAATTACTCCCTTACGTGGACTACCTAATGATGGATTTTAAGCATTACGACGGGGAAACGTTAAAGGCGTTCACGGGGATGGATAACGGGGTGGTAAAGGAAAATTTCGCGTACAACTGTCGCCGTCAAATTCCCCAACATATTCGCATCCCTTTAATCAACGGGTTTAATGCGGACGGGGCGGAAGGATTCGTAGCCTTTTTTACAAAGCACGATACTTCGCTAACCGATTTTGAATTTCTTGCCTACCACGAATACGGTAGGGAAAAGTGGCAAACCGAATACCAAATGAAAAACGCGTTTATCACCAAAGAGCAACTAACTAAATTTAACCAAGCGTTCGCAAATAGCGGACTGAAAGTAATTAAAACTTAACAAAGCAAAAATAACCGAAAACACCGAAAAGGAGAAGGAAAATGAACGAATTATTCACTAAGGGCGAAATGATCGCCCGCGCAAAGGAACTGTACTTAGAAGAACGTGCCTTAAAGCGTTTGGACGGCTGGTTTATCGCCAAGGAAATTGAAACGGAAAAGGAAGGGGAATTTAGCCATCTTCCCCCCGAAGAAAAAAAGGCAAGGCTTTTAGTTGAAGTATTAAAGAATATTCCCTTATCCATCAGCGATAACGCGATGTTCGTAGGCACGCAAAGGGACGCGTTTGCGCGTAGCTACGCGCTAATCAACCCCTCCTTTACGGTAGAAGGTTTTTCGGGATATTGCGATCCGTTAGCCATCTACGGGGATATTGAACCCAACGAAGAATTCCCCGCCGAACGCATTCAAAAGGTGAAAGCGCAAACCGCCAAATCCGAAACGGTGAAAAAGTTGAACGCGGTTTATAAAAAAGCCGAACAGGATACCAAGGAAGTATTGTTCTTCGTGGAACAAGTAACGGGGCACGTGATTCCCGATTTCCGCCCCGCGTTAAAATACGGCGTGGATGCAATCATCAAGCAAGCGAAAGAAGGGGGGGATACGGATTTTTACAAGGGCGCGGCTATCGCACTTTCGGGCGTAAAAGTTTTAATTGAACGCTATCAAGCCATTATTTCGGAGCATCTTACCACCGCCACCCCCACGAGAGCGCAAGAACTGTTAAAAATGCAAGAAACGTTAACCGCCATCTGCGGCGGCGGCGCAAAGAATATGCACCAAGCCATGCAATTATATCTGTTGTTGTGGCAAGTTATGTGTATGGAACAAGCGCCCAACCCCTACGCGTTTTCGCTTGGCAACGTGGACCGCATTTTCGAACCCTACCGTGGGGATTTAACCCGTGAAGAGGTGAAAGAACTGTTCTGCCACTTCTTGGTATTCTTTAACGTTGGGGATAGAAGCTGGGCCATTTCCCAAAACGTACTGGTTGGCGGTAGGGACGAGCGTGGCAACGATTTAAGTAACGAAACCACCTACGCGGTGATGGACGCGTACTACGAAATGAATTTGCCCCAACCCATTTTATCCGTAAAATTGCACGCGAACACCCCCAAAAAGATGTATCGCGAAATGGGGAAATTCTTCTTTACCCCCGGGGTACTTACCCCCTCGCTATTCAACGACGATTCGCTATTTGAAGTTTTACAAAAGAACGGCGTGGACGTAAAGGATATTCCCGATACGGCGGTTGCAGGTTGCCAAGAACCCTTAATTATGGGGCAGGATAGCGGTAACACCACCAACACTTGGCTAAACCTTCCCAAAATTTTGGAAACGGTGCTTACGGGTGGGTATTCCTTAATTTCGGGGGAAAAACTGACCGAAGAAACCCCCTACACCTTAAAGGATATTCGCACCGCTTTTTATACCGCGCTTGAAAAAACGCTGGACCGTATGGTGGAAGCGGGCAACGGTTGTTCGGTTGCGCTTTCGGATTGGAAAGTACCCTTCCTTAGCAGTTTTATGGGCGGGCTTACCTACGGTGCGGACGCGCGTGATCCTAAAAAACAAGGCACCAAATATAACGGCAGCGGTTGCTTAATTCACGGGCTTACCGTACTTGCGGATTCCTTTATCGCTATCGACCGTTTTAACGAAAAATATCCCGAAAACAAAGAACTGCTTGTCAACGCGCTGAAAAATAACTTCGTGGGATACGAAGACTTACACGCCTTCTTAAAGGAAGCGCCCAAATTCGGTAACAATATCAAGGAAGTGGATGAAGAAGCCAAGGAAATTGCCCTTCGCGTTTCGCAAATGGTTCGTTCGCGCAAGAATTACTTGGGCAATCCCTTCCGCCCCGATTACGCATCCCCTTCCACCCACTTAACCTACGGATACTGGGTGGGCGCTACCCCCGACGGAAGAAAGAGCAGGGAAATGCTTGGCTACGGCGTAGACCCCTTGTACGGGGATGCAAGCAACGGGCTTGGCTTCCGCTTGCTTTCCAATATGCGCTTGCCCTTTGCAGAATTTAACGGTGGGTACGCTTCGCACCTGGGGATTGATCCCAAATTCTTCCGCGCCGAAAGTTTGGAAGATAAGGGGGAAGCCTTCTACGAAAACGTGGTGCGCCCTTTGTTCTTTAACGAATATCAAACGGGTGTAAACCCCTTCTATTTATACGTAAACGTAACCACCCCCGAAACGCTTAGAAAGGTGCTTGCAAATCCCCAAAAATACGCGCCCAGCGGTGTGTATATTATGCGAATTCACGGCACGTTCGTAAACTTCTTGGATCTTTCCCCCGATATTCAACAGGATATCATTAAGCGTTTGGATTTATCTTCCACTTCTATTGCGTAAAGGAGAAGTTTTATGATAAGAGAACCGTTATTTTTTCAAAGAAACCGCGTAGGTAGAGTATATACGGGCGGAAAATTATTCCACGGCTTTTTCGGGGATGAAGATAAGGATGGGTACGAACCCGAAGAATGGATCGCATCCTCCGTTCGCGCGGTGAACCGCGTACCCAAAAGCGAAAGGGAGGGCGTTTCGGTATTAGAAAACGGCGCGTATTTCGACGACCTGTTAAAAGAAGAAAAGGAAGCCTTGCTTGGTAAGGACGGGGTAATGCGCATTTTGGTAAAGGCGCTGGATAGTTCCATCCGTTTGCCCGCGCAAGTGCATCCCGATAAAGCCTTTTCGCGCGAAAACTTTCATTCTTCTTACGGCAAAACCGAATGTTGGCTGATTTTGGATACCCGCCCGGACGCGAAGATTTTCTTCGGCTTTAAGGAAGGGGTAAACGAAAAGGATTTACTTTCTGCGGTAGAACAAAGCGAAACGGATGCGGATGCAATGGAACGCTTAATGCGCGCCATCCCCGTAAAGAAGGGGGACGTGTGCTTAGTGCCTGCGCGTACCGTTCACGCCATTGGCAAAGGCTGTTTGATTTTAGAAGTGCAAGAACCCACGGATTTTACCATTCAACCCGAAAGATATTGCGGGGAATACCGCTTGTCAGACGAAGAAATGTATTTGGGATTACCCAAGGAAAAGGCGCTTTCTTGCTTTGACTTCGGCAAGCCCCCTTGCGGAATGCTAACTCCCACCACGCTTTACGAAAAGGACGGGGTGAAAAAGGACGTTTTGATTGGGGAACAGCATACGGATTGCTTTAACGTAAACCGCATCACGCTGACGGGTGGCGAATACCAAATGGCGCGCGGTGGATACGCGGTGTACGTAGTAACCGAAGGGGAAGGGGAACTTTTGGGCAAAGAATATTCCCGTAAAATTCAAAAGGGGGATTACTTCTTTATGCCCGCGTGCTTAAACGGGCAGTTTACCCTTCGTGGCAACTTGGAAGTTGCGGAATGCTACTAAGGGGAAAGGATATGGAACTTGTTGGAATTGATATTGGAACCACTAGCGTTTGCGGCGTAGTCATCAGCGCGGAAACGGGCGAATTACTGAAAAAAGAAACGGTAAACAGCAACGCGTTTATCGAAGGGGAAGCGTTTGAAAAAATTCAGTCCCCCGAAAAAATTATGCAAATTGCAACCGCTATTTTGGAAAAGTTCATAAGCGAAAAAACGTGCGCCATCGGGGTTACGGGGCAGATGCACGGCATCGTGTACGTGGATAAGGAAGGAAAGGCGGTAAGCCCCCTTTATACGTGGCAGGACGCACGCGGTAATTTGCCTTACAAAGGCACGACGTACGCCAAGTTTTTGGGCGCGCCCACTGGCTACGGCAACGTAACCGATTTTTATAATAAGGAAAACGGATTGCGCCCGGATAGCGCGGTAACTTATTGCACCATCCACGATTATTTCGTGATGCAAATTTGCGGCAACAAAGCCCCAAAAATTCACCCCACGGACGCAGCAAGCTTCGGCTTATATAACTTAACCGAAAACACGTGGAATTACCCCGTAGGTGCGGAAATTGCTACGGGATACGCGGTTGCGGGCAAGTATCAAAACATCCCCGTAGGCGTTGCTATAGGGGATAACCAAGCCAGCGTATATGCCACCGTGAAAAGCGAAAAGGACGTACTACTTAACGTGGGTACGGGTAGCCAAGTTTCGGTGATTACCGAAAAAACCGAAGGGGGCGCGGATATTGAAATTCGCCCCTTTACGGACGGCAAATATTTGGCGGTAGGCGCGGCGCTTTGCGGTGGTAGGGCGTATTCCATTTTGAAGGACTTTTTTAGAAAAACCCTTTCGTACCGCGGGGAAATTTCCGAAGAAGAAACGTACGCAATTATGGCGGAAATGCTGAAAAAGGGGGCCGCCCCCCTTACCGTGGATACCCGCTTTGCGGGTACGCGTTCTAACCCCCACCTTACGGGAAGCGTTTCGGGGATTACGGTGGATAACTTCACCCCCGAAAGTTTAACCGCAGGCGTTATTTCGGGTATGGTGCAAGAATTGTTTGCGCTGTACCAAGCCATGGGAGAAGAAAAAACGGGTATGGTTGCTTCGGGCAACGGCATCCGCAAAAACGCGTTTATGCAAAAGGAAGCGGAAAATCGCTTTGGTATGCAAGTAAAGTTCCCCTTGTATAAGGAAGAAGCCGCTGTGGGCGCAGCCTTATTTAGCGGTGTGTGCGCGGGGGTATTTGCTTCGGGCGAAGAAGCAAGAAGCGTAATTCAGTACGAATAAAAGAAAGTAAGTGAAAACCGAATAACGATACGTAAGATAAGCCTACCAACTGGTAGGCTTTTTTCTTTTATTTCAAATCCTTTTTAAGCTTTTACTTTAATTCCTTCACTTGGATATCGTAAGATACGGTCAGTTCGGAAAATAGGCGGTCTTTCAGCCGCTCGTAGTGTTTGGGGTGCTTTCTATATAGTTGCAAATGCAAGCCGAACGCGTCGCATCCGCTTTCCTTACAAAGGGTAAGCATTTGCGCAAAATACGTTTGAATTTGTTCTTCAGCAGCCGCCTTTACGGCGGGAGAAAGGAAATCCTTGCGGTTCGCGTTTTGCACGTTTGTAAAAGAGCCCCCGTCCTCCGTTTTCACGGATAAGTGCATTTTAATTTTTAGGTGGGGGGTCCCGTTTTTTAAACTGAGTTTCGCACTGCTTTGGTTTTTTGCCACGTTGAGTAGGTAGGAAACGGATTCACCCTGCTCTTTCACGTTAAAAACGGGTAAAACGCCTTGACTTCCCGAAAGCAGAAGGGTGCTTTTGGTTAAAGACTGGGGGGCATCCAAAAGCCCCACCGCCTTGCCCTTATGGAATAATAGGGTGGCAGAAGCATCATACAGCCCCACCGTTTGGCTTTCCCCCGCTTTAGCGTTCGCGCCCCCGCTGGCGTTCCCCCCCGAACTGCCCGAAGAGCTGCTTCCGCCCCCCGAAGAACCGCCCCCGTTTTTTTCTTCGTTGCTTTCCTCTTGGCTGGGCTTTTCCGCCGGGGTGGAACCGTAGGAAGGTAGGTAAAGCACCCCTTTTGGGGGGACAGGCTGTTCGCGAAAGGAAATACTTTTTTCTTCAATGGGCACTTTGCGGATATAGGGCATATAGGCGGTTTCCCCTTGCGAAAAGCAGCCTTCTGCAAATTCCTTTACGGTGATGGGATTTACCGTGCTTATCGTGTTTTTGTTTACCGAAAAAATCTTTTCAAAGGCGAAGGAAGAAACGCCGTCTAACGGGGTGGCGGAATTGATGATATCCTTCGCTTTTCCTTGGCATGCGGCTACCTTAGCGGCATCCTCCACCTTTGCGTCCTGAATAAAGAAGTCTAAGGTCTCCATCACGTTGTTTTGTAGCGTTTCTTCCCCCAAAATAATTAGTGAACAAAAGGCGGTAACGGGGTACCAACCGCAAGCCTGACCGCACAGCCGAATCGCAGCGCTAACCGTTCCCGCTTTTGCCGAAACGGTTTCTTGGTGGCTTTTTTGGGCGGTATCGTCCGCTTCGGGCACTGCAATTTGTAAGGAAACTTCCACGCCCCCGTCTTCCGCAGCGTCTATCCCCACAGCAACAACAAGGGCGGATTGACGGATGGAAAGTAAGGCAAAATCGTTGGTTAGGTATAAAACAAGCAATAGTAAAAGCGCAAAAGCGGAAAAGCGAAAGCGCCATAGGGGGGAGTTTACCCGTTCTTTTATATGCGAAAACACGCCCATATTACACCCCCAAAACTTGTTTTTCGCCCCTTTTTTCAGGGTGTTTTTCATGCGTTTTTATAAGGAATACCGCGCATGCGAAAAGGGGGATAAGATATTGAAAAAGAATTGCCGCGTACCCCCCGTAACGGCGCAAGACCTCGCTAAAAGCGGCAAGGTAAGGGTAGCCAAAGAACAAGCAAATTGCAAGAGCGCCGAAAAAGGTTAGTCCCCATATCCAAGCGGATTTTTCCCAACAAATCGCACGCAAATTCCGCACCGCAAAAAAGCCGGGAAGGGAAATAGCAACGGCGGTTACCGAGCGTAAAAGGTAGGTGATAACTAAATCAATTCTACCAGATGACGTGGAAAACGCGCCGTATTTTCCAAGGTTGTAGTAGCTTGCGGTTTCAAAGCGGGCAAGCACGGTAAACACGCTGTAAAATAGCATGCAAAAGCCCACCGTAAGGGTGGCGGAAAGCAAAAAACCACCGAAAATTTTAGTGTTTTCTTGCCCTTTTGGGTGGAATTTTCCAAGCAAAAAGAACAAAAATAAGGGGTCGCCAAAGTATAAAAGGGAGGTAAACGCACCCCCAAAAATGGCAGTTCCGTTACGGAAAGCCACGGGTAAAAGCGCTTTAAAATTAGCCGAAGGCAGGGCAAAAAGCAGTAGCGCGCCAAAGGAAAAAAGGCAGATAAAAAAGAAGATATCCGCTAATCTTCCCAGCGTTCTTGCCCGTTTTTGCGATAGGTAAAACCCCACGAAAAATAGGGGTAAAAGGAAGATAAAAAGGGGTACGGTTTCGTATAATTCCACGGTTACGAATCGCCCTTCTTCCCCAAAAAAAAGGAAGGATTTTACAAAGAAAAACAGGGCGTAAAGGGCGCATAAAATCTTGCTTCCCACCCTGCCGAACGCCCCGAGTAGAAGGGTAGAAATATCCGCCCCGCGCCTTGCTAAAACAAGCACGAAAAGTAGCAAAATTCCGTCAAGCAAAAAGCATAAGGACAAAGAAATCCAAAGGTCGTTTTTTACGTTTTCGGCAAGCAAAGCGGGTAGAAAAATCAGTTTTGCCATGGGGGAAAACGCCACGAAAAAGCGAAAGATTTGGGATGAAGAAAATTCGTTCATAATACTCCTATTCTTCCCTTTAAGGGAAGAAAACTATGTTTTTTCACCGTTTGGGCGGTTGCCTTTCGGGTTGTTTTAGCGGTTGCCGTTTTGGTAGTTATTTCCGCCTTGGCGGTTGCATGCGCGTGCGGTTTTTACTTTTTAAGGAAAGGGGGCGTTTCACCCCCGTAAAAAAGGGGTGCTTAATAAATCCGTCCGTTAAATCGGGGCTAAGACGGGGGGAATAAGGCGCAAGTTGGGGAACGCCGAAACTTTCCAAAGAAGAAAGGTAAATAAAAAAGACTGCCATACCCACCGAAAGCGCGTAAACGCCCCCCGTACCCGCGATAATCAAAGCGGAAAAGCGCAAAACGGTGGTAACCCCCACTAAGTCCGGCACGGTGTAAGTGCAAATTCCGCTAACCGCCATAATCAGTACGGCGGGGGTGGAAACAAGCCCCGCGTGAATTGCGGTTTCCCCCAGAACGATCGCCCCCACCACGGATAGCGCCATACCGATATATTTTGGCATGCGGATACTGGCTTCGCTTAGAATTTCAAACACCAGTAAAAGAACCAGCATTTCTAAGGAAGGGGAAAAGGGGATTTCCTTAATGGAATTTACGATAGTTACCAAAAATTTTAGGGGGATAAGTTGCAGTTGGAACAGTTGCGCCCCCACGTAGCTTGCGGGAAGAAGGATGGAAAGAGCCACCCCAAAAATGCGCAAAATCCGCGAAAAAGCCGAACGGTACGAAGAATGATAATAGTCTTCGGGGTTTTGAAAATCTTCTAAAATCAAAAAGGGAAGGGTAAGGGCAATGGGGCTTCCTTCTACCAGAACGCCGATACGCCCTTCCAGTAGTTTTGCGGAAAACACGTCCGGCTTCTCGGTTTGCCCCACCTGTTTGATGAGCGAGCCGGGGTTTTCTTGTAAAAATTTTGCTACGTACGAAGAATCGGGAACGCCGTCTATTTGTATTTTATTGATGCGCTTTACAATGCGTTTCGCCAACTTCTCGTCCGCCACCCCGCTTAAATAAACCACCGTAACGGGGGTTTTTGAATACTTTCCCACGCTTGCCCCCGTAAACGTAAGGGCGGGGGAGCGCAAGCGTTTGCGAATTAAGGCAAGGTTGGTTTTCATATCTTCCACAAACCCTTCCCTTGGGCCTTTTACCACCACCGAAGTGGGTGGCTCGTTCACCGCACGCGCGGGATATTTACGGCAACCAAAGGCGTAGCCCACCGTAAAGCCGTCCATAAATAAAACCGCGTCCCCGCCAAGTAGCGCTTCGGTTAGCGCGGGAAAATCCTGATAGGTTTTCACTTCGGGGCAAGCGAGAAGGGAAAGGCTTTCTTTCCCTAAAAACTCGGTGATACGGGTAAGGGGCAGTAAAACTTGTTCGCCCAAAAGTTCCTTATCGCAAAGCCCGTCCGTAAACGCAATCACCCCTTGCGTTTTTCCCACGGATACTTCGTGAAACAGTACGTCGCTACCTAAAACTGTGTTTTTCAAATATTCCGCGTTGCGTTGCGCTTGCGGGAAAACGGTGTTTTGATTCATATTCGTTAGGGTGTGAAAAGGGGGAATTTTTATGCAAAAAAGCAAGAAAATCGCCTTTTTATCCCCGTTTTCCCCCTTTTTTATAAAAAAAGGGAAAAACCCACGCCGAAAAAGTTGACTTGAAACATAAAAATGTGCTACCCTTGTGGCGGAATATTTTTATTCTAAAAATAAGCAAAAGGGCGCGGAACAACCGTTATTTCACCGCGTGATGGCGAAAAGTATGAAAATCGCATTTGAAAAAGCAGAAAATCTAAAACCCTTGGTTCCCGAAGAAAAGTTGGGCTTTGGCAAGGTGTTTACCGACCATATGTTCGTTATGGATTATGAAGAAGGCAAGGGCTGGCACAACGCCAGAATCATTCCCTTTGGATATATTTCCTTACACCCCGCATCCACCGTACTTCATTACGGCGCGGAAATTTTTGAAGGATTGAAGGCGTACCGTAGGGCGGACGGTGGGGTACAATTGTTCCGCCCCATGGAAAACATCCGCCGTATGAACCGTTCGGCAGAACGTATGAGCCTTCCTGAAATTGACGAAGAACTGGGCATGCAAATTCTAACCGAATTCGTAAAAACCGAACAGCGTTGGGTACCCAAGTCTTTTGGTACTTCCCTTTACCTTCGCCCCTTTATGTTTGGGAACGACGAATCCCTTGGGGTACACGCGGTACACCGCGCAACCTTTATGCTAATTGCCTCCCCCTCGGGCAGTTATTACGCAGAAGGGATTAACCCCGTAAAAATCATGATTGAAAAGGAGGACGTACGTACGGTACGCGGTGGTACGGGCTACGCGAAGTGCGGCGGGAACTACGCGGCAAGCACCCGCGCGGGCGAACGCGCTGCGAAAAAAGGCTATTCGCAAGTTTTGTGGCTGGACGGCGTGGAAAGAAAGTATATTGAAGAAGTAGGCGCAATGAACGTTATGTTCAAAATTGGGGATGAAATCGTAACCCCCATGCTTACGGGAAGTATTCTACCCGGCATCACGCGTATGAGTTGTATTGAAGTTTTGAAAAGCAAGGGCTACAAGGTTAGCGAACGGCTACTTTCGGTGGACGAACTTCTAGGCGCGTTAAAGGACGGTAGTTTAAAAGAAGCCTGGGGCTGCGGAACGGCGGCGGTGGTTTCCCCCATCGGCAAGCTTGCTTTTGGGGAAGAAGAATACGAAGTGGGCGGCGGCAAGATTGGGGAAGTAACCCAAGAACTGTACGATACTCTTACGGGTATGCAATGGGGCAAAACCGAAGATACGTTCGGTTGGATTACCCGCGTTTGCTAACGAAGGAGAGCTATGAAAAATTACACGAAATATAAAAAGCAATTTTTTGCCCCCCAAGGGGTAACGATGGATTGGGTGAAAAAATCCGTCATCGATAAGCCCCCCGTTTGGTGTAGCGTAGACCTTAGGGACGGCAACCAAGCGTTAATTATCCCCATGAGCTTGGAAGAAAAGCTGAAATTCTTCAACGTGCTCGTCAGCCTTGGATTTAAGGAAATTGAAATCGGCTTTCCCGCGGCAAGCGAAACCGAATACGAATTCTGCCGTACGCTGATTGAACAAAATTTAATTCCGGACGACGTAACCATACAGGTATTAACCCAAAGCCGTGAACACATTATCAAAAAGACATTTGAAGCGATTGACGGCGCGAAAAACGCCATCGTTCACTTGTATAATTCCACGTCAGTAGCGCAACGCGAACAGGTATTCAAAAAGGAAAAAGCGGAAATCGTGGAAATCGCCAAATTCGGCGCGAAACTCTTAAAAGAATACCGCAAAACCGCCAAGGGTAACGTTCGCTTTGAATATTCCCCCGAATCCTTTACGGGCACCGAACCCGAATTTGCGGCGGAAATTTGCAACGAAGTTTTGGATATTTGGCAACCCACGAAGGACGATAAGGTAATTATCAACCTACCCGTAACCGTTTCGCACAGCATGCCCCACGTGTACGCAAACCAAGTGGAATATATGTGCAAAAACTTGCACGGCAGGGAAAACGTAATCATTTCCCTTCACCCGCATAACGACCGCGGTTGCGCGGTAGCGGATAGCGAACTTGGGCTACTTGCGGGGGGCGACCGTATTGAAGGTACGCTGTTCGGCAACGGGGAACGCACGGGGAACGTGGATATCATCACGTTAGCCTTGAATATGTTTAGCCAAGGGATTGACCCCGGATTAGATTTCACCGACCTGCCCAAAATTACCGAAACGTACGAAGAAGTTACCCGTATGCGCGTTTACGAACGGCAACCGTATAGCGGGAAACTGGTATTCGCGGCGTTTAGCGGTTCGCACCAAGACGCCATCGCCAAGGGTATGAAATGGCGGGAGGACGGAAAGGACGAATATTGGACGGTGCCTTACCTTCCCATCGATCCCACGGACGTTGGGCGCGCGTATGAAGCGGACGTTATCCGCATTAACTCGCAATCGGGCAAGGGCGGTATCGGTTATATTTTGGAAACGCAGTTTAAGATGGTGCTTCCCATGAAGATGCGCGAAGCGTTCGGCTATCACGTAAAAAGCGTTTCGGACCACGCGCATAAAGAACTTTCCCCCCAAGAAGTGTACGATATTTTGATGCAAGATTTCGTAAACCGCCAAACGGTGGTGAAAGTGGTAAACGAACAATATCTTCCCACGGGTGAAGGGGTTACGGGGAACGTAACCGTATCCGTAGGCGGGGTGGAAACCACCCACTTCGTTACGGGGAACGGGCGGCTAGACTGCGTAAGCAACGCGCTAAAAGCCGCAACGGGCAAAGCCTTTACTTTGGAAAGTTACACGGGGCACGCGTTAGAAGAAACTTCTTCGGCAAAAGCGGCTTCGTACGTATCCGTAACCGCAGGGGGCAAAACCTTCTGGGGCGTGGGGATACACGGTGATATTATGAAATCTTCGGTAAAGGCGCTCGTTTCCGCGCTGAACCGTATGATTGAAGGAGAAAACGCATGAAACTAACGGGTGCGGAAATTTTAATTGAATCGCTCATTGAACAAGGGGTTACGGACGTATTCGGCTATCCCGGTGGGCAAGTTATCAATATTTACGACGCGCTGTATAAATACCAAGATAAAATCAACCACGTGTTAACCGCCCACGAACAGGGCGCTTCGCACGCGGCGGACGGGTATTCGCGCGCAACGGGTAAGGTGGGCGTTTGTATCGCCACCAGTGGCCCGGGGGCAACTAACCTTGTAACGGGGATTGCAACCGCTATGCTGGATTCCATCCCTATGGTTGCCATTACGGGGAACGTTCCTTGCAGTTTAATCGGTAAGGATAGTTTCCAAGAAATTGACATCACGGGGGTAACCCTTCCCATTACCAAGCACAACTACTTCGTGCATAAAATTGAAGATTTGGCGGATATCGTGGAAGAAGCTTTTTCTATCGCGAAATCGGGTAGACCGGGCCCCGTTCTTATTGATATTCCCAAGGACGTGCAAGTGGAAACTTACGAACACACCCCCCACGCCTTAGCGCCCAAAATTCCCCTACCTAAGGTAGCGGAAACGGGCATTGAGCAAGCCGTGGCGCTAATTAAGGAAGCAAAACGCCCCTATATTTATATCGGCGGGGGTGCTGCCGGCCTTGGCATGGGCAAGGAAATTATCGCCTTTGCGGAAAAGATTGACGCGGGTGTGGGTTGTTCCTTTATGGGGCTTTCGGCCGTACAAAGTGATGCGCGTTTTTTAGGGATGCAAGGCATGCACGGGCATTACGCTTCCTCCATGGCGCAAAACGAAGCGGACCTAATTTTAGCCGTAGGCGTTCGGTTTAGCGACCGCGCCACGGGGAACGTGAAAAAATTCGCAAGAAACAGTAAAATTATTCAGTTAGACCCCGACTTTGCGGAAGTGAATAAAAACGTTAGGGTAGACCTTGGCTTGGTGGGGGATGTAGCCGATTCCTTTAGCCGTATCGCGGAAAAATGCGAAAAGGCGGTTCACCCCGAATGGGCTACGCGCATTAGCGAACTGAAAGCGCAAGAAGAAGAAAACGAAAAGGCAATCGCCTTGCAAAGCGAAGGCGTGCTTACCCCCAAAAAGATTATTGAAGCGGTAAACGCCACCAAACCCGCGGGCACGGTAATTACTACGGACGTAGGGCAACACCAAATGTGGACGGCGCAGTACGCTAAGTTTGACCGCCCCAGAAGATTCGTTTCTAGCGGTGGCTTAGGCACAATGGGCTTTGGGCTTGGCGCGGCAATGGGTGCGTACGTAGCAACCAAAGATCCCACCGTTTTAATTACGGGGGACGGCAGTTTCGGTATGAACTTAAACGAACTTGCCACCGCGGTAACGTATAACCTTCCCATCGTAATCGTTTTGATGAACAACGGGGTGCTTGGCATGGTTCGTCAATGGCAAACGCTGTTCTTTGGCAAGCGATATAGCAACACCGTGTTACAGCGGAAAACGGACTTCGTTGCTTTGGCAAAGGCGTTCGGCGCAAACGGGGTTAAGGTGAACACCGAAGAAGAACTTTTCGCCGCACTGCATACCGCGTGGAAGGCAAACGGCCCCACCGTGATTGACGTAACCGTGGAAAAAGATGAATTCGTTCTTCCCATGCTTCCCCCGGGCGGTGCGATTGACGATATGATTACCAAGGTAAAGTGAGGAATAACGCTATGATGAAACAAGGTAGTTTTGTAATTGCTGTTTACGTAGATAATAAATCGGGTGTTCTTACCCGCGTTACCAGTATGTTCACCCGCCGTGGGTTTAACATTGACGCGCTTACCGTAGGCGAAACCGAATCCCCCGAATATTCGCGCATCACCATTTGTATGAGTGGGGATGGCTACGCGAAGGAACAAATGATTAACCAACTAAGAAAGCAAGTGAACGTGAAGAAGGTGGAAGTGTTAGAGGACACCGCAATTCGCCGTGAACTGATGCTGATTAAAATTCGTAACGAAGGCGCAAGTCGCAGTGATATCATGACGGTGGTAGACGTATTCCGCGCCAAGGTAATTGATTACACTAACGGGGAAATGTGCATTGAAGTTACGGGCGAGCCCAGTAAGATAGACGCGTTCGTGGAAATTATGAAACCTTACGGCATTTTGGAAATGTGCCGAACGGGTATCGTTGCGTTAGAACGCGGTTCGGGTACGCTTTTGGCAAAAGTATAGCCAACTAATTTAGGTACAAACTGCAAGAAGTTCTTGCATTGTAAAATAAAAAAGAAAAAATTTTTTAGGAGATAAACATTATGGCAAACAGAATTTTCTATCAACAAGATTGCGATTTGAACAAATTAAACGGCAAAACCGTTGCAATTATCGGTTACGGTTCCCAAGGCCACGCACACGCTTTGAACTTAAAGGATTCGGGCGTTAACGTAGTGGTTGGCTTGTACAAAGGTAGCAAAAGCTGGGCAAAGGCAGAAGCGCAAGGCTTAACCGTTATGACCGCAGCCGAAGCGGCAAAAGCGGCAGACCTTATCATGATTTTGATTAACGACGAAAAGCAAGCAAAATTGTATAAGGAAAGCATTGAACCCAACCTTACCGAAGGCAAAACCTTGGCGTTCGCACACGGCTTTAACATCCACTTCGGTTGCATTAAGCCCCCCAAGAACGTAAACGTAATCATGGTTGCGCCCAAGGGCCCCGGCCACACGGTTAGAAGCGAATATCAAGTGGGCAAAGGCGTTCCTTGCTTAATCGCAGTTGAACAAGACGCCACGGGCGACGCACTTGATATCGGCCTTGCATACGCACTTGGTATCGGCGGCGCAAGGGCGGGCGTTTTGGAAACCAACTTCCGCACCGAAACCGAAACGGACTTATTCGGTGAACAAGCCGTTCTTTGCGGCGGCGTTTGCGCTTTAATGCAAGCGGGTTTCGAAACCCTTACCGAAGCAGGTTACGACCCCAGAAACGCTTACTTTGAATGTATCCACGAAATGAAATTGATCGTAGACCTTATTTATCAAAGCGGGTTTGAAGGTATGCGCTACTCCATTTCCAACACCGCGGAATACGGCGACTACATCACCGGACCCAAGATCATTACCGAAGAAACCAAAAAGGCAATGAAGAAGGTGTTAAAGGATATTCAAGACGGTACCTTTGCAAAAGACTTCTTGCTTGATATGAGCGACGCAGGTAGCCAAGTTCACTTCAACGCAATGCGCAAAATCGCATCCGAACATCCTTCCGAAGTGGTAGGTAAGGAAATCCGTAAGCTGTACAGCTGGTCGGACGAAGACAAACTGATTAATAACTAAGGTCTTGCTTAGTCGGTTGATTGCTTTTTGAGGGAAAAACCCTGCTAATTTCATCCTATAAGGCGCGGTTACGTACCGCTGTGGGTACGCGCCCTTACCTTCTAGGCGAACTTATTGCGTTTTCCTCCTCAAAGCACTTTCGTTAAGCAACCAACCTTCTGCGCAAAACCTTGATTTAAGGGAAAAACACCGCAAAATTTCAAAATAAAATACGGAAACAAACGTCGTGCGTGTGATTTTACACGCGCGGCGTTCGTCTATCCGCTTAATTCGCGGAAAGATTTTCCGCAAAAGGAAACGACTACTATGATGAAAGAAGAAGTTGTAAACGGTTTTCACAACGCACCCCACCGTTCGCTGTACCATGCGCTTGGTTTGACGGACGAAGAACAACAACGCCCCTTAATTGGTATCGTTAGCAGTTTTAACGAAATCGTTCCCGGGCACGTAAATTTAGATAAAATCACGCAAGCGGTTAAGCTGGGCGTGGCTATGGCAGGCGGTACGCCCATTGTATTTCCTGCAATTACGGTATGCGACGGCATTGCTATGGGGCATACCGGGATGAAGTATTCACTGGTTACGCGCGACCTAATCGCGGATTCTACCGAAGCAATGGTAAAGGCGCACGGATTTGACGGACTGGTGATGATTCCTAACTGTGATAAAAACGTGCCGGGGCTACTGATGGCGGCGGCGCGCTTAAATATTCCCACCGTGTTCGTAAGCGGCGGGCCTATGCTTGCAGGTAGGGTAGGGGGCGAAAAGCGTTCGCTATCCAGCATGTTTGAAGCGGTTGGCGCTTACAAATCGGGGAAAATTACCGAAGAAAAATTAACCGAATTTGAAAAGAAGGTTTGCCCCACTTGCGGTTCGTGTTCGGGTATGTACACCGCAAACAGTATGAACTGCTTAACCGAAGTGCTTGGTATGGGGTTGCCTGGAAACGGCACCATCCCCGCGGTATATTCTGCAAGAATTGAACTTGCTAAGCACGCGGGTATGCAAGTAATGGAAATGGTAAAACGCAATATTCGTCCCCGGGATATTATGACGGCGGATGCGATTCGCAACGCCATTACCGCGGATATGGCACTGGGTTGTTCTACCAACAGCATGTTACACCTTCCCGCCATTGCAAACGAATTATCCGTTCCCTTCTCGTTAGACGAAGTGAACGAAATTAGCGAAAAAACCCCCAACCTTTGCCACTTAGCCCCCGCCGGCCCCACCTATATGGAGGATTTAAACGAAGCGGGCGGCGTTATGGCGGTTATGAAGGAATTGGACGCGCTGGGCCTACTGAAAACGGATATGATTACCGTTACGGGCAAAACCTTTAAGGAAAATATCGACCAAGCGGAAAATAGAGACCCCGAAGTGATTAGAAAACCCGAAAACGCGTTTGGCAAAACGGGCGGTATTGCGGTACTGAAAGGGAATTTGGCCCCCAACGGTTGCGTGGTAAAACGCGCGGCGGTTGCCCCCGAAATGTTAAAGCATACGGGTAAGGCAAAAGTGTTTGAAAGCGAAGAAACCTGCATTGCGGCAATTTACGGGGGTAAAATTCAAGCGGGGGACGTAGTGGTTATTCGTTACGAAGGCCCTGCGGGTGGCCCCGGTATGCGCGAAATGCTTTCCCCCACCTCCGCAATCGCGGGTATGGGATTGGATAAGGACGTAGCGTTGATTACGGACGGTAGATTCTCGGGCGCAACGCGTGGCGCATCCATCGGGCACGTTTCCCCCGAAGCGGTTTCGGGTGGCCCCATTGCTTACGTAAAGGACGGGGATGAAATTTCTATTGATATCCCCGCTTACAAAATTGAATGGCACGTTTCCCCCGAAGAATTAGAAAAGCGCAAGGCGGAAATGCCCATTAAGAAAAAGCAGGTTAGCGGGTACTTAAAACGCTACGCGGCGCAAGTAAGTTCGGCGGACCGCGGTGCGATTATCAACTATAAGGACGGAGAATAATACTATGGGCATGACGATGACGCAAAAAATCCTTGCCGCCCACGCGGGGCTTAGTAAGGTAGAAGCGGGGCAACTGGTTTTGGTTTCGTTAGACCGCGTTTTGGGTAACGACATCACCTCCCCCGTGGCTATTCGCGAATTTAATAATATCGGCGCAAAAACGGTGTTTGATAAGGACAAGGTAACCATGGTTATGGACCACTTTGCCCCCAACAAGGACATCAAAGCCGCAGCGCAATGCAAAATGTGCCGTGATTTTTGTAACGAACACAGCGTTACGCATTTTTACGACGTTGGGAAAATGGGGATTGAACACGCCCTTCTTCCCGAAAAGGGCTTGGTTCTTCCCGGGGACGTGGTAATCGGTGCGGACTCGCACACCTGTACCTACGGGGCGCTGGGCGCGTTCTCTACGGGCGTAGGCAGTACGGATATGGCTTGTGGTATGGCAACGGGTAAGGCGTGGTTTAAGGTGCCTTCGGCCATCCGTTTCGTATTAAAAGGCAAGCTTAAAAAGTACGTTTCGGGCAAGGATTTAATTTTACATATTATCGGCAAAATCGGCGTGGACGGCGCGCTGTATAAAAGTATGGAATTTACGGGTGAAGGGGTTAGCGCCCTTTCGGTGTTCGACCGGTTAACCGTTTCCAACATGGCAATTGAAGCAGGCGCGAAAAACGGCATTTTTGAAGTGGACGACCAAACGCGCGCGTACGTGAACGAACGCGCAACCCGCCCTTACGTAGAATATAAGGCGGACGAGGACGCGGTGTACGACGAAACGTACGAAATTGATTTAAGCGCAATTCGCCCCACCGTTGCCTTCCCCCATCTTCCCGAAAACACCAAAACGTTTGATGAAATCGGGGATATTAAAATTGACCAAGTGGTAATCGGTTCTTGCACCAACGGGCATTATAAAGATTTAGCCGAGGCGGCGGAAATTTTCAAGGGCAGAACGATTGCTCCCCACGTGCGCGGCATCGTAATTCCCGCAACCCAAGATATTTA
>SVIF01000023.1 GCA_015069615.1 Clostridiales bacterium | reverse complement strand
TGCATCCCGTCATGATTTGTGCCTTGGTTCGCCCGCCATATGACGGGCATATTTTATGGGCAAAGGTAACCGAGGGGCCCCTTTTTAAGGGGTGTCGGTTTCATCCTGCATGGGGCGGTCTATAAGTATTTTGCTTATAGACCTATATTTTTTATTTTCGCGCTAAAATCAGCGTTTTATAGGTCTTTTTTAATGCAATTTTTCATAAAAGCCACGATAGATTTTGTCCCACACACTTTAATTCAATGTATGGTAAAACTCTCCCACACCTGGGGTCGAACTAAAAAATAATGATAGGGGATATTAAAAGGGATTGAATTTTTTGAAAATATATGATATAATATTATAAAAATGAATATAAAAAATATAAAGGAAAAAGAATATGAATATTTGGACTGAAATGAGCATTGAGTTTGCAAATCAAAGAAATTATTTGGATGAACTTTATAAAGTATATCCGATTTCTCCCAATTTATGTAGAGAAATTTCTAGAGAAAGTTGCCAAGCAATTGAAAATTATTTTTTAACGAGAAACAATGTTGAGTTAGTAAAAGAACTTTTAAAATTGGATTTATTTCCTATTAAGGATAGTTATGTGCCGTATTTGCGGAAAGACAAGACGGCAATTGAACGTAATCCAAACACTGTTAATAGAATAGCGGGTAATTTATATTCAATGGGATTAGATGTTATTTTTGATAGATGTTCTGAACCGAAAGAAACGAATAGGCAAATGGGACCAATGTTCAAAAATTGGTTAAAGTCCGGGGTTTTAGGGTGTAAAATTTGTGAAACGGAAGAATCCTTTATGCAAACAACTGAAAATGCTATTTTTCTCGCTTCTGACGCAAAAATGAAAGAATTTGCTATTAAGTATTTAGGGTATACTCGTATTAGCAAAGGATTGGACCTTGTAGCAAAGTTTAATAATAAATATATTATTGGAGAAACGAAATTTATAACAGATTTCGGTGGACACCAAAACGATCAGTTTGATGACGCTATCGCTACGCTTGTAAGTCCTATCAAAAATTGTGGAAAAGAAGTAATAACAATAGCTATAGTAGATGGTGTTTCCTATATTAAAGGTAAACATAAGGCGTATAAATATTTTTTAAATAATAATGAACAAGTTATTTTATCAGCTTTAGTGTTAAGAGAATTCTTATATTCATTATAAGGAGCAAATAAAATGAAACTGCTATTTGAAGATAAAGAAACAAAAGGAGATATTTTATCTAGAGCAAAACTTGTTTCACCGATTAACACAAGCGACGATATGTCTTATTTGTTTTATGGCGACAACTTTGAAATAATGTCTGCTTTATTGAATGGTAGAAAAGGTTTTATAGATTTAATTTACATAGACCCACCTTTTAATACAAACCAAATTTTCTCTGTAAGTGAAAATCGAGCAAATACTATAAGTCGGAAAAAAGGCAGTACTATTGCGTATAGTGATTTAATGACAGATGATGAATTTATTAAGTTTATGTATGAAAGGTTTGTTCTTATATATGAACTTTTATCTGAAGAAGGTAGTCTTTATGTTCATATAGATACAAAAATGGGTCATTATTTCAAGATAATTTTAGATGAAATTTTTGGAACAAAAAATTTTAAAAATGATATAACCCGTATTAAGTCGAATCCTAAAAATTTTGATAGAAAAGCCTATGGAAATGAAAAAGATATGATTCTTTTCTATTCCAAAAATTCGCAAAAAAACATTTGGAATGAAATCAAAATTTCTTTAGAAGAAAATGAATTGGCTACAAAATTTACCAAAATTGATGCTGACGGTAGAAGATATACGACTATTCCTTTGCACGCTCCAGGTGAAACAACTAATGGGATAACGGGAATGGCTTGGCGTGGAATGTTGCCCCCTGCTGGTAGGCATTGGCGTACAAGTCCTGAAGAATTTGATAGTATGGATAAACTTGGTTTAATTGAATGGTCAAAAACAGGGAATCCACGTATCAAAAAATACGCTGATGAGCATAAAGGAAAAAAGATACAAGATATTTGGAAATATAAAGACCCACAAGCGCCGAAATATCCGACTCAAAAGAATCTTGAAATGCTTGAATTGATAATCAAACAATCTTCAAGAGAAAATAGCATAATTATGGATTGTTTTGCGGGTAGTGGAACTACACTTTTAGCTGCAGCAAAATTGGGTCGTAAATTTATAGGAATTGATTCGTCTGAGATTGCTATAAATGTCATTAAAAATAGATTGACTGAAAATGGGATAACATATAAGTAGAGATTAGTATTACTTTGCAAAAAATACTTTTTGTCCCACACACATACCCTAAAAACGAGATTTAGTCCCACACATACAAAAACACGGCGTAGCATTTTTGCTACGCCGTGTTTTTTATTTTCCGTTACGATTCGTGCCTTGGTTCGACCGCCACCGTAAGGGTAACCGAGAGGGTTCCCTCTTTAAGTGGTGTCGGTTTCATCCTTCACGCCAAAAATAAACAACGCAAAAATTTTTGCGTTGTTTACTTATTTTATAGTAAAAGTTATTCTTCTAATCCTAAAAGATAATCTGCTGTTTCGTTAAAAAATCTCGCAAGGGTAATAATTGCGCTTGCCGTAGGTTCGGTTTTTCCAAGTTCCCATTTTGCAATTGCGGATTGGCTTAATCCCGTTTCTTTAGAAAGCTGCATTTGGCTTAAATTGTGTGATATTCGTAAATCTTTTAATACGTCTTTAAATTCCATAATAAAATTATACACAAAACAAGTCTTAAAATACTTGACAAGTCATAAAAGACTTGATATAATAATAAAAAATTGAGAGTTACTTAAAAATCAAGGTAACTTATTAAAAAATTTAAGGAGAATAAACATGAAAAAACTTTTTTTACTGATAACCGTCATTGTTTTGGCAATGACTACTGTGTTGCTATCGGCATGCTCTGACGCAGAGGTTTCTGACGAAGAAAAATTTGCGATTGCTAAGGAAGCTTTAGAAAATTATACCGTAGATATTGAAATTGAATATCTTTCTGGAACGAAATATAATATAACTCTCTATGTAGATGGAGATGAGGGTAAACTTGTGTTCACGAATTCTGATGGCGATGTGGAGACGGAATATTATACAGAAACGGATGCGGATTCTAAAACAATAGAAGAACATTTTAAATATTCGGATGGTGATGTAGGAATTTTCCAACTGCTTTTAAGTTCTTATTTTGAAAAGGATGACGAGTGGTACGTATGCAGCGATGTAGGACTTGATAATTTATCAGATGAATCAATAGGAACAATTAATTTTGCAAAAGTGCAATTTAAAAACAATAAGTTTTATAAAGCAACTGTTGCTATGTCATTTTTTGGAGATAATGGGCAAATAAATTATACTTTTTATAATTACGGAAAAACTAAAGTGTAATTTTTTAACTAGCGCAAGCGAAATAAAAAATAAACTTAACACAATTTTTGTGCGATTAGCGCAAAAAAGAACGAAGCAACCGCTTCGTTCTTTTTTTGTTTTCCGTCATGATTTGTGCCTTGGTTCGTCTGTAAAATTTCAACGTTTCATACTGAATTTTACCGAAAATGGGGATGCCATTTTATGCTTTTTCTATTGCAAAAACGGCGAATATATGCTATAATTAAGCGAGAAAACAGGGGAACTGAAAGCCACTATGATCATTTTAATTGCGGGCGCTACACACGTGGGAAAAACCGCGTTTGCCCAAAAACTTTTGGAAAAATATCACTATCCATACCTTTCCATTGACCACTTAAAAATGGGGTTAATTCGTAGTGGAAATACCACCCTTACCCCCTTAAGTAGGGAGGAAGATTTAACCGCATATCTATGGCCCATCGTACGGGAAATAATAAAAACCGCAATAGAAAACGATCAAAATTTGATTGTAGAAGGGTGCTATATTCCCTTTGATTGGAAAAAAGATTTTTCAAACGAATACCTTGCTAAAATGCAATATTTTTGCCTAATTTTGGGCGAATCGTACGTAAAAACGCATTTTTCCAAGATAAAGGAATTTGCAAGCGTGATAGAAAAACGGCAAGCGGACGACGATTTAACCATGGAAAATTTGCAAAAAGAAAACGCAAAAAATTTAGAACTTGCAAAAAAACACAACTTAAATTACGTGTTAATACAAGAAGACTATGAAACTGAAATTGGGTGTAAATGCAAATGATAGAACAAACCGTGCAGCATTCAATTTCCCCCGTTTTTAACACTGATTCCAAAATTTTAATTTTGGGCAGTTTTCCATCCGTAAAATCGCGGGAGCAAGGCTTTTTCTACGGGCATCCGCAAAATCGGTTTTGGAAGGTTCTTTCCGTAGCGTTAAAGGAAAATTTGCCCCAAACCGTGCAAGAAAAGCGTGAGTTTTTGCTACGAAACGGTATCGCGGTGTGGGACGTAATTGCTTCGTGTCAAATTACGGGTAGTGCGGATAGTTCTATTCACCAAGTAATTCCTAACGATTTATCCTGCATTTTTTCAGTTGCGGATATTCGCGCGGTGTTTGTAAACGGTAAAACGGCGGAAAAGTATTTCAAAAAATATCAAGAACCGCAAATGGGAAGGAAAGCAATTTGTTTACCTTCCACCTCGCCCGCCAACGCGGCGTATTCTTTTGAAGAATTGCTAAAAGAGTGGGAGAAAATTCTTCCTTTCTTGAAAGAAGAAAAAATATAATAACGCAAAGGAGCGCGTATGAATTTTACGGATTTTTACAAAAACAACGTAGTATTATTGGACGGTGGCTTTGGAACCTTACTGCAAAGTTACGGCCTTGGCGCGGGGGAAAAGCCCGAACGCTGGAACATAACCCACGCGGAGGACGTAATTAAAGGGCATAAGGCCTACTACGATGCGGGTAGCAACGTGGTTTCTACCAACACGTTTGGCGCAAACCTATTAAATTTCACGCGCAAGGAATTAGAAGAAATTATCCCTGCGGCGGTGCAAAATGCAAAAATGGCAAGGGAACAGAGCGTGGGAACACAACCCAAATTTATCGCCCTGGATATCGGCCCCTCGGGTAGATTAGTTGGCCCCTTTGGTGGCTTTTCCTTTGAAGACGCGGTTGCCACCTTTTCCGAAACGGTAAAGCTGGGCGTTGCCGCCGGGGTGGACTTAATCATTATTGAAACCATGAACGACGGCTACGAAGCCAAGGCAGCCTTAATTGCCGCAAAGGAAAATTCGGATTCACCCGTATTTGTTTCTAACGCGTACGGCACGGGTGGGCGATTGATGACGGGCGCAAGCCCCACGGTAATGGCTACTATTGCAAGCGGTATGGGGGCAAGCGCGGTTGGGGCAAACTGTTCCTTTGGCCCAAAACAACTACGCCCCGTTATGGAAGAACTGCTTACCGTTAGTAGCCTTCCTATCATTCTAAAACCCAACGCGGGGTTGCCACAAAACCGAAACGGAGTTACCACGTACGACGTAACCCCCGAAGAATTTGCCGAAGACGTTTCCGCTTTGTTAGAAAAAGGCGTGCGAATCGTGGGTGGTTGTTGCGGAACAACCCCAAGCCATATTTCGGCATTAGCAAAAAAAATGGGGGATAGAACGCCTGTTTCCACACCTATGAAAAATGAAGAACCCACCGTGGCCGCTTCTTTTTGCAACACGCTAACCCTTTCTAAACCCCTGACCGTGGGCGGAGCGTTAAACACCGCAACCCCCAAAGGCCTTGCAATTTTTGAAGGGATGGACGAATACGAGGTGTTGGACGAAGCCCTTTCTATGCAAGAAGAAGGGATTGATTTACTACTATTCGCGCCCGATACGGCTAACCCTGATATGGAATTTATCCGCGCGGCGGTTTACGAATTAAACGCGGTAATCAAAGCACCCCTAATGCTGTTAAGTGAAAACGCGGAAATGATAGAAACGGTGCTTCGCGCATATAACGGAAAGGCGGTTTTGATCTTTCCCCAAACCGAAGGGGCGCAAAAAGCAGCCATTTCTGCGGCAAAAAAATACGGTGCCGTAATCGTGGGCAAGGTGGACGGGATAACCGATTCCGTTTCCACGGAATTCCAAAGCCTTTTCGGGCAAGGGTTTAGCAAAGCGGACATCCTTTCCGAACTGTACGTGGAAAATATTTTGATATAAAATAAACTTTTCGCCCCGTTTATAACGGGGCGTAATATTTGTTGCATACAATAAAGGGAAACGAAGAACGGAAAGTGGAGGCTTTTTTCCCTTGCTTAAAAATACTTTACATATGCAAAGAAAAGTGCTATAATGCAAGTATCTCTATAAAAATGGGAGCAAATTATGAAAATTATCATTGTTGGTATGGGCATGATTGGCAAAACCATCTTGGAAAACTTGATTGGGGAAGGCCACACCATTACCATCGTAGATGAAAACAAGGAAAAAGTAGAAAGTTTAATTGAAAAGTACGACACGCTTGGTGTAGTTGGTAACGGCGCGTGTTTGGACGTTCAATTAGAAGCAGGCGCGAAAAACGCGGATATGGTAATCGTGGTTACGGGTAGCGACGAACTGAATATTATGACTTGTATGGTTGCCAAAAAGGCGGGCGCAAAAAGTACCATTGCGCGCGTAAGAAACCCATTATATCGCAAGCAAACCGAAGAAATGAAGGAAGAACTTGGAATTTCCATGGTGGTAAACCCCGAACGGGAAACCGCCAACGAAATTTTCAATCTACTAAGCCTACCTTCTATTTCGGATATTGAACATTTTGCCATGGGGCGTGTTTCCCTTGTAGAAGTGGTTGCAACCGAAGGCTGCGCCCTTGTGGGGGAAACGTTAATTTCCTTGGGGCAAAAACTGAAAAACAAGGTTTTAATTTGCGCGGTGCAACGGAACGGAGAGGTGATCATCCCTACGGGTGAATTTTTAATTCAGGAAGGGGATAAAATCAGCTTTACCGCAGATACCAAGGATTTGGGGGATTGCTTAACCGAAATTCATCTAAATAAGCGCCCCTTTAAAAACGTAATGATTGTGGGCGGGGGAAGAATCGGCTACTATCTTACGGAAAAATTGGCGCAAAAGAAGTTCCGCGTAAAGGTGATTGAAAATAACGAAGAACAAGCCGAAGAAATGGCGGAATTGTTGCCTTCCGTTTCGGTGGTTTACGGGGATGGAACCCAGCACTCGGTGTTGACCGAAGAAGGCATTGAAGCAATGGATGCCTTCGTTGCCCTAACGGGAAGTGATGAGGCGAATATTATTGCTTCCATTTTTGCAAACCGTTCGGGTGTAAGAAAAACGGTTGCGCAAGTAAAAAACGACGAGCTAACGAATATGTTAGATAGCGAACAGTATTTATTGGGCGTTTCCCCCAAACATATTGCGGCAAGTAAAATTATCAGTTACGTGCGCGCGATTGCAAACAGCGAAGGCAGTAACGTAATTACCTTATATCGCTTGGTGCAAAATAAAGTAGAAGCGCTGGAATTCGTTGCTAAAGCAGAAGAAAAATTTTATAACGTTCCCTTAAAGGATTTGCAAATAAAAAAGGATTGCTTAATCGCTTGCATTATTCGCAAAGGGGAAGTAATTATTCCTAACGGTTTATCCCATATTGAACAAGGGGATAACGTCGTCGTTGTAACCACGCATAAAAACTTTGACGATCTGACCGATCTGTTTATTTAAGGGATTTTATGAATTATAAAAAAATTGGCAAAATTTTAGGGAAAATTATGATAATGGAGGGCATTTTAATGTTTGCCCCCCTGCTTGTTTCCCTAATTTATCGCGAAACCGCGCGTAACGTGCTGGCGTTCGTTATTCCCGCGCTCGTTCTTGTGGGAATTGGGTTTTTATTGCAAATTCCCAAATCGCAACGCGAAACCTTATACCAAAAGGAAGGGTTCGCTTTGGTTGCGGTGTCGTGGATCGTAATGTCGTTATTTGGGGCGATACCCTTCGTTATCAATAGGGAAATCCCCAATTATATCAACGCTTGCTTTGAAATTATGTCCGGCTTTACCACCACGGGTGCCAGTATTTTAGAGGACGTAACTTTACTTTCACACTCTTCGCTTTTCTGGCGCAGTTTTTCGCATTGGATTGGCGGGATGGGGATTCTGGTATTTATTTTGATCTTTATCCCCGAAAGCAAGGAAGGGTCTTCCATGCACCTTCTTCGCGCGGAAAGCCCCGGGCCTCAAGTGGGGAAACTCGTTTCCAAAATGAAGGTTACTACCCGCATTTTGTATTTAATTTACGCAGGGTTAACCGTTTTAGAAATCGTACTTTTGATGCTTGATAAACCCGTAGCGGGCTACGAAAAGGATAAATACTTTTTCAGTATCTTAACCGCTTTTGGTAGCGCGGGTACGGGTGGCTTTGGTATGATGCCCGGTAGTATGGAACTAATGAATCCTTATTCGCAGTACGTAATTGCCGTATTTTTATTGCTATTCGGTTGTAACTTTACCATATATTATTTACTGCTTATCGGCAAAATTAAACACGTATTAAAAAGTGAAGAACTCCGCACGTATTTTGGGTTAGTGTTCGTTGCGGTTCTCGTTGTCTTCTTAAGCGTATACAACAATTTAAGCGCAATGCCACAAATTAGTTCGGGGGAAGAAGCCTTCCGGCACTCCTTATTCCAAGTGGCATCCCTAATCTCTACCACGGGATTTTCCACTACGGATTTTAACGTTTGGCCTTCGGTAGCGCAAACTGTGCTTATATTGCTGATGTTTACGGGCGCAATGGCGGGTTCTACTGCCGGTGGCATGAAACTTTCGCGTATTGTGATTGCATTTAAAGGTATGTACGTGAACGTTCGCAAAACCATAAACCCCCGTTACGTTCCCAAAACCAAGTTTGAAGGAAAGGTGTTAGAAGAAAAAACCACAAACAGCGTGCTTGCCTTTATTACGCTTTACGTGTTTATTTTGATGTTCACGGTTTTGGTTTTATCCTTTGATCCCATCAATCAACAAGCGGTAACCGTTACGTCAGATGCAGGCGTTTACACCGTACAGCACGGGTTTTTCAGTAATTTTTCTGCGGCTCTTGCTTGTATTTCTAACATAGGCCCCGGGTTTGAAGCGGTAGGCCCGTACGCAAGTTACGTAGCGTTTAGCCCTTTATCCAAAATTGTGTTAATGCTAACTATGCTAGTAGGGCGTTTGGAAATTTTGCCCGTGTTAATTTTATTCACTCCCAAAACGTATCGCAAATCTTAACCGAAATTCCGCCTTTTTTACGGCGGAATTTTCGTTTTTTCGTATTGACACAAAGCACCTTATGTGTTATCATAATCAAAATAAAAGTTTCATAAGGAGGGGGATTCATGACTCGGCGTGAACGCGTAAAAAACGCAATGCATTTTAAAAGTGTGGATAAAGTTCCCGTTCGCTTTTATTATTGCCCGGTTGGATACTACGAACACGGGGATAAGCTGAACGATTTATATGCAACTTTGCCCGGGGATTTTGAGCCTTTCCGTAGGGTTCCCCCAATAGGTCCCGCCCCCGGCGATTACGATAGCGATGGAAAGTATCACGCCTTTCGTACGGATGCGTGGGGCGTTACTTGGGAATATCGAATTTTCGGCATTACGGGTATTCCGCACAAGCACCCCATTTCCTATGCGGAAGAAATTGAAAACTACGTTCTACCAAAAGCGGAAGGGTGTGATAAGGCCGGGGTTTTGGACTTTCAAAAGCGGATTAGCGAACGCAAGTCGCAAGATTATTACACGATGGCTGGTTGCGGTAGCCTTTACGAGCAGTTAATCGCCCTTTACGGGGACGAAAACGTACTTTGCGATATTGCGCTAGGGGAAAAAGAAATCGGCATTCTTGCAGACCGTATTACCGAACGCAACGCCCAGTTCGTTGCGCGCGCGATTCAAGCGGAAGCAGACGCAATTACTTTTGGGGATGATTACGGTAGCGAGCAAGCCTTATTGATGAACCCCGAAACCTGGCGGGAATTTTTTAAACCCAGACTTAAAAAACTGTTTCAACCCGCGGTGGATAAAGGGATGGATATTCACTTTCACAGCTGTGGGAAAATATGGGATATTTTGCCCGACTTAAAAGATATCGGTGTAACTTCCATATGGCCGCAAATTCCTGCGTACAACATGCAAGATTTAGCCGCTAGGTGTAGGGAATTAGGGCTGGCAGTAGAAGTGCATACCGACCGCGCAAGAACCATGACTTATGGAACGCCCAAGGAGGTGGAAGAACTGGTAAAACGCGAATTTGATACGTTCCAAATGGAAAAGGGCGGGGCGTGGTTCTACGTAGAAGCGGATAACGGTTTCCCTTACGAAAATTTAGAAGCCTTGGTGAACACCATAGCCTATTTAAGAAAATAAACAAAGCCACGGAATTACCGTGGCTTTTGTTAATTGTATTAGTTATTTTATCTTCACGTTTTTTGTAAACGGGCCAACAATAATGTTTGCTTGTTCAAAATCTGTTAAGCGTGTTCCATTCACCGTTAAATTTTCAATGCTAACGTTGCGCGTGCAAACGTCTTGGGAATATCCGCGAATTGCGCTGGGCGGAAGGGGAACCCCTTCTTCGGTATAAACGGTAATATTTTTATAAGATACGTCGTGAATATCGGGGAAGGGCATATAGGGTGCAAGCATATCGTGCCAATGTTCGCATACTTCAATATGGATAAGCCAGGGGCAAAAAATCTCCTCTTTCGGTTCGTATCTAACGTCCGTCAAACTTTCGGGAGGGGCGTGTCGCACGCGGAAAAGTTCGTCCGCCCAAGGTGGGGGAGTTGGACGCTTGGGCCTAGCGGATTTTGCCGTATTTTCCTGCCAGTTTCCGTAATCTTTATCACTGTCCCCAAGGTAAAAGATAGGTTCTCGCATACTATTACAATATTCTACGCGGATATCTTCGTAGTGGATATTAGAAACTTCTGCATATCCTCCCGTTTGGAAACTCATTGCAGCGTGTGTTGCGTGAATAATATCACAGTTTTTAAAAGTAATGTTACGGTATTTTTCCGCGCAGGCTTCCGCGCCGATTTGTAAGCTTACCCCCCAATCACACCAAAAGATACAGCTTTCAATCAAAATGTTTTCGTTATCCATTTTTTCGTAGGGGGCGAACCCTTTAATGGTTACGTTATCATCACTATTTCTCAAAAAACTGTTGGTAAGCGAAACGTTTCGGCTGTTTACTACGTCAAATCCGTCCGTAGAACCGCACCACATCCCAACCATTTTCACGTTGTTCACCCTAACGCCGTCGCTATTTGCCATGGCGATTACCCATAGGGGATTATCGCGGAAAATGATTCCGTCAATTTCCACGTTTTCGCATTCGTGCAAAAAGATTTGTCGGGGCCAACTGCCCAAACTTTCTCCCGAAACGAAATATGCGGGGGAACGGTCTAAAATACCTTTCCCAAGGATGCGAATATTTTTAAGCCCCACCGCGCAAACGCTGCCGTGAACCACCGCGCCTTCGTCAAGAAACAAGGTGTCCCCGTCCTTCATTTGGATATTGCCGGGGGAATGTTCGCCCGCGCCGAAATAAATTACGTCGTTACCCGTAGGTGAAACTCCGTAATCTTTGGGTTCTTCTGCAAACAGGTGAAAAGCGTTATGCGGCGTATCAAATTCCACCGTATAGGATCCGCTTTCGGTTACCTTAAAGGTAACCGTGTTGTCTACAACGTAGGCTTGTACCTTTTTATTTAAGGGGCGAACGGTGGCTTTTTGTATGGGGAAACGAGGGGTAACTTTTACCGTTACGCTTTCCCCTTCCGTGATTTCAAAGGAAGCAAATCCAATTTCTTCCTTGTTATATGCAAAAATATCGTAAGAAAGATCTACGTTTCCAACGGCAAAAGGATACTTTCGCACGTGGCCGTAGCAACAAAAAAGCGGTTCGTCGTTAACGCTTGCCGTATATTGGGTACTGCGGTATGTTTCGGGGTAAGAAAGATATGCTCTTGCCATAGTTTTCTCCTAATCAGAACGTTGGTTGTAATTATACAGTAAAAGGAATTTTTTGTCAATAGCTAGGCAAAGGTGGGGATTTCCTTCGCGTTTTATAGGATAATCTATTTTTTTATTAAAACGCTTTTACGGAAAGGATATTTTTCAAAAAAATTTTCATTTTTTTTTGTAAAATCAATTTACAAATGCAGTTATTTTTGGTATCATATAAAAGTGGTTTTTCTTTTGATAAGAAAACCGAAAGGAGGTTAGAATTATGAGTCGTATGGTTGGTACCGTATCTATGGGTATTCGCGCTCCCATTATTCGTAGTGGGGATGATTTGGTTGAAATTGTAACCGATTCCGTTTTAACGGCATCTAAAGAAGATGGGTTTACCATTCGCAACCGTGATATTATTGCAATGACCGAAGCAATCGTTGCACGCGCACAAGGCAACTACGCTACGACGGATGATATTGCTAACGACGTTCGCGCTAAATTCGGTGGCGAAACCGTGGGCGTTATTTTCCCCATCTTAAGCCGTAACCGTTTTGCAGTATGCCTTCGCGGGATTGCAAAGGGCGCAAAAAAGATTGTTTTGATGCTTTCTTATCCTTCGGATGAAGTGGGTAACCATTTAATTTCTTTGGATATGATGGATGAAAAGGGAATTGATCCTTATAAGGACGTGTTGGATATCAACAAGTACCGTGAATTGTTTGGTTATTCCAAACACCGTTTCACGGGCGTTGATTACGTAGAATATTACGAAATGTTGGTTCGCGAAAGCGGTGCGGACTTTGAAGTGGTATTCGCAAACGATCCCCGCGCAATTTTATCTTACACCAAAAACGTGCTTAACTGTGATATTCACACCCGCGCGCGCACCAAACGCTTGTTAAAAGCGGCAGGCGCTGAAAAAGTGTTCGGCTTGGATGAAATTTTAACCGCACCCGTAAACGGCAGCGGATATAACGAAAAGTACGGTCTTCTTGGTTCCAACAAGGCAACCGAAGATCAAGTAAAGCTTTTCCCCCGCGATTGCCAAACTTTGGTAGAAGATATCCAAGCGCGCATCTTTAAAGCAACGGGCAAGCAGGTGGAAGTTATGGTTTATGGGGACGGCGCGTTTAAGGATCCCATCGGTAAGATTTGGGAACTTGCAGACCCCGTTGTTTCCCCCGCCTACACCAAAGGGTTGGAAGGCACCCCCAGCGAACTGAAATTAAAGTACTTAGCGGATAACGACTTTGCCGATTTGTCCGGTGATGCGTTAAAAGAAGCAATCAAGCAAAAGATTCAAGAAAAGGATTCGGACTTGGTTGGTAAAATGGTTTCCGAAGGTACTACTCCCAGAAGACTGACCGACCTTATCGGTTCGCTTTGCGATTTAACTTCGGGTTCGGGCGATAAGGGTACGCCTATCGTATTTATCCAAGGTTACTTTGATAACTATACTGCAGAATAAGATGGACAGGTTCCGTAATTAAAAAAATCGGCTGAAAAGCCGATTTTTTCTTCTAGAAAAAATTGCGCCCCCCCTTGCAAACGAAAAGCAAATTTGTTATAATAAAAAAACGAAAAGGAAGAAATCTATGGCTTGGAAATATATTAAAGAAGGGGATGTAATTTATAACCCCGAACGCTATTTTGGAAAATTCAAAAACATCATCATTACGTCCTATTCCGCGTATTTTGATATCCCTTGGTATAAGGACCGCTTGTTTCTAACAAGTGAATCGGTAAAATATACAAGGGAGTTCGTTGCAAGTATAGAAGAACAAGAACCATACGGTTGGTTTTATAAAAGTTACGGCAGTTATTTTTCAGATCGGTACGACGAACTCGCAAAACAAATCTTTTTATACAGTAAAACACGCCATAAGAAAGTAAAAGCGGTAGACGCGATGGGGTTTACCATCGTAATGCACGATTATTTCCACAACCGTATTAAAATTGATTGTGATCTTGGTATGCTAGAAAACGATATGAAAGCGATTGCCGAACTGATTGAAACCTTCGTTCCGCAGTACGAAGAACCGTTACAATACACAAAGCCCGTTATTGGGTGGGAGGATTTCCTTGTTAAAGAAGAATGAAATAAAGCGCTACGCTAAACTGATAGACGCATACTTAAAACCCAACCTGTTTCGCGTTTGCGCGCCCGCTTGCGGAATTTTGCGCCACCCTTTCGTAGATCCTAGCGCGCAGTACGCGGGAACGTTGTGGGATTGGGATAGTTATTGGGCAATTCGCGCTATGATTACGGGGCTGGAACGTTATAAAAACGATGCGGATTTTGATTATGAAAGCGCGAAAGCAAAAATATTCTTGCACGCAAAAGGAACGGTTCAAAATTTCTTTGAGCATCAAGAGCCCGATGGCTTTATTCCTATGATGATTGCATCCTCCGGGCCCTTCCATAATTATTATAGGGACGCGCATAGGGCGGGTGTAAAACACAATATGCATAAGCCCTTTTTGTTGCAAAATATTTTGCAAATTTCCCGTTTTGCTAACGATTTTTCGTGGGTGGACGTAGATGCAGCCGTAAAATATATGCGTTATTACGAAAGCGCGCAGTTTAACGAAAAAGCAGGCTTGTTTTATTGGGTGGATGACGTAATGATAGGGATTGATAACAACCCCACCGTGTTTTTTCGAAAGAAGAATAGTTCTGCGGATATTTTTTTGAACGCTTTTCTTGCTTTGGAATATGATGCGCTAATTGCCATTTTGACCGCCCGCGGGGATAACCGTGCAAAAGAATTTACTGAACGCGCCACACGCTTTAAAGAAACGATAAACCGCGTATGTTATGACGCAAAGGATAAAATTTACTACTCGCAAGATTTATCTTTTGATGATACACCTTTCTATGCCAACGGTTTTTTATTACACGAAAATATGCAACCCCATTGGCATGCAATGCCCCTAAAAGTGCGCTTTTGGGGCTGTTTTGTGCCGTTATACGCGGGAATTGCGGGGGAAGATCGCGCCCGCAGTATTGAGAAAAAGCACTTAAAGGATCCCGCCGTTATGGCGAAATACGGGGTGCGTACGGTTGCTAGTGACGAGCCCTTTTATAACCTAGAAAAGACGTCTAATCCCAGCAACTGGTTGGGCGCAATTTGGGGGGTGTCCAATTTCGTGGTATATCAGGGTTTGAAAAATTACAACCTAAAAACCGCCAAGGTTTTAGCCGAAAAAACTATCCGTTTGTTTGCGGAAAATTTGGAAAAATCGGGGGAAATGTATGAAAGTTATTTGCCCGATACGGGGGAACCTTGCTTGTATCCCGGTTTTACCAACTGGAACGTTTTAGTGCTAGAAATGCTAAAAGAATTCAATGTATAAATTAGTTTTAAATGTATAACAAAACCGTTCGCATCCAGTTTTTGCGGACGGTTTTCTATTAAAAATCATTAAAAATCAAAAAAATATCGTTTAACACACGAAAAAACTGAAATTTGTGCAAAAAACCGTTGAAAAAAATGGGAAAACTTGATATACTAATAAAATATAGAAAAAACGCGCAAGCAAGCGCGGGGAGAGTGTGGCTTTATGGAAAAAGAATTAAAAGCAACAGTTTCGCTGATTGGGGAACGCACGGGGATAGCGTTTGATTTATACGCAAAAACGGGGAATCGTTTTTTCACGACCCGTCAAAACGCAGCCCTTGAAAAATTGCCAGAAAATTTATCCCATTTGCCTTACGTTGATAAGGAGAAGAATCGCACCTATTTTTCGGTAAGCGCAAGAAAAACTGAATTTGTCGGGGTGCTGTTCGGTGTTGGTGAGGAATACGATAATTACGCCCAACTGATTAGCGCGGTGTTGGAAAGTCAATCGGTTGGCGGTGGTAGTAGGGATAGCGAATTGAAGAATATTTTGGCCGGCGAATACACTAAGCTACGTGTGCAAAAATTTGCTGAAACCTACGCCCTTCCCAAATGCGCCTGCTTTGCTATTGCTTTTGAACCTACCGAACGTAACGCGGAACTGGCGGAATTTTTAAAGAATTTTAACGAAGAATCGGTATGTGAACTTGCCGAAACGGAAAACGGGGGATTAGCTTTAATTAAGTTTATGGACGGGGAAACGCAGTCCGTGTTCCGTTCAGCCACCGAATACGCCACGCTTTTAACTAACGCAGCGTTAATGGAAACGGGAATTCACGTACAGGTTGGCGTTGGTTGCGTTGAACCTTCCTTCCGCGAAATTGCAACATCCTATCGCCAAGCGGAAACAGCCCTTTCTTTAGCCAAAACGTACCACGTTAAAGGGCAAGTACATACGTACCGTGAATTTTTACTAATTCGTATGCTGGAAGAAATTCCTGAATATAAATTAAAAGAACACTTTTCCGCCTTGTTTGACGGAGACGTGGATAGCGTGCTTTCAGACCGTGATTTGATGAATACGGCCGAAGAATTTTTGCAAAACAGCTTAAACGTCAGTGAAACCTCGCGTAATTTGTTTATGCATAGAAACACACTGATGTACCGATTGGATAAAATAGAAAAAGCAACGGGGTTAAATATCCGTAATTTTGAGGATGCAATGTCCTTCCGATTGCTTACGGTAATGTATCAAATTTTAAAATGACGGCTACTGCCGAAAGGGGTTAATTTTTGAAAAAGGAATCACCAAAAGGAGCTACTGTCCGTAACAACGAACCTGAGCACGGGGGAAAACTCACCCTAATTTTATTTATTATCGTACTTTCGTTAGTCGTTGGGTTTTCTTCCTTTTTTGCGGGGTATATCGTACGCGAAAAGCAGTTAAATAAGGAAACGCGTACGGTAGATTGGATTATCACGCAAATAAAACAAAACTACTATGAAGATTTTACTTCTAAGGAAATAATAGATGCCGCTGCATTAGGTTTAGAAAGTTTATTAGATCAGTATTCCGCTTATTATAGCGAAGAAGAATATCAGGCGGTAAAACACGCAAATCAAGGCTATAAACTGGGCATTGGCGTTGGTATGGCTATTTCCCAGGATGGTAAAGCCGTGGTAGATCGGGTAGTTATGGGTTCCCCAGCAGATGAATGTGGTATTGTAAAAGGGGATATCTTGCTTGGTGTACGCGTGATAGAAACCCCGAGCAGTGAATTTGCTTTGGGGAATTCTACACAGACGTTTAAAACGTTATTAGATCAAATGCCCGATAACATTCCCTTTGAACTGCTCACTTTACGGGATGGTCAAGAAAGAATTTGTACGATTACAAAAGAAGAATACGTACAAATAACCACCCGCTATTATACGCAGGCGGAAATAGAGTTCTTACCCGAACACGCAGCCTATATCCGCTTTGATACTTTTACGGGTAACGCTGTAAGTGAGTTTAATACCGCTATGGAACGCTTTAAGCAGGAAGGGAAAACGGCACTGATATTAGACCTTCGTGGAAACGGTGGCGGTAGGGTGGATTACGCACAAAAAATAGCGGCACATTTAGTCAAAGCAAATCAGGGGGAAACCCCTTTAATGATGGAAGCGCGTTATCAACAACGTACCGAAGAATTTTACGTTGCGGAAAGTACGTACATGGAATACGGATTTACCGCAATTCGCGTGTTATGTGATGAAAACAGTGCTTCTGCTTCTGAAGCGTTACTCGGCGCAATGCTAGATTACGGCAGCATAACGCTAAATGATTTGTATGGTACGCGCACGTATGGAAAGGGAATCATGCAAACCACCTTTGAACGCTTTTCAAAGGATGACGCCATAAAGCTAACCACTGCAAAAATCCATTGGCCCGTATCTAAAACGTGTATTCAAGGGGTAGGGATTACGCCCGAAAATATCGCACCTTTAACCTTACACGGATTGTCGTATACTTTTACACGAGATCATGCGTTACATCTTGCCGTAGAATCGCTTATTCCGTAACCAAATGTTTTTCGTTTAATAAATCGGTTAATACACAACCCATTTCTTCGCCCGAAAGTGCGTTTAAGATAGAAGGATTAGGGGCGTTTTCTTCTTGTTTTTCTGGATCATCCGCGGTAAATGCGGAAACTAAATTTAGCAATTTTTCTACGGGGAAATTGCCCGAAAGAATATTAGATAACGGTTCGCCCCCCTTGAATAAATCCCAAACGCCGCTTTCTTTTACGGTGGCTGCAAGTTTTAAAAAGGACAGTAAATTTTCACTTCCCAAGCCCTTTTTTCTGGAAGTGAAATTTTTTGCAAAAAATAACAAAATAAGTATCGGAAGCCAATTCATAAATTACTCCTTTGCGGTCATTTTTCTTTGCCTTGGCATAAAATAAAAGGGAGATATCCGTAAAAAATAAGGAGGAGAAAGATTTGCGTAAAGAGTTTAGTAAGTTTCAACAAAAGTCTGGTTCGCAAAAGGGAAAGGAAGAAGAAATGCTTTCTGCCTTTGCAAAAAAATTTGAAGGGAAAAGCGAGGGCGAACTGATTCGTGAAATTATGGCAGTAGCCAAGGAAAACCGCAAAAACGGAACGTTGTCTGATGAAGAAATAGATCGGTACGTGTCCCTTCTCGCCCCTATGCTTGGGGAAGATAAGCGTAAAAAATTATATGCTGTATCCGAAAAAATCAAAAGCGAAAAGTAGTTTTATTTGCCACCGCTATGCGGTGGCAAAATTATTGTTTTTTCCGTTCTTTTATCAGCGAGGAAAGCGCTTTTAAAAAGCGAGATTCTTCGCTTTTGGTGTTGTTGGGGGAAAGACTTACCCGAACCAATCCTTCTTCTTCTGTGTGTAAGGCGCGGTGCATGAAAGGTGCACAATGATAACCGCCGCGAACGGCAATATCAAACCGTAAAGAAAGTAAGTCGGCCACTTCTTGTGAAGGAAAATCTTTTACTAAAAAAGACACGATTCCAACGGGGTTCGGCTTAGAAAAAAGGGTTATTTCTTCAATTTCAGTAAGGGCTAAGCAAAGCCTTTCGGTTGCTTTTAAAAGGGCTTCGCCAAACCCTTGCATATAGCGTCTTAAAAAATGCGTGCTTTCGTTTAAGGATGCAATTGCGGGTAAATTTAGCGTTCCGCTTTCTAATGCGTCAGGGTAGTTTTCGGGCTGAAAAACCGAAAGCCCTGCGCTTCCCGTTCCACCAAAAGTTACGGGACGCGGATTTACGTGCTTTTGAAAAAGTAAGACGCCGCTTCCGGGAATTGCCCCCATGCCCTTATGCCCGGCAACGGCAAGCACGTCTATTCCCTCCTTTTGCATATGAATGGGTACGTGCCCAGCCGATTGCGCCGCGTCTAACAAAAACAGTGCGCCTTGTGATTTTAATACGCACGAAATACTAAGCGGGTCAATCACTTCACCCGAGACGTTACTTGCGTGCGATAAACAGCAAAGTTTGGTATTTTTTGTCAGTGCGCTTTCTACTTGCTTGGCAGTTACTGCGGAAAAGCGTTTTACGGGTAGTACGGTGATAGAAATTATCCCTTGCTTTTGTAGATGAAATAGGGGGCGTAAAACAGAGTTGTGTTCGGCTTCACTTACGATAACGTGATCTCCACGATTTAAAAGTCCAAAAATTGCAAAGTTTAACGCTTCAGTGCAGTTTTTGGTAAAAATAACGCGGTCTGCATCCTCTGCACCAAAAAACTCACGCAAGGTTTCCCGCGTTTCGTATACGATAGAAGCCCCGGCAAGAGAAAGCCGATGCCCGCTTCTACCCGGATTTGCGGTTAAAAATCGCATGGTGGTTAGGGCTGCTTCCACCCCTTGATGCGGTTTAAATCCACCCGTTGCCGCATTGTCAAAATATATCATCCCATCTCCTTCACGAAGGCGTTTTACCCTTCATATTATGTAATACGGTGTAGATACTTTTAGTATATGAAGGTTTTGCGCCGAATATGTGATTTACGCTAAGGGGGAAAAGCAGTGGGGAACATTCTTGCAGCGTTCCGTTCCAGAACGCAAACGATGCGATTTTTTGAAAGGATGAAAAGGGGTGGATGTGCGGTTTCGGTGGTCAACACGCCTAAGGAAGCACACGTTGGTTGTGGTATTTCGGTTAAGCTATCTACGCAGTGTTTTGGCTTTGCCAAACGCGTGTTATACGCAGGGGGCTACGATTCTTTTGCCGGATTTTTTGAAATTCGTCAAATCAGTGGCAGAACGCAGGTGAAAACTATTTGAAAATCATTGTATTTTTTCAAAAAATGTGTTATACTGAATTGCAGTACGGGTCATGTGCTGCAATTTTTATCGTAAGAGCAAGAAAAATGGAAAAACAAAAGGTAACCGAAATGTTAACGCTGTTTCAAAAGCGTTACCCAAATCCCCGCCCCGCCCTTCGCTATACAAACGCGTTTGAGCTACTTGTGGCGGTGGTTCTTTCCGCGCAATGCACGGACGAGCGGGTGAACCGCGTTACCGAAAGTTTATTTATAGAATACGGCACACCCGAAAAAATGCTTGCACTTGGGGAAGAAGACTTGGGAAAACGGATTTTCTCTTGCGGACTATACCGTTCTAAGGCAAAGCACTTAATCCAAACTTGCCGTGCGCTAATAGAAAATTACGGTGGACAGGTTCCCGCAACTTTAGAAGAACTTAGAACGTTGCCCGGTGTTGGTGTAAAAACCGCCAACGTGGTATATAGCGTACAGTTCGGTGGGGATGCTATTGCCGTTGACACGCACGTGTTCCGCGTAAGCAACCGATTGGGGCTTTCTAATAGCAACACGCCCGCGGCGTGCGAAAAAGATTTGCAACGTGCAATTCCCAAGCATCAATGGGGAAAAGCGCATCACTATCTCATTTTTTTGGGTAGAGAAATTTGCTCTGCGCGAAAACCCGATTGTCAAAATTGTTTTTTAAACCACTTGTGTGAAAAGAAGATAAGGAAGAAATAAAAGATGTTCGTTGATAAAGTACAAATTACCGTAAAAGCAGGGGATGGCGGGGACGGAGCCGTTTCTTTTCTGCACTTTAAGGGCGTTGTAAACGGTGGCCCCGATGGCGGAGACGGTGGACGTGGCGGGGACGTAATCTTTGTGGGCGACCGCAGAATTACCAGCCTTGCGGAATTTTATTATAAAAGAAAATTCACCGCGGAAAGCGGTGCGAACGGTGCTTCTAAAAACTGCCACGGTAAGGCAGGGGAAACCTTAATTGTCAAACTTCCCTTGGGTACGGTGGTACGCGATGCGGAGAGTGGTAGAATTATGTGCGACATGTTCTACGACGGGCAGGAAGAAAGGCTGTTTAAAGGCGGGGAAGGCGGAAAGGGTAACGCCCGTTTTGCCACTTGGCGCAGGCACGCCCCCAGGTTTTCTCAAAAAGGGGAAAAGACGAAAATTCGTACCGTACATTTGGAATTAAAAACCATTGCAGACGTAGGCTTAATCGGATTTCCCAACGTAGGGAAGTCCACGTTGCTTTCCGTTATTACGAATGCTCGCCCCAAAATTGCAAACTATCATTTCACCACCCTTTCCCCCAACCTTGGTGTTGCGGAATATTACGGGGAAAACTTCGTGGTGGCGGATATTCCCGGGCTGATTGAAGGTGCCGCCGAAGGCTTAGGGCTTGGGCACGATTTCTTGCGCCACGTGGAACGCACGCGGATGCTGCTGCACGTGGTGG
>SVIF01000022.1 GCA_015069615.1 Clostridiales bacterium | reverse complement strand
TTCGACTTGCATGTGTTAAGCACGCCGCCAGCGTTCGTCCTGAGCCAGAATCAAACTCTTAAGTTTAATTGCTTAAAGCCGAGTAAGTTCCCCTACTCAACTGCTCTATCTGCGTTATTGCTTTTTTGTCTTTGCTGACTTGCTTTTTGGTGCATTCTTTTCAAATGCTAAAAAATTGACAGAAACATTTTTTTCTTGTTCACGTAACCTTTCGGTTACTTTACCTTGAATTTTTGATATTTCCTTCTATTCGATTTTTAAACTACCTTCCCACAACAACTCAGTTGTGGCGCCCACCCTCAAAAGCGAGCCTACGTATTCTAACATAACAAAATAGGTTTGTCAAACGTTTTTTCATACTTTTTTGAAAAATTTTTATTTTTTTTACAAAGTTTATTTTTTCTTTCTTTTTTCCGCAAAAAACGGGGGTTTTGCACGCGTACACACGCGCGCGTATTTATTTTAAATTAGGATACGAAAGAAAAACACCTTTGCTAGGTAGACAAATAGATACGAACGGATAAGAAAAACTCCTTTGCCACACGAACAAAGGAGTTTCCGATTATTTTTCGTTTTCTTGCATTAATTTTTCATATTTTTTCAATTTTTGTTGGCGCATCCAAACTTTCATTATGAGAGAGTGAGGCAACAATTTACATGCAAAGGCTTGTAGACGGGCGATTCCACCATACTTGGATACGTCCTTCCCCTTTTTTAAATCGCGATACGCGCGTTTCACCACTTTGACGGGATTGTACATTGCGGCGTATTTCACCACTACGGGACGCTTGCCTTCCTTTTTTACAGCGCGGTCAAAGAACGCAGTCTTAGTCCAAAAAGGGCAAACGGCGGTAACCGAAATACCGCGGGGCTTTAATTCCTTATTTAGCGCGCGCGAATACGAAAGCACGTACGCCTTACTTGCGCCGTAAACCGCGATATACGGAATAGGTTGGAAAGCCGCCACCGAAGCGATTTGCATAATTTTTGCACCTTTCCCCATAAAGGGAAGGGTATGTAGCGTGATAGCCGTAAGCGCGGCGCAGTTTAAATCCACCATACCAAGCGCTTCCGCAAGGGCAATTTCCTCCACCCCACCAAACTTTCCGTATCCGCTACAATTTGCAAGGAATACCACTTGGGGTTGTTCCGCATCCAAAAGATTGCGGTATTCTTCCCAAGAAGAAGGCACGGATAAATCCATAGGAAGGGCGCGAACGGGAAGGGTTGTTTCGGATTGTAGCGCGCGCAAATTGCTTTCGCTACGCGCAATTACCCATACTTCTTCCACACCCAAGGAAGGTGGGAGCTGGCGGAATACTTCCTTACCAATCCCCGAAGATGCTCCCGTGATAACTGCAATTTTCATTATTTCCCCCTTAACCACCGTAAACGGCAAGGAGCATAATACCCACGAGCGTTACAACAATGGTGATATAGTGATTTAACGAAAGTTTTTCTTTCAAGAAGATACGGCTCCATACAAGCGAAAGCACGCAGTACGCCGAAATGATAACCATACCCACGGCGTATTCCGCAAACATAACCGCCATATAGAAGATTTGACCAATGGTTTCACATAAGCCACCAAGGTATAAATCCCCGTTTTCGCGTACGAATAAATGATCTTTTTTTACGAATTTTACCCAAACGAAGGCAAAGATTGCAAGCAAGAAGAAGGTAAGTTCAAACGCGGAGTTTGCCGCGTAATCTTCAATCAGGCCTTCTGCAAAAATCCACTCGTCCCCCACCGTGCCAAGCGCGTCAATCACAAGATACGCGATGGGAAGAAGGAACGCCAAAATGCTTTTCGTATACTTACGGTTAGAAGCTTCCCTACGTTGCAGTTTTAACTGTTCGTCCTCACGCCCATCTACGATACCCATACCCAAAATACCCAAGGTTACCAGCACAACGCCGACAATTGCAAGAGCGGGCAAAGCAAATTCGTCCGTGCCGAAAATTAGTGCGCACAGAAGTAGCGCAAGCGAACCCGAGCAGTTACAAATGGGGGAAGAAATGGAAAGTTCAATATAGCGGAGCCCGATATAACCAAGCACCATTGCCAAGATATACAATACCGCAACGGGTAGGTAATGTACGAAATCTATCGGCTTGAAATCCGTGTACAACAAACTTGCTAAAATTTTGGGAAGAGCGTCGGGGCCACCGTTGGCATCAATAATCGCACCGCCGATTAGGGTGATTACAAAGTGAACACCCATAATTAACCCCACACCGAATACCACTTTCCAATGGCTGTTTTGATCTTCTTCGCGCGTGCCCTTTTTACTGAATAAGTCCGAGCCACTCCACGCTAAAAGCGCAAGTAATGAAAAAATTAACATTTTTTCCTTCTCCTTAAAGTTTTCCCTTTCGTTTTATTCTTAAATTTTTCTTCTCTTGATTTAAAAAGAGGCGAATTATAACTGAATTAACCCTTCTTCCAGCATTTTTTGCAAGGACAAAAGCACACCTAGTTTTGCGTGCGCAAAAGTTAAACCGCCTTGGAAATAGATGGCGTAGGGCTCGCGAACGGGGCCGTCTGCAGAAAGTTCAATGGAAGAACCTTGCACGAAGGCGCCTGCCGCCATAATTACGTCGTCGTCATAACCCGCCATGGGATACGGAATAGGGGTAACGAAGCTATCTACGGGCGCGGCGGACTGAATCCCTTTACAAAACGCGACCATTGCCTTTTCGCTTTTCAGTTCAATAGACTGAATAATATCGTGGCGGGTTTCAGAAGAAGAAGGCAGAACGTTAAAGCCCAACTTTTCATACGCTGCCGCCGCGAAGATTGCCGCTTTTACCGAAGCCGCAACCACGGTGGGCGCAAGGAAGAAACCTTGATAGAACTGCGTTTCCACACCGAAGTTTGCGCCTACTTCTAACCCTAAGCCGGGAGAAGTTAAACGGTACGCGCAACGTTCAATCAAATCCTTTCTTCCCGCAATATAACCGCCCGCAGGGGCAAGACCGCCGCCCGGGTTTTTAATTAGCGAGCCCACGATCATATCCGCGCCCACTTCGGAAGGTTCCCTTCTTTCCACAAATTCCCCGTAACAGTTATCCACCATGCAAATAACGCCCGGTTTTCTTTCCTTAATAAAAGCAATCAGTTTGCCGATTTCTTCTACCGAATAGGAGGGGCGCATACGATACCCCTTGGAGCGTTGGATGGTAACCAGTTTGGTTTTTTCGGTAAGCGCTTTCGCGATATTTTCGTAATCAAAACTACCGTCGGGAAGAAGTTCCACTTCGCGGTAAGTAACCCCGCTTTCCATCAAAGAGCAAGGGCTGGGGCGAACGCCGATGACTTCTTCTAACGTATCGTACGGCCTACCCACGGGGGAAAGCAATTCGTCCCCGGGTAAAAGGTTTGCCGCAAGCGCGAGATATAAGGCGTGCGTTCCGCAAGTGATTTGGGGGCGAACCAGCGCCGCTTCGGTTTTGAATACCGTGGCGTACACTTCTTCTAACGTATCCCTACCTACGTCGTTATGCCCGTAACCCGTAGTGGGAACGAAGCACGCGCTAGATACGCGGTTTTTTTGCATACCGTAAACCACTTTTGCTTGGTTGTATTCCGCCGTTGCGTCAATTTCTTTAAAGCGAGGCGCAAGTTCTTTTAAAATTTCTTCCCCATATTGTAAAACGCGGGGAGACACCCCAAGTTTATTATAAATTTCCGTTTCCATCACTTTTCTCCTTTTCTAAATTACGAAACACTTGCTTTGCTGCACCGCTAACTACTTCGGGGCGAGAAATTACCACACCCATACGCGCGTCGCCAAGCACAAGCAACGTGTCCCCCGCTTCTATACCAAACAGCTCGCGCGCTTCCTTGGGAATAACGATTTGCCCCTTTTCCCCCACCTTTACGGTGCCGAAGACGTAGCGTTCGGACTGCTTGCCCAAAACGTGTTTTCCACCTGCCATCTTTTTCTCCTTTTTACGAAAAGAAAGGTTGGGGTTTTCCCCAAAAAAAATTCCTACTTTTCTTACTTGTAGGAATTATAGTACAACGCAAAAAAAATGTCAAACGGAATTGCGTACGCGCACAAAAAAAATACAAAAAAAAACGGGGAAACCCGTTCGGTTTTCCCGTATCGTTCTTTGATTGAAGGGTTGCAATTCTTTGTCTACGAGTTGACGCGCGTGTATAGCGCGTTATACAAGTTGAGAAAAATTTTCAATATAGCGTTCGGTAATCCCCTGAATTTCTTCCCGATAACTTTCGGAGGAGGCGTCGTACACACCGAACACGCGCATACCTGCCGCTTTGGCCGTTTTTAACGCGTTAAAATTATCGTCTAAAAAGATAATTTCTTGTATGGGCGCGCCCATTTTTTCGGCTGCCATTTTGTAAATTTCGGGATTGGCTTTGGTGGTTTTAAAATCGTCGCACGACCAAACGTTATCAAACAGTTCGTACATACCAAGGCGCCGTAAACAAGGATCTAACATCACGTGCGGGCTTGCGGTTAAAACGTTTAATTTATCCCCGCGCGCTTTCATTTGCGTTAACGCTTCCTTTACGCTAACCTTCGCTTGCACGTTTTCGGTGTATTCCTTTTTCGCGTACGCATCAAACAGCGCAATAATTTCTTCTACGGACATACGAACGCCCAACTTTTGGTAATATTCCGCCGTGCCCTTATAGCCAAGGGGGGTAACGATTTTTACGATATCTTCCCCATAGGAAATACCGTTTTCATCCAAAACGCGAAGCATTACCGCAATATAGGTGGGCATAGAATCCACCAAAGTTCCGTCAAAGTCAAATAAATAAGTGGCCATACGCGCCCCCATAAGTTTTTGTTTATTATAACACGAACGGTAGAAGGGTGTCAAGGTTAGAAGGGGCTAAAATACGAACAAAGTGAGTTATCATGTGAGCGTTAGCGAACTATCATGCGCCATGCGGCGCTATCATTCAAATTCGCGAACGCATATTTTAAAACTCGCTATCGCTCGAATGATAGACGCTACGCGTCATGATAATCAAATTCTTGCAAATTTGACGTAAAATTTCCTATCGGGAAATTTTGCCTCGGCAAAGAAAATCAAAGATTTTCCGACCCCTTGGCGTTGCCAAGCGGTTTAAGTTCGTGTTAGGAGCACATAAAAATAAGGACGGCGGAATGCCGTCCTTGTATCTTGGAATAAAACATCTAGCCGGGGCTTGCCGTTTCCACTACGTGGAGCCTCGGCAAAGAAAATCAAAGATTTTCCGAACCTCCGGTTCGCCCCGCACTAACAAATCCAAACACAAAACCCCTTGCGGTCTGCAAGGGGTTTTGTGTTTGGAGCTACTAGCCGGACTCGAACCGGCGACCTGCTGATTACGAATCAGCTGCTCTACCAACTGAGCCATAGTAGCATGCCCGTATATATTACGGGATTTTTTTAAATTTGTCAACTCATTTCGCGTTGTTTTAAAAAACTTTTTTTCTTTTCCATTTTTCTTAGGCGTTTTGCGGGGATTAACAAGGACACGTGCCGTTGTAAAATATCCAGCGTAATGGGGCCACATTCTCCCCTTTCCCCATCATAATTCCAACAAACGCCGTCCTCTACTGAAATTTCAAAGTGGCTTCCGCGCAGTTTAATAATATCGCTATCCCGCATCAAGGTTTTTCCGTTCCCAAACAGGAAAATTTTAAGTACCTTAAAAAACGCACGCACCTTACCGCTATGTTTTGGGGTATGGCGCAGTTTTACGCAAAGCATATCCACAAGCCCGTCATCCAAAACCACGTGGCGGTTGATGGGAAATCCTGCAACCGAGCGACTGTTGATAAAGGTGATAAAATTAGTTTCCGCCTTAATTTCCCCACTTTCGCTTTTTACCGAAACGTTAAACACGGGGGGCTTTAAATTTCTGCGAATCCCATCGTAGAAATACGCAATCTTGCCAAATTTTCGCTTGCTTTGTTGGTTGGTTTCGTACGTTGTAGCGGTAAAAGCGCCCGCGCAAACCACGTATTCCGCATACTTTTCGTTCACCTTAAAGCAATCGATTTCCTTAGGGATTCCACCGATAATCTGTTTTGCCGCGCGTTTAATTTTGAAGGAAATCCCGTACGTGCGCGCAATATCGTTACAAGTCCCCGTGGGAATATAACCAAGAACGGGCTTATTTTCCTGCCCCGCAAGGCCTTGGAGTACGTCGTTAAACGTTCCGTCTCCACCCGAAAACACAAGCACGTCATACTTACCGCACGCTTCGCGCGAAAAGGCGGTTAAATCCCCTATCTTTTCAGAAGGGCGCACTTCCACGCTATCAAATTTCTTTTCTAAAATTTCTTTGACCGCAGACGCATGCTTTTTCATTTTCCCCTTTCCACTAAAGGGGTTGTAAATAAACAAACAATTCATACGTTTTCCTTTACACCGTTTTTCGGGCAAACCCGCGTTCTTTTAACCATTCTTCCGCCAAAGAAACCCACTTGCTTGCTACGGGATTGATATAATCGGGCATACCGCAAACCGTTTCTTCATCACAAAGGGATAGCCCGTGGGGGCCGCTCGTAAACACGTGCAACGCAAAGGGAACGCCTGCTTTTTGCAGCGCGCTAGCAAGAATTAAGGAGTTTTCCACGGGAACTAGCCCGTCCGCTACGGTGTGCCAAATAAAGGCAGGGGCGGAATCCTTATTCACCCTATTTTCAATGGATACGAATTTGTGCATTTCCGCGTTATCCCCCACCAACGCAAAGAAGGAATCCTTATGCGCGTGTTCGGGATTTGCGGTGATTACGGGGTAAGAATAAATTGCCGCGTCTGGGCGGAAAAACAGCCCGTCCTCCCCCAAAAGTTCTTTTGCGGGGGTATGCTGGAAGGCGTTAGAAATTAAACCAAGCAAATGCCCGCCTGCAGAAAAGCCCACGGCCGCGATTTGCCCTTGGTTTACCCCCAAACTTTCCGCATTACGGCGAATATACGCAACCGCTAAGGACGCTTCTAAAAAGGGGGTGGGATAGGTGGATTCGGGCGCAACCGAATAGGTTAAAACGAAGGCGTGAAAGCCTTGTTGCATAAAGCGCAGAGCAATGGGTTCGGCTTCCCTATCGCTACAACTGCGATACCCCCCGCCTGGTAAAACCAACATTGCGGGGCGGGAAATCACACCATGTCCCTTACCCCGAACGAAGCAATTTAGCATTCCGCCTTTGGCGGTTCCGCGCGGAAGGCCGAAATACTCGTATAAATCCACCGTGTAAACTTGCATAACGCACCCCGATAATTATTCTTGTTTTAGTATAGCATAGAATATAAAAAATTTCAATGTTTTTTTCCTAATTTCCTCACCTTTACACAAAGTTTTTTTACTTGTGGGGAAAGGAGGATAAAAGAGCGCGATAAGAAAGCAAAAGGGATAGTTGGGCGCGTTTTGCCCCAATGGAAAGCGCCGAACGCGTACTTTCCAAAAGTAAGTTTTCCACCCCCTTTTCGCACTCCGAAATAAACGCGCACACCGTGGAAAAAACCGCGCTTTCCTTTGCCGTTTTTTGATTTTTTTCCGCCACTTTTCCCACCGTTTTTTCGCTTTCCCGAACCGCCTTTATTAGGGTGGCAACCTTTTCCCTTACCAAGGAAAGTTCGGCGCAAATTAGCGCCCGTTCCTTGCCATTTTCCGCATCCTTATACGCTTTCGTAAACGCCGAAAAACAAATGGAAAAACACTCTTCCGCAAGCAAAAGGGCTTGATTTTCCCCTTCGCTTTTCCGCGTAGCAAGAGCGGGCAAAACAAAAACCTTTATCTTACAACTACCGCCCGCTTCCTTAATGCGCTTTCGCACGCTTTCCGCGTCCTTACTATTTTCGTACGCGCACGCGTATACTTCGTAGCAATCCCCCCGTTCGTATATCGTACCAGCACCACCACGTAAAGATAGCGCGTCTGATGCTTGCTTGGCGCTTGTTGCATCCTTTCCTTCGTAAAAGCATAATAAGTAATATTCCCTGCGGGGCAAAAGCGCATCTTTCCCTTTTTGTAAGAAGAAAGGCAGTAAAATAGCGCAAGCAAACGCACAAAAAATCAAAAAAGAAAGGACAATTCCTTTGCTTTTTCGCGAATTTAAGGTATAATAAAAGAAATAGGACGTTTTCATACCTTAAAAGGTATGCAAAAGGAGTGATCACTATGCAAGAACATATTAACACCGCGCTGATGCACGCATGCTTTGCACGTGCCAAAGGCTGTGCGTTTTGCGAACTTACCCGCGCCGTAGACGACGATATCGCCAACCGCTTTTTAGGGGAAGCCGTGATGGTGGACGAAGTGCGCGCCGAAGTGGGCAAAAAAGGATTTTGTAACCACCACGCTAGCTTAATGCACGCCAAAAGCGGAAAACTAGGGCTTGCTTTGCAGTTAGAAACGCGCTTTTCCGTTCTTCGCGAAAGCATAACAAAGGCGAAAAACACAAAAAAGGCAGTTGCCGAACTGCTTTCCGCCACCAAAACGTGCATTGCATGTGAGCTAAAAGAAAAAACTATGGCGCGCTATGCGAAAGAAACGGCGATTGCCTACCGCGAATCCCCCTCCTCCTTAATTGGAAGCACGGTGGAAAAAGGTGGTTTTTGCCTTTCCCACTTTGCCCTTTTGGCAAGCGAAAACGCAAAAGATAAAGCCTTTTTAACCGCGTTAATGCGCGCGCAAGACCAAACGTATGAAAAGGAAGGGGCAGCCCTTCACCGCTATTGCTTACAGTACGATTGCAAACACCAAGGGGAAGATTTTTCGGACGTAAAAACCGCCCCACAAGACGGCGTAAACTTACTATAACGGAAAACTAAAATCTAATGATAACCGCACAGCGAAGAAGAGATAGAACTTCTTTTCGTTGCCCACGTTTATAAATTGCGCATAAATTTTCACAATTATGCAGTATTATTCATTTTATGCAATATTTTATGCAAGTATTACGAAAATTTTTGCATAAATATCAAAAAATATAAAAATTCGCATAAAAACGTTTGACAAAGGCAAACGCGCGTGCTACAATACTAACGAAAAAACGAGAAGCGGAGGCTTTTTTATGAAAAAAGAAGATATCAAAAAGGTAGTTTTGGCTTATTCGGGTGGTTTGGATACTTCCATTATCATTCCTTGGCTAAAAGAAAATTACAACAACTGTGAAGTTATCGCGGTTGCAGGCAACGTTGGACAAGCGGACGAACTAGAAGGATTAGAAGAAAAGGCTTTGAAAACGGGTGCAAGCAAGCTGTACGTTTTGGATTTAAGCGAAGAATACGTAGACGAATACATTATCCCCTGCATGAAGGCGGGCGCGATTTACGAAGAATACTTGCTTGGCACCAGCCACGCGCGTCCTTGCATTGCAAAGGGCTTGGCAGAAATTGCGCTGAAAGAAAATGCGGATGCAATCGCGCACGGTTGCACGGGGAAAGGGAACGACCAAGTTCGTTTTGAATTGACCTTAAAGCATTTTGCCCCCAACATGCCCATTATCGCGCCTTGGCGTGAATGGAACATCAAATCCAGAGAAGAAGAAATTGATTACGCGGAAGCGCACAACGTTCCTTTGAAAATCAACCGCGAAACCAACTATTCCAAGGATAAAAACTTGTGGCACTTATCCCACGAAGGCTTGGATTTGGAAGATACGGGCAACGAACCCCAATACGAAAAACCCGGCTTTTTAGAAATGGGCGTATCCCCCATCATAGCGCCCGACGCACCCACCTACGTGGAATTGGAATTCGTAAAAGGTGTTCCCGTTGCATTAGACGGCGAAAAGATGAGCGCGAAAAACATCATCTTAAAATTAAACGAACTTGGCGGTAAAAATGGTATCGGATTACTTGACATTGTTGAAAACCGTTTGGTTGGTATGAAATGCCGTGGCGTGTACGAAACCCCCGGCGGTGCAATTTTATACAAGGCGCACTCCGTACTGGAAACCTTGTGCCTTGATAAAATGACCATGCACGAAAAACAAAAACTTTCTATCACCTACGGTGAATTAGTGTATAACGGACAATGGTTTACCCCTTTACGCGAAGCGCTTGCGGCTTTCGTTGATAAAACGCAAGAAAACGTTACGGGTAAAGTTCGCTTAAAGCTTTACAAGGGTAACATGATTAACGCTGGCGTTTGGAGTGATTATTCGCTGTACAGCGAAGAAATCGCAACCTTTGGGGAAAGCGATTACGATCAAACGGATTCCAAGGGCTTTATCAACCTGTACGGTCTTCCCATTAAGGTGCAAGCAATCGTAAACGCAAAAAACAACAAATAATATAACGCGGACGCGCCCGAAAAGGCGCGTTTCGGCTATTTTGGAGATAGATGTATGAGTAAACTTTGGGCAGGCCGCACCAGCGGTGTTACGGATAAGGTAGCGGACGACTTTAACAGTTCCATCCACTTTGACCACCGCATGTACCAAGAAGATATTAAGGGCAGTATGGCACACGCCATGATGCTTGGGGCGCAAGGCATTATCTTAAAGGAAGAAGCAGACACCCTAATTCAAGGGTTAGAAGAAATTCTTGCCGACTTAAATTCGGGCGCGCTCTCCTTTGATTTTTCTTGCGAAGATATCCATATGTTCGTGGAAAAGGTATTAACCGAGCGCCTTGGGGACGTAGGCAAAAAACTGCACACCGCAAGAAGCCGTAACGACCAAGTGGCTTTGGATTTGCGCATGTACCTGAAAAATCAGGTAAACCAAATCGTAACGAAAATTAAAGCGCTAACCGAAGCCATCGTAAACAAGGCGGAAGAATATAAAACCGCCATTATGCCCGGCTACACGCACTTGCAACGTGCCCAACCCGTAACCTTTGGCCACCAACTGCTTGCTTACTGTATGATGTTACTTAGGGATATCGACCGTTTTACCGATTGCTATAAGCGGATGAACGTTTCCCCCATCGGCAGTTGCGCTTTGGCGGGTACTACCTACCCCACCAATCGGGAATTAGAAGCAAACGCGCTTGGTTTTGACGGTGTTACCCAAAACAGTATGGACGGCGTTTCAGACCGCGATTTCGTGGTGGAAACGGTTTCTTGCTGTTCGCTTACCATGGCGCACCTTTCCCGCTTTGCGGAAGAACTAATTCTTTGGACTAGTTGGGAATTTTCCTTCGTGGAACTATCAGACGCGTACACCACGGGTTCTTCCATTATGCCCCAGAAAAAAAATTCGGATATGGCGGAACTTATCCGCGGTAAAACGGGGCGCGTTTACGGGGATTTAATGGCGATTTTAACCGTTTTGAAGGGCTTACCCCTTGCATACAACAAAGACATGCAAGAAGATAAAGAATGCGTTTTTGACGCGGTAGACACCTTAAACGCGTGCTTAGACGTATGTATCCCCATGGTTGCCACCATGCGCGCGAAAACCGAAAATATGGCGGCGGCGGCAAAGAAAGGCTTTATCAACGCCACCGATTTAGCAGACTATTTAACCAAAAAAGGAATCCCCTTCCGCACCGCGTACAAAATTACGGGAAGTATCGTTGGGGATTGCATCAAACAAGGCAAAATCTTGGAAGATTTAACCTTGGCGGAATACAAGGCGTACGATCCCACCTTTGAAGAAGATTTATTTACCGCCATTGATATGGTTACTTGCGTAAATAAGCGCGAAAGCGTGGGCGGCCCCGCCGCTTCCCAAGTGGAAAAGCAAATTGCTTACGTAAGAAGTAAACTGTAAAAACAACAACAAACCGCCCCAAACGGATTTCCCGTTTGGGGCGGTTTGTTATACTCTGCAATTCTTAATACGTTACCGTACGTTTGCCGTTTTTAATTTCTATCCGCATTGTTTTTCCGTTTACGGGGAAGGTTGCCAAAGCGTTTTTGCTAACGAATTTATCCCCAAATACGGGAGTGCCGTTTACGTCCGTACCGTGATAGCCAAGGCACGCTTGCGCTAAATACACCGCAACTTTGCTTGCAAAGCCGTGGCAACAGCTTGCCCCGGGGTTATCGTGTTCCCACAAAGTACCCGTTCTTAGTGCCATTTTATAGAAGAATTCTACGCTTTCAAGTAACACCTTTTCGTAATTTTCTTCCCTAAGCCACAGTTCTAACCGCATATAGTTGCCCACGAAGGCATTAGCCTTATGCACCTTAGGCTGGGTAATTTCCGCGTTGCGGAAGGGTCCGAAGGTTTGCATGACGTTAGCGTAAAACGCGGGGTGGGTTTCCTTAGTTACCAAGCCCGTATATAACGCGTAATACTGGCAAGTTTCGGTGATATCTTCTTGTAAAACAAGTTTCCCATTTTCGCGTATCGCATGGTCGCGGAAATACGTGCCGTCAAAGGCTTGTTTCCGTACGGTTTCACGAACTTTTTCCGCCTTTTCCTTCCACACGAAATTGCCGTACAGTTCGCTTGCAATTTCCAGCACGTACGCGTAGAACATATTGCTTGGGTAGTTTACGTCCTGCACGAATTCGTTGGCTCTGCTCCATTCCACGAATACCCAGCTGGGCAATTTTTCTAAAAGTCCGTCCTCGTTTTCATACGTTGTGAAGAAATCCAAAAGCGCGTGAATTTTAGGCGCATAGCTTTGGATTAACGCGCTATCCCTAGTTCGAGCAAGGTAATTTTTAAGTTCCACGATTAGCCACATATCCCAGTTGGGAATAAACTGCCCCGTGGGGTGATCGGCAGGATAACACATGGGGAAAACGCCGTTAGGAAGTTGACCGCACCCGTGATTTAGTATCACGGTTAAAAAGTGGTTTTCCACCGTATTTTTTCCCGTAAACAACCGTTCGCTTTCGGCGGTAAAACTGCTATCGCACAGCCAACCCGCGCGTTCCCTGGAAGGGCAATCGGTTAATACGTCCACCGCGTTTTGCTGAAAGGTGGATACCGCTGCTTCCCACACTGCGTTCAACTTTTCGTTATCCGTTTTGAACGTTGCGGTTACTTCCGCATTTTCGTATAAGCGCATAGAAGCGCCTTGGATGATTCCCTCCCCTAAAACCACCAACTTTAAATAGCGCATGGTGTACGGCTCGAAAGAAGAAAAATGATATTCGCCCCTAGGAAAGGTAACCTTTACGCAGTTTACCGTATCCGAACGCATGGGGGAAAGGCGCAGAAGGTTGGGATGCACCGTGGTTGCCTTTGCAGGATCCCCCTTTTCTTCTTCTAATAGTATTTCGTCAAATAGCGCGTATACGGTTACTTCGCTGTTTGCCGTAAGGGTATATTCTATAAAGCCCGTTTTGTTCGCCCCTAAATCGTACAAGGTGTAGCGGTAATCCGCCCGCCCTTCCCCTTCGGGGCAAAAATACATGCGGTTTACTTCGTTATATAAATTTACGGTGATTTCACTATCCGCATACCCCATATCTCCGCCCGAAACGCGCGCGTAGCCGGGGATTGCGTACGAATATAAGCCTTCCCTTTGTTCCGCAACGCCACGTTCTATTGCCGTAAAGGGAATTACCCCCATATAAGGATAAGCTAAGCCGTGCGTACGAAGGGTGGGGAAAGGCACGTTTTCGGTTTCGCAAGGAATTTCCTCACGACGTAAATCGTACACTTCCGAAAAAGTGCGCTGGTAACTGTACCGCTGCACTTTTTGTTCCTTTTGGGGAAGATAAAATGCAGAAAAATCGTTTTGGGTATACGTTTTTTCACCGCACCTTACTTCCGCCGTAAAAAACGCAGTATCCTTGGGTTGGTAGTACGAATAAATATTGTACGCCATAACGAACACCGAAAGGGTATTCTTTCCCGCGGTAAGATAGGGAGTTAAATCAAAGGTATGAATTAGGGCTACCCCGTGTTCGGCGCGCAAGGGCCCGTAAAACACGAAGTTTCCGTTCACTTCCACCCGAAAAGCCGTACCCGCCGCCATTGTAAGGGTGGTTTCTTCCGCGCCCGTAAGGGGTAAAACGAATTTAGCAAGGATATTCTTTTCCCCGTTTTTTCCTTTCAGAAAAATCGCTCGCTTCATCATTTAACCTGCCTGTACCGAAGTATAAATTTCCACGGGAAGGGTTGCATCCGCGCGTACGGTTACGATAATATTGCCGTGGTGATCGGTGCGGTAAATTGTTGCACCCACCCCTTCCGCGCGATCAAGCACAGGTTGATGGGGATGCCCGTGGTTATTGCCTTCCCCAACCGAAATGATGAAATATTCGGGGTTTAACAGTTCCAAAAATTCTTGGCAAGAACTACCGCTTTTAATTTGAGTGGTGTTGCCCGTTCCGTTACTGCCGTGGTGCCCCGCCTTTAAAACTTCTACGTCCGTAAGGGTGATATCCCCGTAGTAATCGTCCAAATAGCGTTGGATTACGTCCCGTTCTACGGTAACGTTCGCATCCCCCGTGAACACGATTTGCTTATCTTGATATTCTAACAGCATAATGGGGGAAATGTTATTTTTATCCAAAGAATCGGGATCGGGGCCTTCGTTATCCACTTCCGCAAGGTCGTCATCATCGGGCGAAAGCCACAAAAGGCGGAACTGATTATCCGTATCCGTGGAAAGGATTTGCGTTCCCATTTTACTTTCTAAAACTTCACAGTTTTCGTTTTCAATGGCAGTTAGCAAATCTTCGTACGCGTTGGTTGTAATTTCCCCTTCCCCAATGGTGGGAAGATACACCTTTAACACCGCGGTATAACCGAATACCTCGTCCAAGCCACCGATATGGTCCGCATCGTAGTGGGTAACGAGCAAATAATTAAGGGTGGTTACTTCTAAATCGGTTAGATAGGTTTGTACTTCGTCATCAAACTCCTTATCGCCCCCGTCAATCAGCATGTTCGTGCCATCGGGAAATTCTATGTAAATGCTATCCCCTTGGCCAACGTCAATAAAATGCACGCGAAGGTCTTCTTCCCCTCTTTGTTCAATGGAAGGGAATACCGAAGGATTCAGCACTCCATCCACGAAGGTTTTTACGGGCGGTACGAATAAGTAGCACGCCACAAGCGCCACGCACAAAACAAGTACGATAATCAGCGCTTTTAAAGAAAGTTTAATTTGCGGATTTTTCTTTCTTTTGTTTCTTTTTGTTGCCATAACCTGCTCCTACTTTAATATGATGCGCGCGAAGAACTTCCAAAATTTCGGGCATACGTGCAATTGCTTCCTGATAGCCCACTTCAAACATTTCGTCTAGCCGATCAAACTTAGTTGCTTTAAACCCGTTTAAATCGGGGTGAATTACTACGTTGGAATTATGATACCCTTTATATCTTGCATTGCGCATAGCAATTTTTACCGAAGCAATCAGTACGTCAAACAAACGTAAGGATTCGGTGGTGGCGGATTTTTTACTGCTTAAATCAATGGCAATAACCACGTCCGCCCCTAAGGCCCTTGCTACGTCCGCAGGGATAGGGTTTAGGTACGCCCCGTCAATTAAATGTTTGTCATCCATTACCACGGGGCTAAATACGGGTGCGATTGCGGAAGACGCGGTAACGCTTTTTGCTAAGTTTCCCTTAGTTAGCACCACTTCTTCCCCCGTTTTTAGGTTAACCGAAACGGCGGCGAAGGGCTTTTTTAAGTCCTCAATATTCTTTTCCGCGCCGAAAACACCCGAAACAACGTCGGTTACCCGTTCGCTATCCGTCATAGTAAGTTGCGCCAAAATTCCCTTTTTCCGAACCGAAGAAAGGTCCACTTCCGAAACTTTGTTATATATTTCTTGCCAGTTCATCCCGTCTGCATAAGCAGCGCCCACAATAGAGCCGATACTGGTTCCCGTTACGATATCAAATTCAATGCCGTATTCGCTAAACGCTTTTAACGCACCCACGTGCGCCATGCCTTTTGCTCCGCCACTGCCAAGGGCAAGCCCCAATTTTACGGGGCGGCGCCGAAAGGGATTCCATACCATATCCGTTTCCTCCTTGCCGATACTTTATTGCAGTTCGTTTTCTTCCTTATCTTCTTCCTTTTGCGCTTTGGCGATTGCCCTGCTTTTTTTCAAAATCTTGTAAATAAAATACACAAGGAAAATTGCCGCAAGCCCCAAAAGAACGTATAGAATAATATCCACGTACGCCAAAAACAATTCTGCAAGAACGGAAATAATCAGCCCTGCAATCAAATTGCCTAAAACCACGGGCAAAACCGCTTGCTTAAACTTTAAATTCATAAATACCGCAAGGCCCGTGCCCATCCAAACGCCCGTCATCGGCAAGGGAATCGCAACAAACAAAAATACCGCAAGCATTTTTATTTTTTCGGGGGTTAATTTCGTTTTTTCCCCGCGTTTAGCGAGTTCCCCTTCCGCTTTTTCCTGAATATACGTTTCTACCGCTAACGCGATATTACGGAAAAATTTCCATTTTTTCAGTAAATTTAATACTGGAACGAGTAAGAAAAATAAAATAAAAAATACGGCGGTAGAACCTAAAAACGAAAGCCCAAAACTTTCCCAAAAGCCTAACCCAACCTGCTCGTTACGGGCAAACATGATGCTGCCCTTTAATTCAATTAGGGGTATCATAGATCCCAAAAATGTGGCAAGGGGTGCACCAAACGTCCTTTCCAAAAATGCAATTACTGCGTCCATCATCTATCTCCTTATACGTTTTTACACTCAGAAGAAAATTTATATTGCTTGAGCAATTAAATTTACTTGCTTTTTTAACGAAATCATTATATCATAGTTTTATCAAATATTCAAGGATTTTTTAGTATTTTATGACCTTACAACAATTATTATCCCCCTTTCGTGCAGCGATTGAAAAATACCACATGATAGAAGAAGGGGACGGGATTGCCGTAGGCCTTTCGGGGGGAAAGGATAGCGTTGCCCTTTTAACCTTGTTTGCCGCATTGCAAAAATTTTACCCCAAGCATTTTTCCCTTTGCGCGATTCGCGTAGATATGGGTTTTAAAGAAACGAACAAAGAAGAAGTTGCCGCGTTAAAAGCGTACTGTGAAAGTTTAGGGGTGCCTTACGAAGAAGAACGAACTGAAATCGGGGAAATTTTATTTGAAGCAAGAAAGGAATCTAACCCTTGTAGTTTATGTAGCAAACTGCGCCGTGGGGCGTTAAACACCGCCGCACAGCGTTTAGGAATGAACAAACTGGCTTTGGGGCATCACGCGGACGACATGATGCAAACCTTTTTGCTTTCCACTTTTTACGAAGGTAGGCTTTCCACCTTTGCGCCCCTTTCGTATATGAGCAAATCGGGCATCACCCTAATCCGCCCTATGATTTGGATGCGCGAAAAGGATATTACCGCCTTTATGCGAGATAAACCCGTTTTACACAATCCCTGCCCCGCAAACAAGCACACCAAACGCGAAGATATGAAGGATTTTTTAACTTACTTAAAAACTTCCATCCCCTTTGCGGAAGAACGGCTGTTAACCGCGCTAATTCACCCCGAACGCTACAATCTATTTGACAAATTTGAAAGGGACTGCGAAGAATTACAAAAACAAGAATAAAAAGTTACGCGCCGTGGCTACTTTGCATAGCCACGGCGCGTTTTTATAAGTTTTTCGTATTTTTACCAAAGATTAAGCGTGAATTTTTGCGTACGCTTGCGCCACGTTTAACGCGTGGTCGCCAATGCGTTCAAAGTCGGTTAAAAGTTCGGAGAACAAAATACAGCCTTCTTCGGTACATTCCCCCTTTTTCATACGTTCAATATGCGAATCGCGGTAAGAACGCTTCATCACGTCCATTTCGTTTTCCAAATTCGCAACGGCGGAAAGCCACGTTTCCCCGCTTTCGGGATTGGAAATTTTTGCCATTGCGGAAAGGGCGGTTTCGCGCATCAGTTTTAATTCCTTCACCGCGCCTTCGCTAAAGGTAACGCTGTGCTGTAACATACGGTTTACGTAACCGCCGATATTTACCGCGTGATCCCCAATGCGTTCCACGTTGCCCGAAATTAGGAAATATTCTTCGGTATCTGCAACTTCCCCACGACCTTGCGTGCGCGCCAATATTTTAGAAACAAACTGCGAAATATCCTTGTTCATTTCATCTAGCCGTTCTTCGGTTTCTTCAATTTTTTGTATCAGGCTATCGTCCGCGGAAATCACGCAGTCAAAGGCACGGCTAACGTTTTCTGTGGCAAGGGTAATCATTTTGGATACTTCTTGACGTACGCGTTCGGTGTGAATTGCGCCGTAACCAAGACTGCTTGTTCTTTTCGCAAATTCCACAAGGCTACTTTCACGCTGCTCCCCACCTTTTTTATCGGGAAGAACTTTTCTTGCAAATTTAGCAAGGTAGTTACCGAAAGGCAGTAGCGCAAGGGTTGTTACGATATTAAACACGGTGTGCATATTTGCAATTTGCGATGCAGGCGCGTTGGGGGTAAAACTTCCCACCCAATCCGTTACGGGCAAAAGAATGCAAACCAGGGTAAATAACAGCGTTCCGATCACGTTAAAGGTTAGGTGAATTACGGTGGTGCGCTTTGCTTCTTTACTCGTACCGATGGAAGCAAGCACCGCGGTAATACACGTACCGATATTCATACCAAACAGTACGAATACGCTACTTGCAAAAGGAATTAATCCTTGCGAAGCTAGGGTTTGCAGTATCCCGATTGCCGCCGAAGAACTTTGAATTAAGGCGGTGAAGATTGCACCCACACCAATGCCTAACAGGGGGTTTTTGAATTGCGTCATTAAATCTAAAAACGTTTGGCTATCCCGAAGCGGATACATGGCGTTTTTCATCATATCCATACCGATAAATAAGATACCGAATCCCGCCAAAATTTGCCCGATGTTCGCAATTTTTCTATTCTTTACGAACACCACTGCGGCAACACCCAAAAAGGCGATTAGGGGCGCGCCCGCGCCGATATCCAAAGCAACGAGTTGCCCGGTTATCGTGGTACCGATATTCGCGCCCATAATTACCCAAACCGCTTGGTTTAAGGTCATCATGCCCGTACTAACGAACCCCACCACCATAACCGTGGTTGCCGAAGAGGATTGAATTACCGCGGTAATTACCGCGCCAACCAACACCCCCAAAAAGCGGTTAGATGTTAATTTTTCCAAAATCAGTTTCATTTTGTTTCCGGCGGCTTTTTCTAATCCCCCGCCCATCATTTGCATTCCGTAAAGGAACAGTGCCAAGCCCCCGAGTAGGGCAACTACGTGTGTGAATTGCATCTTGTTTCTCTCCTTTTGTTTTATATTCTCTATTTTTACTTCCCTTTTTCGGCATAGAAAAAGGGGTGTTTTTCGCTTTGGAATCCGTACCGATGACAAAAGAAAAAGACTTCTACGGGATAAAGATTTTATCCCGCAAAAGCCTTAACGATACGTATGAAAATGAGTTGTTTGTTTTTGCTTCGTTAAGAAGCTTCGTAAGTTCATATGTCTGTCTCCTAAAACTCTTCCCCTTGATTATACGAAATAATTTCCCGTTTGTCAAACAATTTTTAGTGGATTTTAGAAGGTTTTTTCGCCCTTGCCGTAACCCCTTTAGGGGTTACGGTTGGCTAAAATACAATTATTCGCGTAAAAAAGAACCGAACGAAATTCGGTTCTTTTTATATGCTATTTATTGTGTTGCACGATTTTTGCAATTCCGTAGTATAGCGGAACGGTTAAAAACAGTATCCAATGGGGGTGCCACCAACCCTTCCACATTCCCAAAAACAAATACACCATAGCAACCACCGTGGAATAGGATAGGTAGAAAAAGTTGTGCTTTTCCACGGCGCGAACGATGGAAGAAAATAAGGGAATGGAAAAAAGAAGCAACCATCCGTATTCCCAGCCCTTAGGAACTAAAAACCCTACCAACAGGTATGCCACCGTTGCAACCAAGGGGTACACCACCATAACCGTCTTTTTATATTTCAGCGAGTGCAAGGTGGAATAATATACGGGGATGGTGATAAACACCGACCAACATACCCGCCACGCGTCGTACGCAAAACCAATCACCAAAAATACGATTAAGCAAAGGATGGGATACGGGAACCACTGAATAATTCTATCCAGCGCGGAAGGTTCTTTAGAAGACTGGGCAAGAACTGCTTCTATCGTTTCCCCGTAAGTACATTCCTCTGTCGCCGCTTTTTCAATCAATTTTTCATAGCTTGCCATGTCAATATCCGGGGCTTTGCCAAGAAGGAGCGCGTCAATGGAAATTTCGTACACGCGGGAAATAGCAACTAATTTTTCACTATCCGGAAGGCCATCCCCATTTTCCCACTTGCTAAGTGTTTGACGGCTTACCCCAAGTAGCGCAGCCGCTTCTTCTTGTGATAGACCTGCGTTTTTCCGCGCAGCCTGTAAACGTTTTGCAATTGCTTCGTAATCCATGTCTCCTCCTTAGCCTTTCATGCGGTCAAGAACCGCTTGCTTTTCGGGATACGAAGGAATTGCACCGTATCCTTCCACGGCTATTGCGCCCGCCGCATTTGCATAGCGCAACATTGCAGAACCTTCGTCCTCGGTAATATTCTCAATCCCCCCGCGAAGGGCGAAAAGTGCCAGTAAACTTCCAAAGAAACAATCCCCTGCGCCCGTGGAGTCCACACAGTTTGCGGGATATCCGTTTTCCGCCACCGCAATATCCTTAGTAACCATAATACTGCCGGCGGAACCCATCGTAATAACTGCAACCCTTGCGCCCAAAGCAAGTACGCCGTAAGCTGCTTCAAAGGGATCTGCAATGCCCGTAATCAGCAAAGCTTCTTCATCCGAAAGTTTTACGATATCGCAAGCAGGAATTACCGAAACCATTTTGGCGCGTGCCTTTTCGGGGCTTTGCCATAAATTAGCGCGATAATTGCCGTCAAAGGAAACCAAACAGTTTTTCTTTTTGGCAAGTGCAATCGCTTTTAAAGTGCTTTTTAAAATAGGCTCTACGGTTAAAGATAAACTGCCAAAGTGGAAAACACCGCGCACGGGCATGCTATCAAAGGTAATTTCTTCTTCGGTAATTTCCTTATCGGCTAAACGGTAAAAGGAAAAATCCCGTTCCCCATTTTCCGAAAGCGAAACGAAGGCAAGGGTGGTGTTATGCTTCATAGAAACGAGAAGGCGGGAAGTATCCACCCCCGCTTTTTCTAATTCTTCGCGAAGGAATACGCCGAAATTATCCGCACCCACCTTACAAAAAACGCCCGCTTCCGCACCAGCCTTTTTCGCAGCAACCGCCACGTTGGCAGGGGCTCCGCCCGCGTTTACCTTGTAGGTTAAAGGGGAAATGCCCGTCATATCGCAAAGCAGTTCGCCAAAACATAAAATTTTCATTTTAAATCTCCTAAAAAGTCAAACTTTTCCGCAGTAACCGTAATTTCTTTTCCCGTTACGGGATGATGAAAGCGAAGTTTATAGCATACAAGTGCCTGCCCGCCGTTATACGCGCCTTGCGCATTGCCATATAGCGTATCACCCACCAAAGGGTGGGATAATAACTGGGCGTGTACGCGAATTTGATGCGTTCTTCCCGTTAAGGGAACCACCTTACAAAGGGTGTTTTTTTTCACCGTTTTTATGGGAAAAAAGTCGGTAGTGGAGGATTTTCCGCCATACAAAGGAACGCGCTTAATATCCGCGCCACGCGCTATGGGGGCGTCCACCCGAACGGGTTTCGTTACTTTGCCCGTAAGCAGGGCAAGATAAGTTCTGTTTACCCCTTCCGCTTGTAAGATGCTGTGCATTACCCCCGTTTTGGCAACCAAAACCAAGCCTTGGGTATCCTTATCCAAGCGGAAGGGGTAAACAGAACTTATCT